>NZ_JBJJBQ010000001.1:0-798496 GCF_045446075.1 Flavisericum labens | reverse complement strand
TGCATTCTTAAAAATAAGAAGTTTCATGCAGAAATTGAAATTTTAAACTATATTTGAAAGGTTGTGCAACAGGCACAATGGCTATAAGTAATTGCTTGTTCTCGCCTACTTCTGAAAATCCTCGCGGATTTTCAGTTGGGTGTATACTTGCAAAGTTAAGTGCTAACCCACGCAACTGTGCATAGACAAAACATTATAGGCAATTTTGACCCACACTTAATAAATACCATTTATCTTAATCATAGCGTCAAATTAAAATAAACCGACACTCTATTTTTTGATTTTACATTACTGCCAAACAGGTTTTGTTGTATTGGGAAAGTGTAATTTGCACCTATGGTAAATCTATTAAACACCACTTCCGAACCGAATGAACCACTTAAAATGTCGCCATCGGTTTCTGTAACCTCTTCCCCAAACTGTTTTATGGATTGGTACACATCGCCAGACACCCCAACAAAAGGCATAACGATATACGTGGTTTTCGGTATGGAATAATACACATTGGATGCGTAGCTAAATTGGTCGCCAAATCGGTAATCGTTTTTATTTTCAGATTTCAAATAATAGGTCACCGTATTGTTAACCCCAATCCGTTTACCGCTATAGCCATAGTTGAGTGCAAAAACACCATCTAAACTCCCCGTACCAACTTGAAAGCCTGGGTTTACCCTATCGGTAAGTGTTTCTTCAAATTCTCCCGTTGGCAACTTGGCGCCTATTCCAATTTGTATGCGGTGACCTGATGGTTCACGCTCGGTTGACAACACCACTTCGCCTTCTTTTCGCTTTTTAAAAAATGTGATTTGATACCAACCAATAACATTCATATCGCCCAAACCGTTAATGTGCTCTGTGTGGTCTTCAAATGTCCTGTACAGATCTTGATACGGAATAACACTACTCACATAAAAGTTTTTTGCAACGGGTACACGTGCCCAAAGCTGATAGGTATTAAAACTTTCTTCGCTTGACGGTGAATTGTTAAAAATCCCGTCTTTTGATCTAAAGTTTTGATAGATATACCGAAGTCCCACAAAATTGGAATTTTTTAAGGAGCCAAAGCCAAAGCTTCCACTACTCGTTGAGCAACCGCATAAATCGCAAGTAGGCTCAAAACTAGTATGGATATGCGTTTCGCAACAATTTGTGGCATGGTTCTTTATTGGCACCAAAGCCAATGTTAAAACAATTACCAAATATTTAATTTTAAAATTCTGCAAAGCGTTCATCATTTAAAAATTCGTAATCTGTTAGTGTTTTTAAAAAGGCTATAATAGCTTTTTTGTCATGCTCCGAAAGTTCAATACCCAAACGACCATCTTCTCTCCTTAAGATAGGGTCAACTTCTCCGCCGTTTTCTGTCATACCAAAACTGTAAAAATCGAGAACGGCTTCCAAACTCCCAAAACGCCCATCGTGCATATAGGGAAAAGAATATTCTACATTCCGTAAACTGGGCACCCTAAACTTATAAAAATCTTCAACATAGCCCGAAACTCGTTGCCTGCCTTCTTCCTCTTCATGCTTTGGATTGAACGGAATACCATTATTTCGGTAGGTTTGGTCTGAAAACAGATCGGTAGCATGGCACGATGCACATTTTTGGTTGAAAAGCGTTCGCCCTTCCGCTTCAAGTTCGGTAAATGCAACGTTATCTTCCCCACGAACCACTTGATCGTATTTGGAATTGGACGACACCATCATCACCATAAATTGCGATAAGGCTTTAAGCATACGTTCAGAATTGATTTCTGGTGTGCCAAAAGCACGGTCGAACATATCGGGGTAATCGGGTAAATTTTCAAGTTTTTCCAATACTGAAGGAATGGTTTCGTTCATTTCTACTTCGGCAGTAATCGGAATAATGGGTTGTAAATCTAAGTGAATGGCTGCGCCATCCCAGGTAAACTCACTAAAATATGCCAAGTTTTGAATGGGCTGTGTATTTCGGAAGCCTTCCAGACCGTTTTCACCATGACTGATGGTATGACCGTGATGTGTAAACGCCGAAGCTTGTTCATGACAAAATCCACAGGAAATAATTCCACTAGACGATAAGTTACCCTCATAAAATAGCCTTTTTCCCAGTTCGAAACCAGCATCGGTTGGCGAATTGGCTTTAAGATTATATTTAATCTCTGGGAAATTAGCTGGTTGTTCAACCTCGAGCATAACAGGCATAGGAACATACTCCTGATCTGAATCTTTAGTACATGACCACAAAACACCTATAAATATTAGAGCTAAAAATTGAGTTTTCATCTTTTAAATGAAACCTTAAAGTTTAGCCGAAATAAGACCATACTTTAAGGTTATTTTTTAAGTTAATTATGCACGTGGTGCACCATAAACATACCACTGGCGTTTGTAGCTATTTGTGGTGATTTTATGGCATCAACATGAATTTGTGCGGCATCGTCCAACATAAATTGGGTAGTACCGTCCAAAATATTGGAAAGGTCGGCAACAACATGAAGAATTGGACTTAAATCGCTTCTAACTCTGGCCGTAGATGGCAAATTAAGCGTAATTTCCTTATAGTTGTCTAGAGATGTTCCATGCGACCCCATGTGATAAGCAAAAGCCGTTTCGGTAGTTGTGTTATTTGAAGTATAAACACCTTCGTAAACGAAAAATTTATAGCCTGCTTGCCACGCCCACATCATCCCAGCTTCTTGGGCATGGGTTAAAAAATAACCTTGGCCTTCAGCTCCTTGCAAGTATTTTTCTTGATCGACGCCAATTCCATAAGTTATTTTTGTATAGTTTCCAGCTGGAACATCAGACAAGTCAATCAGTTGTGAACTTTCAGAAGATTCATCTATAATGAAATAAGAATCGTTTTTTGGCACTTCATAAATATTTCCTTCTTCATCTTCAAGCTTAATATTACTCACGATGTACTTAACCGCGGAGATTTTTATTTTTTCTGTTTCTACTGCGCTGTAAATAGTTGTATTCAATAGTAAATCGGAATCGGAATACGAATTATCGAATTCAACAATAAGGTTTCCAAAACCAGAAATAGTTTCTCCATCATCAGAAGAACATGATAAGATTGATAGGGCAAGCATGGCAATGCCTACATGTTTTGTAAGTTTCATTAATGTGTAAATTTAAAAATAGACATGCTTTTTTGGCAAGCACAAATAGCCCAACCAGCACCAAATAAAACACTGATGCTTATGGTTAATAGATAATTACCCATCATAATGGTATGATGAAAATTACCAATATCTAATTTTAAACTTTAATGTTGGGGGGTTTTGTTAACGACATATCACGCAAGAACGTATATGAATTTGTATAATCGATTGATTTAACCTTATGGGGCAACGATTGAAAATCGGTTACCAATGTATAGTTCTGTAAAATGCTAAAAACGGGATAAAACCCCTCTAATACAACTGCGATACTATTTGATTCTGCCCCTTCTGTTGTGCTTTCATCAATTTGAAGCTGTTTGGCCAAGTGGCACTTACCATTACACTGAAGTTCTGGCTTATCGATGTTAACACAATAAGTTTCTATAATGTAATCAATATTCAACTCATAATAAGCGACCTGCCCCAAGTAGTAGATAGGACGCAGCGAAAGCACCAATACAAGTAATATGGCTAAATATTTTTTCAGAATATTATTTTTTGCAAATATAAAGCAACACCCTTTTACTACAACAAAAAAAAGCGACCAAATTTGGTCGCTTTAAATTATGCTTTTAAATAAATTAAACATTGATTTAATTCTGGGTTTTGACGTATTAATGATTGAATAAATAATTTTAGTTCTTCAATCTCGTAAGGCAGTAATCGTTTTACTGCTTTTTGTACTTCTCTGCAAAATAAGGTTGCATCAAAACTAACTTTATTGAGTACAGTTTTGGTATACTCAAGCATTGCTCGTGCCATATATTTTTAAGGTTTAGGTTTGGTTTAAATTGTAGATTTAATTTATAGGCCACTGTTTTGGTTAACGTTCAAATTTAGCAAAAAATTGGATAATATGCCATTTTTTTCGTTAAATAACAGTTAAAACTTATTATCGCCATCCAACAAATCACCTATACCTCCCAGAATAGACCCCTCTCCTTTATCCTTTCCTCCACCTCGCGGAGCCGATGCCAAAACACGACCCGCCAGCCTACTAAATGGCAGAGATTGCACATAAACAATACCTGGCCCCTGAAGCTTAGCAAAGAACAAACCTTCACCACCAAAAATGGTGTTTTTTATACCGCCTATGAACTCTATATCATAGTCCACCGTTTGGTCGAACCCCACAATGCACCCAGTGTCAACCCGCAAAGTTTCGCCTGCTTTTAGTTCTTTCTTGGCCATAGTTCCCCCAGCATGTACAAACGCCATACCATCGCCTTCAAGTTTCTGCATAATAAAACCTTCACCACCAAAGAGTCCACGACCTAGTTTTTTAGAAAACTCAATACCCACACTTACACCTTTGGCCGCACAAAGAAAAGCATCCTTCTGGCAAATAAACTTGCCTCCAAACCGCGTTAAATCGATTGGAATAATTTTGCCAGGATAAGGTGAGGCAAAAGACACGTTCCTTTTTCCTGGTAGGGTACTGTAAAAAGCTGTCATAAATAAACTTTCGCCAGTTAAAATACGTTTTCCAGCACCCAGTATTTTACCTAAAAAACCTGTATCTTTTTGTGAACCATCACCAAAGATGGTTTCCATTTTTATACCGTCGTCCATCATCATAAAGCTACCAGCTTCGGCAATAACACCTTCTTGAGGGTCGAGTTCAATTTCTACGTATTGCATTTCCTCGCCGTAGATTCTATAGTCAATTTCGTGTGCTGTCATTTTTTAATGTTTTTCTTGTGCTGAATTAATTTCAGTATGTTGATTCATTTATTTGTTGATTTGATACAACTTTTGTTACATCATATTATTAATTTTTCAATTTGATACTCCACTCAAATTTAAAGTTTGAAACCTCAACGCCTTCTTCATTAACTCCAACCGAGGTCATCCAAAGGGTTTGCCCTTCACCTGTTTTGATAGTTTTGTTTAAAGCATCGTCTATGAGATGCCCATCATTACAAGTAAACGTAATTTTTCCAGTTGCCTTTTTTGTGAAATCAGCTTTATTAGAGGTTACCAGCATCGATACTCTTTTTCCAGATTCCTGAATTTTAGCGGTCACCAATGCCCCAGTTGAAAACTCTGCCGCCATACCCTGAACAGCCCAAAACATGGATTTAAACGGATTTTGGTTTATCCATTTGTGCTTAACGGTTACCACGCACTTGTTGGAATCTATATATTTTGTACGCACACCACACAAATAGGCCGAGGGCAATTTAAACATGGTGAAAACATTTAGTTTTCTGGGGGTTAAAGCCATATGTATCTTTATTTTTTCACTAAGTTATAAAATTATTACTCAACCTTAATTGTTAAATTTATGTTAATTTTTAGTACTATGCGTAACAAAGTACCTGTTTTTAGACATATATTTGTATAAGAAACTATTATATGTTTTGTTAATCAATCGAAAAATCATGTTAGATAGTCATCAAAAAAACATTGCGACATTTATCCATTTATCGACGTTTGCTCGATTCTTTATTCCATTTGGAAATTTTATTGGCCCCATTATACTTTGGGTGGCCAATAAGGACAAATCAGAATTTATTGATGCCAACGGCAAACAGGCTATAAATTTTCAAATGAGCATTTTATTATACGCCATCATATTAGGCACTTTAACAGTTCCGTTTTTTATTTTCAAAATATTTAGCGGCTTCGATTTTATAGATTTTCATGGATTTCATGATTTTCACATTAGCATTGGCAAACCTTCTCCCTTGTTGTATTTGGGTGGATTTTTAGGTGCGATTGCCATAATAGGTTTTATTATTGAATTGGTCCTTATAGTAAAAGCGAGTTTAAAGGCGCGTGATGGCGAGTTGTTTAAGTATCCGTTTACGATACAATTTTTAAAGTAAAAACGAATATGAATAAAGTTTCACATTGCGTTAGGGATTGAGTGAGATGTTTGAGCTCCCCCGACGAAGGAGGGAGCAAGTAGCGAAATATTTATACTCACGAATTCCTTAATTTGAAATGAAAATCAATAAGTAAAGCCCGACCCCTGTGGTAACGCCAGTATAAGGAATAAAAAATTTCATCAATCAAATCAATCAAAAAACGAACAGTTTCACAACATTAAACGAATGAAAAAATGAAGATAGAAAACACAAAAGCGCAAATGCGAAAAGGCGTTTTAGAATTCTGCATACTTTCGGTCCTAAAAGACGACGATGCTTATGTTGCAGAAATTTTAGGTACGCTTAAAGACGCCAAATTGCTGGTAGTAGAAGGCACCATTTACCCACTACTAACCCGCTTGAAAAACGCTGGACTTTTAAATTACAGATGGGAAGAAAGTACCTCTGGACCACCAAGAAAATACTACGGACTTACAGAAACAGGTAAACTGTTTTTAAAGGAATTAGACACTACTTGGAACGAATTACGTAACGCAGTAAACATTGTAACAAGCCAAAAACCCACAAAAAAATGAATAAGACAGTCAATATAAATTTAGCCGGCATATTTTTTCACATTGATGAAGATGCCTATCTAAAACTACAACGCTATCTTGAGGCTATAAAACGTTCATTTACAGACTCGCAAGGTCGTGCAGAAATTATAGCCGACATTGAAGCCCGAATAGCCGAACTTTTTAACGAACGCGTGCAGAACCACAAACAAGTTATACGCCTTAAGGAAGTGGACGAAGTAATTTCCATCATGGGCCAACCTGAAGATTATCTGGTGGACGACGAAATTTTTGAAGATGAACCACAGACGTCTTACAAAAGTAAGCCACAACCTTCTAAAAAACTATTTAGAGATACCGACAACTCTTATATAGGTGGTGTTTCGTCTGGTCTGGCACATTATTTTGGTATTGATGCCGTTTGGATTCGATTGGCTTGGGTACTTTTAATATTTGGTGCTGGCACCGGTGTACTGCTATATATTTTATTATGGATTTTAGTACCTGAAGCTAATACTACTGCAGAAAAGCTGATGATGACCGGTGAGCCCGTAAACATCAGTAACATTGAAAAAAAAATCAAGGACGGCTTTGACAGCGTTACCGAAACAGTGAGCGACGTAGCCAAAAATGTATCTGATTCGGTTAGTAATGCTGCTAAAAATGTAGATATAAAAAAAAGCACTAACTCGATTAAATCGTCTTCTAGAACTTTTTTTGACACGCTAGCCGATGTGATTATGTTCTTTTTAAAGGTGTTTGCCAAACTTATTGGTCTTTTTCTCATTTTTATTGGAGCTTCGACCATAATTGCTTTAATAATCGGCCTGTTTTCCGTCGGTGTTGTTAATATTGTTCATATTCCGGGATTAGACCTGGTTGAAATAGCCAATGTAGCAGGCACGCCCATTTGGTTAGTTTCGCTATGCGCGTTTTTTGCTGCAGGCATTCCTTTCTTTTTCTTGTTTTATTTGGGCTTAAAAATCCTAATAAACAATTTGAAGTCCATCGGTAATATTGCAAAATTCACGCTACTGGGCATATGGTTTATATCTATTATTGCCTTAATTGTAATGGGCATTAGGCAAGCCAGCGAGCATGCCTTTGAAGAACATTATGTAGAAAAAACCCAATTACCAGTTACGGCAAATGACACGCTACGCATTAAAATGGTAGGGCATGATAATTTTAACGCCCACCGTTTTCGTCACGGCAACGATTTTAAACTGGCACACAATGAAAATGGTGAAAAGGTTTTGTTTTCAGACGACGTTCATATTATTGTGAAATCTACCACTGATACCGTGGCTACCATTGCCATAGAAAAATCGGCCAACGGCAGAGATTATGAAACGGCCATTACACGAGCAAAAAACATAAACTATGGCTATGAATTAAAAAATAATGAACTCATTCTTAATTCATTTTTAACCACCAACCCGCAAAACAAGTTAAGCGACCAGGAAGTTGATGTTATTTTATATCTACCCAAAAACTCGACAACCTATTTTAACAACAGCGCGCGCTCATTTATTGCCTACAAAAAGTATAGTGGCAACATTGTTTCTAAGGAACACACGAACCATTACTTAAAAATATTAGATGAAGACAGTGAATGTTTAGATTGCCCAGATGAAGGTTTTGAGGTAAAAGTAAATACGCCAAAGGTGAAAATTGATGACGACGGTATTGAAATAAATTCAGACGAGACACATTTAAAAATAGACAACACCGGTATTAAAGCCGAATCAGACGAAGTGAAAGTGAACATTGATTCCGATGGCATTAACATAGAATCGGAAGAATAACAATTCATCATCAAAAAACAACAACTCAGATATTTAAGTTACTCATTAAAACCATTTTAATAAATATTTGAACAGCATTAAAAAATCAATCAATCGTTGCTGAAAGAGCTTCAGCAAAACAAAAACGAACAGTTATGACAACATTAATCAAAATCATCGTAGCATCCATTTTAAGCTTAACGCTTTTTTCATGTAATTTCGACGTAAGCTTCAACTCTGGGGTAAAGGGAAACGGTAATGTTATTACCACGGAGAGAGCCACTAACGGAGATTTTTCAACCATTAAAGCCACTGAAGGCCTAGATGTGATTTTAACCCAAAACAACAGCAAAAGCATTAGCGTTGAAGCCGACGAAAACCTTCAAAACCTTATTTTAACCGAGATTGAAGATGGTGTTTTAAAAATCCATACTAAAAAACAAATTGGCAGGGCTACATCAAAAAAAGTACTTGTTAGCTTCGCCAATGTGTCACAAATTATTTCTACAAGCGGCAGTAATGTAAGATCAACCAATACCATAGCGCTTGAAAGTTTGGATTTAAAATCGACTAGTGGAAGTGACATGAATCTCGATATTGACACTTCGATTTTAACGTGTAAATCGACTAGCGGAAGCGACATGAGGCTGTCCGGAAAAACTATTAAACTTGTTGCAGAAGTCACTAGCGGGAGCGATATTAAAGCCGCCGATTTAATGGCCGAATCAAGTGAAGTTAAAGCGACAAGTGGTGCCGATATAACCATAAACACATCGAAGGAACTTACGGCTAAAGCAACAAGCGGTGGCGATATTAAGTATTATGGCAATCCAGAAAAAGTTGATAATGACGAGAGTTCTTCTGGGAATATTAGAAAAGAATAACACCAACCAATAAAACAAAAAACCTGGGCAGTTTTTATCTGCTCAGGTTTTTTATTTCGATTAAATAAGGTTTTTAGTGTTCTTTAATTTTTAAGCGAAAATTAATCTCTATGGTATCTTTAACCACAATTAAGCCGAGTGCCTTTTTTGGTGGTTCAAGATTAAATTCCCGAATATTTAAACGCAACACTCCATTAACATTCAAAGTATCTTCTCCAGTTAGTTTAACTGGCATCGTGTAAGGTTTTGAAACGCCAGAAATATTTAAATTGAGAACAGCACGAACTTTGTTTCCATCATTAGAATCTGCACTTATTTCTTTTAAATCAATATATATTTCGGGATAAGTTCCAGATTTTAGAAGCTCCTGAAAATCGGCATTTATACTTGACCCACCACAATCAAAACATGTGCTGTTCAATACTAAAGTGGTTTTTTCAAAAACAATCTTGTTATTGATTCTTTTAAATGATACAGGAATAGGCTTTTTTAAACTTAAAACATCATATCCGCATTGAAAGCTGTTTACATTGGTTTTTCCATTAATAACAAGTTCGCTGCTAGGCGTTATAATTACAGCAGTACTTTCAACGTACGCTTTTGTAAACGCCAACATCATAAAAGTGGAAATAAAAAACAGTATCCTTTTCATGCTTTTTTAAACTAAGCTTCTTTTTTTATTAAAATCACAAAAATTATGCCCAAAGGTATTATTGCTTTGATGAAATAACACCAGATCAATTTGCTTTGGGCATAATCCTATTTTATTACAATTAAATTTTTAGAAGCTAATAGCGGCTTCTAACATAACACCTTTAAATTCACCTCCTGCATGTATATCTGCAGCTGGGTAATCTTTATAGGTTTGGTTTACGTACTCTGCCTTCATCAGTACATTTTTTGTCATAAACCAACCTGCTCCAAGTTGAAATCTGTTTACGCTTACATCATCACCACCCTGAAGTTCTCCACTAACAGTATTATATCTTGTTCCTAAATATAGGTTTTCACTATTTCCGAATCTGTATAATAATTCTCCAGAAATTTGAGTCCAGCTTCTGGTATCCATCTCACTAACTTTTTTACCTGTTGCGGTTTCAACAATACCAAAGAACTCTAAACCTCCATATTTTAGGAACGGGTTAATCATTATGGCTGTCATTTCATTTTTTAAATCTGGATTAATTCTACCTCCTCTAAATCCGTCGCCGTTGCCATCAACATCTGTCATTACAGAGTAATAACGAGATCCTGCTCTATCTCCACTGTACAAGTATATACCTCTGGCATTATTATGAGCACTATGGAATAATGATCCTGTTAAACGGAATCTGAAGTCGTCATTCACCTGACTATCATATCCAAATTTAGCTAAAAACGATGGACTAGTTTGGTCTTTATCCGTAACATTTTGGTTTAACTTACCATTGGTAATTCCAACCATACCTAACCAACCGTTACAGAAATAGTATAATTCTGCACCAACCTCAGTAGTAAAAGAATCCATTAAGTAGTTTCCAACAAATGGGTTATACAATGTCATGGCATTATCACTTCTTCTAAAGTGCGCATCACCATAGTTATTCTCCATATGTCCAATTTTTACTCGGGCATGCTTCATAAATTCTCCCAAAAAGCCTTCACTTATAAAGTCTAATTTATCAATTTGAAAATACCCGCCTTTTACATACGTTTCAGTATGGTGCTGTGAAGATAAATAAGTACGTAAATGCATTCTAACACCATCAGCTAAAGCCAAATCTAAGTCTAAATTCGCAGTAGCTAAGTTAAAGTTACTTCCCAAATCTATAAGTTCTGGAGTACCATCGTGCTCTTGACTTAATCCTTGAAATTGTAAAGTTGATGCTCCTCCAATTCTAACCTTTACACCTTCAAACGTTGATACCGTGTCTTTTTTGGCTTCAAAATCGTTAATACCTCTTTGATCGGGTTGCCTGTAATTGTCTAAGTCTCTGTTTTGCGCATAACTGCTAAATGCAGCTAACATACCTACTAATAGTAACGTTTTTTTAAATATTGATTTCATGATTTATTGATTTTAAGTATTATTAATTTGGTTATTTAAATATGGTTGAAAATTTAATTGTAATTTCATTTCCTGTGGTAATCGTACCAAAAAGGGCTTTTGGTGGATCAACATTAAAATCGGTCATTTTAATTTCTTTATCACCGGTAATTTTAACTTTTGAACCAACAACATTCACTGTAAGATCTATTGGAATATTCTTTTTGGTCCCTGCTATGCTTAAGTCGCCTAGGGCTTTTACTGCAAATTCACCATTTTCTTTGGCTACTACACTCTTAATTCCTGTAAGTTGAAACGTAATGTTTTTGTAATCGTCTGTTTCTAATGCTTTATAAGTGTTTTTATCCATTGAAGATTTTCCACTTTTTAAACTTTCAGCAACTACAGATAAAGAAAGACTTTCTATTTTACCAGATTCAACATCTACAAATTTTATGTTTCCACTTTGTTGTTCGGTTGTAATATGCCAGTCATGTAAACTGGAAGTGCCAAAAACAGTTAGTTCCGATTCATGGTTGCTTAATTTAAACTCTTGAGCTTGTGCCGTATTTATTGATATAGTAACGAACAATATTAAACTAAGCAGTTGAGTTATTATTTTGGGGTATGTATTCATAATATTATTATTAAATTAACACTACAAATGTCTATACAAACGTTTAAAGAATATATGACTTTTATCATAATCCATTTATTTGGCTTTTTTGGTGACCTTTTATATAACGTGTGTCTGAAAAATAAATGCTTCATCATGAAAAACAAGTTACTTTACATTCTAATTTTATTGATTGTTTATGGGGCTGGAGCCCAAGAAAAAGTAAAAGGTAATAGAAATGTAACGGTTAGACAGACTGAAATAAATCCTTTTCACACCATTGACTTAGATGAAGATTTTGAAGTTGAAATTATTTTCAATCAAATACCTTCAGTCGAAATTGAAACGGACGAAAATCTACACGATTATATTGAATTCGAAGTAATAGACAGCGTACTTACCTTCAACAAAAAAGCCCGTATAAGATCTAAAAAAACCATAAAAATAAAAGTAGCTTATAACCTTTCTCTAAAACAAATTAAAACCAAGGAAGATGCAGAAATTGTATCGCTCAATTCCATGAATTTAGAAAACGCTACAGCGATAGCCAAAGGCTCTTCAAAATTAGGATTGACTTTAAAAACAACTGACTTTAAGTTTGAATCTGATGACCGAGCTAAGGTTAAACTGAATGTAACATGCGAAAACAGCGCCATTCAATTAAGCGGAAATAGTAAATTAGAAGCACTTATAAACACTGTTAACCTTACAGGTACTTTATATCAACGCGCAGATGCCGAAATAGAAGGTTCTTGCACCAAAGCTAAATTAGAGTTAGACAACTACTCCCAATTCAATGGTAAAAATTTCACTGTAAACTCTTGTGATCTGATTTGTAATATTGGCAGTGAAGCTCAACTTGAAGTTATGGAAAACATTAGCGTTGAAGCGAGCGGATCAAGTGCCATTTACCTATACGAAAACCCTGAAATTATTATTAATAAAATGACCGACACATCTAAACTACAGAAAAAAGTAAAATAAAATTCGCTTCTTAAATTAAATACTGTTCAAGTATTTTTCAAGAACAGTATAACCGTCTTCGGTTAAATTATTCCTATCCCGACCATATCTTGGGTTCAGCCCATTTTCAACTTCCCAGCTATCTGGCATGCCATCCAAGTCAGTGTCTTTTGGAGCAGGTTCACTTTGAAGTTCTGGCCAACCACCAACCTCTTCTTGGCTCTTAATAATAGTTCCCGTGCGGCTTTTAATGGATTTCACAATTCTTAAATCTACCGCATCACGCTTTGGCAATGTAGCGCCTGCAGATGCCAAAACCCCACTATAAGCAATAATTGCAGCTTCGGTTTTTACTGGCCCCGTTTCAAAAGGCTTTGTTTGCTTATATGCTTCAATCTGCTCTCTGGTCCAAATATCTTTAAACTTTACCAAATCCCATTGGTTATATGGGACTTTACCATTATAATAATTACCCGAAAAATAACTTTTATTATACGGTGAACCTGTGTCATAAGCTATTCCCGTAACCCTTGAATCGTTACCAGGAATCAAATAATTGTTTACATAATTTAACCGGGTAACGCTTATGTCATCACTATTATAGCCGGCATGGGCACCTCCCCAGTTATAAATAACATTGTTTCTAAAATCAAGCAAAAGTCCTTTGGGGTCTTTATCATGGGAGTTTACATTGTAATTTCCCGGTCTTGGATTTCGCCCCTTGTTATGGGCATACAAATTATGAAGAAAGCTGTACTTTGCTCCGCCTGTACCACGAATAAGCGAACCAAAACCGTGTCCGTCAGGATTTAACCCTTCAGTTATGAAACACCACTGTACGGTTACATTACTTAATGTTGGCCGCATAGTTGAAGCTGATAATATTTCATCGAGACTCCAACTAGCCGAACAATGATCTACAATAATATTATTACCCCTTGATATGGATATAGCATCTTTACCTTGCAAACTTCCTTGACCATGCATACCATCTCCCAAACGTACTCTTAAGTATCGAATTACCACATGGCTTGCCTCAACCACCAAGGTTTCTCCCCTTAAACAAATACCATCTCCAGGAGCTGTTTGCCCCGCAATTGTAATATTTGGATGTTTAATGGTTAATGGTCTCTTTAAATCAATAATTCCCGACACAGAAAACACCACTGTACGCGCCCCTTTTTGTTCAACGGCCCAACGCAAGCTTCCTCTGCCTTCATCCTTCAGATTCGTTACATAGAGTACTTTACCACCTCTACCTCCTTCAGAGTAAGCCCCAAAACCTTCGGCTGTCGGAAATGCCAATTGCTGCGACCAAGAGGTGGAACCCCCCAACACAATCAACAATAATATTATCATCCATCTATTCATAATTCATTTTTAAATTTTGAAACCCCCTCCTTAAGCCAATTATATAATTGATTAATATTTGGCGTGAAAACCACTACATCCCAAAGATTTTCTTCATTGTGTTCCATAAACACATAATAAGATTGTGAATTGGTTTAATCAAATCTAAAACTTTAAAATTATCCATTTAACCTTTTTAAGATAGTTTTAATACTGATATAGCTATTGAATGTAGTTAACAACATTAAAAAATCGAATAAATTGGAGGTCTTTAAATTTGAATTTCTTTTAGATTGAGTTCTAGCTATTCCACTAACACCCATTGGCTGTTCACCTTTTTCAAGGCTTATTCAACTAAACTTTTTATACCCGAAACCGAAGGCTCAATAGGCTTGATACTCCCATCGGGATTAAACTCCAATTTATCAATACAAACTTCTCTATTATATCCTGCTGCCCTGCCCATTTCAATTCCCTTTGGGCGTGTAAAACGATGATATATTACATACCAAAGATCTGTATTTGGAACGTTAATCACACTATTATGCCCTGTTCCATAAATACCTTTTTCTGGTCTTTTTTCTAAAATCAAGTTGTTTTCCGGAATATCTAATGGCCCCAATGGGGAACTTGCGGTGGCATACCTTACTCTATAATCAGGACTTCTTGTGTCGTTTTCAGACCATAAAAAATAATAAGTTCCGTTTCTATAAAACACCTCGGTTCCTTCCCTAAATCTTGTTGGTTTTAACCTTTTAAAACTATTTTCTTTTATAGAAATCATATCATCGTTTAATTCCACAACAGCCATATAACCATTACCCCAATATAAATAACTCTTGCCCGAAACAGGATCTGTAAACACATCGGGGTCTATTTCTTGGCCTCTGTTAATACCTTTTGGTTTCAATCCAATCAATGGTTTTCCGATATCTTTAAATGGACCTGTAGGCTCATCGCTTACAGCTACACCAATTTTTTTGGCGGCAGTATAATAATAGAAATATTTATACTTCCCATCAATTTTCTTTTCGATTGCCGCAGGCGCCCAAGCATTTTTGTCGGCCCACTCTACATCTTTTTTCAAATCAAGAATAATACCTTCGTCTTTCCAATTAATTAGGTCATCCGACGAAAAAGTTTTAAAATAAGTGCCAGACCATCCTGTAAATCCATCACTTGTTGGGTAGAGGTAATATTTATTATTTTTTTTCGAATAGATAATTTCTGGATCGGCATAATACCCTACAAGCACAGGATTATTATCTTTTTTTGCAGTTACTTTATAAGTCTTTTGATTACCCCCTGCCGAAATCGTATAATCCACAGCACCATTAGAAAAATCTTGTGGACCAGAAACTGAGAGTCTTGACCAAGGCACCACTTCTATTTCAGGGTCTAAATTAGCAAGATTTGCCTTTGGTGTAACCGGTATGTAGATGGTGCTGGCCTTATCATTTATAATGATATTATTTTCTTTGACATCTTCTGAACTAAAGCCTAAAAAAGACGCCTTACCTGCAACGCCCCATTTTTTTAAAAGTCTTTGCTTCTCGCTCTCAGTTATTTGAATTATCGAACCATGCCTAGGATGAAAGTTCATTTTAACATTGTTGTCCACTACAGAGAAATTTTCTAAATCGGAAGTTTTAGTAAACTGATAGGCGTGGCTTTTGTACATATCGTACATTAAAATATATTCATTCGAATCTATTAATTTAAAGATACCTGAACCTTCTACAGCTTCATCGGTTTGGTCGAAAAAACCTTTTTCTTGCATATAACCTTCCGTTAGGTTATCTGAAACGGCCTTACTAATACCACCACCCTCGCTATCATTTTTAAAAAACAGATGGTATTTGTCATCTTTAAAAACAATATCTCCATCAATACAAGCACTATTGTTAGGGCTAAAAAACAACTGTTTTGGAGAATTTTCCAAACCTGTAAAATCATCGTTGGCATAGGCATAATAAATAATATCGGGGCCCGTCTCACTAAGCATCGACCAATAAATCATATACTTATCTTTTTTGCTGTCGTAGAAAGTTTGTGGCGCCCAAACACGTTTTACATCACCAAATTCGTCTGGATAGGCTTCAGGAATATTTACAATGGCATGTGACCAATTGATTAAGTCTTTGGATTTCAATAACACCATTGCATAATTATTCCAACCTTGTTCTGGTACATATAAATCGGTTAACACCATAAAAAATGTCTTACCATCCTTTCCTCTTAAAATATGTGGATCGCGAACACCCCCAGACGAGCTAATCTCTTTAGAATCAATAATAGGCTGATTATTGTTGAGTGCATAAAAATTATAACCATCGTCACTTAAGGCGTAATGAACAGCTTCTTGTCCAGGCCCATTTCCCACAAAATAAGTAAAAAGATAGCTGCTATAATCTGGCTCTGATTTACAAGAAATCAAAGTTAAAACTATTAGAACCACTACTGCCTTCAAAATGGGAAATTTTGGTGTTTCGATCATCTTATTTTAAATATTATACTTTAAATCTAATTTAACAGTTTTAAGTAATACGAATACGAATAGCTTTTATCGTGCAACCTATAAGGTCTGTGTGGATAGGCTCCCCAACTGGTATCGCCTTCAATGCCACGCGCAAACAATATACACCAACCACCATTGGTTTGAATTACAGCAAGATATAAAAACTATTTCTCAGATTCGTCTAAATATTCGAATATTAAAGCTACATCACAATGGATAACCATTATAATATCTTAAATTTAATCAAAGCTAAAATTTTAAAACCACCTTATATGCTTTTTAAGATACTTTTAATATTAAAGTGGGACAAAAAGCTGTCTTTTCTTTATAACTTTAAAGTAAAATCTTGTTTTATATACTCATTCACTACGGAGTAAATGGTTTAACAACAACCAGTTTGTCTCCCGACAAATCCACCTCAAACAAATGTGGAATTCGTATGGTACGTCCATTTTCCTTTTTGTGCCTATGCACTGCCATTAGAGTTCTGCCTTCGAATGTTTCAAACAGCATACCATGACCAAAATTAGGAGGCGTAATTAATTCTTTTTCCTGAATCCAAGGGCCGTCTAGAGTACCACTTTCTGAGTAAGCTACACCTTGGGCATAAACGCTGTATTGCCAGCTCGTCCAAATCATCCCCAATCGACCCGTACCCGTTTTAAACAGAAAAGGACCATCAGTTACTTTATGCGGTTTCTCATTTCCGTTTATATCTTTCGCTTTACTCCATGGCGAATCGCTTGCTTTGAACAACAATTGACCTTCGCCAACGGAACCACTTAAATCTGGTTTTAATTCAATTTTTTCAATCGTGCCATTTCCATTTTGTAACCATTCGTAGCAATATACCATATATGGCTTTCCATCAACATCGACCCATAAGGTACCATCGAGGGTCGGTTTATCAGCAGGTAAATATGTTTTATCTTCCATGGGAACATATGGTCCTTCAGCCGTTTCACTTACCAAAATATGACTAGCCCTGCGTTCAATAATATTTCCAGCCACAGTATCAATCTTTACATTTCTATTGGTGAAAGTGGCAAAATAGTAGTACTTATTCTTGTATTGATGAAGTTCTGCGGCCCAAATCATAGGTTTAGGACCCATCCATGAATCAGGATTGGTATTAGCCACTCTATACGGGCCTTCCCAAAATTTAAGGTTTTCACTCTTCCAAAGCATACCTCCAGTTCCTGTCATATAATATATTTGGGTTTTCTGGTCAGCAAAAATAAATGGATCACTTAATCTTATAGAATCAAGAGGCAAATCTTTCTTTATAACATACTTTCTTTGTGACTGACAAACAGTAATGCAAAAAAAACACATTAAAAGTCCTAAGGCAAGACTAAACTTTTGTTTATTAAAAATGAGTACATGGGTAAGATTTCTTAACAAGATGCTTTTCATTTAACCTTATTCTTAATAATATCATTTCCAATAAAAACCTGATAGTCTTTTATTCTACCTGGACTATTATTATCAGCTCTTGGAACGTATCTAAATCCAGATATGTTTTCATCTTTCCCCAAATCGATTACCAGATAATGTGGATAATTAGACTTGTAATTACTCCATGAAGAATGCCAATGATTAAACGTTTGTCCATCAATAGCATTCTCTGCACTACCGTTTTCCTTTTCTAATTCCTCACTACTTACATAAGCAATTTTCCAATTCTGATGACTTAAAGGATTATTTTCAGAATCTAGAATATCTATTTCAGCAATAGCTGCAAAAGGTTTTTTATCAAATGAGCTTAAAGCCTCAAAACAGAAATACCGTCCAGATGTAGTTTCTAAAAATTTAACGGTTTGCATATTACCGCCAGGTAAAAATTGTCCTTTATGATTTGGTTTAATTTTTTTAATATTAAGCTCTACGCTTGGACGTTTAGAATATGAAAAGTCCTTTTCCGGATTTAAGTCGTTTAAAATGGGTTTGTCTAAACCTCTTAAAATGGGCTTTTCTGGCCCTAATAAATCTAATACTAATACTTTATTGACTCCTCTTTTTAACCATGGTCCTGGAATATACATAGTTTGTGTAGGGCCAATATTCCAATATCTACCCAAACAGTGTCCATTAATCCAAACCACACCTTTTCCCCAACTACTAACATCTAGAAAAACATCACCAACTTTATCAATCATAATCTCACCAGACCAAATTCCCGGCATATTTTCATTTGGATTAGGTTCTTCGAATTTTAAATCATTTAACATCGAATCATCATAAGACATATTGAATACATTCCAATTTCCAATTTTGATATTAGCTGATTTATCATCCAAAAATTGAATGGATCCTATAAGTCCTTTTCGGTCGTGTATTTCTGGTCCAAAATTAATCCTACCCATGGCATGCACCAGAATATCAATAGTAGTTTCCTTTTTTCTTGCAGGGATATTAATCGCAAAATCACCTTTTCTTCTATCCATGGCACCAAGTTTTTTTCCATTTGCAAAAACCCATGCAAAATCATGCACAACATCAACTTTTAGAACACAGCCTTCTCCAGCTGGCAGTTTCGTTCTATATAGAATACTACCTCTTGCTTGATTGTAATACTCCATTGTTTTAGGCTTTCCTGTAACTATAGGATCAGAAAGGTTTTTAAAAAGTGGAGCGAATTGTTTTAATTCAACCGATGAGAAAGTCGTCATTAGATTTGGAGCAGGAGGTTCTGGTAAAGGCGATTCACCTGGCATCAAATTTTCAGAAATTAACGAACGTGTTTTGATAAATTTATCTGTAACCCATCCAGCTTCACTAACAGGTGCACCATAATCATAACTTGAAACATCTGGCTTAAATGGACGATCTGCACCTGCCCAAAAACCAAAAGTGGTACCACCATGAGCCATATAAACACTAAATGACGCCCCTTTTTTCAGCATATATTCCATATCCTTTAAATACTGATCGATTTTCCCATAACTATGTGGTTTACCCCAAGTGTCAAACCAACCAGAATAAAATTCACCGCACATCAATGGTCCTTCGGGAAGAATTTCTCGTAATGCTTTGAATCCACCTTCTGGATTAGCCCCAAAATTAACGACAGGAAAAAGATCTGGACGAAATCCATTTTTTAAACGCGAGGTTGGATTGCAAGAAAACAATGGTACATTAAACCCCGCATCAATTACGGCGCTTCTCATAACACCCATATAATCGGCATTATTTCCATAAAAACCATATTCATTTTCAACTTGAACCATTATAATGGGGCCCCCATTTGTAATTTGTAATTTAGACAAAACCCTACCCACTTCATTTAAATAATTTTGTGAAGCCGTTATATATAGCGAATCTGTAGTACGAAGTTTGATATCATCATTTTTTAAAAGCCACCAAGGCAAACCACCCATTTCCCACTCAGCACAAGCATATGGGCCAGGTCTTAAAATAACCCACATCCCTTCTTCTTGGGCTATTTTACAAAATTCGGCTATATCTGCTTCACCATCCCATTTAAAATTTCCTGGAGTACGTTCATGGAAATTCCAAAACAAATAAGCGCAGATAGTATTCATACCCAATGCCTTTATCATTTGAATGCGATGACGCCAATATTCTTTAGGAACCCTTGCAAAATGCATTTCACCACAACGAATTTGAAAAGGTGTATTATCTAGTAAAAAATGTTCTTTTCCAATCTCAAAAGTATGTTCCTTATCATAAATTTTACTCTGTGAAGAACTTAAAGTAAAAAATAATAATAGTGTTGGTATTAAAAATAATTTATACATCGTTTTAACCTTTATTGTTTTTATATCTCACCATCGCTTCAACCAAGTAGTAATCGCCATAGGTTAAAGGCGTATCTATTTCCGTATTTTTTGGCATATTTCCCACGCCGTGTTTTAAAATAAAACCGCCGTTAGTACCTTCTTTAGCCAAATATTCAGGAGATAGTAGGCTTTTCAATATGGTTTGGGCCTTTGTTTTATAGTCGTTTTGCATTTTACCATCCACATAATGTTGCAATTCGAGGAAAGCAGAAGCGATAATGGCCGCCGCCGACGAATCTCTTAATGCATCTGGTATCTTAGGAGCATTAAAATCCCAATAAGGAATCAAATCTTCTGGCATATTGGGATGATTCAAAATAAAGCTCGCAATAGCATTGGCGTGTTCCAGATATTTAGGATTTTTTGTTTCTCTGTACATGACCACATAGCCATACAAACCCCATGCTTGGCCTCTAGCCCACGCAGAGTCATCGGCGGCTCCTTGGTTTGTAATTCTGTTCTTTACATGTCCTGTTTTTTCATCATAAATCACTTCATGAAACGAACTGTAATCGTCCCTAAAATGATTCTTCATAGTTTTATTGGCGTGATTTACCGCAATGTCATAATACGTACTATCACCACTGTTTCGGGTTGCCCAAAATAGCATTTCTAAATTCATCATGTTATCTATAATGACCACGAGGTCATCTTCTCCAGCTTTATTCCAAGAGGCGCTGTCCCAAGAGCGTATGCATTTTACCGTATCGTTATATCGGGTTGCCAGCGATTTGGCACTGTTCATTAAAATTTCCTTGTATTCTGGCTTAGGGTTTAGTCGTTGTGCATTCCCAAAACTACAATACATCATAAAACCGAGGTCGTGAGTGGATGTATTGTATTGCTCTTTTCTTAAATATGAAAATACGCTTTCAGCTTCTTCTTTAAGAGTTGGTTTATTTAGGGCTTCATGCAAATACAACAGAGTTCCTGGGTAAAAACCGCTACACCACCATCCCGAATTACTGGTTTTAAACTTATCGGAATTGGCATGATATGTTTTCGGATATCTACCTTCAGGCAAGCGTTCCACCATACTTTCATATTGATTTGAAGCAATATTTAGGGCTTTGTCAATTTTAGCAATTAGTGGATCTGTTTTTTGTTCGCATGACATCACCATTGTTGCAAACACCAAAATGGCCAGAACTGTTTTATTCATTATTTTATAAATTATTAAAAGGTTTAGTTAGATTTTTAATTTCTAAAATTTTTACTTCTGAAGGCGTATTATTTGCTAAACCTTCTCCATCAACTTGGGTGACATTTTGAACAAAAACATGAAGTTTCTTCTGACCTTTCCATAATGGAATATCATAATTGGGTTCCCATTCCCCGACACTATTTTGACTTAAATCTTTGACTTGCCAAGCTAAATTTCCGTTGAGCGAATACTGCGCTAAAGACACCTTATTATTTCGTTCAGCATCCCGAAATAATATATTTACTGTGGTGTTTCCCTTTAAGTCGTCAATCAAAATATCAGGGCGTGAAATCGGAATTTTCTTTGTTCCACCACCACCCAAAACAAACGGTGTGTTTCTAATATCTGTGCTTATTTTTTTCCAATATCCCTCTTTCAAATACACCACTTGATACTGAGTAATTTCACCTTCGTTCCAATAGCTTGCAATAAATGGATTTCCTTTTATATCAGTAGCCATACTAGTTTGATTAATCAGATTACTATTTTGTGGAATTTTCCAGGCATATTCGGCTGTAGCCAAAGAAATGGGTAATTTATACTTTTCTCCATTTGACTTTCTCCAAGTATTCCCACCATCTTCAGACTTGGCATAACACAAATCGTGATTGGTCTCTACACCCCATGTCTCTCGCCAAACCCAGGACAGATGAATAGTACCCATATTATCCACACAGGCTTGCCAATATGCGTTCCTTTTATTTTCACCATTAATCAGATTGTGTTGAAGTTGTGACCATTTTTTTTCATTTAAGTCATAAGAGTTCAATACCAAATTACCTCTTCCAGATTGCCCTGAGCGATATAAGAACACCAAATTTCCATTTGGCAAATTATAGAATTCCGGATAGGTTACTTTTTCTTCGAGATTTCCTGTCATGGAAAGCTCTCCACCCAACTCTAAACCAAATGGCAACTTACTTATGGCATATCTTAATTTAGAATTGTGGTGATCCCAACTTACGTGTAAAAAACCGTTTCCATCAACTGCAATGCTTATACTATTATGAGCATCTTCGGCATGGCCTTTAAATGCTGTTTTTAAAGTTTCCCATTTCGAAGAATTAATTTTTCGCTTACCCAAAACCAAATTATTTTCTTGGTCGTAATATGCTACGAATTGATAGCCTTTAAACGTGGTTAATGCATTCTTTCTAAACTTAACCACATTTACGGAGTTACTGCTCCAACCTTTTCCGACGGTGGAAAATGAAATATTTTTAGAACAAGAACTTAAACATAATGTGGCAGACAATAAGAATAAATAAGCTTTAACACTCCAATGTTTCTTAATTTTTACGTTAGTCATTATGCAAATTATTGGATGTCAAATAATTCTGTAAAGTTTTAAATACTATTGAATATGAGACAAATTTCTTAGTCTTCAGTTTAATGGTCTTAATTAAAAAACGAATATAAATTAATTATTTCAATTCAGTGCAACAACGAAGTAACCGCAAACAAAAACTGTCATACATTTACAGGTATGACAGTTCAAAACTTCTTTTTTACAGGTATAATTTCCAGTCTAATTTACGGTATCGTTAACCTTGGTTTTCTTATTTCCAAACAGGTTGCTCAAGGCATCTTTTATATTTTTAGATGTAGGATTTGTAGTTGTTGAATCCGTTTTAATAGAATCTGTTTTAGTGGTGTTTCCTTTTATAATACCGCCCAAAACATCTTTTACCACATCGTTTTGTTTTTGTTTAATGGAATCTGTTTTTGATTTGTTGGCACCAATAACACCACCTATTAAATCTTTTACCTTGTCTTTTCCTTGATTGAGAAGTTTTTGCTTTTCAATTTCAATAAGTTGTTGTGTTAGATTTTTTACACCGCTAGATAAATCAGTTTTTACTGAAGGATTAGTTAAGTCTCCTGTTATATTTGCCGTAACCGGTATGGTGATGTTATTAACCTCAGTATCGTTTATTTTTCCAATGAGTCTATTCACTTCACTTCCCAAGTATTTAGCCGGCACATTAAAAACAGCATTGTAATCAAGCGTTTTGTCAAATCCATGGCTTCCAGAAACGGTTATACCTATATCCTTATATTTTAAATCGAATGGCTTTAAACTTACTTTTCCGTTAGCGAAAGAAAGTTTAGTTTTCAAATCTTTTAAATCCAATTGACTAAAATCTACAAAATTAAGTGCTCCATCCATTTTACTTAGTAGCTTACTTTGCTCTGCACTTATTTTAGTGACGAACACCTCGGCCAAGGCGTTGCCTGAAACACTGTTTAACACAGGTGAAAACTCATTATCCAAATTACCTGACAATTTAATATTAGTATTCAATTTCCCCTGGAGCAATTTGGCAATGGGTGCTATGTTCTGTAAAAGCTCCAAATCTTTAAAAGACTTGGCTATATCAAACCCATCTGCTCCTAAACTTAAATTGAATGTTGGGGTATCGCTTTTAGTAGAAACATCGCCCGAAATAGCCAAAGCACCATCAAAAATACTAGAGGTCATATTATCCAACGAAGCTTGTTGGTCTTTTATATAGAGTTGACCAGTAACATCCTTTAAGCTTAAATTATCATAAACTACCGTTTTGGCATTGGCGTTTATCACGCATTCCAAAAAAGCAGGTATTTTTAAGGATTCTTTATCACTTGTCGTTTTATTATCATCTGGAGTTTCTTCATCTTCCGTCATAAAATCACTTACCTTAAACAGATTAGAAGTAACATTGAAGTTCCCTTTTAAGGTGTTATCACTCAACAGAAAACCTAGTAAGTTTTTTATGCTTCCAGTAGCATTTAAATCGCTATCGCCCGTTTTGGCCTTGAAACTTTTAAGCATTACGGTTCCTGGGTTAAATGCCATATCGGCTTGTGAAATATGAATGGGATTTACAATATCTTCTGAAGAAAACACAAAATCTGCCATACTTACCGAACCGTTATTTTTAATTCGCTGATAGGCATTGGTTTCAATGGCGTTCATATCGAAAGCTGTGTTCAACTTCCCTTTTAAAATTCCAGTTAACTGGTTTTCCAACTCAATAGGATATATTTTTGTAATGTTTGCCAAGTTTATAACGCCATCCAAGTTAGCATTAACCAACATGTTTTTCGTAAGGTTTCGTAAGGTGGCCGAAGATTTAAACACATCGTTATCAATTTTAAAATCGAGGGTTTTAATGTCAACATACGTATCATCGGCATTTCCCGTTGTATTTTTAATGCTGGTGTTTATGGTAATATTATCCACCCGTTTTGGCAAATCCGGGTATTTAAACGACGCATTGTTGGACGTGATTTGAATATCTAAATTCGGAATCGTTTCATCGGTTACCATGCCTTTTATAAGGCCATTCACTTTAAAATCACCTGTGGTTTCTACATTGTCAATATTCTTTGAGTATTCCTTAGGAATCACCGCCAAGAAATTTTTAAAATCAGATTCAGGATTATTGAAAGTGATATCAACCTCCTGCCCATTTTCCAATAATTGTACATAGCCCTGAAATTCTAAAGGCAAATTGTTTATAAAACCTTTATTTTCCTTAAAAGTGTATTTACTATTGTTTAAATCTAAATCGATTAGGGCATCCAATTTCACGGGATTATTGCTCAAATAATTTGTGCTATCCATAGTAAAACTGAGGTTGGCCTCACTCTTGGTGTCTAACTCTGAAGCTTCAGCCGAAAATGTACCATAGCCTGTATGATTCAATTCTGTAACGTCAATCTTCATTTTCGATTCTTCATCAATGTATGTAAAGGCACTTTTATTTATGGAATAATCTTCAATATCAAATGAAAAACCACTATTGCTGGGTGATTCAGGTTGCCCTTCTCTTTCTTTTACAATATCATAATTAACGTTTCCTAACTTATCGGTTTTTAAAGTTAACATGGCCTCATCAACCGTAATAGAATTAACTGTAATAGGCCCATCACTGGGTTTCTTAAACAGTTCTTTTACCGACATGGTAAACGAAATAGCTTTGGCCGATGCTAAAGTTTCGTCTTTAAAAGGTTCAAAATTGGTAATCATCAAATCTGAAACACCTACATGCGCTTTTGGAAAGCTCCTAATAAAACTTAAGCTTACATCACTAAATTCTACTTGCGCATTAAGATTTTGGTTTATAAAGCGTTTTACGATGTCTTTTATCTGACCTTGAAATGCGAAAGGCACAACCAATAGCAATGCAACAATGATTAAGAATGTTATTCCAATAATTTTTAAGGCTTTTTTCATGGGGTGATATTTATAGAAATATACGTTACAAAAAGATTTTGTGTTGAAGTAAACAAAAAGTTTAATAAAAATTTAACCTATGCCATTAATTTTTTAACGCATTTGGTTTTAAAGCAAATTAATCTCTTCGCCTAGCTTGAGCTTGAATCGTCTTCTAAATAGGTAAACTCCCAAATACAACAGCGGTGTGTCGCAGGCAGCAACAATAACTTTAAACAAAAAACCACTGACCAACAACCCCTTAAAATTGACCCAATCTATAATTCCAAAGGAGCACAGCAAAAACACAATAGTAAAGGTGTCTACAAATTGAGAAAACCATGTGGAGAAATTATTACGCAACCAAAGGTGTTTGCCTCTGGTGAGCCGCTTCCAGAAATGGTAAATCTGAATATCTACAAATTGCGCAAACAAATACGTAAGCATACTGGCAAAAACGGCTATAGCCGAATTACCAAACACTTTGGAGAACATAGTATCATCAACATAAGACCACGTTGTTGCTGGCACAGCACTGGCCATATAAATAATGAGCAACGAAAATAATGAAGCAAAAATACCAGTGACCACCACGTCGTTAGCACGTTTTTTTCCGTAAATTTCACTGATTAAATCTGTGATTAAAAAGGTTATAGGGTAAGGTAAAATACCCACTGAAATTTCAAAAAGTTTACTTCCAAAAACCTCAACATCAAACGGGTACCAATAAAAGAATTTTTGAAAAATAAGGTTTGACACCACCAACGAAGTAATAAACAATGCTCCTAATAGGATGTAAATACGTTGGGCAGCCAATTTATCTTTTACTGTCATTAATGTCTCGTTTTTTAAATCATTTAAAATACGATAATAAACTGGATTTTTTTGACGCCGAAACCATAATTTCCTTACCGTTGCTTAGCACCACATGGCCACCCTTTCCTTTTACATACTTTACAATTTCGTTTACATTCACTAAGTAGGATTTGTGTACTCTAGCAAAACCACTCTCGGTCAAAATGTCCTCAAAGTATTTTAGTGTTTTGCTTACTATTCTTTTCTTATTGTTATTTAGGTAAATTTCAGTGTAGTTATCATCTGCCTTGCAGTATAGAATATCTGATGTATTTAAAACTTCAAAACCATCTAACTGCGGGATGGTGATTTTACCGTTTACCGCACTGGTTTTTGGCACAAGCACTTGATCTTGTAGTGCGTTTTCCTTGGTTTTTATTTCAGAAACATAATCGACTGCTTTTATCAGCTCTTCTATTGAAATAGGTTTGGTTAAATAATACGATGCATGGGCGTTGAGCGCATCAATAGCGTAATGGTTGTAGGCGGTTACAAAAACGGTTTCAAAATTGATATCGCCAACTTTATCAAGCAAATCGAAGGCATTTCCGTATGGCATTTCTACATCTAGAAATACCAAATCCAATTTATGGTTTCGTATTAAAACCAAGGCCTCATCTACATTGGCTGCATCACCCAAAACCGCAACATTCGGGCAATATTTTTTTAGGTAATTTTTAAGAATTTCCCTGCTGGTTTCTTCGTCCTCTACTATGATGGAGTTTAGTTTCATTGTTTATTGTTTGGCCAAAAATTCACGAATATTTTTATATTTCTTCTAATCTTTTTTCAATGTCACAACCACTTTGGTTCCCGTGTCTTCTTCACCAGTAAAATCTTCAATATGTACATCTACCTTATCTTTGTACATATCGTTTAAAATCGATACCCGTTTTTTAATATTGCCCATCCCCTTCGAGTTTTGTTTTTGCTGATTGGCCGTTTTCAAGGCTTTCGATTTTGTGCGGCCAATACCATCATCGGTAATGGTAATTTTAATTTCATCGGAATCAGTTTGGACAATTATAATTTCCAAGCGCCCCTTGCTTTTTTTGTAACGTAACCCATGCCAAACGGCATTTTCAATATAAGGTTGCAACAACATAGGCGGAATAACAAATTCCTGTATTGCAATGCTTTCATCAACATGGATCTTATAATCAAACTTATCCTTAAACCTAAAATGTTCGAGTTTGGTATAGAGCTGAAGGAGTTCTATTTCCTTTTCCAACGGAATAAAATCTTCTTCACTGTTTTCTAAAACGGCCCGCATGAGCATAGAAAAATCGGTGAGGTATTTGTTAGCAGTGCGTTCGTCATTTGAAGCGATAAAACTATTCACCGAGTTTAAGGCATTAAATATAAAATGCGGATTCATTTGGCTTCGAAGACTTTTTAAAGCCAACAAATTGTTCGCAAAACGTTGTTGCTTGATGTACTTAAACATTAAAAAAGCTGCAACCAACAGCAGCAAAACGCCACCAATTAAAGAATAAATAATAAGTTTTTGACGTTTCGATTGCTCGACCGTGAGTTGGTATTTGCTTTCTGAAAGTTCGCGCTCGCCTTCCAAACTCAAAATCCGGTTTTGCTTACTTGTTATTTCCTTACTAAATCTAGTAGCTTGTGATATTTCCTGTTCTTTCAACGCATAAAGCGTATCCACCAAATCAACATAGTTTTGGTAGGCAATCAAGGCTTTATCAAATTGTCCAGCATCTCGATACACTTCAGATAGTTTTCTGGTGGCATCCTTTTTTACAATCAAGTCTTTTTTTGCCCCTGCCTCAGAAATACTTTTTTCAAGATACTGTATGGCGTTACCCAAATCGTTTTGCGATGCGTAAGCATTTCCTATTTTATAGTTTTGTTTTTGGGGTGTTAATGGGCTTTCATTAGCTAGTTCTGCTTGACTTTCTATTTCGCTAATGGTAGTTAAGGCTTCTATTCTCAGTTCAATTTCATCAGAATAGTCATTGGTTTCGCTTTTGAAATCGGCTACTTTCAGTTTTTCCTCAACCGCACGTTTTTTATTTTCGGTATTCGCTGATTTCATCGATATATTAAAAAACGACTCTGCCTTGCTTCGTTGTCCCATAGCACTATAAACCTGTGCTATTTTGGAGTTAAAATCGGTTACTTTAGGAGTTATTAAGTGTTGTCTGGCCACTTTTAAACCTTCCTGAAAACTTTCTATGGCTAGCTCATAGCTTTTGGTTAAAAAATGAACATCTCCCAACCCTTCATAGAGCCCAGTGAGTTGCCAGTTGGACAATCTTTTTTTATCAATACTATTAAAAGTTTCTAAACTTTCCTGATAGTTTTTATTTTGTTTGTAGGCATCAGCCAACTTCAAATAAACAAGGTTGGCCTTTCTATTTTGTAAGCTTATCCGGTAGTTCGAAACGGCCAAATCGTACTGTTTCCAGTACATATAAATATCACCCAAAACTTCATAAGCCTCTCCATTTTCTTTTGTTGAACTACTTTCTACCAAAGCATCAGCCACAAACTGAATACTCTTTTTGAAATCGGTTTTTAAATACACTTCCGCGGAATCAATAAAAGCATTAAAACTTTCCGTTTTTGACGAACTTGAATAACTCTTTAATTTCGAATAACTGGCATCTTCATCATTTGGCTCTACCTCTACCTTAATGCGTTCCTCACTTCTGATAATATAAACTACCGTTTCAAAATCCTTGTGCCTAATGGTTAGTTCGTCGCCCTTGCGTGCCTGAATTCTAAAGTCGCCAAAAGCATCTGTGGTCGTATATGCGCCACCGTTAACTTCGATATTCACATTCGGTATGGGATTTCGGGTATCGCTTTCAATCACCGAACCGCGCACAATAAATTTCGGGGCTTCATTTTTCTGAAATAGATTGTCTTGGCCAAAAAGCGTTGCCCCACTTAAAAAGAGGCAAACAACGGTTATATATTTTAAAGCGGTTCGCATTCGGTTTTTTAATAATAGCTAAACATACGCACTTTACTTGATTTATTAAAATGGTTATTAGCCGAAACTGTGAGTATTTTGTTATTAAATATAACCTTAGCGCATTAAAAAAGATGATTCACTCATTGAAATGCCTGCGTTACTCATTCTGCTTTTTTTAAGAATTATGTTAGTTATAGTTTTAGGGTGTAATTAACCCCACAACGGGAGTTTATAAAAAATTTACATCAAATTAAAAAACGATAAACATCATGAAAACACAAAACAAAATCCTTCTATTCTTTACAATTTTAGCTGTATTCACCTCCTGTAATGCCAACACAAAAAATCAAAAATTGTCTTTTAACGAAACGGAAACGACTCACCCAGAACCCAACAAACAGTACATTAAAGTAGCATTATTACTGGATACCAGTAATAGCATGGATGGCCTAATCGACCAAGCTAAAGCACAACTTTGGGATATTGTAAACGAATTGTCTTATGCCAAATGTGGCACTCAAAAACCCAATCTACAAATTGCATTATACGAATACGGAAACGACAATTTAAATAGCAGAGAAGGCTACATTAGGCAAATTTTAGCTTTTAGTGAAGATTTAGACGATATTTCAAAAGAGCTGTTTTCTTTGACTACCAATGGTGGCGAGGAATATTGCGGAGAGGTTATTCAAACATCACTGAACCAATTGAATTGGGGTAAAAATCCGGATGATTTAAAACTCATTTTCATTGCTGGAAACGAACCCTTTACACAAGGAAAAACACATTACAAAGATGCTTCGGCCAACGCCAATGAAAAAGATGTTACTGTAAACACAATCTTTTGTGGCGATTACAATCAAGGCATACGAACTTCTTGGCAAAAAGGCGCACAGCTCACCCATGGTGATTATATGGCCATTAATCACAACCAAGCTACTGTTCATATTGCTTCGCCTTACGACGACGAGATTTTAATTTTAAATCGAAAACTGAACAAAACCTATGTAGCCTACGGACAAAAAGGAAGATCAAAAATGGAAATGCAGGCCGAACAAGACGCCAACGCCAGTTCTTACAGCAAAGCCAATGCTGTTAAAAGAACCATTGCAAAAGCTCTCACTTGTATAAAAACAAAACCTGGGATTTAGTTGATGCCGTTGAGGAAGAGGAAATCGTTGTTTCGGATATCAAAGACAATGCGCTTCCTAAAGAATTAAAGGGTAAAACTGAGGAGGAAATAAAAACTTACATAGAAAATAAAAGCAAGGAGCGAACTGAAATCCAGAAGAAAATAAAAGAATTGAATGCCAAACGAAAAACTTACATTTTAGAACAACAAAAAGAAAATACCAATGGTTTAGAAAACGCTATGATAAAGGCTATAAAAGAACAAGCTGAAAAGAAAAAATACAGCTTCAAATAAATTCACAAAAAAAGCCTCTTGAACTTAAATCAAGAGGCTTTTAAATTTATATAGGCTTTTAGGCCTACTGGTTACCTTTTTGGTAATCAGCCAAAAATTTCGCCAAACCACTATCGGTTAATGGGTGCTTAAGCAATCCAGTGATTGATGATAAAGGCCCTGTCATTACATCACTACCAATTTTAGCGCAATCAATAACATGCATCGTATGACGGATCGAAGCCGCTAATATTTGCGTTTCAAAACCATAGTTGTCATAAATCTGCCTGATTTCAGCAATAAGGTTTAATCCGTCGGTACAGATATCATCCAATCTTCCTAAAAAAGGCGACACATAAGTGGCACCAGCTTTAGCTGCCAATAAGGCTTGTCCTGGCGAAAACACCAAGGTTACGTTAGTTCTTACACCTTTATCGGTAAAATATTTACATGCTTTAATACCATCTGCAATTAATGGTAATTTCACAACAATTTGAGGGTGAAGAGCCGCTAACGCTTCTCCTTCTTTAACCATACCTTCAAAATCGGTTGATATGACTTCGGCACTTACATCGCCTTCAACAATATCACAAATCTTTTTATAGTGTGCCGTAATATTCTCAGCACCTGTAATTCCTTCTTTAGCCATTAAAGATGGGTTGGTTGTAACACCATCTAATACACCTAAAGCTTGTGCTTCAGCTATCTCGTCTAGGTTGGCTGTGTCAATAAAAAATTTCATATGTCTAGTTTTATACTGTTTTTAAATATGCTAATACTTCTTTGCTTACCTTCTCTCCGGTAAATCCAAATTTCTCATCTAATACTTTTGCTGGTGCCGAATAGCCAAAATGGTCCAAACCAAATACTTTTCCGTTTTCACCAACCAATGCTTCTAAGTTTACAGGCAGCCCGGCTGTTAAACCAAATAATGGTGTGTTCTTAGGAATAACGCTATTTTGATAATCTTTAGACTGAAGTCTGAAAACACCTTCTGAAATCACAGAAGCAATACTAACTTTCAATCCGTTTTCTGATTCTAAAATTTCAGCTGCATCCACTAAAGTAGAAACTTCTGAACCGTTGGCAACCAATACGATATCTGGGTTTTCAACTTCTTTCACTAAGTAACCACCTTTTTCTGAAGCCAATGCATCACTGTATCTAGAAGAACCATTTGCAGGAATATCTTTGATTCCTTGTCTTGATAAAATCAATCCTGAAGGTGTAGCCTTGTTCTCAAGAGCCATTTTCCATGCCACGCTGGTTTCAGCAGAATCAGCAGGACGCAAAGCCAAGAAACTAGGTTTGCCACTGTGGTTCTTTAATTTTTCCAATAAACGTAATTGTGCTTCCTGCTCTATAGGCTGGTGTGTTGGACCATCCTCTCCTACACGGAATGCATCATGCGTCCATACATACTTAACAGGCAATTCTTGAATGGCACTCAAACGAATGGCTGGTTTCATATAATCTGAAAACACAAAGAACGTTGCCACAACAGGAACAACACCGCCGTGTAAAGCAATACCATTGGCGATACATGCCATAGTTAACTCGGCAACCCCAGCTTGTAAAAATGAACCTGAGAAATTACCTTTTTGAAGCGACTGTGTTTTCTTTAAGAAACCATCGGTTTTATCGGAATTTGATAAATCGGCAGAAGACACAATCATATTTTCTACGTTTTCAGCCAAATACCCTAATACACCTGAAGAAGCGGCTCTAGTAGCCAAACCAGCTTTATGCTCTATTGAACTAAAATCCAACTCTGGTAATTCACCAGACAAGAAAAAGTCTAATTTATCGGCAAGTGCCTCATTTGCTTTTCTCCAAGACGCTATTTCAGCCTTCTTTTCAGCAGCTTCAGCCGTTTTTCTTTCAACTAATTTTTTATAAAAATCGTTAACATCACCAAAAATATCGAACGGATTATTAACGTCAGCACCCAAATTAACTAAGGTCTTTTCGTAATCTGCACCAGTATGCCCAATAGGTTGACCATGTAATTCGCAGTGCCCTTCGTACATACTACCATCGGCAGCAACACAACCTTTACCCATAATGGTTTTACCCACTATAAGTGTCGGTTTTTCGGTTTCATTGTTAGCGTCAGTTAATGCTTTTCTTATTTCATCATGGTTATGACCATCAATGGTAACAACCTTCCAGCCCCAAGCCTCATATTTTTTAGCAGTATCTTCAGTAGTTACCTCATCTGTAGCGGTTGATAATTGGATATCGTTAGAATCGAAGAACATAATAAAGTTGCTCAAGCCTAAGTGACCAGCAATTCTACCTGCACCTTGTGATACTTCCTCTTGCACACCACCATCAGAGATAAAACCATAAATCTTATGGTTCATCCAATCACCAAATCTGGCTTGTAAAAACTTAGAAGCAATGGCCGCACCAATACCCATGGTGTGTCCTTGTCCAAGTGGTCCTGAAGTATTTTCTACGCCTCTTTTTACATCAACCTCTGGGTGACCAGGCGTGTTAGATCCCCACTGACGGAAATTGGCAACATCGTTCTTCTCATAATTGCCCAACAAATAATATTGTGCATACATTAAAGTAGACAAGTGACCGGCATCCATAAAGAAACGGTCTCTAAACGGCCACTCCATATCTGATGGGTCGTAATTAAAAAATTCTGAATATAAAATATGCATAAAATCCGCGCCGCCCATTGGTCCTCCGGGGTGGCCAGAATTTGCCTTTTCTACCATGGCTACAGCTAATGCTCTAATATTATCTGCTGCTTGTTGATCAATTTTTTTGTTCATTTTTTAATTACAATTTAGTCTTTATATCGATTGTTATTTCTAATTTTTATAATCCTTGAATAATAAGTAGTTTGCAAAACTAAAACTTTTTATCTAAAACCGATTCTTAATTTCGAAATATGTGTATGTTAAACCATTACAGCATATATTCTTGTGCAAATATATAACAAAATTTTTACAAGTGTATAAAAAACACTTGTTATTTTGGTTTTAACTATAATTAATTGTGGAATTCTGAAAATCAAGTTATAAACACTATGAATTTTTATATGTAAGTCTATATTGTCTATTCAAATTTAAAATATGGTTTACTAACTATTAATTTACTTTTCTTAACAACGAATGGGTCTAAGTTCAAATCAAAAAAAACAAATAGAATAATTTATACTATAAGGTATTTGCTTAAATTTGCACACTAAAATTTTTCTATGTACAGAAGTCATAATTGTGGTGAAATAAGAACATCACATATAAATAATGAAATCACCTTAGCAGGGTGGGTTCAAAAAATTAGAGATAAAGGTTTTATTGTTTGGGTGGATTTACGGGATCGCTATGGCATCACCCAATTGGTGTTTGATGAAGAACGTTCTTCTAAAGAATTAATTGAGCAAGCCCAAAACTTAGGACGCGAATTTGTTGTTCAAGTTAAGGGAACCGTTATAGAAAGGGCTTCAAAAAACCCCAACCTTCCAACAGGTGATATTGAGATATTGGTTTCAGAGTTAACTATTTTAAACGAAGCCAAATTGCCGCCTTTCACTATTGAAGACAAAACCGACGGCGGCGAAGACATTCGCATGAAATATCGCTATTTGGATATTCGTAGAAATCCTGTAAAAAACAGTTTGATTTTTAGGCATAAAGTTACCCAAGAGGTTAGAAATTATCTTTCTAAAGAAGGTTTTATTGAGGTAGAAACGCCTTATTTAATAAAATCTACACCAGAAGGTGCGCGCGATTTTGTGGTGCCTTCACGTATGAACGAAGGTCAATTTTACGCCCTTCCGCAATCGCCACAAACTTTTAAACAATTGTTGATGGTGGGCGGCATGGATAAATATTTCCAAATTGTAAAATGCTTTAGGGACGAAGATTTACGTGCCGATAGACAGCCTGAGTTTACACAGATAGATTGCGAAATGGCCTTCATCGAACAAGAAGATATTTTAAATGCTTTTGAAGGGCTGACCAAACACTTACTAAAAGAAATAAATGGTGTTGAAGTGGAAAAATTCCCAAGAATGCTTTATGATGATGCCATCCGTTTATATGGAAACGACAAACCCGACATCAGATTCGGGATGGAGTTTGGCGCATTAAACGAAGTAGCACAACACAAAGATTTTAATGTATTTAACGCTGCGGAATTAGTGGTTGGGATAGCCGTTCCCGGAGGAAACAGTTACACCAGAAAAGAAATTGACAAATTGATTGACTGGGTAAAACGTCCACAAATTGGTGCTTTGGGCATGGTGTATTGCCGATGTAATGATGATGGGAGCTTCAAATCTTCAGTCGATAAATTTTACGACCAAGACGATTTAGCCAAATGGGCAGAAGTTACAGGGGCCAAGCCAGGTGATTTAATTTGTGTGCTTTCGGGAGATAAAAATAAGGTTAGAACGCAATTAAGTGCTTTACGTATGGAATTGGCCGAACGTTTAGGCTTACGTAAACCAGACGAATTTGCTCCTCTATGGGTGATGGATTTCCCGCTTTTAGAATGGGATGAAGAAACTGAGCGTTATCACGCCATGCACCATCCGTTTACATCACCAAAACCTGGGCAATTGGAATTATTAAAAACAGATCCTGGTGCCGTAAAAGCAAATGCTTATGATTTGGTACTGAACGGAAACGAGATTGGCGGTGGATCTATAAGAATTCATGATAAGGAAACCCAATCGTTGATGTTCGACTATTTAGGTTTCACACCAGAAGAGGCAAAAGTGCAATTTGGATTTTTAATGGATGCCTTTCAATACGGTGCGCCGCCACATGGTGGTCTAGCCTTTGGATTGGATAGATTGGTAGCTATTTTAGGCGGACAGGAAACGATACGTGATTTTATCGCATTCCCAAAAAACAATGCGGGTAGAGATGTTATGATTGACGCTCCTGCGCCTATAGACGATGAACAGTTAGAAGAATTAAGCCTAAAATTAAATCTAAAAGAATAAAAACTAAATCCTGCTGAAAAGCGGGATTTTTTGTTAGTTTTATAAAATGTCTTTTACCACGAAAAGCTTGTTGCGAAAATTTCTAATATGGAAGTATAAACACCTCTCCGAGCAGCAATTTATCTATATACTCAGTATTTTGGTGGGCTTTTTAGCTGGTTTAGGAACCGTTACCCTAAAAAACTTAACTCACTATATTAGGTTACTTTTTGAGCTTAACTTCTTTAATAATTATCAAAATTCATTATATTTTATTTTTCCAATTATAGGCTTATTGTTGGTTTATATCATTAAACAAACTTGGCTAAAAAAACACATTGGCCATGGTATTTCTTCCACCCTCTATGCCATTTCAAAATTAAACGGTATCATCCCCAGATATAATATTTATGCCGCATTGATTACCGCACCGCTAACAGCTGGATTTGGCGGTTCAGTGGGGCTGCAAGGACCTGCTGTAAGTGTTGGTTCTGCTTTAGGGTCAAACGCCGCGCGATTGTTCCATATGAATGCTAAAACACGAATGCTTTTAATTGGTTGTGCGGCTGCAGGGGCTATGGCATCTATGTTTAAAGCGCCTATTGCGGCTATTATTTTCGCTATTGAAGTTTTTAGTCTCGATATAGCATTCACCTCATTAGTCCCCCTTCTTTTAGCTTCGGTTTCTGCTGTCGTTACCTCTTACATGTTCTTGGGAACTGATATTTTATTGCGGTTTGAACTTACCGATAAATTCCAAATAAACGATATTGCCTTTTATGTAGTGCTAAGTGTAGTCACTGGTTTGGCATCTGTATATTTTTCTAAAGTATTTTTCGCCATTACCAATTTCTTTAAACAATTTGAAAGCCGAGCTAAACGGCTATTAATTGGTGGTATTGCCATTGGAACTATGTTATATCTTATCCCACCGCTTTATGGTGAGGGCTATGGCATCATGAACAATCTGTTGAAAGGTGACCATTTGGCTGCTATTGGAACAACCCCATTTGACCTAAACTTATCGAACATTTGGATTGTTATTGGGCTTCTTTTAGGAATCTCGATATTTAAAGCCATCGCAATGACCACTACTTTTGGCGCTGGTGGCGTTGGCGGCGTGTTCATCCCAACATTGGTCATGGGAAGCGCCTTAGGCAATGCTTTTGCAAAAATAGTAAACAACATAGGCCTAGGTTTTCATGTATCCGAATCAAATTTCACATTAATAGGGATGACAGGTTTGATGGCAGGAGTACTGCACGCCCCTTTAACCGCCATATTCCTTATTGCAGAAATAACTGGAGGTTACGAATTGTTTGTACCACTTATGATTGTTTCAGCGGTATCATTCGCCATTACCAAATACTATGTTTCACACTCCATTTATACACTTAAATTAGCCCAACGGGGAGAACTCATGACACATGATAAAGATCAGAATGTGCTTATGGTTCTTGACATTGATAAGGTTATTGAAAACAATTTCATAATCCTTAAACCAGAAATGAAATTAGGCGATATCCTTAAAAAAGCGGTTGCTAAATCTTCTCGTAACCATTTCCCCGTAGTAAATGACAATCACGAATTTTTGGGCGTGATTAGATTAGATGATATCAGACATATGATGTTCGACACAGATTTATATGAAAAAGTTGAAGCCTCTAGCCTGATGCATGCCGATGCAGGCATTATAGATTACGACGCCGATTCTATGAACGATATTATGGAAAAATTTAAAACCACTGGTGCCTGGAATTTACCTGTTATAAAAAGTGGCAAATATTATGGGTATATTTCGAAATCTAAATTACTTACTGCCTACCGTCGTCAACTCATAAAATTCACTTAGTAAGTCCAGCTTCATGAAATACCTTATCATAATATTAACCATTGCCGTATTTACAAGTATCATTTTAGGATTTGTTTTAAATGTCGATTATTCTGAAAAGCTAATCGGTTTTGGAGTTGCCGGGTTGTTTTTAATTGTATTCCCTTTATTCATTTACCACCGGTGGAAAAACAGAAGTCTGAAAGATTACATGCTCACCAAGGAAAACTTGGACAAAATGCGCGAAAATCAGCGTAATAATAAAATTTAAAATTAGGGCGTTACCGCTCACGGTCGGGCTTTCACTACTCGCTGCCTCCTTCGTCGGCGAGCTCAAACAGGCCTTTCAATCCCTAACGCAAACCTATCAATTCAAATTACGCTTTTCAACAAAAAAACGTTTCATTAAAGTAGACGCAGCTTCCTCTAGAACACCACCTTCAATAGTAGTTTTTGGGTGTAACTTGGTTTTTAAGTTAATACAGCCCCGTTTTAAATCTCTGGCACCGTAAACAATTTTAGATATCTGGCTCCAATACAAAGCACCAGCACACATCTGGCAAGGCTCAAGTGTAACATAAAGTGTACATTTTTGTAAATATTTACCACCTAAAAAGTTAGCTGCTGCTGTAATAGCTTGCATTTCGGCGTGTGCCGTAACATCGGTAAGGGTTTCGGTTAAATTATGGCCTCTGGCTATAACCCTATTGTCTATAACTACCACAGCTCCTACAGGAATTTCACCTTTTTCAAAAGCCATTTCTGCCTCTTGCAAGGCCTTTTTCATAAAATAGGTATCGTCAAAAGGTTCTATCATCTAAATAAACTTTTGGTTTAAAATCAAAAATACAATATCATCTGCTACATTTGTAACCAAATGCAGAAATTAATAGATAGAATCAATTCTCCACGAGAACTCCGTCTTTTAAACCCCAAAGACCTACCTCAACTTGCCCAAGAGTTACGCGAATTCATTATAAATATTGTTGCAACAAAAGAAGGTCATTTAGGTGCCAGCTTGGGTGTTGTGGAGTTAACTATTGCCTTGCATTACATATTTAATACCCCAAACGACCAACTCATTTGGGATGTGGGCCATCAAGCTTACGGACATAAAATTTTAACGGGCAGAAAAGAAATTTTCCATACCAATCGGCAATTAGGAGGTGTTAGTGGTTTTCCAAAACGAGAAGAAAGCATTTATGATGCATTTGGTGTTGGGCATGCTTCTACTTCTATTTCGGCAGCCTTGGGTATGGCCATTGCGTCTAAAATTAAAGGAGATACCGAAAAGCAACATATCGCCGTAATTGGCGATGCCAGTATTGCCGGTGGCATGGCATTCGAAGGCCTGAACCATGCCGGAGTTACTGATGCCAACCTTTTAGTTATTTTAAATGACAATGCCATAGGCATAGACCCCAGCGTTGGAGCTTTAAAACAATATTTAACCAACGTTAAAAAAGGCACTCAAAAACGGAATAACATCATAAAAGCCTTAAATTTTGATTATTACGGACCTATTGACGGACACGATTTTGACGCTATAATTTCAGAATTAAATAGGCTAAAGAAGAAAAAAGGCCCGAAGTTTTTGCATATCATTACTACAAAAGGCAAAGGGTTGAAACAAGCCGAAACCGACCAAGTAAAATATCACGCTCCAGGAAAATTCGATGCGAAAACGGGCGATTTAGTGGTTAAACCAACCGTTGTACAGCCGCCCAAATACCAAGACGTTTTTGGACACACCATAGTTGAACTCGCCAAAGAAAACCAAAATATTGTAGGCATTACCCCTGCCATGCCCACGGGCAGTTCATTAAAGTATATGATGGCCGAAATTCCGGAGAGAGCATTTGATGTAGGCATCGCCGAACAGCATGCCGTAACATTGGCTGCTGGCATGGCCACCCAAGGCCTTATTCCATTTTGCAATATCTATTCTACTTTTTTACAACGCGGGTACGACCAGATTATACATGATGTAGCCTTACAAAACCTACCCGTTATTTTTTGTCTGGATCGCGCTGGTTTGGTTGGTGAAGATGGCGCCACACACCATGGTGTTTTCGATTTAAGTTATTTAAGGTGCATACCCAACCTTATTATTTTTGCGCCCAGAAATGAAGTGGAACTTCGCAACATCATGTACACTGCCCAACTGGGACTAGACCAACCTATTGCTATACGATATCCCAGAGGAAGAGGAATCACGGTTGATTGGAAACAGCCATTCAAAAAAATTGAAATCGGTAAAGGGGCTCAACTAAAATCAGGTAAGCACCTGGCTATATTAAGCATTGGTAACATGGCCAAAAACGTTACTGAAGCTATTGTAAATTTAGATGTTTCCCATTACGATATGCGTTTCGTAAAACCGTTGGACGAAAAACTATTACATCACATTTTTAAAACCTACAACACTATTATTACCGTTGAAGATAACGCTATTAAAGGCGGTTTTGGAAGCGCCGTTTTGGAATTTGCTGCAGAAAACAATTACCATAATACCATAAATACCTTAGGCATTCCAGATACGTTTATGGAACATGGTAGCGTTGAAGAACTCCAAGAAACTATAGAGCTGGATACCAGAAGTTTATGCAAATGTTTTAAGCGCTATCTTGAATAAAACGTAACAAACAAACTTGATTTTGTAAAAATTTTCAACTATTTTAGTTTAACACTAAATCGATGTCATATCATGTCGTTGTGTATAATTGAAGATGAAACTAATAGAACATAGAAATATAATAAACCGAAATCCTGATGCCTATGAGGTCGATTTAAGAAGTGATAGGCTTGTTAAATCAATAATTAACCACATAAGACAGGATTTTTCAAATGTTCGGTTTGACCAAAAGAAAAAAGACATACTCAAAGAAGTTGTTTACCTATTGTTTGAAGCCCAGGAGCACAGGCCTTTTTTCCATGTTGAAGGCACTGAATTACCGTTGTGCTGGAACAGACCTTCCGATTGGGATATTGATTATATCAAATATGAATGGGGTCATTTATTATCCCAAAATCAAATTCCTGAAAAAAGTAGCTCTATCGAAAATATAGGGCTTTATTCTGCTCGTTGTAATCAACATATTCAAAGTAGCATGAATATCCAAGAGTTAATGGTTTACGGTGGCTTATTGGCTCAAAGAATCTCAAATGTTTTGACTAACAGACGAATTTTATTTGCTTCAATAAAATGGCAAGAATTAATTACTGAACTGAAAAAATAAAATGGCTAATCGTTGGGGCGTACCAAAAGAAGTTGAGGACTACGTTAAGAAAAGAGATGTTTCTTGCGTGTACTGTGGTAAGGAATTTTCAGAAAATCTCCAATCAAGAAAACAGAAACCTTCTTGGGAGCATATAGTGAATGATATTCGAATCAATGGAATAGATAATATTTCACTTTGTTGTATGTCTTGCAATTCCAGTAAAGGAGCAAAACTTTTGGAAGATTGGTTTCTAAGCGATTATTGTAAAAGAAACAACATTAACAAACACTCCGTAGGTCAAGTAGTTAAAGACGCTATTAAAAAACCACCGAGATTAAAATAACTAAGCACAACAACACCCATGCGCAATACCCTTCGGGATACTGAGCATAGCCAAACCGTTAAACGAACCTCTAAAAAAGCCTAAAATGTAACCCCTTCAATCTTTTTAAAATTCTGAATGGCCTTACTATCAGACAGTAACGATACATAATGGCTAACCGATAATAACCTTTGGTATAGATCTTCGGTTTTAAAATTAATGGTTTCCGGTAAACGCTCAAGTATTAACTTATCGTAGTTTGAAGCGGTACCGTCATACGAATTATTAACAGCAGATGTATAAACGCCCAATAGCTTATTGATGATTTGGTAACCCGCTATTTCTTTATCAATTACTTCTTCTGATTGGTAAACGTTGGCAATGCTTATTTTAATAATATCTTTAATTTGGGCATCATACTTACTTTTATCCAATAATGCCGAATCGAAATCGCCGCTTAAAATAGCTTCTTCGTACTTCATAAAGATATCGACAGCATCGTTTATTAAAGCCCCAATAGCCAACGCACGAAGGTAACCAATGCGGTCTTCCCTGCTGGATAGTGCATAGTAGTTTTCTGGAATAATATTTTCACGAATAACTTTAGAAAGGTATTCTAAAGCATATTCTTCTTGAATGAGTCCCAGATTGATACCATCTTCAAAATCAATGATGGTGTAACAAATATCATCGGCCGCTTCAACCAAATATGTTAACGGGTGGCGCGAAAAACTAATGTGTTTGTTGCTCCGTTTTACCAATCCCAGCTCATTGGCTACATCGATAAACGCTTCTTTATCACTTTGAAAAAACCCATATTTTTTATCGGCAATATGCTTAGTGGGTTTCTTGGGCAAAGATTCCTTTGGGTATTTTGTAAACGCACCAAGCGTGGCATAACTCATGCGCAACCCTCCTTTTCGGCCAGCACGACTTTGCGTTAATATTTTAAATCCGTTGGCATTACCTTCAAAATCACAAAGGTCTTGGTATTGTTTATCGGTTAATTCATCTTTATATTTTTTACCGGCGCCCGTTTTAAAAAATTCACCAATGGCCTTTTCTCCCGAATGTCCAAATGGTGGGTTACCAATATCGTGCGCCAAAGCTGCGGTAGCCACAATAGCTCCAAAATCGTTGGCTTGGTAACCATGTATATTTTGTAAATGTGGGTATTTTTCCAAAAGCTTCAAACCCACTTTTCGTCCCAAAGAGCGCCCAACCACACTTACTTCTAAACTGTGTGTTAAACGTGTATGCACAAAATCGGTTTGCGATAGCGGAATCACCTGGGTTTTATCTTGAAGGCTCCTAAACTCCGAAGAAAATATAATGCGGTCGTAATCTACCTCAAAGCCCAAGCGGGTTTCATCTTGTTCTTTTCGTAATCTTTTATTGGTATCGCCAAAGCGTTTTAAGGATAGTAATTGTTCCCAGTTCATAGTGTTTATTTAAAGCCAAGGCAAGATAAAAAAGTTCTTTTTAACGTTTCCTTTTTCCTCTACTTTTTTTGAGCGGTACGGTTGTTAACATTCGCTTAACATTTTAATCACAGACGTTTAATATTTAAGTAACATTCAAATCATCTTAACACAGTTAATTTGCATTAAAGTTTATTATAGTCTTTATGAAACATCTCTTATACATTATCGCATTTCTAATTGCCCCGTTTTGTTATAGCCAAGATACTGGCATAATAGTAGGCAAAGTGTTAGATGCGGAATTAAAAGATAGTCCGCTAGTTATGGCTGAAGTTTCCCTTAAAGGTACCGACATCAAATCGAACACCGATTTGAGTGGCATGTTTGTTTTAGAAAACCTTAAATCTGGTGACTACACTTTGGTTTACACCTTTGTAGGTTACGAAACAAAAGAAGTTAAGGTTCACGTTGATGCTTTTAACCCTGTAGAGTTAAAGTTAGCTTTAGAGGCAACGCAGGTTTCAATGGATGATATTACTCTAGCCATGGCCATGGCCAATTCTGAAAATGGCCAGCAAAACACTTCGGAACAGTAGACGCTGCTCCTCTACCTAAATATCCAATTTTACCGATTACTATTTAAAATCTGAACTGCTCTGTTAGATTAAATTTTAATGCTTTAAGCGGTTGTGCATTTTGATGAAATTCGTCAATTCGAGTGGGTTTCACGACAGAATGAGTGAAATTTGTATCGAGAAAAAGAATTTTCATCTAACAAAGAGTTCTCGATGCGATTTTGCATGCCTCAAAATCACTCGAACTGACACCTAAACCAAATTTTATTTTCAAAATGTACAAGCGTTAATTTATTTTCAACACTTTGCCACCGAATCATCTTATTTACTGAGCTCCTTACTATTACCTTTTTTAGTGTTAACAAATTGTAACCTCATACATTCTTCACCTCTTTTTTCATAACATTTAGATAACCCTCCTGTCACCATTGTTTAACCTATAGATAACATTCCGTTTATATAGTGTTTCGTTCTTTGCACCTAGATAAAAACTAAGAATATGAAAAAATTCACCCTATTTGTAATGCTAATTATAGCGGCTATTTCACAAGCACAAAACACTGGTTCTGTGGTTGGTAAACTAACCGACAAAGAGTACAACAACGAACCTTTGGCCTTTGCTAACGTTTTAATAAAAGGTACCACTAAAGGCACCACATCAGATTTTGACGGCTTATACGCTTTAGAAAATTTAGAACCTGGAGATTATACCTTAATTTATAGTTTTGTGGGTTACGAAACCCAAGAACTGCCCGTAACAGTTGTTGCCGGAAAAGTAACCGAAGTTAATGTACCCATGGGTGCAAGTGCAGCCTCATTAGATGAAGTTGTTATTACTACAACAACAAAACGCGAAAGTGAAACAGCACTTTTATTAGAGCAGAAAAAGGCGGTAGAAATAAAAACGGCCATAGGCGCACAGGAGCTAAGCAAAAAAGCGGTATCGGATGCTGCCGATGCCACACTAAAAGTTACTGGCGTTAACAAGCAGGAAGGGTCTAGTAAAATTTATGTTCGTGGTTTAGGCGATCGCTACAACTCTACCACTCTTAACGGTTTGCCTTTACCATCAAACGACCCCAGAAACAAAAACATCGATCTTTCATTATTTAGTTCAGACATTATTGAAAGTGTTGGCATAGGCAAGGCGTTTTCTTCTTATATGTCTTCAGATGTATCGGGTGCAAGTATAGACATTGACAGCAAAGAAACTACAGAGAAATCGTTGTTTAAAGTCAGCCTTTCTTCTGGGGGGAACACCCAAACCACCTTTAATGATTTTAAGGAAATGGATGGTGCCAATTGGCTTGGAGTAAACTCTAACACCCATCATAAAATAAGAAGTTTGTCAAATTACAATTTTGACAACAGCTATTCTCCAAATTCTGGCAAAGCCAATCCAACATTGGGCGTTTCATTGAACTACGGAAAAAAAATAACATTATCTGACGAAAGTAATATTAGCATATTCCTAGTAGGCTCTTTTGATAACAAGTATGCTTATCGCGATGGGCGTTCTGATGCAATAGTTGATGTTTATGATAACGGTACTTTAAACGTAGGGTCTATTTTTGATACAGAAACCTATGATTATAATGCCTCTAAGATGTTAATGGGTAATTTGGTCTATAAAATCAACAACAACCACAAACTGAGCTACAATCATTTGTTTGTTCACTCCAACACTCAGAAAATTGAAGATTTTGTTGGAACAACAAATGACATTGGTAGAGATGCTGAAGACAACAGATTAGTTAACGTAATATTGCAAACAGAAATTCAAAATAAACTTTTTGTTAACCAGTTGTTATCTGAGCACCAATTTGGTGAATCTTTTGATGCCAACGCAGCCTTAAGCTACAATGCCATTTACAATGACGAGCCAGACCGAAGAAAAAACACCTTTATTATAAACAACGATACCAACACCACCAGAATCTCCCAAAATGCCGTTAGAGACAACAGTAGATTTTATGGTAACTTATTTGAAAACAGTATCGCTGGAAACTTAAATGTGGTAAAATACCTTGGCGACCGTTTTGAAAACAAAGGCAAAATAACATTGGGATATAACGGTAATATTACCAACAGAAAATTTGACGGTATTTACTTTGACCATAACTTCTTTAACCCAAGGAATACGTTTGTAGATGTAGAGAATTTAGACGCCACATTCAACCAAGCCAATTTGGACAATGGAGTGTTTGGCATTGAGACCTCTAGAGGAAGGAATAGCGACGATGCCGAAACTTACCTTCCTCAATTATACGACGCCAAAAAAACCACACATGCTGCATATATTGATGCGGTTTATAAATTCAACGAAAAATTTACCGCCAATGTTGGTGTACGTGCAGAGAATGTAAAAATGGATGTAGAATGGGATACCAATATTAGTTTCCCAGGTTACTCTAACAATAGCCAAATTACTTTGGACAAACAATACGTTTTACCTACTCTTAACCTGAAATATCAGCTTAACGACAAAATCAACTTAAGAGCCTCAGGTAGCGTAACATATACCTACCCACAGTTTAAGGAAATTGCCCCCTTTACTTACGAGGGCATCAACTATCAAGAAAGTGGTAACCCAGCCTTGATTCCATCAGACAACTATAACGGAGAACTTAAGTTTGAGTTGTTCCCCAATAAGAGCGAACTTATTTCTATAGGCGTTTTCGGAAAATTAATTCAAAACTCCATTAACCGTTTGGAAAGAAACTCTGCAATCGAAAGAGATTTCACCTTCGACAATTCTGGTGATGCTACTGTTTTTGGATTGGAATTAGAAGGCAAACTGGATATTATCTCTATCGAAGATGCAGATAGTGAAAAATCTCAAACCCTTTCTCTTGGTGGTAACGCCACCTTGATGAACACTAAACTTGAATTCAATACAGCCAACACCCTGTTCAACTACACCGGAGACAGCTCTCAATTGGAAGGTGCTGCACCCTTTACGCTTAACGCCGATGTTTCATACAGGTTTGAACTAAACGAAAAAGAAACCATTTCAACGTTGGTATTCAACTACCAAAGTGACAAAGTTTATAGTATTGGTACAAACTTTAAAGAAAACATCATTGAAAAAGGAGTTCCGCTTTTAGACTTTGTGTTCAGCCACAAATTCAACAAGAATTTAGGAGCAAAATTTAACGTGAAAAACATATTGAACCCAAGTTTTGATAGATACAGGGATATCCCAGAAAAACTAACAATGAACACCTACAAGAGAGGCATCTCATTTTCAGTTGGCATCTCTTATGATTTATAACAAATAACTCAACCTTGTCTGTCAACAAAAAAAGGTCACCAAACACAAACGATAAACATTAAGTTAACATAAGTGCGATTTCTTAACCTAATACTAATATTAGCTTTAAGCTAAATTTAAATCTAGTGTCTTTTTTTGCAGAACAATAAAAACAAGAATTTAAAATTAAAAAAATCAAAATGAAAACATTAAAAAACTTACTAATAGTAGCCGTTGCTATCTCTATTTTTTCTTGCTCAAGTGATGATGACAACAGAACTATTGACCCAGGAAATGGCGGAGGTCCAATTACTGGAAATGAATTAGAAGGAGAAATTACCGAAGACGCTACATTATTAGCATCTGTAGAGTACACCTTAACCAGTTCCTTTACCGTAAAAGAAGGCGCAACATTAACCATTGAGCCCGGCACGGTAATTAAGGCGAAAAGTGGAAGAACCGATGTGTTTTTAGCTGTTGAAAGAGGAGCAAAATTAATCGCTAAAGGTACTGCGGCCAATCCTATTAGATTTACCTCTGATGCTGCATCTCCAAAAGCAGGAGATTGGGGCGGTATTGTACTTGCTGGTAAAGCAAAAAGCAACAAGGGTATCGATGTTCAGTCTGAGGTTGCTGGTTTACTTTATGGCGGTGATAACGATTCAGACAGTTCTGGCGAGTTAAGCTATGTTATTGCAGAATATACTGGAGCCAAAATTAATGGTGAACAAGAATTTAACGGAATATCTTTCTTTGGTGTTGGAAACAGCACTATTGTGAACAACATTGTTGTTAGCAATGGAAATGACGATGGTATCGAATTTTTTGGTGGCAGCGTAAATGTAACAAATGTTTACTGTGCTAACATTGCAGACGACATGTTTGATTGGACAGAAGGTTACACTGGAACAATTACAAATGCTTTTGGTGTTCGTAACGATGGTTTTGATGCGGCTACAGATGACCCACGAGGTATTGAAGGCGACAGCAACAGCTCTGACCCTACTGCTGCCCCTATATCAACACCAACCTTAAAAAATATTACCATTTTAAACCTTAACCCAGACGTAGCTTTAAAATCAGGTGCTGAAATTAGACGTGGCACACAAGCTGTAATTAGCAACATATTATTCGCTGCTTATGGAAATGCTTCATTCGGAAACAGAATCGACACAAAAGACGATAGCGGCAATGGAACTTTAACAATTACTAATGCTGTTGCACAAGGAAACGTTGGTGACGATAACGTAGGTGGTGATATTACCGGTTCGGTAACATCAATCACTGATGGTATTACAATTACCGCCAACAACACCATAAGCTTTAAAGCTGGTGTTGGTGCAGACGTATCTGCCTTTACTTGGGCCGGACAAAGCTTTGTGGTTACCATGCTTAACTAGTAACCCTACATATACGCTTGATAAACAAGCGTGGATTAAAAGGACCGTTTTAAAACACGGTCCTTTTTTTATTTACATTTATTTAATATGTAGTTAAAATACAGCAATAAATGAAGCCTTATTTTTACAAAAAACAAATAATACATCATGAAAAAAATTACATTACTTATCGCACTTGCCTTAAACTTATTTTGTTATTCACAAGTAGACATAAAAGACTTTAAGGTGTCCACCTTAAATCAAAGCTTTACTTTTGGAGATCGCTTTGATTATGAATTTAAGATAAAGGGGAACTATGGTTACAATGAAATCAAACTCCGAGTATATGCGGAATCCATAACATCAAACAATCTGATAGGAGTCATAAATTGGAATAATGATGGTGACGACAACCTTTCTTTCAGCAATTATACAATAAAGAACATGTGGTTATACACTGGGTATTCTTGGTACAACCGCACCTTTAACACTAATCCTGGAAAAAAATTCTATTTAGTTACAGAATACCTTGGTAATTCTCAAACATTTTCATTCACCGCTCCATTACCAGACGCAGATGGCGACGGCGTTCCTGATACTAGTGACAATTGCCCAAATGAAGCTGGCCCATCATCAAACAGTGGATGTCCTACATATCCCGATTTGGTTATAGATGCTAATGCGTCCACCGCAAAATCGTCAGGAGCATCAGGTTCACCCCAATCATTCTCTTCGAACCAATTCCATGCACTGTATCTAGGTGAAAGTCTTCAAATTTTATTAAATGTAGAAAATAATGGTACAGCCGACTCCAATACGATGAAAGTGGGCTTTTATGTTACCCAAGGATCGAGTTTCAATAATGCTACGTTATTAAAAGAAGTCACTTACAATGGAATTATCAGCCCTAATCAAAACCAATCAATGTCAACTGAAATTTCAGGACATTCAATAGCCAGTTATGCTAATTCTAACGGATGGGCATATATTCATGTACGTGTAGATAAGAACAACAATGTTAACGAAGGCACAACGGGAGGGGAAGATAACAATGTTTACTCATCAATACCAACAATTACCTACTATAATCCAAGATAAAAATATTAAGCAATAAAAAAAAGCATCCCAGTTGGGATGCTTTTTTTATTAGTAGTTTTCAAGTTTATTATAAACCGCCGTTGTTATCAACTTCTGTTTCTTTTAAGCTTGCAATAACATTTTCATTGTAATCTACTTCTTTTACGGTTTCATTAGTGTAATAAAACCATTTGCCGACTTTTTTACCATTATCATAATTACCAAAAATTGTTTTTTTGCCTTCCGCGCTAAAGCTTAACCACTCACCTTGAAGCTTCCCATCTGTAGTGTAAAAGCCAGTTTGGCTTACCACGCCATTGTCATGATAGTAAACAACTTCAATTAAGTTCGTTTCTTTGTTAAACTTTAAATCTCTCTTTTGCTGAGCAAAAGATACCACAGTAATTAAAAAGGCAAAAAATAAGATAAACTTCTTCATAATTATGGGGTTTTTACATTATTTATCAAAGTTACGAAACAGATAACATTTAAACAACGTTCTCATAACATTAATTTAACATTAAACATGTAAAAAACTGATTTTCAACAAACAATAAATCATCAAACCAACCTCATTCTTAATATTAAATTAATATTTACATTACATTACAATGAACTTAAACATTGATATTTGTAGGGTCTTAAGACTAATTTAATTAGTATTTCATATAATCTATTAGTTTTTGTCGACTACATTATCATGATTTCTAATGAGACTGCCTTTGGCCAAGGCAGTCTTTTTTTTTATAATCTTAAACTTTAGGTAACATTTAGTTAACATTGGGATTGGTTATTTGCAGCGACAAAAACTAATAAATACAATGAAACTTAAAATTACTTTAGCACTGGCTCTTTGCCTAGTGTTTTCAATGCATTCACAAGAAATAAGCGATACGTCTTTCGGAAAAGGATTAATCAATTTTGTTGCAAAAGACAGTTCTTTTAGCGTAAAATTTGCTCCTCGCTTTCAAGTACGTTCCATGTCATCATGGGATTACAACGGAAACAACTATAATAGTCCAGAGCATAACTTTATTGTACGTCGTGCTCGTTTAAAGTTTGATGGTTTTGCTTATAGTCCAAAGCTTAAATATAAAATAGAGCTAGGTCTTTCCAATAGAGATATCTCTGGAGCCAACGAATTCAATCGTAACACACCGCGATACATTTTAGATGCTGTTATTATGTGGAACTTCGCCAAAAACTTTGAACTTTGGGCAGGCCAAACAAAACTACCAGGAAACGTAGAGCGTGTTGTATCATCAGCAAACCTTCAATTAATTGACCGTTCATTATTAAATAGTCGTTTTAATATAGATCGTGATTTAGGTATTCAATTACGTCATAAAAGCAATTTAGGGGGTAACTTCCTAATGCGCGAAAAACTATCGATTTCACAAGGCGAAGGCCGCAATGTTACCGAAGGCAATGAAGGTGGTTTACAGTATACAGGAAGATTGGAGCTTTTACCTTTTGGAACTTTCAAATCAAAAGGTGATTACAGTCAATCGGATTTAAAACGTGAAGATAAACCTAAATTAATGCTTGGTTTCACCTATAACTATAACCAAGATGCCGTTAGAGAAAGAGGATTTGCCGGCGACTATATGATTAGAACGGATGGTTCCATTTATGAAACCGACCAAACTACCATTTTTGCAGATGCCATGTTTAAATACAATGGATTTTCGTTTATGGGTGAATATGCTAAACGTACAGCCGACGATGAAATTGCGACAGAAGCAGATGACACAACCCCTACTGGAGATATCGTTCTAACAGGTAATGCTTTAAATTTACAAGCAGGTTATTTGTTTAAAAGCAACTATGAAATTGCTGCACGTTTCACTACACTAGACTATGAAGCCATTACCCAAGCACTTCCTGCCAAACAATACACTTTAGGTGTTAACAAATTTATTGTTGGGCACAAACTAAAAGTACAAAGCGACATAAGCTACACCACACTTGATGGCAACAAAGACAACATCACATTTAGGTTAGGATTTGACGTTCATTTTTAAGTCATAAAATAACAATTACGTAACATAATAATCATATATTGTCATGATATTTGCAGACCTTTTACAATTAAAACCTATGGAAAACATTTATTTATACATGCTAATAGCCATTGCTATATTAGCTGTGGTAGACCTTGTTGTTGGCGTTAGTAATGATGCCATTAACTTTCTAAACTCTGCAATAGGCTCTAAAGCCATTTCATTACGTACGATAATGATTGTTGCAAGTTTAGGTATTTTCATTGGTGCCGTTTTTTCAAGTGGCCTTATGGAAGTCGCGCGAAAAGGTATTTTTGTACCAGCACAATTCAGTTTTCATGAAATCATGCTCATTTTTATGGCCGTTATGATTACGGACATACTCTTACTTGATTTCTTCAATACAATAGGCTTACCTACCTCAACAACGGTATCTATTGTTTTTAACTTATTGGGAGCTGCTGTTGTTATGGCACTAATCAAGATTAGTGCTTCAGAATCACAAACATTAGCAGATTTGGGTAGCTATATCAATACGAAAAAGGCTTTAGAAATTATAAGTGGCATTCTACTATCGGTCGTCATAGCCTTTAGTGTAGGTGCCTTTGTACAGTGGATTTCCCGTTATATTTTCACTTTTCATTACGAAGAAAAAATAAAAAATTTCGGCGCCCTTTTTGGTGGTTTGGCATTAACGGCCATTCTGTATTTTATTTTCATGAAAGGCTTAAAGGGAACTCCTTATTATGGCGACCTTAAAGGCTATGTTGAAGGGAATGAATTATATATCATTATTGGAGGCTTTGTCCTTTTCACCCTATTTTCGTATGCCTTCCAAAAAATAACTAAAAAAAGTATTTTACTAATTGTTATCGCTGTTGGTACTTTTGGATTGGCTTTAGCTTTTTCAGGAAATGATTTAGTTAACTTCATTGGTGTCCCCATGGCGGCTTACCATAGTTACGAAGCTTGGATAGGGTCTGGCACTGGAGCTTCAGAATTTACTATGGGCATATTAGGTAAGAAAATGCCTGCTGAGCCATTTTTATTGTTCATCTCTGGAGGCATTATGGTTGTTACCCTTTGGTTTTCTAAAAAGGCCAAAACGGTAGCTGAAACCGAAATTAGCCTATCTCGCCAAAGTGAAACTCACGAAAAGTTTAAGCCCAACATGCTTTCAAGAACAATTGTAAAAGCCACTTCTGGGATGTCGGATGCATTAAGGTATATCATTCCTAAATCGATGCTAGCTAACGTAGATGCTAGTTTTAAAAAACCAAATACAACCATAATGACTAAAGACCAAAGTATGGATGCTCCAGCATTTGATATGATAAGAGCTTCAGTTAATTTAATGGTTGCTGGCGTGTTAATTTCTATTGCAACTGCCATGAAATTGCCACTTTCAACTACATACGTGACTTTTATGGTTGCCATGGGTACATCTTTGGCCGACAGGGCCTGGGGTTCTGAAAGCGCCGTGTATAGAGTTGCTGGTGTTTTAAATGTTATAGGTGGTTGGTTTGGCACTGCATTTGGTGCTTTTACAGCTGCTGGTGTCGTAGTATTTTTAATTAATTGGGAGCCGAGTGTAATGACTCCTATACTTCTATTGCTTACTATTATTTTATTAACTAGAAACTTCTTATCACACAAAAAGAAATCTACCGAAAGCAAAAGTGAGGACCGCCTTAAAACAGCAGAAAGCAGTTCGGTTCAAGGGGTTATTCATGAAAGCGCAGCTAATATAGCCAACGTAGTAAAAAGAGGTAACAAAATATATTCTAACGCTATAAAAGGCCTTGCTAAACAAGATTTATCTTCATTAAAAAAGAACGAGAAACAAATAGCTAAATTATCCTTAGAAGTTGACAACCTTAGAGACAATATATTTTATTTCATTAAAAACCTTGATGACTCTAGTGTTGGGGCCAGTGATTTCTATATTAGTATTCTAGGCTACCTTCAAGACATGACACAGTCTTTGGAATACATTTCAAAAGTAAGTTTCAAGCACGTCAATAACAACCATAAAAAACTTAAGTTCAATCAGATAAAAGAACTAAAAGAAATTGATGAAGCGGTTGAAAAATTGTTCAATGATATCAAAGCATCATTCGATTCGAGTTCCTTTGAACAAATTGGTGATATTCTAAACTCCAAAACTGAACTCTTCCGTCTGCTATCTGAAAAAATTCAAAAGCAGATTGAGCGTACCAGAAAGGAAGAATCGAGCCCAAAAAACACAACTTTGTATTTCGGCTTGTTGTCTGAGACCAAAGATTTGTTAATTGCAACCATGAATCTTCTTGAAGAGTACCATAACTCTCATGATTCATCTGTTGAACCAGCAACCCTTGAAGTTGTTGAATCTATTGCCAAAAGTGACCTACCAGAGGAAACGGTATAGATTACAAATAAATTAAGGGCAAGCCTCAATAAACTTTAGAACCATTTAAAAGTTTATTGAGGTTTTTTTATTTCTTCAATATTAAATATCAGCAGGTTACAAATAAATCCAATACACCGTAATCTATATTGCTCCCAGTTTCGTAAATAGAATAAATCAAATCTTATATTAATTATGAAGAAAATATCCGTATTACTTTTATTAGCCATTATCACCGTATCATGTGTTTCCAAGAAAAAATACTTGGCATTGCAACAAGAGAATGGTGAAATTAAAAGTGAATTACAAAAAACTAAAGTTGCTAAAGAGGACTTAGAAGCTAAATTCGATAAAATTCAAGAACGCGTTGAGGCTTACAATAGCAAAATTATGTCTCTAAAAGAAGAAAACGATTCAAAACTAGAGGTCGTTGAAAACGGTACTGTAATCTCTAACGACACGAAATCACGTATGCGCGAAACATTAAAAAATGTTGACCAAAACAAACTTAGCCAAGCGAAAACATTAAAAGACTCTATGAACTTGGCGGTGGCATACAACCTAGAAAAAACCATAAACGAGAGCAACATTGATGAAGACCAAGACTTTGCCGTTGAAATTAATGAAACTGTAGTAATGATATCTATCGCAGATAATATGTTGTTTAATACAGCAAGCTATAGACTAAGTTCTAAAGCTGATCCTGTTTTAAAGAAACTAGCCGATGTTATCAACTCTGAGCCAAGCTTAGATGTTATGGTTGAAGGCCATACAGATGCGAGAACCATTAATACCGCTAATATTGCAGACAACTGGGATTTAAGTGTTTTAAGAGCGACCTCAGTTGTTCGTAAACTACAAGATAAATATAACGTTGCTCCAGAAAAACTAATTGCTTCTGGCCGAAGCAGCTACCAACCTATTGCGAGCAACGACTCTAAAGAAGACCGAGCAAAAAACAGAAGAACAAGAATTATTATTCTACCGAATATCGATAAGTTTTTTGCACTAATGGCCGATAACGACAAAGCCATTTCTGGAAATATTTTAGACTAGTATTAGATTAAGTAAATCCGTTGACAACCGAAAAAGGTGTTACAAAAGCTTTAAATCTCTAAGGGCCCTCACTCTTGGAGATTTTTGTTTTTGACAAAATCCTATATTTAACTACTTGTATTCTTTCTTCCATGAAGAGTTTATTATTTTTGGTGAAATTTTAAATTAAAAATGATGATTTCAGCAAACGAATATTTTGACGGAAACGTTAAATCTTTAGGATACACTAGCAAAACGGGGCAATCAACCTTGGGCGTTATGAATGCCGGAACCTACGAGTTTAGTACTTCAAAACATGAAACCATGAATGTGGTAGAAGGCGAAATGACAGTACTATTGCCAGGGGAATCTGAATGGAAAACCTACAAAGCAGGAGAAGCTTACCAAATTGAAGCCAATGAAAAATTTCAGGTGAAGGTTGGTGAACAAACCTCTTATTTGTGCCAATATAAATAAACGAAAGCGCATTAAAATTAACGAATAAGAGCTATAAAGCATCGGGAAACTTGTTATTCTGAATTTAATTCAGAATCTAAAACAAGTTCAGATAGACAAAAAATGTGCCTTTTTAGCTCCTTTTTAGCTCCTTTTTAGTACTTAATTTTTCACCTATTTCCTTCTTCGTCCAATAATGAATCTTTTTTTACATACAGCAGTTCAGCAACATCAATTAATTTTTTTATCATATCGTTTACATTAGCATAATCATTAAATAAAGACGAAGCCATTTCAGCAGTAATTAAATTTTGCCTAATTAACTTATCTATAGATTTATTACTTAATCGTACTTTTTTTATGGCCTCACTTTTTAACTTTTTTAATTTGACCCTATGCTTTTTTTCGTCGTCATCTGTTCTAAATAAATATATAGTTCTAAGCACATTAGTTAGCTTTTTTCGATAACTATCGTATTCTTTTTGTAAATGCTTATTATCCATATCTAATACACGGCTAATGTTTTTATTCAATTCGCGTGCATCTTTAATAATTTCCACCATTTTTCTATTAGCGATCTTTATATCCGTTATTGCCGTAATTTGTTTACTATTTAGACTTAAAGTACTTTGGGCGGTTGATGCATACTTTATAATTTCACCATATATATATTTTACTTTTTTATAGTATAAGTCTTCAATGTCTGTTTGAAAATCGATGTTCGACTTCTTAACTATGGTTTTAATTTTTTCATCAGACTTCACATCAGACCTATGAATATTCAAAGCATGGGTTACAATTTCAAAAACACTATTTTCATATAAATATTTCGATTCCTTTATCAATGCAGAAATGGTAGAACCAGAGAACTTAAGCACAGAAGCGTTAAGATATTTAGGCTCATCGATATCTTTTTCGGTTTTCTCCTTGAAAAATTTCAATAAAAACTTTTCCAGAACACCTATAAAGGGCAACATTAAAAGCACTCCTAACGCATTGAAAATCGTGTGAAACATTGCTAGTTTTAGGGTGTTATTGGTAGAAGCTATATTTATCAAATCGGCTAGAATATTTACTAATCTTGCCAAGGGGAAAATAAAAGCCATGGCCACCAAACCAGTAGTAACATTAAATATAAAATGCGCCAAGGCCAACCGTTTCCCTGCACTGTTTGAACTTACCGCGCCCAAAACTGCCGTTATAGTGGTGCCAACATTGGCTCCAATGGCCAATGCCAATGCATTTTCATACTCTATTTGCCCTACAGACAAGGCGGTTAATATAAGCGCCAAAGTTGCACTACTTGATTGCAAAATAGTTGTAATTAGTATACCAAGTCCTGTATATATAAGAACGCCCAAGAAACCCGAAACAGCGTATTCAGATAAATCGATATACTCCTTAAAGACATCAAAGCCTTCTTTCATATAGTGAATGCCCAGAAAGAAAAACCCTAGTCCAGCCAACACATTTCCAACGCCCTTGAGCACTTGTCTTTTTTGAAAAGAAAAAATAATTCCGAAAACAAGCATGGGCATGGCCAAGGCAGAAATCTTTATTTTCAGTCCAAATCCAGCCACTAACCATGCAGTAGCTGTAGTACCTAGGTTTGCACCAAATATCAACCCAAAGCCTTCTGCTAAAGAAATCAACCCGGCACTTATAAAAGATATGGTAATTACAGTAACCAGTGAACTTGACTGAATTAACGCTGTAACGACTGCGCCAGCAGTAATACTTTTGTATAATTTATTTGTTGCTTTTTTTAGAATCTGTTGAAGTGGACCTTTGGTAAAAACTTTAAAGCCTTCTTCTAGCATAATCATTCCAAAAAGTAGAATAGCGATACCTGCAGAAATCGTTTTAAAATTGGGATTTAAGTACAGCGCCAAACCTAAAAGAACCAAGAGTAAGTAGAAAATTATCTTTTTAAACATATTTGTTTGATTTCGCTGTTTTAAAGTATTACCGTATTACCATCTAAATTTAAAAAAAATAAAATCGTTTGTTAAAACTTTAATTTGTAATTGCTAGCAAATACTAGTTTTTTTTAGATTGAGCTCCCCTAGAAACAAATTAATACAAGGTCCATTTATTAAAGCACCGAACACCTAAATAAAAAAAACACCTTAGTTTTAAGGTGTTTTTTTATTTAGTTTAATTAAGTGTTTTAGGCATTATCCTTCACAACTAGCACATTCCTTTTTCTGCTTAAATTTTTGTGCAGCATTCATGCTATGTTGGTAGTACAAAGATTTGAGCCCAAGCTTCCATGCCGTTACATATATTTTGTTTATGTCTTTAACTGGCATATCTGGATGCACAATAATATTAACCGACTGCCCTTGATCGATATGGTTTTGTCTGTTAGCTGCCTGATAAACGATGTTTAACTGGTCAATTTCAGAATAGGTTTTAAAAACGTCGCGCTCTTGCTCGGTTAAAAACTCTAAATGCTGAACAGAACCATCATGGTCACGTATACTGCGCCATACCTCTGGTGTATTCTGTCCTTTTTCTTCTAAAAGATTCTGCAAGAACGGGTTTTTAATGGTGGTTTTAATTTTGGCAATATCTTTTACATAAATATTAGACCATATAGGCTCGATACCTTGTGATACCTGACCTAAGATAAACGCCGATGAAGTTGTTGGAGCAATAGCATTCAAAGTAGCGTTACGTCTGCCATAACCTTTTAACACCTCTGGCTCACCGTATAATTCAGCCAATTCTTCTGAAGCTTTATATGATTTCTCTTGAATTAATTTAAAGATTTCACTGTTTAAGTTGAAAGCTTCGGCACTGTCAAATGATAACATTTTAGACTGCAATAACGAATGCCAACCCAATGCACCTAAACCTAGCGCTCTATTATCCTTTGCAAAATTATAGGCACGCTCCATGAACATAAACGTTTGTCTATCATCTAAATCTTGTGAATCTCTAAACTCTTCAAGTTTCTCAATAAACTCAGTAATAACAGCATCTAAAAAGTATACCATGGTTTCAACCGCATCGGTATCTTTCCACTTATCATAATGTAATACGTTTACAGAAGATAATACACAAACGAAAGACCATTGATCGTTTGAAGGCAACATAATTTCTGTACACAAGTTACTTGCTACTATTTTATGGTTTTTATCTTTATAAACATCTGCCGCTTGGTTGTTTGCATGATCTTTAAAGAAAATATAAGGATAGCCTATCTCACCTCTGCGCTGAATTACTTTTGCCCAAACAGAACGTTTTTCAACATCGCCACCTATCATTTCTTCCATCCACTTATCAGTAACCGTAACACCGTGCGTAAGCTCTTGAATAGAATTTCCTTCTGTACCAATTTCTAAAAACTCCTTGATATCTTGATGCTCTACAGGTAAATATGGTGAAAAACGACCTCTTCTTACCGAACCTTGGCTAACTACATCTACCATTTTTTCGAAAAGTTGCATGATATGCACCGCACCAGAAGACACCCCGTTGTTTTTTACAGGAGCTCCTCTATGCCTAAGGTTTCCAAAATACCCTGATGTACCTCCACCTAATTTAGACATCATTCCCACTTCAGACTGGGTGTAAAGTATGTTACCCATATCGTCTGCAATGTTAGAGCCAAAACAGCTTATAGGAAGTCCACGCTTTTTTCCAAAATTAGACCATACCGGAGATGCTAAAGAGAAGAAACCTTCAGACATGTACTTGTAAAACTTATCGGCATAACCGTCAATTTTCAAAATTTCCTCGGCTCTTTCTGCTATTTCTCTTATCCTGCCCTCTGGAGTGATTCCGTCGGTTAGGTAACCCGACTCTAAAAATTTACGGCTGTTTTCGGTTAGCCATTTAAACTCATACTCAGTTTCCAATTGAGTAGCATTCTTAATTTGCTCTTTACGGGCACTTAATAATTGGTCATAATTTGATTGTTGCTCAGTTTTTTCACCCTGGAGATGCGTGTTTACTTTCATAATTTAAAATAGGTCGTCGCTAGTTATACTTTTTGTTCTTTTACTGTAATTAATAGATCGTTTCACAAAGAAATCGCCGTGTTTGGTGCCAATTATTTCATCATCAAACCACTCTGTTTCGGCCAATAACTTTTCGCTTACGTCAAATACTTTTCCTATGCCAATACTTTCCAATGAATTGTTAAATCGATTCTTAATAAATTCGTTAATAACGTTCTTTGGAAGAAAATCCAATTCACCATCTTCAAAAATCCAATCGATAATATCACTTTCAGCCTTAAAAGCATCTTTACAAATATTTTGGATTTTCTCGTTATAATCCTCTCCAAACCATTTTGGATTTTCCTTTTTAATAATTTTTATTACATCTATACCAAAATCGCCATGAATTTGCTCTTCTTTTGAAGTCGCTTCAACAACATTTGATATACCTTTTAACATGTTCTTGTGTTTGTTAAAAGCCATGATGATTAAAAACTGAGAAAACAACGACACATGTTCTATAAAAAGGGAGAACAACAATATAGACTCGGCATATTCTTGAATGTTTTCACTTTTGGAATTTTTTAAAGCCGTTTCTAAATAATGAACACGCCTCATTATTACCGGCTTCTTCTTTAGAGTTTTAAACTCAGCATTAAGACCCAATATCTCCAACAAGTGCGAATACGCATCATGATGTCGCACCTCACTTTCTGCAAATGTCGCCCCCACCGAACCTATTTCTGGCTTAGGCATTTTTTGGTAAATATCGCCCCAAAATGATTTGACGGCAACTTCAATTTGAGAAATGGCCAGCATGGTATTTTTTATGGCTGATTTTTCTATTGGAGTAAGACCTGTTTTAAAATCCTGAATGTCACTGGTGAAATTAAACTCACTGTGAATCCAATATGAATGCCTAATCGCATTTACATATTCGTACAAATCTGGATATTCATAAGGTTTTAGGTTAATACGCTTTTCAAAAATATTGGTCTGGCGCTTTCTAGCTTGCTCATCTCTGTAGAGAATATAAGCCTTAGCCGCGTTATGGAATGCACTGCCCATTAATTTATCTTCTACAATATCCTGCACTTGCTCTACCGTTGGAACATATCTTGAATCTACCGCTTTTCTTGCTAAAAGTGATTCAAATACTTTCCCCGAAATAGACTCGGCGTCTTCCCTTGTTCCATGTCCTACCGAAAGCATTGCTTTTTCAATAGCAGCGGTGATTTTGTCCAACACAAAAGGTGTTGTGTCGTAATCTCGTTTAATGATGTGCGTTATTTCCATATATTTAGTTTTGGTTGAGTCATAATCTCTTTATATCGCATTTTGTAAAATCACCTAAAACATGGCCTCCATTTCTGCGCATATCTTTTTAAAAACTTGATTGAATTCTTTCTTTTCAAAAAAACCGACTTCAACAAAGTTTATAATTTGTTAAATATGTTTTTGGTAATCTCAAAACACATTTTTAACAAGTTTACTAACAAGCTAAAAAAATTGAATTTTATCTCTGAATTGATTGAAACAAAGATTGCAAAATGATTGATACGTTTAGAAGCAAATAAAAAAACCTTTTCAACAAGTTTTTAACAAAGAAGAAAAAACAAAACCTAAGAAAGTTTACAAAAAAAATAACTCAAAAAACTGATTAACAGCATTTTATGTTTTTTTGACTTTCAAAAAGTTATCAAATTTTTTAAGGATTTAAACCCTAAAACACTGGGGTTTATAGCGTTTTAAACAGCTATTTTTGGAATTGTTAAAAAGTTTGGGCAACCTTTTCTAACTCCATGTACCAATCTTCTCCAAATTTTCTTATGAGCGCTTCTTTTACAAATTTGTAAATGGGTACCTTGAGTTCGTTACCCAAAGCGCAGGCATCATCACAAATTTGCCATTTATGATAATTTACGGCCGAAAATTCACTGTAATCTTGAACACGAACAGGATATAAATGACAGGAAACTGGTTTTTTCCATGTGATTTCACCTTGATTATATGCTTCTTCAATAGCACATAGCGCCACTTTTTTTTCGTCGAATATCACATAGGCGCAATCGGCTCCATTGATGAGAGGAGTTTCTAATTCACCATCTTCGGTCTCTACTGACGTTCCTTGGGCTTCAATGGCATCAATACCTTCTTGACGCAAAAAAGGCTTCACTTTAGGATATATTTCCTTTAAAATATCAGCTTCGTCTGCATCTAGAGGCGCACCGGCATCACCATCAATACAACAGGCTCCTTTGCACGCGGAAAGGTTACAAAGAAAATCCTTTTCAATGATGTCTTCAGAAACTATAGTTTTACCCAATTGAAACATAACGGCCCCTATTTTAGAGTTTGCAAAAATAACTAAACTTTAGCGTTTTAAAGCAAATAAGTATGGTTTAATCCTATACTTTTGCACAATATTTAAAATCAAGCTTATGCAACTTAATTTTAAGGAAATCTTTACCGCCTTTATGGTACTATTTGCTGTAATTGATATTGTTGGCAACATTCCCATAGTTATAGATTTACGTAAAAAAGCCGGACACATACAAAGTGAAAAAGCCTCTATTGTAGCCGGTGTCATTTTAATTGTTTTTCTGTTTTTAGGAAAAAGCATATTAAACCTTATCGGCATCGATGTTAATTCGTTTGCCGTAGCAGGTGCCTTTATTTTGTTTTTTATCGCCTTAGAAATGATTTTAGGAATTACACTCTACAAACAAGAAGAGCAAAACTCGAAAACTACAGCGGTGTTCCCATTGGCATTTCCGCTTATTGCCGGCCCGGGAAGTTTAACCACGCTGCTTTCGCTTCGCGCGGAATTCAGGACAGAAAACATTATCGTTGCGGTTATAATAAATGTTATTATTATTTTTATAGTTTTAAAGACATCGTCTAAAATTGAAAAACTCATTGGGCAAAACGGCATTAACATTATCCGAAAAATATTTGGCGTAGTTTTATTGGCCATTGCAGTAAAACTATTTGCACATAATATAAAAGCACTTTTTGATCTCGTTTAAAAGATTGACAACATGAAAATTCTATCTATAGTTCTCAGCATCATCGCCCTAGGCCTGATTATTTTTAATTTCACCAAAGTAAATCTTAACGCACCGTTTGATGACGACAGTATCGTAGCGGTTATCACCATAGTCGCCGGGCTTTGTGTCATTTTAATGATGGCCATTTTAAGAACATCTAAACGTATTGAGGACAAAGTTAAAAAAGGCAAATAATATGTTTGACGCATTAATTATTGGTGGTGGAGCGGCCGGCATGTCTTGCGCCCTAGTTTTGGGATCGGCCCAACATAAAGCTTTCGCGAAAGACAAACGCATTGGCATTGTTATACACCAAAAAACCTCGCATTTGCAAACGGCCTTGTTCAATAATGTATTGGGGTTGAAACCCGGGACTACCGGAGCATCTATTTTAAAAGGTGGAAAAGAACAACTTTCCAACCTTTATCCGCATGTCGAGCAATTAGAAAAAGAAAAAGTTTTAAACGTTTCGCAAACCGAAGACCACTTTAGGTTAAAGACAAACAAAAACACCTACCATTCTAAAGTAGTGGTTATCGCAGTGGGATACACCAATTTAATGAATATTGAAGGACTTGAAAATTTTATTGAGCCACATCCTAGGGCTGCCATTGAAAAAGACCGTATTTGGCTAAAAAACACCGACCACTTAATTAAAAAAAACCTGTATGTAGCTGGAACATTAGCCGGTTGGCGTAGCCAGTTTGCCATAGCATCGGGAAGCGGATCCCAAGTAGCGACAGATATTTTAACCCTCTGGAATGGTGGAAAGCACACAAAAGTACATGATAAACTAGAGGTTTAATTGCCTTCTTCACTAAGGCTAATCACCTCTTCAATCATAATATCACGTTGGTTATAAACTTCTTCGAAGGCACCATTACCAAAAAGTTGATCTGCAAGGGTCGCCTTTATATATTGCTTAACCTCATCATGGTAGGCTACAAATGTCACTTTAGAATCGGAACGCAGGTTTAAATAATCCTGAAACGCAAATACCAAATCATCGCCTACTTCAAAATTATCAATAAAATTTTTTCGCGTAATATCATCGTATTGATGCCTATCTTGCTCGAGTTCTTCAAAAACAAAATTTCCAAAAAAACCACGTCGCAGTAAAAAGGACAAGGTTTCATTTTGCATACTTTTATCTAGTGGCACAAATACATCGGGAATAATGCCGCCGCCGCCATAAACGACTTTTCCGCCAGGTGTTATAAATTTTAACGAATCATCCACCTCAATTTTTTCAGGATCTAACAGCTCACCACTATCCAATCGCTCAAAATATTCATCGTAGTAATCTTTGTTACCATTGTCGTAAGGCCTTTGTATGGATCGCCCCGTTGGCGTATAATAGCGCGACACAGTTAAACGTACAGCACTGCCATCACCCAGTTCCATTTCGCGTTGCACCAAGCCTTTACCGTAAGAACGTCTTCCTACAATAGTACCTTTATCATTATCCTGTAAAGCGCCCGCAACAATTTCACTCGCCGAAGCCGAGTTTTCGTCAATCAGCACATAAACTTTGCCTTCTTCAAAATCGCCCTTACTGGTAGCAAAACTTTTATCGATATCGCCACGCTTGTTCTTGGTGAACAGAATTAGCTTATCATCTTCTAAAAACTCATCTACTATCTTTTCAGCTATGCTTAAAAATCCGCCAGGGTTGTTCCGTAAATCTAGCGCAATCTCGGTAGCACCTGAATTTTCAAGCTTCTCAATACCTGCTTTAAATTCTTTGTAAGTAGATTCAGCAAACCTATTAATTTTTATGTAGCCTAATTTATCGGTCAACATATAAGCAGCATCAACACTTTTAATGGGAATTTTTCCTCGCTTTACAGTGAAATTTAAAAGATTGGGTTCACCGCGACGATAAACCTTCAATTTAACTTTAGAATTAATTTCACCTTTAAGTTTGTCTATAATATCCCCATCTTTAAGGTTATCGCCATAAAGCGTATCACCATCGGCTATCAAAATCCTGTCTCCACCTTTAATACCTGCCTTTGCACTCGGACCGTTTTCAATAGCACGAATTACGGCAATAGTATCTTTGTAGGTATAAAAACTGACGCCAATACCTACGAAATCACCCTTCATTTCTTCGGCAACGCGCTGCATATCCTCCTTTGGAATATAAACCGAATGCGGATCAAGATTTTCCAATATGCCGTTTACGGTAACATCAACAATACTATCTGTGTTAATGTCATCAACGTAATCATACTCAATGTAATCAATGAGCCGATTGAGCTTGTCCTTTTTACTATTGGTTGAAAACAACTTGTCTCGTGAATCTGAAAAATCCAACTTTCCGCCAATAAAAACACCCATCGCAACAGCAATCCCTAAAACCAATGGTATGTATTTTTTTTGTGTCGACATTATACTTTTAAATCTTCTATTAACCTCAGTTCCACCCCTGCTTTTTCTAAGAATTTAAGGCCAGAATCGTCTTTATAAGCCTTGTTATAAACCACTTTTACAATCCCTGCTTGATGAATGAGCTTACTACACTCCTTGCACGGCGATAAGGTTATGTAAAGCGTAGCACCTTTACACGATTGTGTTGACGATGCCACTTTTGTAATAGCATTGGCCTCGGCATGCAAAACGTACCATTTCGTGTATCCTTCTTCATCTTCGCAGAAATTCTCAAATCCAGATGGTGTTCCATTATATCCATCAGAAATAATCATTCTATCTTTCACAACAATCGCACCAACCTGCTTTCGCTTGCAGTAAGATAACTTGCCCCATTCTTGGGCCATCCTTAAATAAGCCTTATCGTACTTTAACTGTTTATTATTTGGCATTAATGTATTTTAAATTAATGGCGCTACCCTATCGGGTCAGGCTATCCGCGATATCCTTAACTCAAATAGCATAACGAATATAGTTGCAAAACATTTTAATTGCAACGTCAAGGCGTTAAACTTTTACGAAAATTTTATGATAAGAAGTCGCTGTTTAAGATCATGGGAATAACCAAGCCCACCACAATGGCCGAAATAACCATAATCCAATCGCGTTTTGTAAACCTAAAAATAGTTTGAACAATATACCCCAAAAACAGAACCATAAACACAATAATTATTTGGGCAATTTCAATACCCAAAGCGAATTCTAGAAGCATTCCAATTTTGTTATCACTATCGCCCAAAAGCATCCTAAACTCTCTAGCAAAGCCTAAACCGTGGATTAACCCAAAAAACAAAGTCGATAAAAAAAGAACGCCAACCTTTTCGCGCTGTGCTCCTTTACCAGAAGTAAAAACATTAAACAGAGCCACCACCAAAATGGTTATGGGAATTAAAAATTCCACTACCGTAGCATTTACGCTAACCACACCATACGATGCCAATACCAGCGACAATGTATGACCAAGCGTAAACATCGAAACCAGGAGAAGTACACGCTTCCAATCTTTAAAAATGTAAGGAACCGTTAAAACAATTAGGAACAAAACATGGTCGTAGGCATTTATATCAAGTACATGATTGATGCCATATTCTATATTAAACCAAAAATTTTCAAGCATATTAATAAAGATTTAGGGTGGCCAAATATACAATTAATTCGATTTGTTTAAAACATCCTCATACTTCTTACGCAATTGAAAGAGCATCTCTTCAGTGACATCTTCTAACTTGAAGCTGTGCTTCCATTTCCAGTCTTGCCTAGCATAAGAATCATTGATGTTTTTGGGCCAACTATTGGCTATATCTTGCCTATAATCGGGCTTATAGCTTATTTTAAAGTCTGGCAAATGGTTTTTTATAGATTCTGCAATCGTCCTTGGTGTAAAACTGATAGCTGCCAAATTGTACGAAGACCTAATTTTTACATCTTCAGGTTTTGCCCTCATAATATCAATAGTGGCTTTTATGGCATCATCCATAAACATCATGGGGAGCTCAGTATCTTCTTTTAAAAAGCACTCATAGCTACCTTCTTTTATAGCTTTATGGTAAATTTCCACAGCATAATCGGTTGTTCCACCACCGGGCATGGTTTTCCAACTTATAATTCCAGGATAGCGCAGACTGCGCACATCAACATTATATTTATTATGGTAATACTCGCACCACCGCTCACCTGATTGTTTCGTTATTCCATAAACGGTTGAAGGTTCCATAATCGTATATTGCGGGGTATAATTTACCGGTGTTGTTGGGCCAAAAACTGCAATGCTCGATGGCCAAAACACTTTTTTCACAAACTTATCTCTTGCCAAATTTAAAACATTAAATAACGACGTCATGTTTAAGTCCCAAGCTTTCATGGGGTACTTTTCTCCCGTGGCACTTAACAGGGCCGCCATAAGGTAAACGGTGTCGATATCGAATTTTTCAATGCAGGTTTTCACACTGGCATAATCTTGGGCATCAACAATTTCAAAAAGGCCAGAGTTAACAATATCTAAGTTACTATAACTTATATCGCTGGCAACCACGTTTTCATGGCCGTATATTCCCCTTAAGGCAAAAGTTAATTCTGAACCTATTTGCCCACATGCACCAATAATTAGTATTCTAGAACTCATTAAACACAAGTTTTTTAAAGATTTTTTAAAAATAATAAGTTTTTATTGATAATATTCTATTTTTCAATCCAAAATTTTTGATGTCGATATGATGCTCAAGCGAGTAAAACCAAAGTAATTGGTATATATTTGCGATGAATGATTTTTTTAAAGTAAAGTTATGCGCACAATACCCTCATTACTCTTTAGCATCTTTGTTCTGTTAACAGGATGTAAAAACACAGAAGAAAATGGTACTGTTTCTAAAGAAGAACAAAACAAAAGTGAAACAATAACCGAAGAAGATATTGCCAAACTTAAATTCACCGATTATGTTTTAGACGTAAAAGCCCAAAACATTATTAAAACCTCGGTGGAATATGTGCAGTTACAAGACCTTAGGAATAATATAAAAAATGGTGATTTGAGCTTTTTTGTTGGTAGCGAAGAAACCTCAAAAGCTCTTTTTAAAAATTTAAGACAAACCTTACCCAGTGAATTCAATACTGAGTCTATTCTGGCCAGGATATTGGTTTTGGAAACTGAATTTTACAAACTTGAAAGCCTTTCCCGCCTAACTACAACCAGTAGAGAAGAACTGCTGCAGGCTATAAAAGATTTTTTTGTGGCTTATTCAAACCTTAGCTTGCAGATAAACAAAAAGATGGAATTTGAAAACCGTACCATTGAAAAACCTTAATGTATAAAAAAAGGCGAATCATTTCTCATGAATCGCCTTTGGTTAAAACCTTATCTCTAAAAACGTTAATTCTGAGGCTGTGCAGCTTGATTTTGCAACGCCTGTTTTTGTCTTAACAGTTCGTTTTTGGTTAATTGTATTAAATTAAAGTTTGGCGCTTCTTTCAACACCGCATCTAAAATATCTACCGCAGCATCAATATTGGCCTTTCTATCTTTGTTATATGTAGATAATGCATTTAAATACATAAACGCCGATTTTAATGGCACTTCATACGGATTTTGGCTTTCATAGAACGCCTTTTTCATATCGGGTTTTGCGTTTATCAACCCATAATTTATATGCTTATCTGCTTCAGCATATTTTTGGGTTTGCAAATTGAGCTCTGCCAACTCGTAAGCCACCATAGCATTTGGGTTTCGCTTAAACATTTCATCAAAATGCACAATGGCCAATTCAGGACGTTTTACAGCCTTTAGCGATACCGCCTTTACCTCAACTGCAATATCAGAATCTGTTACTTTCTTTTCAAACCCCAAAGTATTAAGTGCCTGCACATAATTCCCTTCACTCATATAAATGTATGCCAAAGTATCTTTTCTCGCTTGCGATGGCGACAAAATGTTTATGTGCGTCATGGCATTGATAATACCTTGCACATCCCCTTGGGTTTTCATTTGCTTGTAATAAGCTTCGTAGTGTTTAAGTAGTTCTGAGTTGGTTTGTGCGCTCATCATAAAACCAACCAGTAAAAAAACCAATCCAAATAACTTTTTATTCATCGTTTCTATCTATTTTAATTTAGTGGGCTAAAACTATAAAAATTTAACATTTAAATCCTTAAAAGAAAGCTAATTATTTTGATTATTATTAAAAAATGAGCTTTTATTTAAACTTGAAAGCCATTGATTTTAGGATTTATCATAAAAAATGAGTATATTTAAGTTTATTTAAATTTGATATTTATGGGAATAAAGAGTTTTCAAGGAGCCAGAAGAAACCAGTCTAATACTGCCGACACACAGTCATTAAGCGTTAGCGACTATATGACTACCGACTTAATTACGTTTACACCAGACCAAAGCATTGAAAGTGTTATGGAAGCCATAATAAAAAACAGGATTTCTGGTGGACCAGTAGTTAATGATAAACATGAGTTGATTGGTATTATTTCTGAAGGTGATTGCATCAAACAAATTAGTGAAAGTCGTTATTACAATATGCCAATGCAAGACCAAACCATTGAAAAGCATATGGTTCAGAATGTGGAAACTATTGACGGCAATATGAACATTTTTGATGCAGCCAATAAGTTCCTGAGCGCAAAAAGACGCCGTTTCCCAATCGTTGAAAACGGTAAATTAGTGGGACAAATAAGTCAAAAAGATATACTAAAAGCTGCCATGCAGCTAAAAGGCCATAACTGGAAATAAAATTATAATCTGTCATTAACTTTTTGCAAAGCTATTGGTTCAACTGTAACCAATAGCTTTTCTTTTTTTGTTCCCGATAAAGTCAATATTTTTGAATAGGAATACCCTTCAACAGGTTGTTTTAACGTTTTCCATTGGGCAATTCCTTTTACGGAGATGGGCTCATTAAGTTCTATAATACCTTCTTTGAAGCGCATCCTTTTGTTTATACAAAAAAACGAGTGCTTTTTTTATTGTGCATTTTAAGATAAGCTTCCAGCTTTTCAGGAGCATCATTTCTAAATCCCGAATTTTTCGCAAAGTCTTTTACCAAATAAAACCGACGCATACATTTATGCATAGAACCTATTTTAACGATGGCCGTTTCGGAGTTGCTTTCAATAAAAAAGTCTTGTGATTTTTGGTCATTAATTATTTTTCGCCAATTTTTGTTTCCCTTTACTTCTAATAGAATATGGCCATACACACACTTTCTTCCGCTCAACGGAGCTATTAATGGCTCACCCAGGTGTTTTGCTTTACCTATTGTTTTAGCATATTCTTTTTCCTGAATTCGATGAATAGGTTTTCGTCTACTTTTTTTAAACTCCCGAAGCATTATATTTTTGTTGCTGTAGTAAAATAAAATCAAGCCAATAATAATAACCACCTAAAACATTATTACAGGCATCAAAATCCCAGAAAAGCCATTTAAAACAAACATACTAACAACCATAGGCAATTAACTTTCTCTTTTAACCAGAGCATAGTAATCGCCATCCAAAGGCAGGTAACCCTGATCGTAAACAAAGTAATATACTTTGCCGGATTTAGTAGTATAAATGCTTGTAAAATAGTTAAAATCAAAACCTGCTTCAATAAGCTTTCCTCTTGAAGCCGTGGTTTTTTGATTGGGATTAAGCTTTTCTAGAATCCGATAATTTTTTCTCAATCTATTATTGGTGTTCCTGATTAGGTTTTTGCTGTCTTTGTTGATTCGGTTGTTATAAGAATTTCTACAACCGTCACTACAGAACTTTTTATCGATTCTGCCAATAATCTTATCGCCACATTCCAGACATTGTTTTTTCATGCCACAATATATGAAAAATTATTCGTTTACAAACGACAACAAACATTTACAAACGATAATAAATAAGTAAAAACCGAATAACCTTTTAAGTTTGAGCAATATTTGCAGTGTCGAAACATAAGAACTCGATAGTATTAACTGTTTAACATTAAAATTTAAATTATGAGCACGCTAAGAAACAAAGTACAGTTGATTGGAAATTTAGGAAACGATCCGGAAATCATCAATCTAGAATCTGGTAAGACATTGGCAAAATTCAACATTGCCACTAACGAAAGTTACACCAACAACAAAGGAGAAAAAATAACTGACACACAGTGGCACAACATTGTGGCCTGGGGAAAAACGGCACAAATTATTGAAAAATACGTTTCAAAAGGTAAAGAAATTGCTATTGAAGGCAAGTTAACCTCGCGTAGTTACGACGATAAAGAAGGCAACAAACGCTACATCACAGAGGTGGTTTGTAGTGAATTGCTAATGCTTGGCAAGTAATCTTTTTTTGACCTTTAAATCTTAGTAAAGCCGGTTTTAGTACCGGCTTTACTTTTTAACATTATCAATATTAAAGTACCCTCCCTTGTTTTCGGTTCTTTCTAATGACTGTACAATAATAAGATGGGCAATGTTAACCATATTTCTTAGCTCACATAATGATGTGGATATTTTAGACTCCCTATACAAATCCTCGACTTCACTGTGAATCAAATCAATTCGCTTGATTGCCCTTTTTAACCGCCTGTTGCTTCTTACAATTCCAACATAATCGCGCATTAAGGCCTGTAATTCTTTTAAGTTATGCTGAATTAAAACATGCTCTTTAGTTATGGTTGTACCTTCATCATTCCAATCTGGAATTTCAATATTTACAGTTTCAATTTGATGTTCACAATGGTGTCTGTAAATATTATGAGCATAAACCAAAGCTTCTAAAAGCGAGTTTGATGCCAACCTATTGGCACCATGCAACCCTGTTCTAGAACATTCACCACAAGCAAATAAATTTTTAATGGTTGTTTTTCCTTTTGTATTCACCTTTATGCCTCCACACAAATAATGTGATGCTGGCACTACCGGTATCCAATCGGTTTCAACATTAATATGTCGTTTTAGACATTCACTATAGATATTGGGAAAATGGCTTTTAAAAGCCTCCATATCTAAATGGGTACAATCTAAATAAACATTAGTGTCTCCAGACTTTTTTAGTTCATTATCTATACTTTGTGAAACAATATCGCGAGAGGCCAATTCGGCTCTTTCATCATAATCGGGCATAAACCGATACCCCTTTTTGTTACGCAAATAAGCACCAAAACCACGAACCGCTTCAGAAATTAAAAATGACGACTCCCCTTTGGCCTCATAAAGCGCCGTTGGATGAAACTGCACAAATTCCATGTCTTCAATTCGGGCTTTGGCTCGGTAAGCCATAGCTATACCGTCTCCAGTGGCAATAACGGGGTTTGTGGTATGCCCATAAACACAACCTATACCACCTGAAGCCAACAAGGTGCTTTTTGCCTTTATGGTGAAAATTCTTCCTGTTTTTTGATCGAGAACATAGGCCCCAAAGCAGGTCAATTTGTCGGTAGAAGCGCTTTTAATGTGATGGTTTGTTACTATATCAATAGCAAAATGATGCGGTAAAATGGTTATATTGGGTAATTGGTGAACTCTTTGCAGCAGTGCACGTTCAATTTCATAACCAGTAATGTCTTTATGATGGACGATACGGTATTCTGAATGCCCACCTTCTTTTCCCAAATCAAATTTTCCGGCATCATCAACATCAAAATTGGCACCCCAAAGTAAAAGCTCTTCAAGTCTATCTGGGCCTTCCTCCACAACCATTTCTACAACGCCTTTCTGGCAAAGGCCATCACCTGCAATTAACGTATCCTGAATATGCTTTTTGAAAGAATCGTCTTCTTTATTTAAAACAATGGCCACACCGCCTTGGGCGTACTTTGTATTGGACTCGTCTTCATCCGCTTTTGTTACTATAACCACTTTCCTTTCGGGAAATTTTTCAGCTATTTTAACCGAGAAAGTTAAACCTGCAACACCAGAACCTATGACGAGATAATCTGAAGTCATGTTATGTTATTTAGACAACTCCAACATGCGCTGAATAGGCAATAAAGCGCGGTCTATTATGGCAGGGTTTACATCAATTTGAGGCGACTCGTTCAACAAACAGTCGTATAATTTTTGAAGGGTATTCATTTTCATGAAATGGCACTCGCTGCACGCACAGGTATTGTCTTCCTTTGCTGGCGCAGGCACCAATTCAGTATTCGGCATTTCCAGTTGCATTTTATGGAGAATTCCCGCTTCTGTTGCAACTATAAACTTCTGGTCTTGATGTTCCTTTACATAATTAATCATTCCCGAAGTTGAACCAACATAGGTTGCGGTATCTAAAATATGAGTTTCAGATTCGGGGTGCGCTATAATTTTATAATCGGGGTGCTTTTTGTGAAGTTCAATCAATTTATCCATTGAAAAAGCTTCATGAACCACACAACTACCATCCCAAAGTAGCATATCTCTGCCGGTTTCATTAATAATGTAACGTCCCAAATTTCTATCGGGCGCAAAAATAATTGGGGTCTTTTTAGGTATAGACTCCACAATTTTTAAAGCGTTAGAGGACGTACAAACAATATCGCTTAACGCCTTTATTTCTGCCGAGCAGTTTACATAAGTAATCACTATATGATCTGGATGTGCCTTTGTAAATTCCTCAAAGGCTTCCGGTGGACAAGAATCTGCCAAAGAACACCCTGCATTTAAATCGGGCAAAACAACCGTTTTACTAGGATTTAAAATTTTAGCCGTTTCAGCCATAAAATGCACGCCGGCAAATACGATAATATCAGCATCGGTTTCGGCAGCCCTTTGCGATAGGCCCAAACTATCTCCTACATAATCTGCAATATCCTGTATTTCGCCAACCTGATAGTAGTGCGCCAAAATCACAGCATTCTTTTCTTCCTTTAGCCTTTTAATTTCTTTTACTAAATCCATTTTAAACTATAAAAGTATGATTACAAAACTAGCTGCGTAAAGTAAATGCGGCCATTTTTATGCAAATATCCTAATTAATCTGTTTAATGGATTGCGTTTCGTTTAAAAAATATTCCCTTATAAAATACCTTCAACGATTTTATTGATTTTTTAAATAATTGTTAACCAAAGTCTTTAATAATTCAGAAAACAAAAAGCTAATTTAAAGCAAAACAGCATCTTTAGGCCTCAACTAGCTCTACTTCCATGGCCGTTAAAATACCTTCCAAATCTTGCTCGCTCCTATCCAATTCGTTTAAAACGGCGAACTTTACTTCAGAAAAAGTATCTTTTAGATTATTAAACAAGTTTTGGTAATAAGAAACTCCCAACTTTAAATTTTTAGCGAAAGTGGTTAAATATTTCTGTTCTTTTTTGCTCATTGAGCTTTTGGCTTCCTCTATTTTTTTTCTGAGGTAATCCATATAAATACCCAGTTCTTTAACAAACAAATTAGGCCTATCGCTATGTGAAACCATATTGTCTCGCCCATAGATATGGTCAGTAATATTAGCTAAACTCATAATTTTAGAATAATAGGCCATGTTAGGACCTGGACAAATAGAAACGCCTTCGCCTTCGGTTTTTGTATCTAAATCATAAGCCAAAAGTGCCGATGTACCCAAACCAACACAAGTACAAGATTTTTCTATTACTTTATCATATTGTTTTTGATATTCGTCGGCATTCAACCCTGCGCCTTCGAGCCCTTTTATTTTTAAATATTGAAACTCTCTGGAAGCTGTACACATTCCAGTTTCTTTAAACTCTTTGTTTAGCGCTACAAACTTTTTAGGACACGAACTGCCCGGTCTACCTTTATCTATTAAAACCTGCTTTTCAATATCCTTCGTGTTATTTTTCAGGTTGTTAAATGGCACGCCCAAAGGAGAAATATCGCTTAAATACAAATCCTCTTCTTTAGCTTTTTCTAATTTTTTTAGAGTTTTGGCATCAACGGTTGTAGCCTCTGGCACAAGCAAAAATGGACTTCCCCATCCCACAGAATCTAAATTATAGTGCTCTAACAAAAAGTTGTGTTCCTCCTGTGTACCAACACCTCCTTGAGCTGTAATTTGAAATGATAATTCCTCGCTTGGAACAGCTCGATTCTGTCTTAACAACTCTTCTTTTATAACATTGAAAATGGTTGCTTGCAACGCATTTCGGTTTTCTTTAAACTCATTGAGTACTGGCCCTAGAAGATAACCATCGGTGGCAAATGCATGCCCTCCGCAATTGAGTCCAGATTCTATTCGATACTCTGAAACCCACAAGCCCTTTTTGGCCAAAAACTTACCTTGAATCAAGGCTGACCTATAATCACTTACCTTTAAAATAATACGTTTTTTAAAATGCCCCTTTGCATCTGGATAAAAATCATCAAACTGTGCCATGTAGGCATAAAGTCTTGGGTTCATTCCAGCCGAAAGCACGACAGAAGAATTCAATTTACTTTTTGCAAAGCCCCTTAAAGCTGCATGGGCATCATTAAATTCAACGGGAAGTTTTTCGTCCTTTTGGTAATTGTCCTTATCAACCTTGGTCATAATATTAACATCAATGGCACCCATTACCAGGTTTTCTGAAGTCCACTTATTTATTTCGGCATCATCGAGTTGTTTTGAGATTAAATTTTCAAACTCACTTTTTAACTTCGAGCCACTGGGAAGCATATTTATATAAGCTAAAAGCTCTTTGTTAACTTTTGCCGTAACATTTTTTAATGCTTGGAAATTTTTATCCGCCAAATCGTTGATTAGGTTCAGGTAAGAGGTTATTCTTTTGGCCCTAAAGTCTTCAACTTTATTGGTAATTTCTTTATAAGGTATCTCAAACTTTTCGCTGTACATTTTTCTTAATTTCTCAAGTAAAATATCATCTACCAAAGAAATCACGGAATCCATTCCATACTGAGCCACCTTTAAAGGTGTATCAACAGTGAAACCAATGCCCATTACCGGAATGTGAAACGTGTGCGCTTTTTTCATGTTTTTTATATTTGATCGACAAAGGTAAATAGTTATGTTATGGCAGAATATGACAAATATCATACTACATTCTCATACAATTGATGAACTAATGGAGGAAAAAACTGAAAACAACCCCATAATTAATTAAAAAGATAGGGCCATAGCCCCCATTTTATTTAATTATTCTTAATCAGGTTTCTTTAAAGGATAAAATTTGATAAAACTTAAAACAGGCTGTGTTGTTTAGGTCTAGCTTTAGTATTTTTATGCTTAATTTTCAATAGAAAAAAAAATTATATGTCAGTAGAGCCAAAATTAACTAGATTCAACCAAAGTGTTTTGTCAAAGTATCAAATATACAATAGTATATTCATGACTTTACCTTTTGATTCGGTTACAAAAACCGGAGTTTTGCTCCCTTTATTTCATGAAACATGCGAAAAGGGCTTTAAACAAGGAGACGACCCCACCACTATAGTTGATACCTTTTTCAAGAAATACCAAGCACGTCGTACCAAAGAAAGCCAAATAAATCTTCTTTTTAGGTTTATACAATATATTGAAAGGCAAGTTGTACTGTTTGACGCCATTGAGGATGCCGCTTTTCCGGTAGTGAATAACATGGAAGGTGTTGGTACATTAAGAAACCTTAAAGGGTCTGCAAATTCTGAAGGCAAGTTAGAAGAGTTAAAACAATATCTTGATGAGTTTAAAGTTAGAATAGTACTAACGGCCCATCCCACACAGTTTTACCCAGGCTCGGTACTTGGTATTATAACGGATTTAACCGAGGCCATCAAGGAAAACAACCTTTCTGAAATCAACAACTTGTTTGGACAATTGGGAAAAACGCCTTTTTTTAAGCACACAAAGCCCACACCTTACGATGAAGCTAAAAGTTTAATCTGGTATTTAGAAAACGTATTTTACGAATCATTTAGCGAAATTTACAATTACATACAGCAAAATATCTATACGGATGGCAAAAAGCACAATGAGATTATAAACATTGGATTTTGGCCCGGTGGCGATAGAGATGGTAACCCGTTTGTAAAACCAGAAACCACTTTAAAAGTAGCCAACAAACTCAAGCAAGCCGTACTTAAAAAATATTACCAAGACCTAAAAAAACTAAGAAGAAAGCTTACGTTTAGAGGGGTTGAAGAGCGTATTATAAAATTGGAAACCATTTTATACAAATACAGCATAGACCTCAACAGGAAAAAAACCATAGATTCCAAAGAATTAATTAAAGAGCTTCTTAGTATAAGACAGGTTATTATTGATGAGCACCAATCACTATATGTTGCCGAAATTAACAACCTAATTAATAAGGTGCATATGTTTGGATATAATTTTGCTACGCTAGACATAAGGCAAGACAGCCGCATACACCATTCAGTTTTCACAACGGTTATAGATCATTTAATAGCACAGGGTAACTCTTCGTTCCCAGATAACTATCACGATTTATCTGAAAGTGAACAAATTGAAATTCTTTCAAAAGCTAACGACAGTATTGAAGACTTAGATGCTTTTGAAGACGAAATGGTACGTAATACCCTTAAGACTATTTCAATAATTAAAGACATCCAAAAGAGCAATGGCGAACGCGGAGCGAACCGCTATATAATAAGCAACAACCAAACAGCTTTAAATATGATGCAGCTGTTTGCTATGCTTAAAATTGTTGCCTTTAAAGATGAACTAACGGTTGATGTAGTGCCTTTATTTGAAACCATTACCGACCTGGAAAATGCGCCAGGCGTTATGGAACAATTGTACACCAACCCAGAATATATGGCCCACTTAAAGGCCAGAGGCATGAAACAAACCATAATGCTAGGTTTCTCTGACGGAACTAAAGATGGTGGTTACTTAATGGCTAACTGGGGAATTTATAAAGCTAAAGAACTGCTTACCGAAATGTCTAGAAAATATGATGTTACTGCCATATTTTTTGACGGACGAGGTGGACCACCAGCACGTGGAGGAGGTAAAACCCACCAATTCTATTCATCTTTGGGGCCAACAATTGAAGATAAAGAAGTACAGTTAACTATACAGGGACAAACTATTAGCTCTAATTTCGGGACTTTAGATTCGTCTCAGTACAACCTTGAGCAGTTAATTAGTTCTGGTATTATGAATAAACTCAAGGAAAAGAACAGAATGTCTGACGAAGACAGGGCGGTTATGAATGATTTGGCAGAGACGAGCTACCAAACCTATAAAGACTTTAAAAGCCACGAGATGTTTATTCCTTATTTAGAACGCATGAGCACTTTAAAATACTACGCCAAAACCAATATAGGCAGTAGACCATCCAAAAGAGGAAACTCAGATAAATTGGTGTTTTCAGATTTACGTGCCATTCCGTTTGTTGGGTCATGGAGCCAGTTAAAGCAAAATGTACCAGGTTTCTTTGGTGTTGGTACGGCATTGAAACAATATGAAGACAGAGGTGAATTTGATAAAGTAGAGCAACTTTACAAAAACTCTAAATTCTTCAAAACACTGTTGGAAAACAGTATGATGTCCTTAACAAAATCATTCTTCGACCTTACAAAATACATGTCTAACGACGAAGAATTTGGTGCGTTTTGGAACATTATCCACGAAGAATACTTGACCACTAAAAGTCTATTGCTTAAATTAACAGGATACGAAGATCTGATGGAAAACGAACCTTCTGGTAAAGCCTCCATTCAGGTAAGAGAATCGATTGTTTTACCACTTTTAACCATTCAGCAATACGCCCTTAAAAAGGTTCAAGAATTTGAAAAAGCCGGAATTGATAACGATGAGAAAAAGATTTTTGAAAAAATAGTTACCCGATCGTTATTTGGTAATATTAACGCCAGTAGAAACTCGGCTTAATACAAGAATGATTATATACATAAAAAGGGCTAATTCTTTCGAATTAGCCCTTTTTATGCGTAAATAATTCTCTACTATTTAATTTAAGGTATCGCCGCCTTTACTACCTGTTCGAATTCTAAAAGCCTCTCCGATGTCAGAAACAAAAATTTTACCATCGCCCACTTCGCCTGTACTTGCGGATTTTATAATGGCTCCAATGGCGGCTTCAGCAAAATCATCATTAACTACTATAGAAAGATACCTTCTTTGAATATCACTTGTGCTATAGGAGATACCCCTATACACATGACCTTCTTTTTCGTTACCCAATCCGGTAACATCCCAATAAGAAAAAAAGTTAACCCCAACATCGTGAAGGGCCTCTTTAACCAAACTAAACTTAGATTTTCTTATAATTGCTTCAATTTTTTTCATGATTTTAAAAATATAATAAACTATTCAAACACTCTTAAATTTAAATCAGTATTCAAGATAACAAAAAAAAGGATGCCTTTTTAAAAAGGCATCCTTAATTATATCAAATTTAATTTATTATATATTAATGCTCATTCAATCTAAAATCAGCATAAGCATCCATACCGTGCTCGTGAGCATCAAGCCCTTCCAATTCTTCTTTTTCAGAAACCCTGATACCTACAGTTTTCTTCAACACAAAGAATATTAAGAATGAAGACGCTATACAAATTCCTGCGTAGCAAGCTACACCTGTTAATTGAGCTATGAATGTATGGTCTGGATTAGTAGAGAAAATACCAACTGCCAAAGTACCCCAAATACCACATACTAAATGAACCGCAATAGCACCAACAGGGTCGTCTAATTTAATAGCATCAATAAAACTAACAGCAAATACAATAAGTGCACCTGCAATAGCACCAATGATGATTGCACTTTCTGGTGTCATAACATCTGCACCAGCAGTAATACCAACCAAACCACCTAAAATACCATTTAAGAACATGGTTAAATCAAGGTTTTTATACTTTAAGAACGAAACCAAAGCAGCAACTACACCGCCAGCAGCAGCAGCCAAACACGTTGTAACTAAAGTTAACGACGTTAATTCTGGATCAGCTGAAAGCACAGAGCCTCCATTAAAGCCAAACCATCCTAGCCAAAGTATAAGCACACCTGCGGTTGCCATAGGAATACTATGACCAGGAATCGCTTGCGCTTTTCCGTTTTTAAATTTACCTATTCTAGCACCCAATAACCAAACGGCTACTAAAGCAGCCCATCCTCCAACTGAATGCACTAAAGTAGAACCAGCAAAATCATAGAATCCTAATTGATCTAAGAATCCGCCACCCCATTTCCATGATCCAGCAATTGGGTAAATAATACCTACATATAGTACAGTAAATATCATAAAAGGTCCAATTTTTATACGCTCTGCAACAGCTCCAGAAACAATAGTGGCTGCAGTGGCTGCAAACATACCTTGAAATAAGAAATCTGTCCACCAAGTGTAACCACCATCAGCGTATTCTGTTGTCATTCCATTTTCTGGTGCAGCAATTCCGAATCCTGCAAAATCAAAAACCCCAGCAGAACCTTCTGCAAATCCAGGGTACATTAAATTGAAACCTGCTATATAATATAGTAGCAGCCCTGCCGTGATAATAAATATGTTTTTAAATAATATGTTTATTGTATTTTTTTGTCTTGTTAGCCCGATTTCTAAAAATGCAAAACCTGTATGCATAAAGAAAACCAATGCTGTACAGATCATCATCCATACATTGTTTGCTGTAAATAATCCTTCCATTATAATTGTTTTTTATGTTTTGTATTAATTATTTTAAAGTTTCTCCGCCTTTTTCACCTGTTCGTATTCTGTAGCACTCATCTATATCTGATACGAATATTTTACCATCACCTACTTCGCCCGTTCCAGCAGAACTTATAATGGTTTGAACTGTTTTTTCTGCAAAATCATCATTTACAACTATCGATAAATATCTACGTTGAATATCACTAGTACTATATGACACACCTCTGTAAACATGTCCTTCTTTCTCATTACCAAGACCGGTTACATCCCAATAAGAAAAGAAGTTTACACCTACGTCGTGCAACGCATCTTTTACAACGTTGTATTTTGATTTTCTAATAATTGCTTCAATTTTTTTCATAATCTGTAATCTTATTTAATTTTAGTTTGCTAAAACTAGGAAATTATTTGATTCCCCTAAAACACTTATTTATTGTACTTTGCCAAATATTCAAAAAGTGCCCTTAAACAAAGGCACCTTTTGACATTCTTATAATCTTATTTTACTCTTCAACTTCTCTTTGTCTCTTACCTGGGTAAGCGATTGAACCATGCTCTGCCCAGTCTAGACCATCAATTTCTTCTTTTTCAGAAACTCTAAGTCCAACTGTTACTTTCATAATATATAGGAATATGAAAGATAAAACCATAGCCCAAATAGCGTAAGCAATAACTCCGATAGCTTGAGCTCCTAGTTGAGCAGCTCCACCACCATTGAACAAACCTATACCAGCGTCACCGTCAACACCCCAAAGACCAATCACTAAGGTTCCCCAGGCTCCGGCTACACCGTGAACAGAAATAGCACCTACAGCATCATCAATTTTTAACGTTTTTTCTATAAAACCAATTGATAACACAACTAGTAAACCACCTACTAATCCAGCTAATACGGCACCACCTTCCGTCATGTTACCACAACCAGCAGTTATACTTACCAAACCAGCAAGAGCACCATTTAAAGTCATACTTAAATTTGGTTTTCCATTTTTAAACCAAGTAAACAATAAAGCACCTAAAGCACCAGCAGCAGCAGCTAAATTTGTAACAAGTACAACTTGAGAAGCTCCGGTAGCATCATCGCCACCCCATGCCAACTGAGAACCACCGTTAAAACCAAACCATCCTAACCAAAGGATAAAAACACCTAAAGTAGCGTACATTTGGTTGTGACCGTGCATTTCGATTGGTTTACCGTTAAGGAACTTACCAATTCTAGGACCTACCATCCACGCGGCAATCAAGGCAGCCCATCCACCAACAGAGTGAACTATTGAAGAACCTGCAAAATCGATAAATTCGGCTGGCATAATACCATCAGTATTATTTAACCATCCGCCATTCCATTCCCATCCACCAGCTATTGGGTAAATAAAGGCCGTTAGTATAACACTAAAAATGGCATATGTTGTAAATTTTGTTCTTCCTGCAATAGCTCCAGAAACAATAGTTGCTGCAGTAGCGGCAAATACCGTTTGGAAGAATAAATCGGCAGCGCCCTGAGAGAAAATAAAACCACCCCAATGGAAAAAACCTCCACCTTGATCGGCACCGTACATTAATGAATACCCTATGAACCAGAAAGCCAAAGAACCAACTGCGATGTCCAAGAAGTTTTTCATGGCAATGTTTACCGCGTTCTTTGAATCTGTCATACCAGACTCAACTAAGAAGAATCCAGCTTGCATAAAGAATACTAGAATACCTGAAATTAGCATCCACAGCATTCCCATGTCGCCTTCTATTGCGGCGGTATCTTGAATTATAAGGGGCATATTTAATATTGACATAATAAATAATTTTTAGGGTTAGTTAATTATTAAGAATAAAACAGGTTCTTTATTGAGTAATGAACCTGCCTTATTCATTTTTGTTATATTCTTTTTACATCCCTTAGAATGTAACTATAGCAGCTAAAGTAAATGCAGCTAAACTATCTGTACCAACTCCATCACTGTCAACAAAGTTTCCGTAAAATTGACCATCATCTTGATTAGTTAAAGCGTCTAGTCTAATTTCTGGTTTGATAATTAGGTTATCTACAGTATAACTTCCAGTTAAAGTTGTAGCGAATACAGATGGTAAATCATCTCCATCACCATGTATAGCAAAATACTCACCCCTTAAACCTACAGAAAAGCTATCAGAAGTAGCAATTTGTGGGTATAGGGCAGCACCGTAGAAACCAGAACCGTCATTATCATTATAAGCAGCATTGATACCTAAGAAGAAAGCATCTGACAAGTCAAAGCCACCAGTATAGTCAACTTCAAAACCTAATCCACCGGCATTCCCGCTATCATAGTAAAAGTTAAGGTATTGGCCATAAGCACCTAATTGAGCTCCAAGCGCATATTCACCACTCATAGATATATCATTTGTATCCCATGGGTTAGTAACAGCTAACATTAAGCTAAAATCATCAGACAAAGCAAAATCTGCTTTTAAACCCATATGAGAGAAAGGTCCGCTTGAAAACAAATACGAGCAGCTGTAGTTAAAGTTTGCTGCTGGAGCAATAACTTCATAGCCTAAGAACGTATTCCATCTACCAAATGTTAAGGTAGTACCTTCAGACACATTCCAATAAACATAAGCTTGATTAACAATACCATCAACAATATCTGTATTAAAAGTAGCACCCGCACCTCTTGGGCCAGTAACTAAATCTAAAACCGCACCTACTTTTTCTCCTTCATAACTAGCAATAATGTTACCCATACCTAATGCGAAGCCAGATTTACCAGCAAAAGCAGTACCGAATGTGGCACCAACATTATCTGGAGCTGTTAGATAAGTTTGATAATAAGCATCAACACTACCACTTATGGTAAGCTTGCTCGCTTCTTCCTGAGCAAATAAACTAAATGCCATTAAGAACATTGAAAGTGTAATAAATTTTTTCATAATTGTTTTCATTTAAGTTATTAATTCTTGTTGTTAATTTTTCTTTAAGAACGGCGTAAAACTATGTGAAAAACTTTTAACCCCCACAAAAAATAGGGGTGATTAATTTATTTTTATCAATATTCTAATTTACCCCCCTTTTTTTTAAGGGTATTCATTAAATTTTTACATTTTTTAATATTTCAACAAAGACCGCATTTGTATTATTGTCAGTATTTTCCATTTTTTTATAACATTTTTATGGTTAATTGGATTATTCGTTAACTATAATTAACATATCCGTATTTATATTGAAAAAATATCCGTTTGAATATTTATTAAAAAAGCGGAGTAATATTGATATATAATTATTTTCACCTCATATTAGCCTCTAAAATCGAAATAATGAAAAGCACATTATTGTAATTTAAAAACTAGTGCATATCTTTACGTTTCAACTCAAGTTTTAAAACCAATAATTGTTGATTATGCTGACGAAACAAGGACTTTATTTACCAGAATACGAACACGCAAATTGCGGGGCTGGTTTCATTTGTAATCTTAAGGGCGAGAAAACAAATCAAATCATTCATGACGCCTTAGAGATTTTGGTAAAATTAGAACACCGAGGCGGTGTAAGTGCTGATGGAAAAACCGGTGATGGAGCGGGTTTACTTATTGATATCCCTCATGATTATTTTAAACGTGTTTGTGATTTTAACATACCCGAGCAAAGAGAGTATGCTGTAGGTATGGTTTTCTTACCAAAAAATACAAACCAATATATATTTTGTAAAACTACTTTCGAAAACGAAGTTAAGGCTCAAGGTTTATCAGTTTTAGGATGGAGACAAGTACCTGTAGACTCTAGCCAATTAGGAGAAATAGCAAAGGCTTCAGAACCTAATATAGAACAAATATTTATTGGCAAAACTGAAGATATTGATGAAGCCACATTTAAGGCTAAACTATACGCTGCTCGTAAAATCACTGAGCATGAAATATTAAACTCAAAAATATCTGAAAGCCTATATTTCTACATACCAAGTTTATCATCAACCACCTTAATCTATAAAGGCATAATCATGCCAGAAGACATCGGTCCTTATTATACCGATTTACAGCAAATAGATTTAGTAACACGTTTGGCACTAGTACACCAGCGTTTCTCTACCAACACCATGCCAACTTGGGAACTGGCTCAGCCATTCCGTTTTATGTGTCAAAATGGAGAAATCAATACACTAAGAGGAAACGTGAGTAGAATGCGTGTACGTGAGGAAATTATGAAAAGTGAAGTTTTCGGACCGCAAATCGAAAAATTGTTCCCAATTATATTGCCAGGAAAATCTGATTCTGCTTCTATGGATATGGTTGTAGAATTATTAACGCATACTGGGCGTTCCCTACCAGAAATCATGATGATGATGATTCCTGAAGCTTGGGAAAAACATGCCACCATGAGTGAAGATAAAAAGGCATTTTACGAATACAATGGCTGTATCATGGAACCATGGGATGGACCTGCGTCAGTGCCTTTCACAGATGGTGATTACATAGGCGCATTACTTGACAGAAATGGTTTAAGACCATCAAGATATACGGTTACCAAAAGTGGTAAATTAATCATGTCTTCTGAAATTGGTGTTGTAAATGTACCTCCTTCAGATGTTGAAAGCCACGGTAGATTAGAGCCTGGAAAAATGTTCTTGGTAGACATGAACGAAGGCCGTATTATTGAAGACGAAGAAATTAAATCCAAAATTGTTTCAGAAAGACCATATAAAGAATGGTTGGACAAAACACGTTTGCACTTAAGAGACGTGCCATACACTAACGAAACTTGTCCGATAGAAACTATCGATATAAAAACAAGACAACGTTTATTCAATTACACGTTTGAAGATATTCAAGAGGTTATTACTCCAATGGCCATTGTGGGCAAAGAAGCACTGGGTTCTATGGGAATAGATACGCCTTTGGCCGTATTATCTGATAGACCTCAACTTATTTCAAACTACTTTAAACAATTGTTCGCTCAGGTTACCAACCCACCTTTGGATGGTATTCGAGAAGAAATTGTAACCGATATTAGTTTGAATTTAGGTAAAGACCGAAACATTTTCAGCATTACAGAAAGACAATGTAGAAAATTAAGAATTCAGAATCCGGTTATTTCCAATGCCGATTTAGAAAAAATCAGAACGATTTCAATCGATGGTTTTAAAACTGAAACTATTCATATTCTATATCCAAAAGCCCAAGGATTAAATGGACTTGAAGATGCGCTTGAAGATATTATCATTCAAGTTACGAAAGCTTTAGAAAGAGGTACCAACATTATTATATTATCAGATAGAGGTGTAAATAAAGACTACGCTCCAATACCTTCTTTATTGGCGTGTTCTTACGTAAACCACCAAATGAATCGCTTACGTAAGCGTTCATATTTCGATATTATTATTGAATCTGCTGAGCCTCGTGAGCCGCACCACTTTGCCACTTTGTTTGGTTATGGTGCTAGTGCCATCAACCCATATATGGTGAATGAAATCATCAGAATGCAGGTAAAGGAAGGCTTTATTGAAAATATGAACGAAGACCAAGCCGTTGAAAACTTTAACAAAGCTATTGGCAAAGGTCTGTTGAAAATCATGAACAAAATTGGAATCTCAACATTACATTCTTACCGAGGTTCACAAATTTTCGAAATTGTAGGTTTCAACTCTGCCTTTGTTGAAAAATACTTCCCATATACCGCTTCAAGAATCGAAGGTATTGGTTTATATGAAATTGAAAAAGAAATCAACGAACGTTATAAACTAGCGTATCCAGATAAATTGATAGATAAGCGTTTAGGCCTAAACATTGGGGGCGATTATCGTTGGAGACGTAACGGTGAGCGCCACTTGTTCAACCCAACAACCGTTTCCAAATTACAACAAGCCGTTCGCTTGAGTGACCAAGCCAGCTACGATGTTTATGCTAAAGCCATTAACGAACAAGCCGAGAATTTAATGACCATTCGTGGTTTATTCGAGTTTGACAACCTGGATCCTATTCCTATTGATGAAGTAGAGCCATGGACGGAAATTGTAAAACGTTTTAAAACAGGTGCGATGTCTTACGGGTCTATCTCCAGAGAAGCCCACGAAAACTTGGCCATTGCCATGAATCGTATTGGAGGTAAATCGAACTCTGGCGAAGGCGGCGAAGACCGCAAACGTTTCCAAAAAGATGTAAATGGCGATAGCCGAAATTCAGCGATAAAACAAGTCGCATCAGGTCGTTTTGGGGTAACTTCACATTACCTAACAAACGCTAGAGAAATTCAAATTAAAATGGCCCAAGGTGCAAAACCTGGTGAAGGTGGTCAATTACCTGGCGAAAAAGTATTGCCATGGATTGCCGCGGCACGTAACTCGACACCTTTTGTAGGGTTGATTTCACCGCCACCGCATCACGATATTTACTCCATTGAAGATTTAGCGCAATTAATCTTCGATCTTAAAAATGCTAACCGGGATGCTAGAGTTAATGTTAAATTAGTATCAGAAGTTGGTGTAGGAACCATTGCTGCTGGTGTTGCAAAAGCAAAAGCCGATGTAGTTTTAATTTCTGGTTACGATGGTGGTACGGGAGCATCTCCACTAACATCGTTGAAACATGCCGGTTTACCTTGGGAGCTTGGTTTGTCAGAAGCGCAACAAACTTTAGTACTGAATAATTTAAGAAGTCGAATTGTTGTAGAATGTGATGGCCAACTAAAAACAGGTCGCGATGTTGCCATTGCTGCATTGCTAGGTGCCGAAGAATTCGGATTTGCAACAGCGCCATTAGTGGCTTCAGGTTGTATTATGATGCGTAAATGCCACCTTAATACTTGTCCAGTTGGTATTGCCACCCAAGATAAAGAGCTACGTAAAAACTTTAAAGGCACACCAGAACACGTTATTAACTTCTTCTATTACATTGCTGAGGAGTTAAGAGGAATTATGGCTCAATTAGGATTTAGAACTTTGGCCGAAATGGTTGGTCAAACGCATAAAATTAATGCCAATAAAGCCATTAAACATTACAAAGCTAAAGGATTGGATTTATCGAGCATCCTATACAGACCTAGAGCTTACAGTCAATTGCCAGTACGAAACACGGAAGAACAAGATCACAATCTTGAAAACGTATTAGACTTTACTATTTTAAAAGATTCTCACAGAGCTCTCTATAGAAAAGAAAAAACGAATTTATCATATCCAATTAACAACATTAACCGTACTGTTGGTGCTATTGTTAGTAACGAAATTTCCAAAATATACGGTCACCTAGGTTTACCAGAAGACACTTTGAATATCAATTTCACGGGTTCTGCAGGACAAAGTTTTGGTGCTTTTGGTGCACACGGTTTAACATTTACTATTGACGGAAACACCAATGACTATCTAGGTAAAGGTTTATCTGGAGCAAAACTTATTGTTAAAAAACCAGCCGAAGCAGACTTTATAGCTGCAGAAAATATTATTGTAGGCAATGTTTGCTTATTTGGAGCCGTTCAAGGACAGGCTTACATTAATGGTATCGCCGGAGAGCGTTTTGCTGTTAGAAACTCTGGAGCTTCCGCAGTCGTTGAAGGTGTAGGCGATCATTGTTGTGAATATATGACAGGTGGGAAAGTAGTTGTTTTAGGTAAAACTGGAAGAAACTTTGCCGCAGGTATGAGTGGCGGTATTGCTTATGTCTATGACCCTCAAAATAAATTTGTAAATGGTTTGTGCAACACTGAAACCATTGAATTTGAGGATATATCAGCTGAAGATTCAGCCGATTTAAAAGATCTTATAGAAAAACATGTAATTTATACAAACAGTACCCGTGGTAAGGAACTCCTAGCCAATTGGGATAAAACCTTAGGTGATTTTGTAAAAGTCATGCCAATAGAATACAAGCGTGCATTAAAGCGCTTAGAGACAGAAGAACAAATGGTTGAAGAATTAACAATAGCATAGTGTCATGGGAAAAGTAACTGGATTTAAAGAATTTGACAGACAAGATGAACAATACAAGCCCGTTGAAGACCGGGTAAAACATTATAAAGAATTTACAATTCCGTTAAGTGAAAAAGATATCAAACTACAGGGCTCGCGCTGTATGGATTGTGGTATTCCTTTTTGCCATAGTGGTTGTCCACTAGGCAATTTAATACCCGATTTTAACCACATGGTACATCAAGGTGAGTGGCAAAAAGCATCATGGATACTGCACTCTACAAATAATTTCCCTGAGTTTACTGGTAGATTATGTCCGGCTCCTTGTGAAAAATCTTGCGTATTGGGTATTATTGAAGACCCAGTAGCCATTGAAAATATAGAAAAACAAATTGTTGAACGAGCCTTCAAAGAAGGATGGATTAAACCCCAACCACCAAAAACGAGAACAGGAAAAACCATAGCCGTTGTTGGTTCTGGTCCTGCAGGTCTTGCCGCTGCACAGCAATTAAACAGAGCGGGACATACCATTACAGTTTTTGAAAGAGACGATGAAATTGGTGGACTTTTACGATATGGTATTCCAAATTTCAAAATGGAAAAGGAAATAATCGATAGACGTTTAGCCATTTTAGAAGCAGAAGGTATTGAATTCAAAACCAACGTAAACGTGGGGGTAAACTATGACGCTGAAGAGTTAAAAGCCTTTGATGCTGTTGTACTTTGTGGTGGAGCTACCGAGAAAAGAAGCCTGCCTACTCCAGGCATTGATGCAGATGGCGTGGTTCAAGCTATGGATTTCTTAACACAACAAACCAAAGTTCTTTTTGGTAAAAAAGTAGAAAACCAAGTGATGGCCACCGATAAAAATGTTATCGTTATTGGTGGTGGTGATACTGGTTCCGATTGTGTTGGAACCTCTAACCGTCATGGAGCCAAATCGGTAGTGAATTTTGAAATTATGCCGAAACCTCCAGGACACCGTTCGCCAACCACTCCTTGGCCGTTTTGGCCATTGCAGTTAAAAACATCCTCTTCACACGAGGAAGGTGTTGAACGTAATTGGTTAATAAACACTAAAGAATTCATTACAGACGAAAACAATAAGTTAACTGCTTTGAAAACTGTAAACGTTGAATGGAAAATGGTTCCGGGTGAGCGTCCTCAACTAATTGAAATTGAGGGTACCGAAAAAACATGGCCTTGCGATTTAGCTTTATTGGCTCTTGGTTTTACAGGTCCTGAAAGTACTTTAGCGGACAAATTAGGCATTGAAAAAGATGCCCGTTCGAACTACAAGGCTGAATACGGAAAGTATCAAACTAATATACCAAACATATTCACAGCTGGTGATATGCGCCGCGGACAATCCTTAATTGTTTGGGCCATTTCTGAAGGTCGTGAAGCAGCACGCCAGGTTGATTTATACTTAATGGGTAAATCTGATTTACCTTCAAAAGATATAACTGGCGATTTGGTTGCGCTCTAACGAATGAAGTAATTTATAATAAAAAATGCGAGCCAAAAAGCTCGCATTTTTTTTATCTATATTTTATATTTTCCTGCGAATTATTTTGCATTCTTAAAAAACTCCTCAGCCTTTTCAACCATGTTCTTACTACCACAGATAAATGGCACCCGTTCATGTAATTCGGTGGGCTGAATATCCATAATTCTAGTTTCACCGTCACTGGCCTTTCCGTTGGCCTGCTCTGCCAAAAATGCCATAGGATTACATTCATAAAGCAAGCGCAATTTCCCCTTAGGGTTTTTTGAACTCTGGGGGTACAAGTAAATGCCTCCCTTTATCATATTTCTGTGAAAATCTGAAACCAAAGAACCTATATACCTTGATGTATAAGGCCTATCTCCCTCTTCCTTCTGGCAGTACTTAATGTAATCTTTAATACCCTGTGGAAAATGGATATAATTCCCTTCGTTTACCGAATAAATATTACCATCTAACGAATATTCCATATCTGGATGCGACAAATAAAAGGAACCTATGGCAGGGTTAAGCGTAAAACCGTTTACACCAGCCCCAGTTGTATAAACCAACATCGTTGATGTTCCATAAACCACATAACCAGCAGCCACTTGTTCACTACCCTTCTGCAAAAAATCTTCCAGCGTAACAGGCGTTCCAACTGGAGTAACACGTCTGTAAATTGAAAATATAGTACCAACTGACACATTCACATCGATGTTTGAAGAACCATCCAAAGGATCAATCAAAACTACATATTTGTTACCGTGGTTTTCATCTTGGCTATTTATTGTTATAAAATCATCTTCTTCTTCGCTGGCAATACCACAAACAATATTTCTCTTAGTCATGGTTTGTATAAACTTCGTGTTGGCGTAAACATCAAGTTTCTGCTGATCTTCACCTTGAATATTGGTATCTCCGGCAGCACCAATTATATCAACCAAACCAGCCTTATTTACCTCGTGATTAACTACTTTTGCCGCCAATCGAATGGAATTGAGCAAACTTGACAACTCTCCTGACGAGTATTTAAAAGATGCCTGATTTTCAATAATAAATTCGCCTAAAGTTTGTTTTTTATGTGCCATGTTGGAATATTTTGCACTACAAAATAACAGTTTTTTTAACAAACTACAACGTTTTAGATACTGTTTCAGGAATTATTTAACTTTAAACTATATTTGATGTAATATTTAGGAAATATGAATTTTACAATTAGAAAATCTGTTAAAAAAGACATGCCACAGGTTTTAAAGTTAATTAACGAACTTGCCATTTTCGAAAAAGAACCTGAAGCCGTTGAAATAACTGTTGAAGATTTAGAACGTGATGGCTTTGGCAGAAACCCCGCCTTTATTTGTTTTGTTGCAGTGGCCAACTCCAAAATTGAAGGAATTGCCTTGATATACAACCGCTATTCCACTTGGAAAGGTCGAGCCATTCATTTGGAAGATTTGATAGTTAGCGAATCTATGCGTGGCAGCGGAATAGGAACTGCTCTTTTAGATGAAGTTGTTAAATATGGCCATAGCATAGGCGTTAAGCGTATTAACTGGGAGGTTTTGGATTGGAACGAGCCAGCTATTTCATTTTACGAAAAAAAAGGCGCCCATGTTATGCGCGATTGGGATGTGGTGCAGTTAAGTGAAGAAGGCATTAAAAATTACATTTCAAAAATATAAGATGCAAATATTTAAATTTGGTGGTGCCTCAGTAAAAGATGCCCAAGGTGTTAAAAACTTGGCAAATATTTTACAAACAGTAGGTTTTGCAGACACCATGTTAGTTATTTCGGCCATGGGAAAAACTACCAATGCGCTAGAAATTGTGGTTAAAAACTACTTCGACAACAAGCAAGAACTACAAAGTTCTTTACAAGAGGTAAAAAAATACCATAACCAAATTCTGTTGGATTTGTTTGATAACGAAAACCATCCAGCATTTAAAAAGGTTACGGCTCTTTTTGATGAGTTATTTGCATTGTTAAAAGTGAATAAATCACCCGATTATAATTTTGTATACGATCAAATTGTGGGGTACGGCGAACTAGTTTCCACAGCCATAATAAGCGAATACCTAAATTCTATCGGAATAAAAAACAACTTGATTGATGTTAGGAGCTTTATAAAAACGGATAATTATTATAGACAGGCCCGTGTAGATTGGAGTAGTACTCAAAAGCTAATTTCTTCAAAACTCAACAAAACGACATTAAACATCACGCAAGGATTTTTGGGTAGCGATGCCAACAATTTTACCACGACTTTAGGTAGAGAGGGTAGCGATTATACTGCAGCAATTTTCGCCTATTGCCTTAATGCCAACAGTGTTACCATTTGGAAAGACGTTCCAGGGTTATTAAATGCCGACCCAAGATACTTTGAAAACGCTCAATTGTTAAACAACATATCTTATCGAGAAACTATAGAGTTAGCCTTTTACGGTGCATCTGTTATACACCCAAAAACCTTACAGCCATTACAACGCAAGGAAATACCTCTTTATGTAAAGTCGTTTTTAAAGCCCGAAACATCAGGAACACAAATAAGCAAAAATATCACCATCAATCCGATGATACCTTGCTTCATAGTTAAGAAAAACCAGGTATTGATTTCACTTTCATCATTAGATTTTTCCTTTATAGTTGAAGAGAATATCAGTGAAATATTTAGACTTTTGCACCAACACAAAATGAAGGTTGATGTTATCCAAAATTCAGCCATTAGTTTTTCAGTGTGTATTGATAATATTTATAATAATTTAGAACCTCTTTTACGACATCTAAAAGCAAAATTTAAAGTAACTTGTCATGAAAAGGTTTCACTTTACACAATTAGGCATTACAACCAGTCTGCCATAAACGACATTGAAACGGACAAAACCGTGCTACTAAAACAGTTAACTCAAGAAACGGTTCAAATAGTAACTAAATAAACTATTTAGTACATTTACGCCATGGGCAAATCACAAAATATAGGTTTAGTATCTGCCAAAGAAGTGGCCAAAGCCATTCAATTGGACAAGTACGGATTCATCGGCACTTTCATTGGGTGGCTGTTAATGAAACTGTTAAAAATATCTACGCTCAATAAAATTTATAACCGTAATAAACACCTTAACGAATTAGAGTTTTTAAACGCCATTTTAGACGATTTTCAAATTAAGTTTGAAATACCTGAAGAAGATTTAAAGCGGCTGCCAAAAGACGGTGCTTATATTACTATATCCAACCATCCACTTGGTGGTATTGATGGCATTTTACTATTAAAATTAATGCTAGAGCAACGCAAAGACTTCAAAATAATAGCAAATTTTTTACTGCATCGTATTGAACCGTTAAAACCGTTCATAATGCCGGTAAACCCTTTTGAAGACAGAAAAGATGCAAAGTCAAGTTTAACAGGGTTTAAAAATTCCATTTTACACTTACGGGAAGGGCATCCGCTGGGCATTTTCCCTGCTGGGGAAGTTTCAACCTACCGCGATGGAAAATTGGTAGTGGATAGACCTTGGGAAGAAGCCGCCATGAAATTAGCAAAAAAGGCAGAAGTACCAGTTGTCCCCATTTATTTCCACGCAAAAAACAGCAAGTTGTTCTATAAACTTTCAAAAATTAGTGACACGTTTAGAACAGCAAAACTGCCTTCTGAATTACTCACTCAAAAAAGACGTATCATTAAGGTTAGAATAGGAAGGCCCATTTCGGTTGAAGACCAAAAAGAGCATGCTGACCTTAAAGATTTTTCGGAATTTTTAAGGCGAAAAACCTATATGCTTTCCAATGCTTTTGAAGAGAAATCAAAAATTTTTGATGGTATTTCATCTAGCTTAAAAACACCTAAAGCACCAAAAAATATAGTTACTCCGGTAGACGCTTCTTTAATGGCAAAAGAAGTTGAAGCCCTTAGAGAAGACGGTTCACGCCTTCTACAAAGTAAAAATTACGAAGTGTTTCTAGCTGAAGCTAAAAAAGTGCCAAGTATTCTGCGTGAGATTGGAAGATTGCGCGAAATTACTTTTAGGGAAGTGGGCGAAGGCACCAACGAAGCTATCGACTTAGACGATTTTGACAATTATTACCACCATATGTTCCTTTGGGACAATGAAAGGCAAGTTTTGGTTGGCGCCTATCGTATGGGGCTGGGTTCCCAAATTTTTGACCGCTATGGCATCAATGGGTTCTATTTACAGGATCTTTTTAGGTTCGAACCAGAGTTATATAAAATGATGAGTGAATCCATCGAAATGGGACGCGCTTTTATCATTAAAGAGTACCAACAAAAACCGATGCCACTATTTTTACTTTGGAAAGGTATAGTGCATACAACTTTACGTTACCCTGAACACAATTATTTAATTGGAGGTGTAAGTATTAGCAACCAATTTTCAAACTTCTCAAAATCGTTGATGATTGAGTTCATGAAATCGCATTACTACGATCCATACATTGCACAATACGTTAGGCCTAAAAAAGAATTTAAGGTAATACTAAAAGACGCCGATAAAGATTTTGTTTTTGACGAAACCGAAGCCGATCTAAACAAATTTGACCGCATTATAGATGAAGTTGAGCCAGGCGCACTGCGCCTACCTGTACTACTTAAAAAGTATATAAAACAAAATGCCAAGTTGGTAGCCTTTAATGTCGATCCGTTATTCAATAATTCAGTGGATGGTTTAATGTACATTAAAATTGCCGACTTACCAGAAAGCACCGTGCGCCCAGTTATGGAAGAGTTTCAGGCTGAATTAGAACGCAGGTTTAATGGAAACAACGGGTAATAAAACTGTGTATTCGCGAGATAGCAAAGAAAAAGCCAAAAATTAAATTTTTGGCTTTTTTAGTATTCAATCTTAATAAATTTTCGACTAAAACCAAGGTTTTTTGCCTACCTGATACGTATTATAAAATTCTTCATCAGATTTTGTTAGGTAAATAATACCCTCAATAAAACCAACAATACTTGCAATTCCACAGGTTACTATGGTTGCAATTAGTAATATAACACCTTCTTTGTTATAACCCAATACAAACTTATGTATTCCTAACCCTCCAAAAAGAATGCCCAAAACACCAGCTAATATTTTTTTATTCTCACCAGAAGAAAAAGCTTCTTTAGCACTTTCCGTAAATTCTGAGGCTGTTTCTTTGGCTCCATCACTAAACTGCTTAGCTTTTTCACTTGCTGTATCGGCTGCCTTTTTAGCTCCGTCTTTGGCGTCGTCCAACATATCGTTTAGGTCGTCGCTTAAATTTTTTTCATCAGACATAATTTTAAGTTTTTTGTTAGTAAAACGGTTGTAAAGGTAATAAAAAATGTATTGGTTTTTGGTTGGTTATAGTTGCAAAAAGCCATAATCCCATAACTACCTAAACAACATGATTATTCCCCCAATTGCTGTAACAATTAGTATAAAACGCCTGTAGTTAAGATTGGAAATCAACTTTACAATTCTTGCTCCTAGAAAAAACCCAATAACAACGGTTGGGATTAGTACTGAATTAAGCACCAATGTATCTACGGAAACTGTTTTCCAAACTAAAATATGAAAGGGAAGTTTGAACACATTAATAATAAAAAATAACCACGCGGCGGTACCAATAAATTCATTTTTTGGAAAACGCATAGCCAGAAAATAAATATTGGAAATGGGTCCGGCCAAATTACCAATCATGGTTGTAAACCCTGCCAAAAATCCCATAATGATACCAAACCATTTACTTTTGGGTACTTTGGGTGATGCTTTCCTTTCTGTGTAAATCATGATAAGCACCGAAATGATAATGATTACAGCCATCATTCTTTTAAATAGGAGTTCTGAGATATCGTTGCCCACCCAAACACCAACCAAAACCCCAACAATCATCCATGGAATAAGCTTTTTAATAATATCCCATTTTACATGATGGAAGTAATAGGTTACAGCAAAAATATCGGCTGCGATAAGCATGGGAAGCAAAACACCTGTAGAAGCCTTTTCTCCAAATATAAAGGCTAAAATAACCACTATAATAATGCCAATCCCCTTAATACCAGATTTGGACAAGCCCAATAAAAAAACCGCAAAGCCAATGGCCACCCATTCCCATGCAATTAATTGAAAAGATTGTAAAATTTCTAAATAAGACAATAGCTATTTTTTAAAGAAAACGAATTTACAAAAAAGCTTTGTCAACAGGTTCCCAGAGCTCAATTTTATTACCATCGTTATCTAAAATCCAACCAAATTTTCCATATTCATATTCTTCAACTTCTCCAACAATGGTTACGCCTTCCTCCTTTAAAACCTTAAGCAGTTCATGTAAGTTTTCAACACGATAATTAAACATAAAGTCTTTTTTTGAAGGCTCGTAATATTTGCTGTCCTCAGGAAAGGGACTCCACTGCGTAGAGCAATCGTTACCTTGTTTATCTTTCCACCAAAAGGTACAGCCGAAATCATCGGTATTAAAACCCAAATGCTTTTTATACCAATCCTTTGTGGCTTTAGCGTCTTTGGTTTTAAAAAACAAACCGCCAATACCAGTTACTCTTTTTTTCATTTCTAGAAATTTTCAATTATACGTGCTGGTCTATCAAAATGCTGTTACCATCGGGATCGAATAACATGGTGCTTGCCGGCCCGGTTGTACTTTCATCTGCTTCCTTTTCTAATTTGATATTATTATTCTTTAAATGTTTTTGAATACCCCTGATATCATCAAACGGTTCAACTTTATTGGCACTTTCGTCCCACCCTGGATTAAAGGTTAAAATATTTTGCTCGAACATACCCTGAAAAAGTCCGATAAGGGCATTACCATTTTTCATTATCAGGTAATTTTGCTCCATATCTCCAGCAAACTTTGTAAAACCTAGTGTTTCGTAAAATTGTTTTGATGCCTTTATGTCTTTTACACTTAGGCTAATAGAAAATGCTCCTAGTTTCATCTTTTAATAATTTATTTTTTCTTTTTGATATTAGTTTCGTAAACAGCAATCCATTCGTTAACAGTAAGTTTTGTGCACAATTCGGCTATTAATTCATAGGGGATATCTTCTAGGTTTTTAAACCGTATACAGCTTTTGCCCATATCCAATTTACGCTTGCTGTGTTTTGGAAACTCCGCCACAAACCAATCGTGAATTTCAGGAATGGCATAAATACCACTATGATAAAGATTGACTGAATTTTTCTGTGAAGCAAAACTCATAAATGGCAATGGTAACTTAGAATTACAATGGTACCCATCTGGATACACCGAATGCGGAACATAATATCCAATCATCCCATACTGGATGCCTTCCTTGAACCCCTTCGGCAAATTGCCATTAATGACTTTACGCAGTTTTATAAGCGTTTTTTGGCGCTCTATAGGAACTTGACTGATATAGTCCTCGGGTGAGTTCGCTTGATATTGCATAATGTCAACTTTAGAAATCTAAAGTTAACAAAATTTTGCTTTAATTTTGTCTACTATGGTTTGCGCAAGCTTCTCTTTGCTTTCAACCGTCCAACCGGCCACATGTGGAGACAGCAGAACATTTTGGGCGTTAATTAAATATTGAAAGGCTTCAGACACTTCTAATTGGCTAAGCAAGCCTTTTTTAACTTTGCCTGAAGTGCCAAGTGTATTAAACAAATTTTCGAAAGAGGCTTTTTCATATTCCAGAACATCTAGTCCCGCACCTAAAATTTTGCCTGAGCGCAACGCCGAAACCAAATCTTTTGTTACCACACTCTTACCGCGCGCCGTATTGATAAACCAAAATGGTTTTTTAAACTGATTAATAAATTCTGAATTTATCATATTCAGGGTTAACGGTGTTTGTGGCGTATGCAAACTTACCACGTCTACTTTTTGTTGAAATTCGTTTAGAGACAATTGTTTGGCATTAGTATCACCAACATCATCCTTAATATCATAACACAATACCTCAACATCAAAACCTCTTAGCTTTTTTGCGAATGCCTTTCCCATATTACCATAACCAACAATCCCTACCGTTCTACCATCTAATTCGACCCCTCGATTCTCTTCCCGCAACCATTGGCCTTGCCTTACTTCGGCATCGGCTTTATTCAGTTTATTAAACAAAGATAGTAGCATCCCTAAGGCATGTTCGCCAACTGCATTGCGGTTACCTTCTGGTGCGGATATTAAGTAAACTCCTTTTTTTTTGGCATAATCGCAGTCTATATTTTCTAAACCAGCACCTACCCGACCAATAAATTTTAGGTTTTTGGCAGCATCTAGAAATTGCTGATCGATAGTAAAGCGGCTTCTTAAAACAATACCATCATAATTTTTAATTTTGGTTTCTATTTCCTCTTTTGAAGAAATATAATCTTCTTCATTTTGAAAGCCTAAATGGTTTAATTGATTAATAAGTAGTTCGTGGTTGGTGTCGAGATGAAGGATTTTCATATTGAATTTTATATAAACCAAAAGTAAATATTATGTGATACTGAAACAAGTTGAGCTTAACGAAGTTTTGCGCCAGGGATTGATTGAAGTAAAAATCTTTTTGAGAACAAAAGATTGAAGTAAAAAGGCCAATCTACAGGGCAACGTCAAAATACTAAATACCTAAAATCATTTTTGCAATCCAGAAATAGATAAGAATTCCGAAAATATCGTTACTTGTAGTTATAAATGGCCCCGTTGCTATAGCAGGGTCTATACCACGTTTGTCTAAAAAAAGTGGCACAAAAGTACCTATCAAACCAGCAACGATAATCACCGCCACCAGTGAAACAGAAATAGCAAATGCTGTATTAATTTCGCCTTTTGTAACCCAGACAAAAAGAAATAGAAACATGGCTAAAATAACTCCATTTAGAGCTGCTAAAAGCATTTCTTTTATCAAACGGCTGTTTACGCTGCCCTTTACATCGTCGTTGGCCAAACCTTGAACAATAATCGCACTGGACTGGACCCCAACGTTACCTGCCATAGCCGCAATTAATGGCGTAAAAAAGAACAGTACCGCATATTTACTAAAAGCATCTTGAAAGCCTTCCATGATTAAAAAGGCCCCCACGCCACCAACTAGGCCTAAAAATAACCACGGTAAACGTGCTTTAGTTAGTTGTAAAATGCTATCATCGGCCTCAACATCTCCAGTAATACCTGCAGCCATTTGGTAATCCCTCTCAGCTTCCTCCTTTAAAACATCAACAATATCATCAATGGTAATTCGCCCCAAAAGGATTTTATTCTCATCACTTTGAACTACTGGAATAGCCTCTAAATCGTATTTAGCCATAATTTTGGCTACTTCTTCTGCATCCTCGAGTACATTAACGTAGTCAACGTTTGAGATATAAATATCGGCAATTTTTTGATTGCTTTTTGCAACAATTAAATCTTTTAAAGACAAGCGTCCAATAAGCCTTTCTTGCTTATCGACCACATAAATAGAATGCACTCGGGTAACGTCTTTTGCCTGCCCCCGTATACGCCGCAAACAACCCGCTACAGTCCAAGTTTCATAAACCTTCACCAACTCTTTGGCCATAAGCCCACCCGCAACATCCTCATCATAGGCTAAAAGCTCTGTAATCTCGGCTTTGTGATCTTCATCCTCAATCTTTGAGATAACCTCTTGCCTTCTCTCTTCGGGTAATTCGGAAATAATATCGGCAGCATCATCGGTATCGAGTTCCTCAACTTCATCGGCGATTTCCTGCGCCGAAAGGTTTTTTAAAACTTTTTCCCGATTGTCTTCATCCAGTTCCATTAAGATATCGGAAGTGGTTTCAGAATCTAGAAGCTTAATTATATACATAGCTCCCTCTAAATCGAGCTCATCTAAAATTTCGGCAATATCGGCATAATGAAACTCCTCCATTAACTTTTTGAGCGCCTTGTTATCTTGGGTTTCAAGGAGTAACTCCACCTGCTCTAAAAGTTCATCTGTAAGCTGAAATTGTATGTTTTCTTTTTCTTCTGACAAATGGAAAAAGTTTATTAATTTAAATATCGTTTTCTATGAGTTGCGTGAGTGCAACAAACTCTTGAACACTTAATTGTTCTGGACGTTTGCCAAATATACTATTTGCTTTTAAATTATCTGACAAATTGAATGTTTTTAAACTGTTACGAAGCGTTTTTCGGCGCTGTTGAAAGGCTTGTTTAACCGTTTTGAAAAATAGTTTTTCATCACAAGGCAAAGTATAGTTTTCTTTTCTAATAAGTCGCAACACACCAGAATCTACTTTTGGCGGCGGGCTGAAAACACTAGGTGGAACCGTAAATAAATATTCTGCCTCATAAAATGCCTGAACCAAAACAGACAAAATACCGTACACTTTATTACCTTCTTTTGAACAAATGCGTTGTGCTACTTCTTTTTGGAACATTCCTGAGAATTCAGGTATTTGCTCTCGCATGTCTAAAGTTTTAAAAACAATTTGGCTAGAGATATTATATGGAAAATTACCAATAATACCGAACGGTTCTCCTTTGAAAACGGCATTTAAGTCGTACTTTAAAAAATCTTTTTCTATAATTCGAGGAACCAAGTTCAAGTAGTTGGCCTGAAGGTATTCTACCGATTCTGTATCGATTTCGACAACGTATGTTATGGCATCCTTCTTTAAAAGATATTTGGTAAGCACACCCATACCCGGACCGATCTCCAAAATATTTTTATAACCGTTTAAAGTTAAGGAGTTGGCTATTTTTTGTGCAACTGATTCATCATTTAAAAAATGTTGTCCTAAATGCTTCTTAGCTTTTACCTGGTGTTGATTGGGTTTGTTTGCCACTAATTGCTCGTCGTTTAGTTAGCAAAGATACAAAAGCCCCTCCGACTGGGCTCAGGGTGACAGAACTATTTAAAGTTCACGGTGTACTCATCTACAATTTGGAGTTCGGTACGGAATGCCAACATTTTATCTGCAAATTTTCTAAGGCCTTCACTTCGAAGTCTCTCGGCGTCTTGACGGTAATAAGCATCTAAGGCTTCCCGAGAATACGATCGGTATTGAATGGAATAGGTTAGACCACCCATATCTTCTTCAACAATTACTCTGGTAAGGGTAGCTTTTTCAAACTTACCCGTGCCCAAAACTTGCGGAATGTGCTCCTTAATCCATTTTAGCCAATCGTCGTGAATACTTTCGTCAATATTTACCGTTACGTTATATATGTACATTTTAAATTTTAGTCGTTTTTATAAAGTTTCCGAATTTATCGTGTCTCCGCGCAACGCTCTAAAACGTTTTCTAGCTTCAACAAAATAAATGCTATCGGCATGGTTAAAAATAATCTTCTCGTAAAGTAACTTAGCTTTTTCAGGTTGATTTAATTGCTTCTCGTAAATCTGGGCCAATTTAAAAGTAGCATCGTCAATCAAAATACCTTCTCTGTAAGTTTCAATCAGCACCTCATAATTAGCTACAGCTTTATCAAACTGCCTCTTCACTTCATATAATTGCGATTGTTTATAAAGGGCTTGAGCAATAATAGGTTCTGTTTTATGCTCATCTAAAATTTTATTCAGTAAGGATATGGCCTCATCATTTCGGTTTTGAAACGCTAACAAATCAGCCTTGGCATAAAGCTTTAATGCTGTTTGAAGGGAATCTTCATATTTGTTATCTGTAATAAGAAGTTTTAAATCCAATGCATCATTGGCAATAAGTTGTGATGTTGAAGACTTTAAAATTTTAAGTTGTGACTCGGCCCATTTAAAATCGCCTTTATAATAACTGGCTTTGGCTACTTTGAATCGGGCTTGTTGCGAAATCGTGCTGTTTTTAAGATTACGCTGAATTTGCGTGTAATAAATCAGAGCTTTATTGAACTGTTCCTGAAGCAAGAGGATATCCCCCAGTTCTAACTTAACCTGAGCTTTTTCAAGTTGTGTTAAAGGTTCCTTTAAAACAGTTTCTAAAAATTTAGTAGCCTTATTGGTTTCATTCATGTAAAACGCCAAAAAATGCCCGTACGAAATTTGAAGTTTTAGGGTTTTAGCATCATCACCAAAAGTGTCTAATAAGTTTAAATACTTCGCTTGGATATCTTGGAAATCGTCTTTTGAACTTTCTTCAATTTGAAGCTGAAGCAATCTATAATGAGCGTTTAGCTTTGTATCAGGATTTTGGGCGGTTTCAATAATGAAACTATAGATTTCTTTGCCGACCTGGATTTCATTTTCATTGACACAAATAGCAGCCAATTCTTCAACCCTAGTTAAACCAGCCTGTTCTCTATTATAAATGGCTTTTTCTTGCGTGAAGGCCTTTTTAAAATCCTTTTGCTGAACAAACAACCAACTTAGCAGTTCGTTCCATAAAACATCGGGCTGTTGTTGCATTTTTTTAAGCAACATTTTACGGAAAAGGATATTGCTTTCGTTATAACCGTCTTCAGTTACAAAATCGTTTATGGCTCGTTTTATATTGCTTAAACTATTGGGATTGGAGTCTATAAAATCTAAATAACTTTTAAACATTTTTTCAATTTGCCCTTGCTCACCGTAAATTTGGGCAAGCTGGATGTTAAAATTAAAATCGGGATTTAAGGCCATGGATTTTTCATAAGATATTGCCGCCTCATCCAAAAGCGAATGATTTTGAAAACTTCTGGCTACCGAAAAAACATTGCTTGCTTTCTCATCAATAGTTCGAATTGCTTTTTCATAAAGCTCTTGAGCTTTTTCAATCTTATTTTGAAGTTGATAATTATAGCCCAATTCTACCAAAAACCCAGGATATTTTACCCGTTCCATTAAACTTAAAAGAAACGCTTCGGCTTCAGCATACTGTTCTAATTCTTGATGAACAACAATTATTTGATAGATATAATTGATATTGGATGGTGATTTAGCAAAATGTTTCTTGTACTCCAGTAAGGCCTTTTCATATTCACCATTTTTAAAATATTCTTTAGCCACCAAATCGCCTTGAGAGAATGCGGTAACCGAAAAAAGAAACATTATAATAAATAAAAGCCTCATTTGGTAAATATAGTAAATGTGTATTTTAGTAACGGTGGCTATCAAGAAATTTTAATAATTAAAAAAAAATGCCCGAATAAAATTCGGGCACTAACCAACCAAAAATAATACTCTATTAACTACTTGTTAATTAACTACTCGATTGGGGACAGTCTTTAAATTTCTGCATAGTGCAGAATGACCAATTCAACCATTTTTTGATTGCATCAAGATGTCGGAACGGAAAAACAAAATCCCTATTTGCTCACAATAGCCGTTGCTCTATCTTCAGATTCAAATAACTCAAAATCTGAAGACAATACTTTTGTTGCGAAAAAAACTAGAGCAATTAACAGAACAATGCGTTTAACATTTTTCATAATCAGTTAGGTTAAAATAGATTTGGACTGCTAACTTGTAAAATAAAAGCTAAAAAACCAAGAAAACCTACTAAAAATCGTTAATCGGCATGCGATTATTGTATTTTGTCGATGTTATAAACGTGAATCCCTAATTAAGTAGGTTTAAACTTACTCTGAATCAATAACTTTAAAACCAGTGTAAGGTTGCAGAACTTCAGGAATGTCAATACCATTTTCAGTTTGGTAATTTTCTAATATTCCTGCCAATACACGTGGTAAGGCTAGTGAACTTCCATTTAAAGTATGTGCCAGTTCATTTTTACCATCGCTGTTTTTAAATCTTAATTTCAATCTGTTGGCTTGAAATGTTTCAAAATTAGAAACCGAAGATATTTCCAACCAACGGTCTTGGGCTGTTGAAAATACCTCAAAATCGTAAGTTAAAGCCGATGTAAACCCTAAATCGCCTCCGCAAAGTTTCAAAATTCTGTAGGGTAATTTTAATTCTTCCAAAATGGTTTTTACGTGTGCCACCATGCCATCTAAAGCATCATACGATTTACTTGGGTGTTCTACTCGTAAAATTTCAACTTTATCGAATTGGTGCAAACGGTTTAAACCTCTAACATGTGCACCATAGCTCCCAGCTTCACGACGAAAACAAGGTGTATAGCCAGTTATACTGACAGGTAAATCGCTTTCATTTAAAACCACATCTCTAAAAATATTAGTTCCAGGCACCTCAGCCGTTGGTATTAAATACAGATTATCGCCAGTTACATGGTACATTTGCCCTTCTTTATCTGGCAATTGCCCCGTACCAAAACCAGAAGCTTCGTTTACTAAATGTGGTAATTGATATTCGGTATATCCAGCAGCTGTATTTTTATCCAAAAAATAGGCAATCAATGCACGTTGCAGCCTAGCCCCTTTACCTTTATAAACTGGAAAACCAGCACCGGTTATTTTGTTACCCAATTCAAAATCTATAATGTCGTATTTTTTAGCAAGTTCCCAGTGCGGCAATGCACCGTTGTACAATTTTGGCACTTCACCTGCTTTAAAAACCTCCTCATTATCTTGTTCCGTACTACCTTGCGGTACAATTTCGTTCGGCACATTAGGTATTTTATAAAGCAATTCGTTTAACTCTTCGGCTTTTAGATTTAAAGCCTCCGTTAGTTCTTTTGAAGTTTCTTTTAACTGACTTGTTTTTTCCTTAAGAACGTTTGCTTTCTGAACTTCACCAGATTTGTACAAATTCCCTATTTCTTTTGAAAGCGTATTCGATTCGGCCAAAGTATTGTCCAATTCCGTTTGAAGGCGTCTTCTATCCTCATCAAAAGTAATGACATCATTAATCATTTGCGCAGCATCAATATTTCGTTTTGCTAAACGCTCAATTACCAAATCTTTGTTTTCTCTAATAAAGGCAACTTGCAACATGTTGTGAAAATTTAAGCGACAAATTTAAGGAATTACTTATATAATTACTGCTGTTTCGATGGCAAAATCCAACTGCTGTGCTTAAATGTATTCCAAGGCACGCTGGCCAAATCTACATCTGGATTTATTAAGGGTTTGAACGGCTTACCATTAACGCTAACCTTACAGTTTACATAAACGGCAACATCTTGCCCTTTTTCCTTATACTCCTGTTTTAAATGTTGGGCAAATTGCCAAATCACATCAGGCTTTGTACTTGCTGTTCGCTTTTGTTTTGGTGTTAGATAATCGTTTAAATTAATGTAGGAGCGATTGTTGGTTTGTCCATTTTCTACCCAATAAGCTATCTGCGCGCTTTTTGTTCGAAGCATCATACGCCAAGATAGTCTATGGCCTTCCTCAGTCCACAACACATTATCCTCAATAAAATGATGCCTTAGAGGCAATGCTATTTGGATGATGAAATAGAATGAAAAAACAGAAATCCAAAGATTTTTATGCTTCGGAATTATTATTTCTTCACCTTCATAAAATGGTTTTCTTTTTAAGAACAACTTATTAATGGTTTTCAGTTCAAAAAAGAATAAGGTAAATGCCAATGCCAAATATGGAAATATTCCTATTTGAAAAATTACAGAGTTAAACAAATGAAAGAACACCGATATCCAAAATATATATATTCTAGTTGGCTTAAACAGCAATAGTGGCACAACCAATCCATCAAACAAAATACCGCCATAGCTTAGAACATAATGTACCCATTTTTGCTGAAGCAGATTGCCAACTATAAAATAATTCTTTTTGGACTTCATAAACAATTCCATAACGGTAGAATCCATCCAATCTGGGTAAAGTTTGGCTACTGAAGCATAAGTGTAAACGATAAAAAGCTGTAAAATAATAATCCAACGGCACCATCTGGGCATGGAAAAACTTTTTATTTGTGGGTTTAGATATACATCTAGTGAAGCGTATTGGTTTGCTGGAAGAAACACCATTATACTACTAATCAAGATTAATAAATAATAATGGTTGTTATAGGACGACTTTTGCATTAAGTAGGTTGCCGACCACATTAACGTGAAAGTCAGTATACTTAACCTATACCTATAACCTATCATGACAAACAACCCAAACATTCCCATAACAGCATAGTAAACGTACATACCATTACCTGGAAGCGGCTGCAACCATTCAAAACCAATAAAAGAGAATGTAAATTGTGGCTCGATTAAGGTGGTTTTAACCCAACCCGTAAATATAGCGCCCACCGATTCTAAAAAGCAAAGTAGACCAAAAATAATCCTAAAAATAATTAATGCAGAATTATCAATTCGTTTAAAGAGCCACTTATTAAGCATTTTGTTTTGAGATAAAATCGAGTGCTGTTTTTTTATCTAATGACAATTGCTTTTTCAAGGCTTCAACCGATTCAAATTTTTCTTCATCTCGAATACGCTGCAGCAAATCAATTTGGATATTTTCCCCATAAATATTGGCATCGAAATCAAAAAAGTGTACCTCAATTGTTTGTTTGCTACCATTTACCGTTGGGTTGGTTCCAATATTCATCATACCATAAACGACATCATCTTTTATTTTTGAACTTACAATATAAGCACCTTGTTTTGGGATGAGTTTATAGTTTTCCTCTACTTGAATATTTGCGGTTGGGTAATGTATTTGCCTTCCCAAACCTTTTCCTTTTGACACCACTCCGGTAAGCATAAAGTTGTAACCTAAATAAGCATTGGCTTTAACTATATCGCCCTCTAACAAGGCCGTTCTGATTTTGGTAGAACTTACAGAAACATCATCAATGTCTTGAGCCGAAATTTCCTCAACTTCAAAACCGTAAGTTTCACCAAATGTTTTTAAATCATTAATATCAGCATTTCTATTTCGACCAAAACGATGGTCATAACCAATAATTACTTTTTTGGCATTAAGTTTATCGACCAAAATTTGCTTAACAAAATCTTCTGCTGACAGTCTTGAGAACTCATGGGTAAACTTTTTTATTAGCAGGTAATCCAGCCCAAGTGCATTTAAAATAGCGTGGCGTTCTTCTATGGTGTTAATGAGCTTAATATTAGAATCTTTCTGTAAAACCATCCGCGGATGCGGGAAAAACGTAAGAATTACAGATTTCAACCCGTAAAGTTTGCCTGTTTTTATTAAGCGCTTTATTATTTTTTGATGCCCTATGTGAACCCCATCAAAAGTTCCGATGGTTACTACCGTTTCCTGGTTATCTAAAGCATTTAAGTTACTCTTCGTTTTCAAGCCTTTAATTTTCTACAAAACTAGGTATTATGAAAGTTAAAACAAACTATAAGCATCTATTGCAGACTAAAAGTTTCACTTATCCTATTAATAATTTGTGGCACCTCATCTATTTTAAACTCTAAATTAAGTTGAGCTTCCGTAACATTTAACCTTGCAACTGCTAATTTCCCCTCTGAAATTCTATAATATCCGGTTTGCCCTTTACAATAGCACCATCTTGCAAAAAATAATTTTCTGCTTTTAAAGTCTGTGGTTTCAAAATCTAAATCATCGGGGTTTAATTCTATAAAAACCTCTTCTCTGTAACTGCCATCCATTAGCTTGTTATCGCTCTTTTTTTTGTATTCAAACTTTAAAACGAAGTTTTCGCCCTTCGCAATTTCCAAGTAGATTTTGTTTAAACCATCACGTTTAACTTGTAAGGTTTTGTTATTAAAACGTTCTAAAGTACAATACCCATTATCAGGACATGAGGTCTTATTAGACTGAGAAGTTATGGCAACATTTGCAGAACTTTTACTTTTACATGAGATGGTTAAAACAATAAAAAATAACAGACACCAATACTTCATAAACAAATATATGCAATTTAAAATCACAACTTATTTTTGCAATTAATCTTTTAACACTGTATTTTTAGCCAGATATGAAGCCTCAAATTGTAATTACAATGGAATCTTTTTTTAAAAAAAACTACTCTATATTTCTTATTTTATTCTGCGTTTTCCTTAACCTTTCAGCACAAAACAAGCAGGGTTTATGGTCTCAAATTTCTATAGAAAATGCATCAAAAGGGAAACAATTAATAAGGAAAACCACACCTAAAAAAGCTAATTTTTTTCAATTGAATATTGGAAACTTAAAGACGGCATTAAGATCCGAAATCAAAAATAATGTTACGACCAAAGAAATTGATGCAATAGTAAGTTTTCCAAACAGCGAAGGTCAACTTGAAAAATATCGAATACAAGAATCATCCATTTTAGAATCAGATTTCCAATCTAAACACCCAGAAATAAAAACATTTATTGGTCAAAATATAAACAATCCATCATCCACCATAACTTTCAGTTTAACATCAAGAGGTCTACATGCCATGATGTTTTCAACTAAAAAAGGGGTGCAATTTATTGACCCTTTTACAGAAGAAAGCAACACCTATATGGTTTACAATAAAGGTGACTTGCCGAGCTTAAAAAAAGAATTTACATGCTTACTGCCCGAAAACATCACTGTAGCAAAACATCCAAATAAAGAATCTTCATCTTTTAAAAATGCTAACGACGGAAAACTAAGAACTTTTAGGATGGCAATAGCTTCAACGGTTGAGTATTCGCAATTCCATTGGATGGCCGCGGGATTAAATGCCGGTGATACAGAAGCTGATAAAAAAATCGCCGTATTAAATGCTATGGTAGTTACCATGAACCGCGTCAATGCCATTTTTCAGCGAGATTTATCGATTAAAATGGTTTTAGTTGATAACACAGATATTATTTTTATCGACTCTGACGAATTAAATAACAATGATGCTGAAACACTTATCGATCAGAGCCAGACTGTTATAAACGATGTCATACTTCCTGAAAATTACGACATAGGCCATACATTCAGTACTGGCGCCGACGGTTTAGCCTCTTTGAACTCCCCTTGTGTGGACAACCTAAAAGCCATGGGAGTTACAGGATTATCCTTTCCAGTGGGCGATTCTTACGATATTGATTACGTTGCCCACGAAATTGGGCATCAATTTGGTGCGCCACACACCTTTAATGGAAACTTAGGTAGTTGCGGTGGCAATAGAAGTTCGACCAATGCTTATGAGCCAGGTAGCGGATCAACCATTATGGCCTATGCCGGTATTTGCTCGTCACAAAACGTTCAATTTAGCAGTGATGCCTATTTTCACCAGAAAAGCATTCAAATGATTTGGGACAACATCACCACTGGCCAAAGCACATGCGGTGCAGAAATCACAACAGGAAACTCCGCCCCAATTGCTCATGCAGGAGCCGATTATACCATCCCTATTTCAACCCCATTTAAGCTTACAGGAAACTCTACCGATCCCGATGGCACAAGTACCCACACATATACATGGGAGCAGTACGACCTCGGGCCGGCGGGCGAAACAGAAGAATCCAATACCACCGGACCTTTGTTTCGCTCTTTTGAAGGTACTAACAACCCGGTTAGAAACTTCCCTGAATTTACGGGTTACATTGCTTCGGGCGGTTCTACAGCATGGGAGAAATTACCATCAGTTAATAGAAGTCTGAATTTTGCGCTCACAGTAAGAGATAATGATGTGTTTGGCCCCAATGGAGGAGGACAGACCGATGTAGATTTTATGGAGGTAATTGTAAACAGTACCGAGCCATTCACCGCAACCAACCCTGTTAATTGGGCACAAACCACAACACAAACTATAGAATGGAATGTAGGGCAAACGGCAAATGTTGGCACAATAAATTGTCAGTTCGTCAATATAAAGCTATCTACTGATGGTGGGGCAACCTTCCCTACAACTATTGTTAGCAATACTCCAAACGACGGGTCGTATTCATATACGGTGCCTTCAATTCCTGACACCAGCACGGCTAGAATTTTAATTGAAGCTTCCGATAACATTTTTTACGATGTTTCAGATTTTGATTTTTCGATTTCAACCAATCCTGATTTCTTTATTGTTGACCCTATACTTTCAACTATTGACTGTGGCGACACAAGTGCTACTTTCAACTTCGATTATGTTCCAGTCAATGGTTTTTCGGAAAACACCACATTTAGTGCTACGGGTATACCAGGAGGTGCTACCGTATCGTTTTCACCTACAAACTTGACCAATTCGGGAACCGTTACAATGACCATTGGAAATTTAGATGATGTTTCACAAGGCAACTACAACATTTCCATTACCGGAACAGCTACCACACAGACCAAAAATATAAATGTAGATTTTCCATTTTTTAATTCTATATGTATTTCTTCTGGAAATCTAGATTTTCAAACAAGTACAACACGGGTCCAATTCAATACAATTGACAACGTTACTTCAAAATCTGATTATTCTGACTTTACTTCGATTTCTTCAGATGTTAGCAGAAACACTATGTATGATTTGATTGTAAACGTAAATACCGATCCCAATGATGGGGCTTATGAAACCAGTACAAAAGTATGGATAGACTGGAACCAAAACTGTAGTTTTGATGACCCTGGTGAAGAATACAATTTAGGTAATGCTTTTAACGTAGCCGATGGACCAACTGATAATTCACCGCTGTCAATAACCATTCCTAACGATGCTGTTTTAGGCAATACAATAATGCGTGTTGCCACAAAATACAAAGATGATGGACAGCCCACTTCATGCGAAAATGATTTTGATGGTGAAGTGGAAGATTACACTTTGAACGTTCAACCCACGCTTAGAATTCAAAAATTTGGTTTTGATGATTTCCAAGTATACCCCAACCCTAATAAAGGTGAGTTTACGATTAAACTAAATAGTGCATTATCCAGAAATATTACGGTTAAACTTTTTGATATTAGCGGCCGAGTTATTCATCAAAGCCAATATGAAAAAGTTGGTGATTTTAAAGAAACAATAAATTTGAGAAATGCCCTATCTGGTATTTATCTTTTAAAAGTTAGTGACGGATTAAAGCAATCCACAAAGAAAATAGTTATTGAATAAGGACAAAAGGAAAGTTTTCTTATAATTTATCTTTATTTGCCATTAAAGGCATTCATGGTATTATTTACCCCCGACAGAACAAAAGATTTTATCAGTTCAACAGATTTTTCCAAACGTTCTTTTAGCTGACTATTTTCTTCTTCGGACCACTCGCCTAAAACGTAATCTATTTGTCGGCCTTTATTGAAAGCATCACTAATGCCAAACCTGAAACGGTTATACTTTGTCGTATTTAATTTATCTTGAATATCCTTTAAACCATTGTGGCCACCATCGCTACCTTTGGTTTTTAAACGGATGCTTCCAAACGGCAAATTCAAGTCGTCGGTAATCACTAATAAATTTCCCATCGGAATTTTTTCCTTGGTCATCCAATATAAAATAGCCTTTCCGCTTAAATTCATATACGTATTCGGCTTCATAAATATAAACGTTCGGCCTTTTAATTTATAGGTTGCTACATCGCCCAATTTTTGAGTTTCGAAAGTTAAATCTTCATGACGTGCAAAATAATCCAAAACCTTAAAACCTATATTATGACGCGTGTTTTCATACTTTTCGCCAATATTCCCTAAGCCTACAATTAAATACTTTTTCATAACGTCTTGTTCTTCTACTTGCGCTTCTTTCTTTTTAAATAACCGAACTAAAAACTGCCACATAGAAGTTCATTTTGATGCAAAAATAAAAAAGCATCCCCAATAATGTAGGATGCTTTTATCACTATATTTTTAAGAAGGAAAAAATCCCTCGCTCATTTTATAATTCCAACGCTTTTTTCACGTCATTATCCATCAACAGTTCAATTGGGTTTTCTAGTGCTTCTTTAACAGCTACCAAGAATCCAACACTTTCCTTTCCATCGATAATTCTGTGGTCGTAAGATAAAGCCACGTACATTATTGGTCGGATTTCCACTTTACCATCAACCGCTACTGGACGCTCTACAATGTTGTGCATGCCTAAAATACCACTTTGCGGTGGGTTGATAATTGGTGTTGAAAGCATACTACCAAAAACACCTCCGTTAGTAATAGTAAACGTACCACCTGTCATTTCATCAACAGTAATTTGACCATCTCTAGCACGCAATGCCAAACGTTTTACTTCAGATTCTACGCCTCTAAAACTTAAGTTTTCAGCATTTCTAATTACTGGTACCATTAAACCTTTAGGCCCTGAAACTGCGATACTGATATCACAGAAATCGTATGTCAACATTTCTTTACCATCCATCATGGAATTAACTGCAGGGTACATTTTTAACGCGCGTACCACAGCTAAAGTAAAGAAGCTCATAAAACCTAAACCTACGCCGTGTTTAGATTTAAATGTTTCTTTGTATTCTGAACGCAAAGCAAATATTGGCGACATATCAACCTCGTTAAATGTGGTTAACATGGCCGTTGTATTTTTAGCTTCTACCAAACGCTCTGCCACCTTACGGCGTAACATAGACATTTTGGTACGCGAAGTTCCTCTATTTCCACCAGTTGGTGTTCCCATTGAAGGTACGGCTTTTACAGCATCTTCTTTAGTAACCCTACCATCTTTACCCGTTCCTGTAACAGAACCAGCATCCATACCTTTTTCGGCTAAAATCTTTTTTGCAGCTGGGCTAGCACTACCGGTAGCATAAGTTTTGGCTTCAGGTGCAGATTCTTTTGGAGCTTCCGCTTTAGGGGCTTCTTCCTTCTTTTCTTCCTTTGGAGCCTCTCCTCCCTCTGGCTTTTCAGCATCGGTATCAATTAAACAAACTACAGCACCAACGGCTACGGCATCACCCTCTTCCGCTTTAAGTGTAATAGTTCCGCTGGCTTCAGCTGGCAACTCTAAAGTGGCTTTATCACTATCTACCTCAGCAATAGCTTGGTCTTTTTCAACATAATCTCCATCTTCTACAAGCCACGTTGCTATTTCAACTTCTGTAATAGATTCCCCTGGTGAAGGAACTTTCATTTCTAAAATCATTCTTTATAATTTTAATGGTATCTAAAATTCTTTTTATTACTTAATCATTGTATATCAAAAACAGCGTTAACAACACTCTTTTGTCTTCTTTTATCTCTGGTGCTCGAACCTGGTGCAGGCACAGAACTGTATGGTCTTGAGCACACTTCTAATTTAACCAAATCCATACGTTGTGACATGTGTGTCCACGCGCCCATATTCTTTGGTTCCTCTTGTGCCCAAACATATTTTTCAACATTTGGATAACGATTTATCACTTCTTGAATTCGGTCTAAATGAAGAGGAAACAATTGTTCTACCCTTATTAACGCAACATCTTCACGCTCTAGCGAATCTCTTTCCTCCAACAAATCGTAATAGAATTTACCCGTACAGAATACCATTTTTTTAACTTTTTTAGGCTCTAGAACGTCATCTATCACTTCTTGGAATTTACCTGAAGCCAATTCACTAATTGAAGATACCGCTTTTGGATGGCGCAGTAAACTTTTTGGCGTGAAAACAATAAGTGGTTTTCTATAATCACGTTTCATTTGACGGCGCAATAAATGAAATATACTTGCTGGTGTTGTACAATCTGCAACAACCATATTATCGTTTCCACATAATTGAAGATAGCGCTCTATTCTGGCCGATGAGTGCTCAGAACCTTGCCCTTCATAACCATGAGGAAGCAAAACAACGATGCCATTTTGCGATTTCCATTTGTCCTCGGCCGCCGATAAATATTGGTCGAAAATAATTTGGGCGCCGTTACTAAAATCACCAAACTGCGCTTCCCAAATCGTTAATGTATTTGGGTTTGCCATCGCATAACCGTAATCGAAACCTAAAACACCATATTCTGATAAAAACGAATTGTAAATATACATTTCGCCTTTATTTTCTGGGTTGGTATTTAAAAGATTGATACGCTCTTCTGATTTCTCATCACGCAAAATAGCATGACGGTGGCTAAATGTTCCACGCTCTACATCCTGTCCTGACATGCGCACATTATAGCCTTCTTCAAGCAAACTTCCATAAGCCAAAGTTTCTGCCATACCCCAATCTAACGTATCGGTTTCGAAAACCATTTTTGAACGACCATCTAAAATACGCTCTGCCTTTCTTAAAAACTTCACACCTTCAGGAACGGTAGAAACGACTTTAGAAATATGTTTTAGTTTATCTTCTGCATAACCTGTCTCCATGGATTCAAGCATAGCCTCAATACCTCTTCGCTGGAAACCTTCCCATCGAGCTGGCATAAACTCTCTTACCTTAGATGAATCTGCTTCTTTTGATTTTGCGTATTCGGACTCTAAAGTATCCTTGAACTCATCAACAATATTTTTTACATAGTCTTTGTCAACTGTATTCTCCGCTACAAGCTTTTCGGAATATATTTTAAATGGGTTAGGGTGTTTTGCTATTTCTTTATACAATTTAGGTTGGGTAAACCTTGGCTCGTCACCTTCATTGTGTCCATACTTTCTGTACCCCAACAAATCTATGTAAACATCTTTTTTGTAACGCATTCTATACTCTAAGGCCATTTCTACGGCATGAACAACAGCTTCGGCATCATCAGCGTTAACGTGCATTACCGGTGAGAGCGTAACCTTGGCCACATCTGTACAATAAGTACTTGAACGGGCGTCTAAATAATTGGTTGTAAACCCAATTTGATTGTTAACAACAATATGCACCGTACCACCAGTTTTGTAACCGTTTAACAAGCTCATTTGTGCGACTTCATAAGCCACGCCTTGCCCAGCAATAGCAGCATCTCCATGGACAATAATAGGAATGATTTTAGAATCGTCTCCGTCATAATCATTATCAATTTTAGCACGGGTAATACCTTCGGCCACTGGCGCAACGGTTTCCAGATGCGATGGGTTTGGCACCAAATTCATCTTGATGTTTTTCCCATTTTGATAGGTTTTATCGAGCGTTAAACCTAAATGGTATTTTACATCACCATCAATATTCTCATCTTCAAAATCTTTACCATCAAACTCGTTAAACAACTCATTTAAAGGCTTTCTAAAAATGTTAACCAATGTACTTAAACGTCCACGGTGCGCCATACCTAAAACGCATTCCTTTACATCGAATTTTTCAACGGCATAAAATAGCACATTACTAATGGCTGGTATGAGCGACTCTCCCCCTTCAAGAGAAAATCGTTTTTGCCCTACATATTTGGTCTGCAAAAAGTTTTCGAAGGTTACCGCTTGGTTTAATTTTGAAAGAATATATTTCTTTTTTTCAACTGAAAAATTGGGCTGATTATCGTTAAGATTTAAATTCTCTTGCCACCAAGAAATAACTTCCGGATTACGCAAATACATATACTCAACACCAATAGAACTACAATAAATTCGCTCTAGATGGACTATAATCTGCCTTAGTGTTTGCGCCCCAATACCTAAAATTTCACCAGCATTAAATACGGTATCTAAATCGTTTTCGGAAAGACCGAAATTTTCAATATCCAAAGTTGGCGAATACGTTCTTCTATCACGTACAGGGTTTGTTTTGGTAAACAAGTGCCCTCGCATTCTATATCCGTCAATTAATTTAATGACTTGGAACTCTTTTTGAAGATATTCCGGCATTTGGGCAGACACTCCATCTACAATTTCGCCATCCAACCCATAGTTTTCGCTACCAAAATCGTAACCTTGAAAAAAGGCTCTCCAACTAGGTTCTACAGAGTCTGGATTTTTAAGATACTGCTCGTATAATTCAGCAAAAAATGCTGTATGTGCTGCGTTTAAAAATGAAAATTTATCCATTGTTTGTTTTAATCCCGTGTAGGTTCATCAAAATATTTCCCAAAAATACAACTTTTAGTAAAATTAGGTATTGGTTTAACTATATTTATAGCATATGAACACTATTAAATTAATATGCCATAATTATCTGTTAATTTTTTTATGATTTTTCACTGATATGAACGTATTACTTACAATTAATAAAAAGACAACCCTACTTTTAATGATATTATTGGTTTGTATGACCAGCTCTTTTGCTCAAGAAAAAAACAACAAATTTTGGGACCAAGTTCGTTTTGGAGGTGGTTTGGGCTTAAACTTTGGTGATGGTTTTTTTAGTGCTACCATTGCCCCTAGTGCCATTTATGAGTTTAACAAGCATTTTGCATCGGGCATTGGTTTAAACGCAACTTTCAATAACCAAAAGAGCGTTTATAAATCTACCATTTTAGGAGGTAACCTTATTGCTTTAGCCAATATTATTGATGCCTTTCAACTATCGGCAGAATACGAGCAGCTTCATTTAAATAGAAGATATAATGTGAATTTAAACATTACTGACGACAGCTATTGGGCGCCCGCTCTATTCCTAGGAGCTGGATATAGAAGTGGCAGCATTACACTTGGAGTTAGGTACGACCTTTTATATGATGAAACAAAAAGTGTTTACGCTGACCCTTGGATGCCTTTTATTAGGTTTTATTTTTAAAAATTATTCTCATACAAACCTTAAACATCTCATTTTTAAAGGCTGGAAAACTCAGTTAAAAAAATATTTTTCTAAAACAGATATTCTTTAACCAACAAGCCCCTACACCTCAATAAATTACAACATAAAAATAAAAAAGACATTTTTGTCTTAAATATGATATTTATCATATTATTCCTCATAGTCTCCATGTATTTTTGTTATACAAAACTAATTTAACATGAAGACAATACTAAAATCAACAATTATTTTACTAGCCTCAATTTTAATAAGTTGCGGCGGAAAAGAAGAAAAAAAAGAAAAAGGATTTTCATATGAAAAACCTAAAACAAGCGAACAGACTACCAAAAAAGTAGAGTCTGTTCCGGCCTCAAAACAGATAGACCTTACCAATAAAGGTATTGGCCCCATCACTTCACTTTCTTTAAACTCCGAAATAGACCAACAGTTGGTTTCACATGGAGCAGATGTATTCAAGAAAATGTGTACTGCTTGCCACCGGCCAGACAAAAAATTTATTGGTCCATCACCTATCGGTGTATTAGAACGCCGCTCTCCTGAATGGGTTATGAATATGATTTTAAACCCAGAAGAAATGGTACAAAAAGACCCACTAGCAAAGGCATTATTAATTGAGTTTAATGGATCGCCAATGGCAAACCAAAACTTAAGCGAAGAAGATGCCAGAGCCGTATTGGAATACTTCAGAACATTAAAATAACAACCCATGAAAACAATTAAAAGACTAATTTTTGTTTTAGCATGTTTAGCAGTTGTTCACTCCTGCAAAAACAATAACAGCAAAACCACAGTAACTGAAACCGAAACACCTAAACAAGAAAAAACGGGTCAAGCTTATATTACTAACGACGAGGCTACTCCAAACTGTTTACAAATAGCAATTAACTCTCCAAATCATAAAACATTAGTCGCTGCTGTTCAAGCGGCTCAAGTAGAGAATGCCTTGGTAAACGTTGGCCCCTTAACTGTTTTTGCTCCAACAGATGATGCTTTTGCAGCATTACCAGAAGGTACTGTTGAAAATTTATTGAAGCCAGAAAACAAAGCAACTTTGGCGAATATATTAAAATACCATGTTACCCCAGGCAATCTTAGTACGTCTATTTTAACAAAACTCCCAAAACTAGGTCAGGCAAATAATCAATATGTGCAAGTGAAAGTTGTTGACGGAAAACCAATTATTGGCGGAGCAAACATAATTGCCACGGTTAAAGCAGGAAACGGTATTGTACATGTAATAGACAAAGTGCTTTTACCTCCTTCAGAAAACAATTAATTCTAACTAAATATAAAACCATGAAAATTATATTAAAATCTATTTTTACACTGGCAGCCATGCTTATGGTGTTTACCAGTTGTAATAATTCAGGAAAATCAACTGGAAAATCCGGTGCTCTTGCCGGCAATGTTGCCGAAAAAGTTTATGTAGCTCCTGGCGAGCACGACGAGTTTTATGCCTTTATATCTGGAGGATTTAGCGGACAGCTTTCGGTTTACGGGCTACCATCAGGGCGTTTATTTAAAGTTATCCCCGTGTTTTCGCAAGATGCAGAAAAGGCATATGGATACAACGAAGAAACAAAACCTATGTTAAACACATCACATGGTTTCGTGCCATGGGACGATTCACATCACCCAGACATCTCTCAAACCAATGGCGTTATTGATGGGCGTTGGGTGTTTATTAACGGAAACAACACTCCTCGTATTGCAAAAGTAGATTTATCTACCTTTGAAACTACCGAAATCATTGAGGTGCCCAACAGTGCCGGTAACCACAGTTCCTCATTTGTAACCGAGAACACAGAATATGTGGTTGCGGGAACACGTTTTTCGGTTCCAATCCCACAAAGAGACATGCCTATTAAAGACTACAAAGGAAACTTTAAGGGGTCTTTAACCTTTATTTCTGTAGAACCGGAACATGGACATATGGATATAAAGTTCCAACTTATAATGCCTGGTTTTGACTATGATTTATCTCACCCAGGGCGAGGAAAATCCCATGGGTGGTTCTTCTTTACTACTTACAATACAGAAGAAGCCAACACATTGTTAGAAGTAAATGCTTCACAAAACGATAAAGATTTTATCGCTGCCGTAAACTGGAAAAAAATTGAAGAATACGTTAACAATGGCGGTGGCACAATGATGCCTGCAAACTATGCCCATAATGTATACGACGAATCAACACATAGCGCTACATCAACAATAAAAAAAGAAGTACTTACCGTAAACCCATTAGATGTACCTGGTGCTGTATTTTTATTACCAACACCTAAATCACCACATGGTTGCGATGTAGACCCCTCAGGAGAGTACATTGTTGGTAATGGTAAACTTTCTGCTAACCTGACGGTGCACTCATTCACAAAAATGCTTGACGCCATTGAAAATCAAAAGTTCGCTGGCGATGCGTATGGTATACCAATTTTGAATTTTGAAGATGTTTTAGCTGGTTCTGTCGAGCAACCAGGCTTAGGCCCTTTACATACCGAATTTGACGGTAAAGGAAATGCATACACCACATTCTTTATTTCTTCCGAAGTTGTAAAATGGAAATTAGGAACTTGGGAAGTTGTAGACAGACAACCTTGCTACTATTCTGTTGGACATTTAATGATTCCTGGCGGAAACTCACAAAAACCATGGGGCAAGTATGTTGTAGCCATGAATAAAATTACTAAAGACCGTTATTTACCAACGGGGCCTGAAGTAACCCAGTCAGCACAACTATATGATATTTCGGGCGACAAAATGGAGCTATTACTGGATTTCCCAACCGTAGGTGAACCACATTATGCAGCCGGATGCCCTGCCGATTTAATAAAGCCGCGTTCTAAAAAGATTTTTAATTTAGAAGACAACAACCACCCTTATGCATCAAAAACTGAAGCCGACACAAAAGTTGTGCGCGACGGGAACACCGTTCATGTTTACATGACAACGATTCGCAGTCATTTCTCGCCAGATAATATTGAAGGCATTAAAGTTGGAGACCGCGTTTACTTCCATGTTACCAATTTAGAACAAGATTACGATGTGCCACACGGTGTTAGTATGATAGGCGCCAACACCTCCGAACTACTAATTATGCCTGGGCAAACCGAAACCTTCGTTTGGGAACCAAAACAAGTTGGTGTATGGCCATTTTATTGTACCGATTTTTGCTCTGCATTGCATCAAGAAATGCAAGGTTATGTGCGCGTTTCATCGGCTAATGCCAACACGCCTTTAAAATGGTCGCTAGGTGAGAACATTGAATAATTAAAAATAAACAGAGTTCTATTTTAGTATTAATATTCTTAAAAAGGCGAGAGTTCGTTTTCGCTCTCGCCTTTACTTTAAAAGCATAAGATGAAAACCTATTAACTTTTAAAATTCCAAAAAATGAAAAAGTCAAATATCATCATGCTAATTGCAGTCATTTTACCTCTTGGGCTATTTTTATTTCCGCTTTGGAAAATCACACTCGAAGCACCGCAATATCCAATACCTTTGGGCATGTATATTCATATAAATGACTTTTCTGATGCCCACCCTCACGATATTAAAAACATTAATTTAATGAACCACTATGTGGGCATGAAATACATCCCAGAAGCTATACCAGAATTTAGAATATTCCCTTTAGGAATCATTATCACAAGTGTTATAGGCTTATTAATTGCTCTTAAAGGAAATTACAAATGGTTTATGTTTTGGTTTGTCTTAATGATTGCCTTAAGCAGTGCCGGTTTATACGACTTTTATTTATGGGAGCACGACTACGGTCACAATTTAGACCCTAAAGCTATCATGAAATTTACTAACCCAGATGGTTCTGTAATGGGATTCCAACCGCCATTATTTGGAAGCAAGGATATTTTAAATTTTAGAGCGCATTCATATCCAAGATTAGGAGCCTTGTTTTTGGGGCTAGGAATTGCATGCTCCTTTATTGCTTATCTAGTAGGCAAAAAAAATCACAAAAACACTTAACTTAGGCAAGGAAAAAACACTAAAAATGAAAACACTTAAACTTTTTTACGCTTTAGCCCTACCATTGGTTTTGATAAGCTGTAATGCAACCCCTAAATCCATAGATTATGGAAATGACGGATGCTATTTTTGTAAAATGACAATTGTTGACAAACTCCATGCGGCTGAAATTGTAACCAAAAAAGGAAAGGTTTATAAGTTTGATGCTTCAGAATGCATGATAAACTTCATGAAAGAGTTTAACAAACAAGACATTAAAATATATCTATCCAACAATTACACTGAACCAGCAAGTTTAATAGATGCGACCCAAGCCACTTTTTTAATCAGCAAAAACATTCCCAGTCCAATGGGGGCTTTTCTTTCTGCTTTCAAAACCAAAGCAGATGCCAAACAAGTACAGTTAGAAAAGGGCGGCGAATTGTATTCATGGGAAGCGCTAATTAACCATTTAAAATAGCTTAAGATGAAACTAACAAATGTATTTATCACAGGGTTTCTATGCCTTTTTTTAACGGTAAGCGCTCAAAAAAAGAGTCAATGCGTACACTGCAATATGTTTATTAAGGACACCTACCACAATGCCGAAGCAACAAAAAACAACAATACGGTTTTACAATTTGACGCTATTGAGTGTTTAATCAATTATTTAAAAAGCACTAGTGAAAGCTCGCTTAAAACTTTAAAAGTTTCAGATTACAAAACAGGAAAGCTTATAGATGCCAAAACCGCTACATTTTTAAAAAGCAAAGATATCCCTAGTCCAATGGGAGCTAACCTTTCGGCTTTTAAAAGCAAAGTCACTGCTAATGAAATACAAAAAGAAAAAGGTGGTGAAACATATACTTGGGATGGCATTAAATTAAAGTTTCAAAATTCGAAGTTTGGGGCAATAGACCATAACCACCACGACCATTATAGACCAGATGCCCATGCACCAATTGGTATTATGGGTGACCACTTACATGAAAAAGGTGGTTTAATGGTATCCTTTCGCTATATGAACATGGTTATGGAAGGCAACAAATCCGGAACCAATACAGTAAGCAACGATGCCATTTACAACACCTACATGGTAGCACCTCAAAATATGACCATGGACATGTACATGTTAGGAGTTATGTACGCCCCTTCTAATAAACTAACCCTTATGCTTATGCAGAACTATGTAAAAAAAAACATGGATGCAACGGCACAAATGCAGATGAACGGCATGACTATGCTGCATAATTTTATGACAAGTGCTTCGGGAATGGGCGATTTAAAGTTGGCTTTGCTTTATGGCTTATTTAACAACCATAAAACTTCACTGCACCTTAACGGAAAACTCAATATTCCTGTTGGAAATATTGAAAATCAAGATAACACGCCAATGATGGATAATGCAAAATTACCATATACCATGCAATTAGGCAGTGGTACTTTTGACATCTCCCTTGGGGCTACTTACAAACAAAACTACACAAACACCTCTTGGGGAACTCAATTTCTAAGCACCATTAGAACTGGCAAGAATAGTGAAGACTATCGTCTTGGCCACACTTATCAGCTCCATATTTGGGGCGCTTACAAATTATCAACCAACTTTAGCGTATCTGGGCGTTTATTAGGCATTTCTGAAGAAGATATTACGGGAATGGATGCGGACCTCAACTCCATGATGATCACTACAGCTAACACTAAAAACTACGGTGGCGAAAAAATAAAAACATTTTTAGGACTAAACATTTCCTTTCCCCTAACATCAAACCTGAAAAATTTTAGACTAGGCATTGAGGCGGGCGCACCTATTTTTGAAGACTATAACGGTATTCAAATGAATGAAAACCTAAATATCAACATTGGATTAAAATACAATATATTGTAACATGTTTTTAAAACTAGTCATATTTGTACATATCATTTGTGCCACTATCTGGACTGGAGGCCACCTTATCCTTTCGTTAAGTTTTTTACCTAAAGCCATCGCAAAAAATGATTTTACGGTTATTGAGCAGTTTGAATCTAAATATGAGCCCATTGGCATTCCAGCCTTACTCATTTTGTTGATTACAGGAGTTTATATGGCAACTGTTTATACTCCAGATTTTTTTCAATTCGATTTTCACAACCATCACACCCAACACATATTCATAAAACTTGTATTATTATTAACAACAGTAGTATTGGCTGTTCATGCAAGATTCTTTTTAATTCCAAAAAGAGAATTAAAACCTCTTGCATACCATATTATTTTAGTTACTATTTTATCTGTTTTGTTTGTATTTGTAGGTTTTAGCACCAGAATAGGCGGTTTATTATAACAATGAAAACATTACTACACATCTTTATATTGCTCTTAAGTTGTTTTAGCGCAACGGCCAAAACCATTTCGGTTTGCAACACGTGCGCGATATCTTCATTTAAAAAAGCCATTTCAGTCGCAAAAGACTACGACACCATTTTGGTCAAAAAAGGCAATTATAAAGCATATAATGTTTTAATTGACAAACCACTCACCATTATTGGGAAAAATTACCCTGTAATTGATGGGGAAAATAAAGGTGAAATAATAACCATTATTTCTGATAATGTTACGGTAGATGGTTTATTTATTATTAACGTTGGCACTAGTTACACTGAAGATTATGCTGCAATTCGGGTAAAAAAAAGCAAAGATTTTGTTATTAAAAACTTAGTTTTAGAAAAACTGTTTTTCGGAATTTATCTTGAAAAAGCACAAAACGGCAAGGTAATCCATAATAAAATAATTGGTGATGCGGTACAAGAATACAACTCTGGAAATGGTATTCAGCTTTGGTATTGTAAAAACATACAAATTGAAAACAACATCATTCAGGGTGTTCGAGATGGTATTTATTTAGAATTTTCACATAACTGCCATATCAACAACAATGTTAGCACCAAAAACTTAAGATACGGGCTACATTTTATGTTCTCAAACAACGACATATACCAAAACAATACCTTTGAAAATAATGGTGCCGGGGTTGCTGTTATGTTTTCTAAAAAAATACAAATGCTCAACAATGTTTTCCAAGAAAACTGGGGTACAGCCTCTTACGGCCTACTTTTAAAAGAAATTAACGATGCCGAAATAATAGGAAACACATTTAACGAAAACACCATTGGTATTAACATTGAAGGCTCCAACCGTATTAATTACACTAACAATAATTTTATAAAAAATGGTTGGGCCGTAAAAGTTAGGGGTGCTTGTTATACCAACCAGTTTTCAGGTAACAATTTTTTATATAATTCTTTTGACATTTCATACAATAGCAAGGTAAACGATAATGTATTCAACCGAAACTATTGGAGCAATTACACAGGTTATGACTTAGACAAAAACGGCGTAGGTGATGTGCCATACAGACCGGTTAAACTGTTTTCGTATGTTGTAAACAGAACGCCCGAAACCATTATTTTACTTAGAAGTTTGTTTATTGATATTATTGATTTTTCTGAAAAAGTTTCACCCGTTTTTACGCCCGATAATTTAATGGACCATAACCCTTCAATTAAAAAAATAACATGGTAAGCATTCAAAACCTACATAAAAAATTCAATAAAAACATTGTTTTAAATGGAGTAAATCTTGATATCCAAGAAGGGGGTATTTTTGCGGTACTTGGCCCTAATGGCTCTGGAAAAACCACGTTAATTAAATCTATCCTGGGGATGGTTATTCCTAATAGAGGCAGCATTACCGTATTGGGCGAAAATATAAAAAACAACTCCAGTTACAGGCGTAAAATTGACTACCTGCCACAAATAGCCAATTTCCCTAACAATTTAAAAGTTAGCGAACTTATTACAATGATTAAGGATTTACGCGGGCAAACCAATGAAGACAAGCAACTAATAGAACTTTTTAAACTTGAACCTTTTCTGGATAAAAAATTAGGAAACCTTTCTGGTGGCACAAAACAAAAAGTAAACCTGGTACTAACCTTTATGTTTAATAGCCCGCTTATTATTCTTGACGAACCCACAACTGGATTAGACCCTATATCATTAATTCGATTAAAAACCTTGATACAAGCCGAAAAGAAAAAAGGCAAAACCATATTAATAACATCACATATTATGAGTTTTGTTGAAGAAGTTTCGGATGGAATTGTGTTTTTATTAGATGGCAAAATATACTTTAAAGGGGCTATCTCAGAATTAAAATCCCAGACCAAGCAACCAGATTTTGAACACGCCATTGCATCAATATTAACCAACAACCATGTTTAAGATATTAAAATACAGTTTTTACGATTTAATGCGCAGCCGTTGGAGTTACGTTTACTTTACATTTTATCTACTGCTCAGTATTGTATTATTATTTTTAAACAACGATTTATCTAAGGCGGTTATTACCTTAATGAATGTCATTATAATTTTGGTACCGTTAATAGGAACCATTTTTGGTGTAATGTACTACTACAACTCTAAAGAATTTACAGAACTTCTGTTAGCACAGCCCTTAAACCGAACGTCAATATTTTTGGGACAATATTTAGGGGTTGCTATTTCTCTATCTATGAGTTTAATACTGGGATTAGGCATTCCCTTTATATTTTATGGCTTGTTTAAAAGTAATGCTATTTGGGATTTTTCGTTATTGCTGATAACAGGAACTTTTTTGACCTTTATTTTTGCGGCTTTGGCATTTAACATTGCACTATCAAACGAAAATAAAATAAAAGGTTTTGGCTACGCCATTTTATTATGGCTGTTTTTATCCATAATTTATGACGGTATATTTTTAATGTCGTTAATCTTATTTGAAAATTATCCGTTAGACAAATTATCTTTAATTGGCACAATGCTAAATCCTATCGATTTATCTCGAACCCTAATCCTTTTGAAACTAGATATTTCAGCTTTATTGGGTTACACAGGAGCGGTTTTTAAAAAATTCTTTGGCACTAATTTAGGATTAATAGTATCATTTATAAGCCTATCTATATGGATAGTATTACCTGTACTTCGCATAGCCTTTATATCAAAGAAAAAAGACTTTTAAAAGGTATACATAAAACTAACTTATCATTATGTGACTACCGTGAATTGGGCTAGCCAAAACATTTTTGTAAAACAGGCTTCTTTTCTATTACAAAATCGTCGGACAATTAACATTTATAGTAATAAAAAAATTTGAAATAAACTCCCCCGACACAGTGTGCATCGGGGGGAATTTATTTCAATTAAATGGTCGTTTTGCTATTACTATTCAGCAAACTGCTGTTCTAGTTTTACGGCCTTAGGGAATAAAATATTATTTTCTAAATGGATATGAAGGTGCAAGTCTTTTTCAAATTCATCTAGCATGGCATAGGTTACCCGATAGGTATTACAAGCATCAGCTGGCGGATTGTAATTATTGGTAAGTTCAGCTATTTTTCTAAAACGTTCACCTTCATTATCATGCTCCTGCATCATCATGGCTATTGGGTTTTCAACCGTGCCGAAATATGGTTCTTCAACACCACTTTGGCTCGATACGGCTGAAGCCATTTTCTTAACAAATGGAAAAAGAATAAGTTCTTCTTTTTTCATGTGGGCGGACAATTCTTTAGCTGAAGCTATAAAAAGCTCGTTGATTTCAAAGAGTTCGCGATGACGCTCGCCATGAACTCGGCATAACTTATCTAAAAACTGTCGTAAAACTGGGATTTTTTCTTCCACATACCTGTGATGTTTCTTTTCAATGTAATCTACCAATAAATCCATCGGCCATGAATTGTAATCAATAGATTGATTAGTTTTTGAATTCAGCAAAGTCTCAAGCTCGCCCAATAATTGGTTGGCATCAATATTTTTTTTGGTGCACACCTCTTCTATTGTTCTGTTGCCTTTACAACAAAAATCAATACCATACTTACTGAATATGGCCGCAGTTCGGTAATCGTCTGCCACATATTGCCCTATTTGCTTTTGGGCGTTGTTACTTAATATTTCCATAATACTATTTTAATTCGGATGTTTTTATCCTATTTATATTCAAATTTTTTTTAAACCTTTAAAAACGACGCTCCAGATTTTATGTTAAGCGCTAATTCTTCTAAACTTGTGTTTTCTAACATATATTTTAATTCTTCTCTTACACTTTTAAACTTATCGTGTACAGGACAAGGGTGTGCTTCATCACATTTATGTAAACCCAAACCACATCCATTATAAATGGAATCGCCATCAATTGCTTTTACAATTTGGGCCAGTGTAACATTGGCTATTCTATTTTTATCAATTTCAAAACCACCATAAGCCCCCTTTAAGGAATTTACAATATCATGTTTCACTAAGGCTTGTAAAATTTTGGCTGTAAATGCTTGTGGAGAATCTATTTCCTTAGCAATTTCTTTAGGGCTAACACGCCTATTCTCATAAGAGTTTATAGCAATAAAAATAGATGCTTTTATACCGTATTCGCAAGCTTTTGAAAACATATAATTCTTTATTTCAATGCAAATTTATGAAGAAAATTTAAATAGGACAAATTTATCCTTATTTAAGTTTAATATTTGTTTCGTAACCAAACTTTCTGCCATTCGCGTTTTAAAATTAAAAACGAAACATCTTCCGAAAGTTTCAGCACATCCTCGCCATCCAAGGCCTTAACGGCACTTTCTGAAACATCAACAATATAAAGCAAATTGAGATATTCGATAAATTTTTCTTGAATAAGTTTATAAACCATTTCGTGAAGCAAGAGCTTTAAGCTTGAAGGTAGAATGTCTTCATGAAAATCTAAATCAATATTCGCTAAAAGAAAGTCTTTATTTAGCTGAATTATTAATTTTTGATACAAATCTAAACGATTGGCTTCTTCAATTAAATTGTCAAAAGTAGCTGGTAACTGCATTACACGGTTCGGTTCATTAAATTAGTCCCAAAACTTTTTAAAAGTTCTTTATTACCATTGGATATGTTTAAACTATCTAAAATTTTAAAAGCCCTATTCGTATAGTCCTCAATAGCTTGTTTAGTAGCCTGTGCCGAACCAGACAAAACAAAATACTGTTTAGCCGTTTCAATCTTTACCGTATTATCTTCAGGATTAGAAGCAAATAATCGTTCTAAATTAAGTTTATCCCTTTCATTTAAAAATTCTAAAGCCTTTAAATACAAATAGGTTTTTTTATTTTCGATAATATCACCACCCACCTGTTTCCCAAAGGTTTCTGGATTACCAAAAGCGTCCAAATAATCATCCTGTAATTGAAAGGCTATTCCCAAATTATTACCAAATTGATAGATTCTTTTTTGGTCTTCTTCTGAGGCCCCTGCAACAATAGCTCCCATCTTCATAGCTGCACCAACCAAAACTGCCGTCTTGTACTCAATCATTTTTAAATACTCGTCAATAGTGACATCGTTCCTAGTTTCGAAATCTATGTCATATTGCTGACCTTCACATACCTCTAAGGCTGTTTTGCTAAAGAGTTTTGCTAACGCTCTAAAAGTTTTCGGTTCATAATTTTCAAATAACTGGTAAGCCATTATCAGCATGGCATCTCCCGAAAGAATACCGGTATTTACATCCCATTTTTCGTGCACGGTTTGCTTTCCCCTGCGCAATGGGGCATCATCCATAATATCGTCATGTACCAATGAAAAGTTATGAAACACTTCAACGCTTAAAGCCGCATTTAAAGCTTCTTTATAATTGCCGTTAAAAATATCGGTGGTCATTAGTGTCAAAACCGGACGTAACCTTTTACCTCCCAGACTCAAAATATAGGTTACAGGTTCATAAAGGTTTCTAGGGTCTTTTCCTGTTACGCCATTTTCTAAATACGTAACAAAATCTTGTTGGTAATCTTTAATTGAAAGCATGAAACAAAAATAAATTAATTAACGGTACCAAAAAGCCTAAAAGTATACATAGTGTTAAAAAATCATAAAACTTTGGAAACTTTTTTGGTTTACATAGTTTCCTTAAGTACATTTGCGCATCAAATGAGAGAGCAAATTATAAATAGAGCTCAAAGTTTATTCTTAACCCTTGGGTTTAAAAGTGTTACTATGGACGACATTGCCCAAGAACTGGGTATTTCAAAAAAAACCATTTACGTACACTTTAAGAACAAAACCAAACTCGTTGAGGCTGTTACTTTTGAAGTATTTGACAACATATGCCAAGGAATTGACGGTATTTGCAATACAGCTACCGACCCTATTGAACAATTGTACGACATCAAAATGTTTGTGATGCAGTATTTAAAGGATGAAAAGGCATCACCTCAATTTCAATTAAAAAAGTATTACCCTAATATCTACAGACAATTGCATTTAAAGCAATTTGAAAAGATGCAAAAATCAGTTAAGGAGAGTTTAGAGAATGGTATTGAAATGGGGCTTTTCAGAAAAACTATAGATACCGATTTTGTTTCAAGAATTTACTTTAACGGAATGACTGGAATAAAAGATGAAACCTATTTCCCAAAGGACCAGTTTCCTATGGAATACTTACTGGAAAACTTTCTAGAATATCACCTAAGAGCCATTGTAACAGAAAAAGGCATTCAAGTACTAAACAAGCATATAACAATAAATCAATCATAAAGCATGAATCATAAATTCATTTTAATCTTTAGTTTTCTACTGGCTATAAAAGGGTTTTCGCAAGAACCACCTAAAAGCTTTTCTTTACAGGAAGCCATTAATTATGCACTGGAAAACAACCGTACAGCCAAAAACGCCGCTCGAGATATAGAGGCCGCTAAGAAACAGAAATGGGAAACCACCTCTACGGGCTTGCCTCAAATAAGTGCAACGATAGATTACCAAAACTTTTTAAAGCAACAGGTTTCACTTATCCCTGCTGAATTTTTTGGTGGTAATCCTGGCGAATTTCAAGATGTAATTTTTAGTCCGAAGCAAAACATAATGGCAACAGCCACTTTAAACCAAAAGATTTTTGACGGCTCTTATATTGTTGGCCTGCAATCGGCAAAAGTGTATTTGCAGATTTCAAAAAACGCTAAAGAAAAAACCGATTTAGAAGTTAGGAAAGCAGTAATTGAAGCCTATGGCAATGTACTAATGGCCAAAGAAAGCATCAATATCTTACAGCGAAACATGGAAACGCTGGAAAAAAACCTATTCGAAACTAATAAAATTTATGAGAACGGATTGGGCAATCAGGAGAGTGTTGAGCAGCTTCAAATCACACTGTCGGGTGTAAAGAGTAATTATAAAAATGTTAGTCGGCTAAAAGATTTGGCATACCAAATGTTAAACATCACCCTTGGTTTAGACATCAATAATCCAACAACTTTAACCGACAGTTTAGAAGCATTAACGGCTCAGAATATCAATTTAGGCTTATTAAATACCGAAGAAAGCGTTGAAAACACGATAGATTACCGAATTGCCGAAAACGACCAAAGATCAAAAGAACTGCTCTTAAAGTTTGAAAAAAGCAAGGCACTCCCCACTTTAACTTCATTTATTAACGGTGGGTATTCTGCTTTTGGAAATGAGTTTAACTTTAACAGTAAAGATCAGGAATGGTTCGGCTCTTCATTATTGGGTGTAAGTCTAAATATCCCCATATTTAGCTCTTTAGGAAGAAGTGCCGCAACGCAACGCGCCAGAATAAACCTTGAAAAGGCGCAAGACGATTTAAAAGAAACCGAACAAAAAATCCAACTACAAATTGCGTCAGCAAAGAGCGATTATCAGTTCGCCGTAGAAGATTACGAAAACAAAAAACAAAATCTAAACCTTGCCGAACGCATAGAAATCAAGAACCAAACCAAATTTTTTGAGGGGGTTGGGTCGAGTTTCGAGTTGCGACAGGCGCAAACACAATTATATTCAGCTCAACAAGAGTTTCTTCAAGCTATGCTTGATGTTATCAACAAAAAAGCAGCCTTAGAAACTGCACTTAATATTATTAATTAATCACCGATCTAAAACACTTAAAATGAAACATACATATTTTTTATTCATAATCACATTGCTACTGGCTTCCTGCGCAGGAGAGGCCAAAAAGAACTCCGTTGAGAGCGTCATAGAAAAAGGTAATTTAGAAAGTATTCGCCAAAAACGTGCTGAGTTGGTTAATGAAAAAGAAGCCTTAAACAATAAGGTGAAACAACTTGATGAAGCTATTTCGAAAATAGATACGGTAAAACATATCCCATTAATAACCACTTTCACAGCAAAACAGGAAGTATTCGAGCATGTGTTAGAAATACAAGGTAACGTTACCACAAAAAACCTTTTAGTTATTACACCAGAATACAATGGCATACTATCTCGAGTTTACGTAAAAGAAGGCCAACAGGTTAAGAAAGGACAATTACTCGCCAAAATTGATGACGGTGGCTTAAGTCAGCAATTGGCGCAATTACAAATTCAGGCAGATTTGGCGAAAACAACCTTTGAGCGCCAAAAACGTCTTTGGGATGAAAACATTGGTAGTGAAATTCAATATTTACAGGCCAAATCAAGTTACGAATCTCAAAAAAAAACAGTTAATCAATTAAAAGAGCAAATCGCCAAAACTAGAGTAAGAGCTCCTTTTTATGGAACTATAGATGACGTCATTACAGAACAAGGTAGCGTAGTCGCAGCGGGCCAAACACCGTTAATGCGCTTGGTGGACTTAAAGGATATGTATATTGAAACCAATGTACCTGAAAGTTACATTTCTGATGTTACCAAAGGCAAAAATGTTGTGGTTGAATTTCCAGTATTAGGAGAAAAGATTGAAACCCAAATCCGTCAAGCCAGTAATTTTATCAACCCAGACAACCGCACGTTTAAAGTTGAAGTAGGTATTCCTAATAACATCAAAAGCATAAAGCCAAACTTAACGGCAAAACTTAAAATTAACGATTACACAAGCAAAGAAGCTATTTTGGTTCCGCAGAGTATCATCTCAGAAAACGCCAATGGTGAACAATATATCTACACCATAAAAGATAAAAATGGAAATAATGAGGGCATAGCTAGCAGGGTTATTGTAAAAACTGGAAAAACCCAGGGAGACGTTATTGAAATTACAGATGGTGTTGACAATGGCACCGAAATCATAAAAGAAGGTGCGCGCAGCGTTAAAGATGGACAAACCGTTAAGGTAATTAACTATTAAACCAGATACTATGGCTAAACAAAAAAAACAAGTCGATAAAGAATTTGGTTTATCATCGTGGGCCATCAACAACAAAACCACCATGTACGTTCTTATTGCTGTGTTTTTCTACATTGGTGCCTCTGCTTTTTTTAGCATGCCCAGAGAAAACTTTCCAGAGGTAAACGAAACCAAAATTTATGTTAGCTCTGTATTCCCAGGAAATACGGCGGAAGACATAGAAAAACTCATTACAGACCCTCTTGAAGACAAGCTGAAAACGGTAAGTAATGTAGTTGAAATCACCTCGACATCTCAAGAGGATTACGGCATGCTGGTAGTTGAGTTTGATGAAAACATTACCGTAGAACAAGCCAAACAAAAAGTAAAAGATGAGATTGACACAGAAACTTCTGGTGAAGATTGGCCAACCTTTAATGGAGCCAAGGTAGAACCCGATGTTTTTGAACTGAGCCTTTCGGAAGAAATGCCCATCTTAAACATTAATATTTCAGGCGACTACCCTATTGAAAAACTCAAGGAATATGCCGAGCATCTTCAAGATGAGATTGAAGATTTATTGGAAATTAAAAAAGCTGATATCCGTGGTGCGCAAGAAAAAGAAGTTGAAGTAGCCGTTGATATTTACAAAATGATGGCTGCCAAGGTTACTTTCAGTGACATCATAGGAGCCATAAATAACGGAAATGTTACCATGTCTGCCGGAAACTTAAAAGCTAGTGGACAACGGCGTACTATTCGTATTTTAGGGGAAATTGAAAACCCTTCAGAATTAGAAAACTTTGTTGTTAAATCTGAAAATGGAAACCCCATTTACCTGAAAGATGTGGCAGAGGTTTCATTTAAAGAAGAAGACAAAACCACTTATGCTCGCGAATTTGGTGAGCCCGTGGTCATGCTAGATGTAAAAAAACGTGCTGGAAAAAACATGGTTGCCGCAGCGGAGCAAATCCAAGTTATTGTTAAAGACGCCGTAGAAAAGGTATTTCCTGCCGATTTAAAAGTCAGTATAACAAACGACCAATCAGAGAAAACCATTGGCCAAGTTGACGATTTAGTAAACAACATCATTTTTGGAGTTATTTTAGTGGTAACCGTTTTAATGTTCTTTTTAGGATTTAAAAACGCCATTTTCGTTGGTTTCGCCATTCCTATGTCTATGTTCATGTCACTAATGATTTTGAGCATGATTGGCTACAGCTTAAACACTATGGTGCTTTTCGGATTGATTATGGGACTGGGGATGTTGGTTGATAATGGTATTGTAGTGGTTGAAAATGTTTATCGCCTTATAGATGAAGAAGGCATGAGCCGTATTCAAGCTGCAAAAAAAGGTATTGGCGAAATAGCATTCCCCATTATTATTTCAACCTTAACAACCGTAGCAGCATTTATTCCTCTTGGACTTTGGCCAGGAATAATGGGCGAGTTTATGAAAATTTTACCCATCACATTGTCCATAGTTCTGGGGTCTTCACTATTTGTTGCCATATTTTTCAATTCGGTTTTGGTTTCACAATTTATGAACACCGAAGACAAAGACATGCCACTCAAGCAAATAATAAAAACCACGTCAATTATGACCATTATTGGCATATTGGTCTTCATTACGGGCGGAGAGTACAGAGCTCTAGGATCACTTATGGTTCTTACGGCTATCTTACTCTGGATTTACAGATTGTTTTTACGTAAGTGGGCTAATTATTTCCAAACAAAAACATTGGTAAAACTTGAAAGTTTTTATGAAAAACAATTGCGTAAAGCTCTTTCAGGAAGAAGACCTTATTTTTATAGTATTGGTGTTTTTATTTTGTTGATTATTTCATTTATAACATTTGGAATTTCATTGGCATCACAACGCACCAAAGTGGAGTTCTTTCCTGACAATAAACCCAATCAGATTATTGTTTATATTGAGTACCCACAAGGTACGGCTATTGAAAAAACCAATGCCATCACCAAAGAAATAGAAAAACGTGTTTACACAGTTCTTGATGATAGTCAATATAAAGAAGACGGCTACAACTTTATGGTTGAAAGTGCCGTTTCACAGGTTGGTGAAGGTTCAGGAAATCCTCAAACCGATGGTGGCTCGGCGGCAGAAATGCCACATAAGGCGAAAATCACGGCCTCAATGCGGGAATATAAATACCGTCAAGGGGAAGACAGTGAATTGCTGCGACAAAAAGTTCAAGAAGCCCTAGTTGGCATTTACCCTGGTGTTCTTATTTCGGTTGAAAAAGATGCCAACGGACCGCCAGCAGGCGCTCCTATAAACATTGAAATTGAAGGCGATGATTATAACGAATTAATTGCCGTTGCCGAAAACATGCGTGAATTCATCAACACCAAAAATATTGCTGGTATCGATGAGCTTAAAATTGATGTAAACAAGGACAAACCATCTATGCAAGTTTCCGTTGATAGAGAAAAAGCTGGAGAATTAGGTGTAAGCTCAGCTCAAGTTGGGCAACAATTACGTAACTCCATTTTTGGGGCCAAAGCCGGTATTTACAAAGAAGGTGGTGACGATTATGACATTTATGTACGTTTCAATAAAGACAACCGTTATAATACAAGCGCTCTATTCAATCAAAATATCACCTTTAGAACCAATACAGGGCAACTTAAAGAAATACCTGTTTCGGCAGTTTCAAACTACGAAAACACTTCTGGGTTTAGTGCTATTAAGCACAAAGACACCAAGCGTGTGGTGACGGTTTATTCTGCCTTAGCACCTGGCTATACAGATGCAGGCGCCATTGTAACTCAAATTCAAAACGAAATGAAAAGTTACGAAGGCCTCCCAGACAACATAAAAATAGATTATACTGGGCAAATTGAAGAGCAAAACAAACAAATGGCCTTTTTAATGGGTGCCTTTTTTACCGGTTTAGGGTTAATATTCTTTATTTTAATCTTTCAATTTAACTCCATATCTAAACCTACCATTATAATGCTGGCTATATTTTTAAGTTTGATTGGAGTGTTCGGTGGACTTGTAATTACAGGAAAGGCCTTTGTTATTATGATGACCATGGTAGGTATTATTTCACTTGCAGGTATTGTAGTTAATAATGGTGTAGTGCTGCTCGATTATGCTCAGCTTTTAATTGACCGAAAGAAAATTGAAAAAGATATTGATGACGATAATTATTTAAGCGATGAAGACCTCTTTGAAACCATTGTAAAAGCCGGAAAAGCGCGTTTGCGACCTGTATTATTAACGGCCATTACAACTATTCTCGGCTTAATTCCGTTAGCTATTGGTCTAAACATTAATTTCTTTACATTATTTAAAAATTTTAACCCTAATATTTATATGGGTGGAGATAATGTAGTATTCTGGGGTCCATTGGCTTGGACAGTTATTTATGGGCTATTTATTGCAACCTTCTTAACGTTAATCATAGTACCCGTATTATTTTTCTTGTCCATGAAATTAAAAATGCGGATGTTTAAAAATCGTGTAGCCAAAACTGAGAAAGCTCTTCCGCAAGAAGCGTTTAATATGGATAAAAGGTTAGAGTAAAATCTAATTTCGGTTTAAAGCAACAACTTTCAGTTGCTTTGAAGATATCCTTTTTCATAAATAAAAAAGGATTAGTTAATAGCGAGAAAAGCCCCGACAATTGTCGGGGCTTTTTGATTCAAGGTTATCCTTAATTAAGTCTAAAAAAATAAAACCCTTTAACTAAAATTAGTCAAAGGGTTTGTTCTTTTATGTGCGGGCGGAGAGACTCGAACTCTCACACCTCGCGGCACTAGATCCTAAGTCTAGCGTGTCTACCAATTCCACCACGCCCGCAAAAGGACTGCAAATATAAACAAGATTTTTAAATTGCAAACACCAAACAATAAAAACATTCTTTTTTTATACTTTTGAAAAGAAAGACACCAAAAGTATATGAAGAACATCCAATCCTATATAAAAGAGCATAAAGACCGATTTGTAAATGAACTTATCGAACTACTAAGAACCCCTTCTATAAGTGCCGATTCAGCCTATGAAAAGGACGTCCTCAAAACAGCAGAATCCATAAAAACAAGTTTAAAGCAAGCTGGCTGCGATAGGGTTGAAATATGCCCTACCGAGGGCCACCCCATTGTTTACGGTGAAAAAACAATTGACAAAAACTTACCTACCGTATTAGTTTACGGGCATTACGATGTACAACCGCCAGATCCTTTAAACCTATGGAATTCCCCGCCGTTTGAACCCGTAATAAAAAACACCGAACTACACCCCGAAGGCGCTATTTTTGCCCGAGGTGCCTGCGACGATAAAGGTCAGATGTACATGCATGTGAAGGCCATGGAATTTATGACACAAACCAACCAACTACCCTGCAACGTAAAATTTATGATTGAAGGTGAGGAAGAAGTGGGCAGTGCAAACCTGGGGGCTTTTATAAAAAATAACAAAGAAAAATTAAAAAACGACGTTATTCTAATTTCCGATACTGGAATGATAACAAAAAAGGTTCCATCAATAACAACCGGGTTGCGCGGCTTAAGTTATGTTGAAGTTGAAGTTACGGGTCCAAATCGCGATTTACATTCGGGACTCTATGGTGGTGCCGTGGCCAACCCTATTAATGTGCTAACCAAAATGATTGCCTCATTACACGATGAAAACAATCATATTACCATTCCAGAGTTTTATGATAAAGTTGAAGAACTCAGTTTGGAAGAACGTGCAGAAATGGCAAAAGCACCTTTTAGTTTAGAGCATTATAAAAAATCATTGGATATTGATGCCGTTTATGGTGAATCTGGCTATACTACAAACGAACGTAACTCCATCCGCCCAACCTTAGACGTTAACGGTATTTGGGGCGGCTACACAGGTGAAGGTGCGAAAACAGTAATAGCGAGTAAAGCCTATGCCAAAATTTCTATGCGCCTGGTTCCCAATCAAAATTGGGAAGAAATCACCCAACTTTTCACAACCCATTTTGAAAGCATCGCACCAAAAGGCGTTAAGGTTAAAGTTACTCCGCACCACGGCGGACAAGGTTACGTCACCCCAATAGATAGCGTGGGATACCAAGCGGCAAGCAAAGCCTACGAAGATACTTTTGGCAAAACGCCAATTCCACAACGTAGCGGTGGTAGCATCCCTATTGTTTCCCTTTTTGAACAAGAACTAAAAAGCAAAACCATACTTATGGGCTTTGGTCTGGACAGCGACGCCATTCACTCGCCAAACGAACATTTTGGAATTTGGAATTACTTAAAAGGTATAGAAACCATCCCTTATTTTTATAAGTATTTCACCGAACTTTCAAAATAATTTGGGCGCTCCCACAAGGGTCGGGCTATCCGTTTCAAGTCCTCACTCGTACCTCGCTGTGGGCTTTACTCTTCTATCCCTAGCGCAATACCAAACCCGAAAACCACTGCATGAAAAACCAACACAGTAGCCACCTTATTCAACTTGCATTAGCCACACTTTTTATAAGTGCTTCAGGAGCATTAGGAAAATTTATCGATATGCCAACACCCGTTGTTATCTGGTGGCGTTCCATATTGGGTGCTCTGTTTCTGTTGGGTTTTTGTTTTTACAAAAAATTTAATTTAAAAATATATTCCAAACAAGATGCGCTTTCCATATTTATAAGTTCACTGCTTATGGGCGGACACTGGATTTTCTATTTCTATTCACTCAAGCTTTCAAATGTAGCCATAGGCATGTTATCACTTTTTGTGTTTCCTATTTTCACGGCTTTTCTAGAACCCCTGTTTCTTAAAACAAAATTCGACCCCATTTACATTTTTTTAGGCTTAATGGTCTTAACAGGCATGTATATAATGGCTCCCGAATTCAGTCTTGAAAACACCTACTTCAAAGGTATTCTGTTCGGCTTATCATCAGCACTATGTTATGCCTTGCGAAACATAATTTCAAAAAAACTAACCTCTGGTTATAACGGTACCCAAATTATGTACTACCAAGCCAGTATTTTAAGTGTTCTACTTTTTCCTGTTTTGTTCTTTATGGATACTTCAAACATCGTAACCCAATACCCTTATGTAATTTTATTGGCCATCGTAGTTACCGCCATTGGACATACCATGCTTATTAACAGTCTAAAACATTTTTCGGTAAGTACAGCTAGTATAATCAATAGTGTTCAGCCTATCTTCGGGATTATTATAGCGTTTGTTTTCTTAAATGAAGTTCCAAATACGAACACCTTTATTGGAGGCGCCCTAATTTTAGCGACGGTATTAATTGAGAGTGTAAGGTCTCGACAAAGATAATCGCTCAAAATTTTTAACCTCAAATACATTAATGCAAACAAGAGTAGCCGTGTCGCGTTTTCCAAAGAAAATATTTCTCAAACAAGACTTTTTAAGAATCACCAAACACTTTCGGAATTATGATGGCAACATTTCTTGGTTTGAACAATTTATCGCTTAAAGTTTTTAAACAAAAAGTGTAACAAATCGCTGGCTTTAACGTTCTAATAGTCAATCATCAATCAAAATAAATCAATATGTTAAAGCGATTTTTTATTATCTGCTCGGGTGCAGACACCCAAATTTTAGAGCGTTGCTCTTCTGGAGAACAAAATAAATATGCCGGCATTGGCGCTACGGTTTTCTTTACGGCCGTCATGGCTTTTATTGCTTCCAGCTATGCTCTTTTTACTGTTTTCGACAACCTTTTTACATCCATATTTTTCGGCTTGATTTGGGGATTTCTTATATTTAATTTAGACCGCTATATTGTTTCAACCATAAAAAAAACAGGGAACGTTATAGATGAACTTATTCAGGCTACGCCAAGAATCATGTTGGCTATTATCATAGCTTTAGTAATATCAAAGCCTTTGGAATTAAAGATTTTTGAAAAAGAAATCAATCAAGTACTCTTGGAGCAAAAAAATGAGATGACATTGGCAAACAAAACCCAGATTGCAGAGCAGTTTGAACCTTCGATTTCTCAGCTTAAAAACGAAATTACCCAATTAAAAAATGAAATAGTGGGAAAGGAAATAGAGGTCAATCAACTTTACAATACCTATATCGCGGAAGCTGAAGGTACAGCCGGCACAAAGCTTTTAGGCAAAGGTCCTGTTTACAAAGAAAAACGAGACAAACACGACGCCTTGTTGAAAGAACTTAATCAACTTAAGACTGAAAATAAAACTAAGATCACAGCTATTGAAACTCAAATTGCACAATTAAAAACTACTTACGATAACAAAGTGTCGAATACACAACCCATAATCAATAATTTCGATGGTTTGATGGCGCGTGTTAATGCATTAGGTGAACTTCCTTGGTTGCCTTCATTATTTATATTCATGCTATTTTTGGCTATTGAAACATCTCCCATTTTCGCTAAGCTACTTTCTCCCAAAGGGGCGTACGATTTTAAATTGGAAGACCAAGAAGAGGCTGTTAAAAGCCACTTGCTTCAAAACAAAAACCAACGTGAAGCTATGTTAAAAACAGATTACGCCATTAACGACCGAATCTATGCCGATATTGAGAGGGAAGATGAATTGCAGCAATACAAACGCAAAAAAGCCAGAGAACTTATGCAACTGCAAGCCGATGCCTTTTACAATAAACAAAAAAATATTCTTTAATTATGCCGCTGTGGCATTTTGAAAATACTCATACAGCTCTTGGCAACCAAACCCAACAATAGAAAATCTTTTGTTTTTCATTAAAGCTTCGTTATGCAATTTTGCAATAGCCTCAACACCATACTTATCCATACTTTCTATTTCTTGAACACTTATTATAACACCTTTTGTTTTATCAAAAATATTATTAAATTCTTTCTGAAATAAACCAATGTTGCCCTTGTTAAGATTGCCTTTAATTTTGAAGAAATTGTTACAATTAGTAATTTTTAAATCCATAGCACATGAGTTTTTTCGGTTAAATTTTAAAACTTGAGGGAGACCAATCGTTTGATTGAGTTATAAATATATAAAAACAGAAAGGTTATTGCAGAATTTTTTAGACAAATAGATTTTAACTTAGACGAAAACTAAATACATGTTAATTTGATCGATGAGTAACCTATTTTAGTAATCAGATTTTGCAACTTTTACTTTTCTTAAAATTAATGATTACAAACACCCTAAGTAGTTACAAATGAAAAAACTGGATTTAATTCTATGTTTGGTATGCGCTTTAAATAGTTTTTTTCAAGCGTATGTTGAAAACGATGTTAGGTCAATAAAAAAAACGCAAAGCCTGGCCTAATAATAACTTGGAGAAATATATGGAAGAACATTGGAAAAGTGACTCGTTAAATTTAAAAGCAGTCATGGTTTAATTTATGTCTGGTATGATAATTTGGAACACTACCAAAAAGCACATCCAACTGAAGCGCATACTGGAAAATAATTGTCGATACTTCGGCATCCTATAAATTTCTGCTGTTTTTAAGTTTTGATTGAAAAAAGAAACGGTTAATTATATAATATGGAATATAATCACAAGGTTATTCTCATGGTCGTATTGGCTACCATAACTATTTTTGGGCTAATAACAGGTAGATATCTGTTTCTTATATTTATGTTTCCTCTGGGGTTTGGCTTTTTTAAAAAGAAAAACGAAGATTAAGTTTTCTTCACATATTTTGTAATAATAACTATGTGCTGTTTGTCAACCTTACCTTCAATATAGTTGGCATTTTCATTGTCTAAACGAATATTTCTAACAGACGTTCCTTGTTTAGCTACCAAACTAGAACCCTTAACTTTTAAGTCCTTTACCAATACTACATTATCGCCATTTTCTAAAATAACCCCATTAACATCACGGTGAATTATTTTTTCACTTTCATCTTTATCTTCACCGGTAGCTCTCGCCAAAGCCAATGTATCCTCATCAAGATACATCATGTCCAACAAATCTTTTGGCCATCCTTCATTTCGCAATCTTTGCAACATTCGCCATGCCATAATTTGCACGGCCGCATGCTCACTCCACATACTGTCATTCAAGCAACGCCAGTGATTTGGGTCCATATCAGCATCGCCATTTATCTGGTTTAAACACGTTTTACAAACCAAAACGTCATTACTTACATTTTCATTTAAGGATGGTGGAATGGTATATTGACTTAAATCTTCTGCGGAACTACAAAGTTCACAGGTATTATTGCTCCTATCTTTTAAGGTTTGTAAAACACTCATATGCGAAATTTTATGGTGCAATAATACGCCTAATTGCAGTTTTCGCAAACTGATATTGTGTTTTAATTGATATATGCCGAATAAAAAAGGGTGCCAAATGGCACCCTTTTTATTGATTATTTAAAATTTATTTTGAAAGACCGTTTATCCATTTGTACATATAATCACCATGTACTCCAGTAAAGTATTTGCTCCATGCTTTGCCACCGGCTTTTCGCTCTTCTTCATCTGGCCATGCTTCTTTCATTAGCTCTTCGTTTCTGTCATACATTTTATCTAAATCTGCCCAAGATTCTATATAAAATGCTTCTAAGTGCTCGGTTCTATCCGACCCCCAAGCATGAACATGAGGATAATAGGCTTTTATGTATTCATTTTTATTGATGACTTTTTCAATAAATTCCATTCTCATTTTCTTGAATTCTTCCTGCGAACCATCTTCTGGAAATGCGAAATGGGTTTTTCTAACATAGCACAACATATCCTTATCGGGTGTCTCTGTCATTAATTTTGCTCCCGGAATTGGCGAATAAATCTCATCAGAATGTTCATTTGAATAGTATGAAAAACGATTTTCCATAAATGCCTTGCGGGCTTCATCATCTGGCCATGCTTCTTTTGCTAACTCGGCGTTTCTTTCACTAAACTTGTCCATGTCATCCCATGAGGCAAATGTTTGCACAGAAACCAATTCGGTATTGTCTGGAGTAAATTCATGCATGTACATTGATGCTCCAAGAATGTATTCGTTCTTTTTTACCACCTTATCTATAAATTCCTTTTCGGTGGCCTTCCATTCGTCCATGCTGAAATCCTCTTTATCCATATTCCAATGCATGGTAGTCACAGCAATATAAGCAGGCATTTTTGGGGATTCTTCTTGGGCGAAATTAATTGAAGGTGTGAACAATAATAGCACAAAAGCTATTACCGACAATAATTGATTGATTGTTTTCATAATCTGTTAAATATTAAAGTTAATAAATGAGTTAACGGTTACTTTAAGATTTAAGGGCTCGATTATGCTATATAAAAATTAGAACTGAGGGAAGTACTAATATACAACAAAAAACCTATTGACAAATAGTTACTTATAGATTTTTGCCTAAATAAGTGTATCTCGAACCTTTTTGGGAAGTCCTTTTAAAACCATATCATAAGAATGGTCTATTAACTCTTTAATAAAATGTGGTGGTAATTCACCTTCGTCTAAGTATAGTGTGTTCCAGTGCTTTTTGCTCATATGATATCCCGGACGGACGCTGTTATAATTGGCACGAAGTTCTTCTGAATACTCGGGGTCTGCCTTTAAATTAATAGCCGCTTCTCCCCGCTCCCACCATTTTAAAGATGCCAATGCAAACATTTTGCCCTGCACTTTGAATACGAGCGTGTCTTGGTCAAACGGAAATTCTTCAGTGGTTCCTTTTTTACTGAGGCAATATGTTCTTATTTGCTCAATATTCAATTTAACTTTTTTTGATTTTTATCGTTTATCTTCAAAGCCGAGTAATCGAGTTTCCAGCCAATGGTCTCTACAATAGTTTCTATAAGTAAAATAGTTTCTAGAGCCTCTTGTTGGGCCACTTGAATCAATCCACTTTCGGGAATTTTTTCTTGAATATGTATTTTGGCTTCGTTATGCAGCCCTGTTAAATCGGCAGCTTCAAACTTATTAAACAGACCATCAGATTTGTCATAATAATTTAAATTGGTTTCAATGGACAGTACTTCGGGTTGTGGAAAATCCTCTAAAAAAATTTTTCTGCTCTCCGTATCAGCCTTTAGTTCTATTTTAGACAAATCGTAACCTACATGTGCTTTGGCGTTTATAACCACAAGTGCCTTCTTTTTACTTGTAATAAGTTTTAAAAAACGTTGCTTTACATCTTCATAATGGTATATTTCGGCAAAATCGCCTTCAACAGTTATAAACTTACAAACCCTTTTTATTTTGTCTAAAAGAATAGTGGATTGTGCATTTACTAACTGCTGTCTCTTGATAGACCTTAGATAGGTTACTACACCTAAACATACCAAAGCCCCAATTATAATTCCTAAAAATGTTTCCATTTAATTTATTATTTGATACAAAACAGGTTTGCTCGGGGTAGCATCGTTTTCAAACGGGGCTATTTGTAGGTTTAAAAAATACTCGCCGTCCGTCACTTTGTTTGGAACATAAATGAGCTCGGTAATTGTAGCATCTAAACGGATTTTTCCTTTGATATTCCAAAAGGCGTTGTGAGCCAAAAGTTCACCATCATCCTTTTCCTTATCCACACTCGGCAAATCTATTAATAGGTGTTTTATACCTTTTTCACGTAAATAAACAGCTGCATCCTTTAATAAATAAGTGGGATTGGTATGCGAATATTGTCTCGACATTTTAGATGTTGTATTGGGCATGGTGCGAATCACCAGTGCATCGCGTTTTTTGTTGCCCAAAGCAAAACTTATTTGCTTTTTAGAAATTACGGCATCACCATTTAAGCGTTCTGGTGCTACTGTAATGACTTCTGCTAAAAAGAAAAACTGTTTTAAATGCTTATTTACCGAATGCACTTTTTCAGTAATGTGCCCTGCACTTTCGGTATGTGTGCCGTGCCCATGCGGATTAAACGTAATATTATTAAAATTTATACAGGCCCCTTCTTTTACAGTGGCAATCCACTCACCATCATTTACGGGTTCAATTTTTGGTTCATCAACATACCAAGCTGTTACATTATCTTTTGAAGCTCTAATTGGTATGGAAATATCGAGTGGTTTGCTTAAATCTATTTGAAGTTTTCTAGAATTGTATTGTATGGTTGCTATCAAGTTAAATTAATTTTAAAAAGGCTGGATGCGATACCGTCGCTTAAAAACTTACCTTTTTTTGTGGTTAATAGTTTGTTATCTTCAATATACAATAAATCTTGGTTAATGTAAATTCGGGATTGTTTTATTAAGTATTTTTTATAATTTTCACCAAACTCCTCTTCTATTTTTTTTATTGAAACACCCCAAATAGTCCGTAAACCCGTCATTACATATTCGTTGTATTTATCGGTCACCGAAAGCGTTTCCCTTTCCATAGGCAATATGTTTTGCTCAATGCCTTTTATGTATTTTGAATTGTTTCTTACGTTCCAACTTCGATGGTTTCCATCGAATGAATGTGCCGAAGGACCAATACCCAAATAGGGCTTACCTTGCCAATAAGCCGAATTGTTTTTGCTGAAATAGTTGGGTTTGCCAAAATTGGACAATTCATAATGAATAAAACCAGATTCTTCTAACTTTTCAACCAGTATCTCAAACTGCAGTTGCGCCAAATCGTCATCAACATTTTCGATTATGCCTTTCTTGATTAACGAGTCTAAAGCTGTTTTTGGTTCCACAGTTAATGCATAGCATGAAATATGGGGCACATTAAAAGCCAATGCGGTTTCGATATTCCCCACCCATTCTTCATGGCTCAGCCCAGGTATACCATAGATTAAATCGATTGAAATATTTTCAAAATAGCTGGTCGCGCCCCTTAAACACGCCTTGGCTTCCTCAGCATTGTGTGCTCGGTTCATTAATTTTAAATCACGCTGAAAAAACGATTGGACACCAATGCTTAAGCGGTTAACTGGACTTTCAGATAGTTGGACTATTAGATTTTTAGATAAATCGTCTGGATTGGCCTCCAAGGTAATCTCAGGATTATTACAAACTTTAAAGTTTTTATAGACCGTTTCAATCAATAACCTCAATTCATTAATCGACAATAAAGATGGCGTACCGCCACCAAAATATATAGTTTCTACTGTTTGATTTTCAAATTCTTCTTTTCGTAATTCCAATTCTTTCACTAAACACTGAAGGAGTTCGTCTTTCTTCTTTAATGATGTTGAAAAATGAAAATCACAATAATAGCAAGCTTGCTTGCAAAATGGAATGTGGATGTAGATACCGGCCATTATTTTTTTACCCGATCTTCATTCTGTTTTACAAAAGCATCCCACCCCGAGTAACTTTTACCAACCTCAACCCTACCGGAATTGTAAAAATGACATACTGCCGCCGCCAAGCCATCTGTAGCATCTAAATTTTTGGGCAATGTTTTTAATCCTAAAGTGCTCTGAAGCATTTTAGCCACTTGCTCTTTACTGGCGTTACCGTTACCCGTAATGGCCATTTTTATTTTTTTTGGCAAATATTCTGTTATGGGTATTTCTCGGCTTAAACCAGCCGCCATGGCCACCCCTTGTGCCCTGCCAAGCTTGAGCATACTTTGTACATTTTTACCAAAGAAGGGAGCCTCTATAGCGATTTCATCGGGTTTGTGCGTATCAATCAATTCGATGGTACGTTCAAAAATCAGCTTCAGCTTTAAATAATGGTCACTATACTTTTTTAAATCGAGTTCATTAAGTTGCACAAACTGCATGGTTTTACCCACCACTTTTATAAGTCCGAACCCCATAATGGTAGTTCCGGGATCTATGCCTAAAATAATTCGTTCCTTCATTAATCTCCACAGTAATAGCAACCACTCAGCGAAATAGATGCGCCAATGGTAATGGTTAGTAAATCGCCGTTAAACGACCCAAAGCCCTCAGAAACTGGACTAAAACGCTTTCCAAAGCCAAAAATATACGAGCCATCAAGATACACCGATAATTTATCTGAAATACCATAATGTAGTTCTAATCCGCCCAAAGTATTTAAATATGAGGTTTTGTTGTCCCCGTAATTGCCCAAAGGCTTGATTATTGAAAAACCAGGACCAACATGCAAAAACAGCCCCATGTGTCTTGAAAAACTCATGATTGCTGAAGCATCATAGACCAATTGCGCATTAATGCGTGAATAATTAAGTTTAAATTCTGGGGTATTTTCTAGATTAGAAAACCGGTTGTAGCCAAAATCCAATTTTGCCCCCCATTTGGGTTTAAACATATACTGCAAGCCCAAATTAATACTCGGGAAATTAACCGAATTAGCCTCAAAATTGTTAACAAAACCATTAGAAGACGGGGTATTCACCCCTAAAGCAAATTGTGCTTTTATCGTATTGGTATCACCTTGAGCTAATAGCGAAACACTATAAAATAACACAAATCCTAACAGCCAATTCTTGGTATTAAAACTAAAATTTGAAATCATTTAATATTATTGATTTAATTTGCAGCAACTATGTACAGGCAACCACACAAAACTAAACAATTCTTTTTTGTGCTCATTAAATTAAGCATTGTAGTTGCTGCGTTTTATTTTATTTATGATAAATTAACGAACAACACTGCGTTAAAATTTTTCATTTTCATCGATTTTGTTTCAAAAACTGGCATTTTATCATTAAAAACTATCATTTTTTTAGCTTTTTTGAGCACATTTAACTGGTTTTTAGAAATTTTAAAATGGAAAATCTTAGTGGCTTCCCTAGAAAAAATAAATATAAAACAAGCCACCGAACATTGTTTGTGTTCTTTAACAGCATCACTATTTACACCAAACCGAATTGGTGAATATGGAGCAAAAGCTTTGTGTTTTTCTACAGGTCAACGCAAAAAGGTCATGTTAGTTAACTTAATTGGCAACTTATTACAAATGGCCGTAACGATAATTTTGGGGGCAATAGGCCTTTATTTTTTTATCAAGAATTACCAACCCAACATCGATTATACCAAATTTTTGCTGTTTTTAACCATTGCTTTAATTGTTATAGTCTTAATTGGATTTGTTACAGCTAAAAGTAATTTATCCTTTAAGGGATTCTCCGCCGGTAAATTTAAAGACCATCTTAAAAGTTTTCCGAAGCATCAATTTGGCTTAGTTTTTTTGCTTTCAGTGTTGCGGTACGCTATTTTTTCGTTTCAGTTTTACTTTTTGCTGCAACTATTTGATATCAAACTCAACTATTTTGAGGCCATGACCCTCATTTCATCTATGTACATTTTGGCATCAGTAATTCCATCAATTTTTATATTCGATGTGGTTGTAAAAGGCAGTGTGGCCGTCTATCTTTTTGCTTTCGCCGGTGTAAGCAGCCTTGTTATTTTAAGCATTGTGACCATCATGTGGATTTTCAATTTTGTGCTACCTAGCATATTGGGCAGCTATTATGTGCTGAAATTTCAACCGAAAAACGCCCTCTCATGATTGTAACAAGCTTAATCATTACCATACTGTACCTGTTTTTAATAGGAAGCTTTGTTTATGGGTTTGATAAAGTTGCTGTTTTTAATTTGGAAGACCTTCAAGCCGAAACAAAGTTTTCAGTTATTATTCCGTTTAGAAATGAGGCCGGAAATTTACCTGATTTATTGAAGTCAATAGTAACATTAAATTATCCCAAAGATAAATTTGAAATTATTTTTATTGACGATGACTCGGAAGACCACTCCGTTGAAACCATAAACAAACACCTTTCAAAATCTAAAGTCCATTTCACGATAATTGACAATGAAAGACACAGCCCTTCACCAAAAAAAGATGCTATAGCTACAGCCATTAATAAAGCAAAAAGCGAATGGATAATAACCACCGATGCCGATTGTATTTTGCCTACGTTTTGGTTAGATAGCTTTGATGAATTCATTCAAAAAAACGACACTTTATGCATTGCTGGGGCAGTTAAGTATGTTGAGGGCAACTCATTTTTAAACCGATTTCAAATATTAGATTTACTCAGTTTGCAAGGTGGCACCATGGGCGGTTTCGGCCTAAAAAAACCATTTCTATGTAATGGGGCTAATTTTGCTTATCAGAAAACATTATTCAAAGAATTAAATGGTTTTGATGGCAATACCAATATAGCCAGTGGAGACGATATTTTCATGTTGGAGAAAGCAGTTAAAACTTACCCAAAAAAAATACATTATTTAAAATGTAAGCATGCTATTATTTCTACCAGAGCACAAGCCTCTTGGAAATCATTAATTCAGCAACGCATTCGTTGGGCGGCAAAAACAAGTAATTACAGCAATGGTTTTGGAAAGTTTACAGGGCTTTTAGTCTTTATTATAAATGCCACAATAATTTTAGGTTTAGCACTTTCTATCTTCGGGGAATTTAACTTAAAAAGTTGGTTTTATATTTTAATCATTAAGGCTAATATTGATTTTTATTTAATCTACAAATCAGCTTCATTTTTCGACCAAAAAGAAGCGCTCAAAAGTTTTGTTTTTGGCTTTATACTTTACCCTTTATTTAGTGTTTACGTAGCCTCAATATCCTTTTTTTCAAGCTACGAATGGAAGGAAAGAACATTTAAAAAGTAAATTAATTAACACTAATTATTAATGGTAAATTAAATTCTGTGGTTACTTGTTGCCCACGTTTTATGGCTGGAAATATATTAGGCAACGAGTCTAAACTTTTTTGAAGAAGGGTTTTAATTTCAGGGATTTCGTATTCAGTAATAGAATCTATTTTGGCACTCATCAAAGATAAGTCACCCTCCTTGGATACTTGAATTTGGAGCATCACGGTATCATGAATGTCCCTGCTTACAACAATAACTTCTTTTTGTAAAAAATTGGTTATGTGATTGGTTAAAGTGTTGTGAAAACAAACCTTCCTTTCTACTTTTGAAATAGACGATTCGCAATCTGAAAAACTAGGGTATTCGTCCACATCATTCCAATTGAATGTTTGTAGTTCTTCATTTAAAATAGCCTCTGAAGATGTTTTTTTTACATTAAAATACTCGCATGCCGTTAGCATTAAAACACATATAAAAACCAAGCACTTTTTCATAAATAACTACTGAAACCGAAAAGTACAATTTTATATTAAAACTATCCAACTGAAGACAGTAATTCGTAACAATTGGAAAAATTTTTCGTCTTATAGGGTGTAAAACTTAAACATTTTTATGGATATTATTTTAGTAATTATCGCAGCATTAATTATGTTATTGGGTATTTTAGGCAGTTTTTTACCTGTATTGCCTGGCCCTCTTACGAGTTGGGTTGGCCTTTTGGTGGTTCATTTTACAGATGCCATTCCCACTAACAAATCGTTCTTAGTTATCACTCTTTTAATAGCCTTATTTATTTGGCTTTTAGATTATATTATTCCTGCCATGGGAACTAAACGTTTTGGTGGATCAAGGTATGGCATGATTGGCACCACCATCGGGCTAATTGTGGGTTTAATCGCCCCAATTCCTGGTGGTATAATCATTGGCCCTTTTGTTGGCGCACTTATTGGAGAGCTGATAAACAAAAGAGATTCTAAAACCGCAACTAGAGCCGCATTCGGGTCATTTATTGGTTTTTTAACCTCTACCTTTATAAAATTTGTGGTTGCTGTAGTTTACCTCGGTCTTTTTGTTGGCATTGTTTGGGATTATAGAAACACCTTGTTTCACTTATAAAACGAAGAAGCCCTGTGGGTCTCTCACCTCCACAGGGCCTTGTAAATTGCTATTATCAACAAAAAAATTGAGGGATTAACTAATTTTTTGAAGTGTTGATAATTCAAATATAATTAATACAAAACTTCTTCAACTGCGGGAAACCCGTAACAGTGTTACCGGTATTTCACAAAACCGTCACAGGGCTTAGGTTTTCGAAGCGAAAAGAAATTGCTGAAAATTTCAGTTTTAACAAAATCTGTAAGCATCAACCTACGCAAACCCCCTTTTCCTAGCTTCATTTAATAAAGTTTCATCCTGGCCATCGTTCACCTCAAATATATCTCTAAGCTGTTTCTTTCGCTTTTCAACAGCGCTTAAAGAAATATCTAAATGCGATGCCAAGTTTTTGGTTTTTACACCTTGAGAAAGCAGGTAAAGGATTTTTCGGTTTTTATCATCAATTACAATATCACTCGTAATCGTTTTTCTTATGTGGCTGTTAACCGTACCGCTATAAAAAGGAGGATTGTTAAGCACAGCTTGAAACGCACTGGCCAATTCGCTTGAAGTTAAATCACTTTTTATCAAAAAGCCTTCAGGATCGATGGTTTTGATAATATTGTGTATCCTAAAGGACTCGTTAAACATGGTTAATATAACAATTCTTGCCTGAGGTAAAATCTTGCGGGCGTATTCAGCCAAATCTTCACCCGAACTCATAGAACCATCAGAAGAGGGCGGTAAACTGATATCAAAAAACAACATCCCATAAGGGCGTTCATTTTGTACAGATTGATCTATTAATTTAAGAGCTTCATCGCAGTTATTAGCTATATCAATTTCTAACTCTTGATTGTCCTTTTTAGTATAAAGCAGTGTGTTTTGATAACCCTCAATTATTATTGGGTGATCATCAACCATTAAAATTTTAATTTTTTCAGTCATAATTTTGGCGTTAGCCTATAGGTGCCTCTAGGATTACTGTTGTTCCTTTGTCTTTTTCAGAAGTTATATTAATTGTTCCGTCTATTTCATCTACTCTTGAATTTATGTTCTTTAGGCCAATCCCTGATTTTGCCTTGTTAACATCAAATCCAGCACCGTCATCGGCGATGCTGAGGCAAATTACGTCATTTTTTAATTTAAAACTAATATTGACGTGTGAGGCATAAGCATGCTTGTATATGTTGTGAAGTGTTTCCTGAAGAATTCGGTAAATGTGAATTTTCTTTTTATTGGATACAGCATCCCAATTTATATCGTCATCGCGCTCGAGTTTATAATTAAGCTCGTAGGCCAATGTTTGTGTTTCAACCAAGGTTTTTATGATATCTATAAAACCGGAACCCGAAACAAAATCGGTGTTTAATTCATGTGAAACCTTTCTGATATCTTCCTCTATAGTTTTGAGTTCTGCTATATATTGCCCCCTTGTTTTAACAGCTTCAGTGCTATTGTTCATGTTTAAACTATCCAAACTAAGGCGTGTACCAAATAACCGGCCCAAAACACCATCGTGTAACTCTTCGGATATTCGTTTTTTTTCCAATGCGCGTGCTTCCTCTATAGTTTCGTTTTGCGACAACATTAAATTGTAAATCTCCTCATTGGTTTCTTGCTGCTTTTGAATAAATTGAAGCTCCTTGTTTTTATTTCTTTGTGTAATTACCAAATATAAAAGGAAGGAAGCTAAAATTACAACGACGGAAATTATTAATAGCCACATGCGCTCTTTGGCTATCTGGATGTTTTCTTGCTCAATTTCACTGGTTTCAAAACGAATTCTGGCAAACTTATTTCTAGTAGCTCTTTCATTTTTAATAAGGCTATCATTAAGTTTTACATAGGCATCATAATATTTAACTGCCACACTATCTTCTTCAATCTTGGAAAGTAGGGCATATGATCTAAGCAAATCATCAGGTGAATATTTTTCAGAAATCTGTTTAGATTTATATGCGTAATATTTAGCTGAATCTTTGTTGTTAACACTTAAATAATAGTGCGCTAGATGCTGATTGATTATTATAGTATTGGCATCATTGTTTAAACTATCACAAATTTTTAATGCTTTGAAAAACAAATTTGGTAGCTCTTCATAATTGTTGGACAAAAACAAAGCATGCGCATAGTTATCCAAGGTTATAGCATATGAAAGCGGACGCTGTTCAATGAGATTCTTATTTCCAAGAATTTCATTATAATAATTTATAGCCAACTTATATTGACCAGCATCCTTATATGCCAATGCTAAGTTATTTTTATACGTATCCAACAAAACGCCATTATTTGGCAAAACACTAATTTTTTCTATAGCCTTTTTATGGTATTTTATAGATTCATCAAACTGTTCTAACATTTTAAAAACATGTGCCAAATTACCATAAAAATAAGACTGATATTTTATGACATTATTTGTTTCGTTCAATTGATTTAAAATAGAAAGCGCGTTAACTGAAGTTAGTTCACTCCCTGTAAGGTCTTTTTCGTCCTTTTGAAGTAGTGCTATATCGTAAAGCACGATAGCCCTATTCAATTTGTCATTTAATCTATTGAACAACTTTTCAGCTTTATCATCATAATAATATGCACTGTCGTTATTCTTTTCATAATAATAGTACCCCAAATTTTTATAAATATGGGCTATAGAAAAAGAATCACTTGTTTTTTTTGCCTTTTTTAGAGCTTCATGAATATGACTTAAAAAGCTTTTATAATCTTTATTTGCCGAATGGGCTATTGCCAAATTGATATCACTTTTAATAATCAACGAATCAATTTGAGATATAACTGCAAGGTTTTTTGCTCTTTGCGCAAATACTATTTTTTTATCTAAATCAATTGAACTAGCAGGATTTGATTGAATTAGAAAATACTGAATGCTATCCAAAGATTTAGTAGTGTCTTTTTGAGAATAACAGACACTATGATAGGCAAACAATAAAAGTATAAAAATAAATTTCAATTGGATTAAATAACTTTAATCTCAAATGTATTCATATTTTCTTAAATATAATAATAGATAAAGCCCTTACTTAGTTTGCAAGGGCTTTATCTATTATCATATAAATGACATCTATATTATCTAGGTGTAATAGTTCCATCACCAACAAAAACGCTTTGTGGGTTGTCAATCAAAACATCATCTTCTGTTAAGTCTTGTTTTGTACACGATACTAACGACGCAAATACTGCGACTACGATTAGAGTAATTTTTAGGGATTTCATATAAATTCGATTTTAAGGTTAAACAGTTTTTCTTTTATCAAATAAAATTGTTAGCTAAGACCTTGAAAACAAAATCTTGCTAGAGGGAAAAAATGGATAATTAACTTAAAACCGAACACGCTAAAGCATATGCGATTTATTTTTTTAATATGAGGGAATTATTAAGACTTGAAAAAGTCTTGAAAATGGATTAATTTTTTCTTAGTTGGACTTAGGGAAATAATGTGCGCCCGACTATGAATAGCTAATATATGTTAACAACTTTTAATAAGTATCATTTTTTTCGACGAAACGTAAAAAATTCGACGAAATGCATTATTTTTTATCGACGAAATGCAAATAACTACGTTTTTTAAACCAATTCTTACAAGGTTGATTTGTTTTTCACCAAACTTGTTTTAACGATTTTTGTTTTCACATCATCATAAGGAGAATCGCTTTGCAATCTTTGAATTAGCATTTGCGCCGCACTCTCACCTATGGCTTTAGCATGTTGACGAATGGTGGTTAATTTGGGCAACGTATGGTTAGAATCCGATTTACTGGCAAATGCAATTACCGATATGTCTTTTGGAACTTTCATTCCTAAACTTACGGCTGTATTTAAAGCTATTACACCAGATGAAGTATCGGCTGCAATAACTCCATCAATTTTTTTGTTCTTTTTTAAAAACGATTTTATCTTTTTTTGATGATCGTCCTTCTTTTTAACCTTTAACACGACCGGCTCTTTTCTACTTTCCAAAATAGCCTTATTGTAACCCCGTTCTCTTAACTTGCCAACGCTGAGTTCATTTATATTACTAATAAAAACAACTTGCTTTCTGCCCTCATTTAACAGGCTTTTAGTTGCATTATATGTCGCTTCAAAATCGTCAACAATCACTTTGTCGCACATAACGTCGTGCGCTACCCTATCAAACATAACAATAGGCAGCCCTCGATTAATTGTACTCTTAAAATGTTCTATTTCATTGTCAACTTGAGTTTCTTGTGCCACAGAAAGTATAAAACCATCCACACTGCCACTTGCCAGTAACTTTAAACTTTCTTTCTCCTTTTCCAACGATTCATTGGAGATACAGGTTATAATATTGTAACCGTGTTTGTTCGCCTCGCGCTCTATACCAAAAAGTACTTTAGCTAAAAACCGATTAAGTATATTAGGAATTATAACTCCAATGGTTTTTGTCTTACTTTGCTTTAAGCTAAGCGCAACTTTATTGGGAGTATAATTATACTTTTCGGCAAGCTTTTTAACCCTTTTAATCGTTTCCTCACCAATTTCTTCACTGTTATTTAAAGCCTTAGAAACCGTTGAAATTGAAACCTCCAACTCTTTTGCTAATTGTTTTAAAGTAACCATATTGCCACCTGATAAATTTTGCATTTGCAATGTACAAAATTAGTTTTTTGCAAATAATGGTGATTTTTAATTTTAAAACGATTGCTTGAACTACATAAAAAAGCTCAAAAATCATAATAAAAAAACCATATAATTACAGGTTAATATTTACTTAACAGAATATTAGCCCAAGAGTGTTACTTTTGCTGTTCAATTTATTTTTATGGATTTATCGAAGGTAAAACTTGTAGTTTCAGATATGGATGGTACTTTACTAAACCCCAATAGTGAAGTTAGCTCTCGGTTTTTTAGTCAGTTTAACGCTTTAAGAGAACAAAACATACACTTTATTGCGGCTAGCGGACGCCAATACCAAAGTATTTTAGACAAGCTTCATCCCATTAAGGACCAAATTTCTATCATAGCCGAAAACGGTGGTATTATGAAATTTAATGACCAAGAACATATCTTGCTAAAACTAACTTCCCAGAATGTTAAGAATGCGGTTGAAACTTTAAGACCTATTGAAGGTGCATATATTGTTTTATGCGGCAGGAAATCTGCCTATATCGAAACCAACGATCAGGATTTTATTGATAGATTCCGTAAATATTATAAAGAATATGAAATTGTTGAGGATTTGACAAAAGTAAATGATGATGATTTTTTAAAAATAGCCGTTTTCCATCACGTATCATCTGAAAATTATATTTGGCCTACTGCAAAAACACTGAATAAAGATTTGCAAGTGATTGTGTCCGGTGAAAATTGGCTAGACATCTCACATGCTGAAGCAAACAAAGGTTACGCTCTTACCATTCTACAAAAGGAACTAGGTGTTACCACCGAAGAGACTATGGTATTTGGTGATTATAATAATGATTTAAAAATGCTGGAGCTTGCATATTTCAGCTATGCCATGGAAAATGCCCACGATGACGTAAAAAAAACGGCTCGCTTTTCTACAAAAAGCAATCGAGAAGAAGGCGTAGAGTCTATTTTGGCGGAGTTACTAAAAAGCAAACAGAAAATATAACAACACAAAAAAGCGCACGTAAATGTTGTGCGCTATTTAGCTATTAATCATCCTCAATTCTTGTTGAATTTTCTAACACATAATTACGAAACACCTACTGATAGTTATGTAACATTTGTTACATAAACCAATAAAACCCTGATTACAAGTTTTTTATATTTATTTTTAAATAGGTAAAATTTATACTTTGGAACGAAATAGACCGAGTTTAAACTTTCGGCGGGTTAACTTTTAGAACATACAGCCTTACCGAATTCTAACAAAGTCTCATCAAAAACAAGTCTTACGTATTTTTTGAATAGAGCTAAAACGCTTCTTTAGACCACTGAGCCTTTTTCACTAAATCTGGGTGGTCAGGTATATAGGAAAGTCCTTTTGAATATATCGCATAAGACGATTTATAATCTCCTTTGTAGTAATAGTAATTACCTCCTCTTAAATATAAATCGGCTATTAAGTTTTTATTTATATCGCTTAATACCTTATTATTATCCATAACCGATTCAAACTTAATTAAGTAATCTGTGGCCATTGCAATGTCCTTGCTTTTGTAATTCATTAGTGAAATATTACCGTAGAAATGAGCTAAACTAATGAAGTACCTGCGGTTAGACTTTAAGAAATCATAAGACTTGGTCATTTCCAAAAACAATTCCAACGATTTCAAATCGTACATGGAGAGCAACACTTTTTTAAAACAAGCATATTCAATTATTTCTTTAGCAATTTTACTGTTGGAATTAATCTCTAATATATGGTCACAATATCCCAATGCACTATCAAGCTCTTCGTCAGTAGCTGAACTCCTGGCCAAATATTCGTATAAATATTCAACTGCTTCACTTCTAACTTTTTCTTCCGATAGTGTTTTTAGCTTACCTATTGTTTCTTCAATGAATGCATTATCGTTGTCATCATGCTGGGTGATTTTATACAGACTCGATTTTAAGTTGCCAACAGAGTAATCTTCGGGATAATTAGACATTTCCAACAATTCAACAAGATAATCCACATCGTATTGCGTATTGAATTCAATATCATTAACTTTAGTAAACATAATGCCCTTAAGCATTGGTTTTATAAGAGGTGAAGAATAAAACACCTTAGACTTACGTAAGTTAATTAGTGCCTCATCATAATTTGCTTTGCTCAAACTAGATAAGCCTTTGTTGTAATATTGCATGCCAATTAAAGCACTCTTATCCACAAACTCTTTCCCGTAGTAATACTCTTCATAAAATTTCATGTATCCTTTTTCAAGAACCTCTTCTTTAGTAACAAGTTTGTAAGCTATTAGTTCATCTATGATTTTTCGCACTTCAGACTCTTTTGGGACCGAGTACCCATAAGCCCCAGGGGCTGTGGTTTCCAAATATATTTTAAACGTATCGGGGTAAGCAATTAAGAAAACGTGCGATGGTGTTTCTTTTATGTGATAAGGAATATTGAGTTCTTCAAAAGCAAACGAATATAAAGCAGAAGCTGTAACACAATTATACGTACCATTCTTAAAAATATCGGTAAAGTATGAGTCTAGGTTATACTTAATAAAAAATCTATCATGCATTTCGTCGTAAATATGCCTTACTCTCTTTTTTTCTTTTTTTGCTCGCTCTTCTTTGGGCGGAAACGTTTGTATGACCGATAACAGTTCTTGTTTATAATTTACAACCTTTTCTTTATCCATTAAAGTGTCAATAGCAAAAAGACTTTCAATGAAACTATAATTTAACGAATCTGATTTATAGGATTTAAAAACTGATTCCTCAAACGCAGAATTATAGATTTGGCCGTAAAAATTGAGTGAATTGAAAATGATAAAAAGCAGGACAAAGGCTTTAACGTTTTTCATGCAAAGGAAAACTTTTAAATTAGTCAACTAATTTAATAAATTATAAGAAAATTAGCATAGCATTTAAAGTTTTTGAAGAAAAAGGCCTTTTTTAAATGTCATGCTATCGTGCTTCACTTTTAATTTGACATATCTGTGAAACAAACTAAAAATGGTGAATGAAGAATTTTTCACTAAGCGTGGTTATTATCTATTTGGCAATTTTAAACTGGAAACAAAGGCTTTAAACCCATTATGGTGCTCTATACCCTTAAAGGCAGGCATAACCGCAGCCCATGCAACATAGGCGTGTTTTGGGTCAGTCTCCAACATCTTAACAGCGTTATCAGCATCATTTAAACCGGCATATAAATGTGCCAAGTTATAGTTTTTCCAAGGAGATTCTGGCCAGTTCTTCACTTCCTCTAGTATTTTATGTGCCTTTTCTAATTCTCCAATTTCTGCATAAAGACTGCCAAGCGAACTACCGTGTCGTGAACTAAGGCTATACAATTTCTCATAAGCTTCCAAGGCCTTAATTGTGTTTTCTTGAAGCTCATATATAAATCCTTTTGCTAAATAGGCCACCGTATTATTTGGTGCTATTTGTAAAGAAGTCTCTACTTTATCCATTGCCCTTTTATAATCACCATAATAGGCTAGCATCCAGCCCGTCCAAGCTATATATTTAGCATTAAACGGATCTAATTTCTCGGCCATTTCATGGTGGTATAGTGCTTTTTCTTTTTCTCCCACCAATAAACAATACCATGCATAATCATAGTGAACATTTGCCATACTGGGGTTTATCGACAATATATAGCGAAACAAATCTTCTGCCTGATTCCAATTTCTGTCATGATAAATGCCAATACCCGCCATACTTGCATATGCTTCCAACAAAGTTGAATCTAGCTGAATAGCTTTATTGGCTGCCATTTTTGCCTTACCGAAAACATTACTATTTTCTGAAGAACTATGCCCCAAGATAACATATCCATAAGCTAAACCTGCATAAGCTAATGGCTCTGCCGGGTCTGCATCTATGGCTTCATACAAAAACCGAATACCTCTATCGAAATCTTCTTGTGACGATTTATGAAGGTAATACATACCGCGTATATAATTTTTGTAAGCTTTTTTATTGACCTTTCTATTATGCTGGTTAAGGTTTGAATATCCTAATACATGTAGTGACCCAGTGGATATCCCAATACGTTTTGAAACCTCGTTTTGAACAGCAATAATGTTTTCAATGGAAGTGTTGTAGTTTAAGGTTTGAAACCCTTCTTCTGAAGCACCCATTTTGTAAACAGTAACATTTAATACCAAACTATCCTTATCTGAATAATAAGCTTTTCCATACACCAAAAAATCTACACCCAACTCCTTAATGATATTTTCTTTTGTTAATTTGCTTTTTTTATATTTCTCTGTTGTTGCTCTAGACAGCACATTAAGCCGGTTTAGTTTTCCAAGTGAACTTGCAAGCCCTTCATGGATTCCTTCAGACAAAACATCCCGATCTATAGATTTTGTTTTTACTTCAATTGGTAAGATAGCTAAGGATTTTGGGCCTTGTTCATTCGAGCCACTAACAGAATTGTAAAACACAGCAGCCGTAAAAACAAATAAAAACAATACTACCAACTTATATGTTTGAACCCGAAATGCCCCGAAATGCAGAATACGTTTAAAAAACTTATTACCTGAAAATTCCGTCAATTGGGAAGATGAAGCACCAACTTTTGAAATCTCGGTTTCATCGAAAAGAATGCCACTGTCAAGTTTATTTTTTAATTCCGTAGGCGAACAGTTATATTGCTTATGAAAGCATTTTGTAAAATACGACGGACTGCTAAAACCAACAGAGTAAGCAATCTCCGATACTGTTGAAGTATTGTTTTTTAGTAAAATATAGCCTTTTTGAAGCCTAAATATTTTAATAAATTCACTTGCGCTGACACCTTTAATCTTTCGTATTTTCCTATGAAGCTGTGATCTGCTTATACCCATAGATGCAGCCAATTCACTTACACCAAAGCTCTCCTTATGGTAATTGTCTTCCAATACACCATTGAGCTTCGAAATAAAAGACTCTTCCATTGACTCTAGCGAACCCATACTTTAAAAAGTTATAACCAGTAAAAAACGAATACATAATTTACAATTTTTTGTCCTATTTAAAAATTATCATTTAATTAAAAATCTTGATATTCATAAATATCATTTTCGAGAACCACTTATATGCATTAACATATTTATACCTTCTTGCAACCATTCTGCTACTAAATGCAACATATTTTACACCTATTACAACATATTAACAACCTGCTTCTATGATTAAAAGCTAATTTTAATACAACGCTATAAACCGAATTATTGTTTAACTAAAAATTAATTAAAATGAAAAATTTAAAATTATTATTTGTTTTTGGCAGCTTAATATGTTTGTTGGCTGCATGTGAGAAACCTCAAGATATTATAACAGAGGACAACTTAACCGAATTGAACATATCAGCGAAAAAATCCAACCAAATGGAGCTCCCGTTTAAAGCCAAATTGTTTACAGGACAAGCGGAAGATGCCTTAACCGAAATATGTTCTTTTACTTCTCCAACTGATTTTTGGGGACTTGAGCACCAAGTGGGTGGTGGTAACGCCACACATCTTGGAAATTTCACAACAGATATGACTTTTTGCTTTCACGTTGTTTTAGATAATCAAGGCGTTCCTGATTTTCTGGGTGGATTTGGAGTATATGAAGATGTAGAAGGCTACATGGAAGCTGCCAATGGTGATCGTGTATTTTTTACAGGTCCCGGTAGTAGCCTAGTACCCATCCAAGATGAGGAATATATGTTTGCATTTGAAGACATTTGCTATATAAATGGTGGAACTGGTCGATATGAAAATGCTTCCGGAGAATTTAACATTAATAGTCTAGTAAGAATTGATGGCACAGGTACAGATCATAATTGGGAAGGCACTATTACTTTGAATAATGGCAAAGCTAAATGACATGCCTCTAAATAAAATATTATCATCACTAAAGGGTTTATCGAACAAAAAAGCTCTTATCTCTTAGAGCCTTTTTGTTCGCAACCATTACTCCATATTAAGTTTATCTGTAAGCGCTATAAACATGGGCTCAGACCTAAGCGGCTCAAAATCTATGAAATGTTTTACCCTTGGAAAAAAAATTTCGCCGTATTCATAACTACCTTCTAAATGCTCTAGAGCCTCTTTTTTATCTCCCATTAACATACACAGTCTTGCCTTTCTAAAACATCTATTGTTAATACAACCTGGATTCCTTTCTTTATACAATCGAACCAGCCCTTCTATTCCTGATGTTTCATATATTTTATCAATTGAACCAGGATTAGTTCGATGATATTCAGGAAACTTCAATTTTAAAGTCTCATGTGCTTTATCATATTCACGCAACTTAATATAAGTAATAAATCTATCGTCAAGACCAAACCCTACTAGTTCATAGGCTTTTTCAGTTTCCTCAATGGCTCTTTTAAATTCACGGTTATTGTAGTAAATTAGAGTACTTTCATTATATATTTGTGGCGCATGGGGATTATATTTAATCGCCAATTCAATATGCTCTCTTGCCTCATCCTTTCTTCCTAAAATATTCATTAATTCGGCATAACTATGATGCGCATTTGCATTACTAGGTCCCAATAATACTGCTTGTTTAAGCTCTTTTTCTGCTTGCTTCCAATTCCAATCAACCCAAAAAGATATATCTCCTAATACACCATAGGCCGAGGAAATATTTTGATTAATTGCAAGTGCTTTCTTGCTATACAATTTTGCCTTTTTAATCCCTTCGTCTCTTGGATGGTACCACCCCCAAAATGCCATGACTTTATACGCATCACCCAGTCCGGCATAAGCCGGAGCGTACAAAGAATCCAAAGCTATGGCATCCTCAAAATACTTAACGCTCCGTTTTAAATCGGCCTCTGTTCTCTTGTCCCAAAAAAAGCGACCCTTCAAGTATAAATTGTAAGCTTGATAATTTTCAGTGGGTGCTTCCACGATCCTTTTCTCATCTGAAGGTGAAAGCGCCACCTCTAGTTGCTTTACAATTTCTTTGGCTATATCGCTCTGCATCGCGAATATGTCTTTGTTCTGTCTTTCATAATCATCAGACCAGATATGAACATCTTTCCTAGCATCAATAAGCTGTACCACAATCCGTATTTTATCCCTTTGCTTTTGGACACTGGCCTCCAGGATATGGGAAATATCTAACTCTTTAGCTATTTCAGGGATGGTCTTAGAAGTCTCCCTATATTGATCCATGGTGGTTCGTGAAATCACCTTAAAACCTTCTACTCCTGCAAGGCTAGTTAAAATCACGTCCATGACACCATCTGCAAAATACTGATCTGATTGGTTGTCACTAAGGTTTTTAAACGGAAGTACCGCCAAGGTCACCTGCTTGGTTTCATGTTTTTCGAATACTAAAAACTCAACAATATAAGCACCCATCACTGAAATCATCAGTAAAACCCAAAATAGGGTGCTAATATTAAACCTTAAAGGGCTCCCTTGTTTTACCGTATTGCTACACAATTCAAAATACTTGTCATACTCCAGCTCTCCATTCAACTCACTTGGCAAACTTTTAAAGTACTTATGAAAGCACTTTGTAAAATAAGAGGAACTGTTAAACCCCACAGAATAAGCAATCTCCGACACGGTTGATGTATTGTTTTTTAATAAAGCATAGGCTTTTTTAAGCCTAAACAATTTGATGTATTCGCTAGCGCTAACACCTTTAACCTTTCGTATTTTCCTATGAAGCTGTAATTTGCTAATACCCATAGAAGCTGCCAGTTCACTTACGCCAAAGTCTTGCTTATGGTAATTGTCTTCCAATAAACCATTGAGCTTCGAAATAAACGACGCATCCATTGAATGTAGCTCCTCCATACTTTAAAAAGTTATAAATCGGTGAAAAACGAATACATAATTTACAATTTTTTAGCCTATTTAAAAACTATCGCTCAAATAAAAATCTTTCATAAGCCGTAAGACTATTCTTGATAAGCGATTTTCGTCTTATCATCATATATCGTCTTACAACAAAATTCTTACTTATCGCAATATATTTTACACCTATTACAATATACCAGCAACCTGCTTCTTTGATTAAAAACTAACTTTAATGTAAAGTTATTAACCAAGTGAATTACTGTCTAACATGGTCAAATAAACCACGACCAAAAAACTAAATATTATGAAAACATTAAAATTATTTGGAATTGCCCTAATGAGCTTTATACTATTAAGCAACTGTGAAGTTCAGGAAAATGAAATCACTGACACAGATAGTTTACAATTGAAAAGAAATTACAAACTCCAATCCAGAAAGGTTAATGGTGTATTTACAGCAGCTAACGGAGACAAACTTTATGTAGGGCCTATGAGCCAAAATGCCCCATCTGGCGGCACCGTAATTCCCTTTGAATACGGTTTTTAGGAGGCGTACTATCGAGATTCATTTACTTTTAATGGAGGCATAGGTCGTTTTAAAGGTGCTTCAGGAGGAGGCATGACAAATAGTTTTGTAAACTCATTTGATGACAATGGCAACTTCATTCCAGAATTCCAAACAGACCATGAATTTGCCGGCACTTTAATTTTACCAGCAAACTAAATGATAAAATTTAGACAGCATTAATATTTTGGCTTTACGAAAGTCTTCATAAAAAAAAGGTGAACAGATGTTCACCTTTTTTGCCCCAAATCTACCATGAACTTAACCTACTTATGTTATGGTGATTCAAACATAAATAAGTTAAATGAATTAAAATAAAATATTCTTCTAGGAGCCTATTTATTTGTTTAAAAGAGCCTAGATTATTCTTTTGTAGTTGTTTTCCACACATCAAGTTAAGAAATAACTAGAATAATTCATAAAAGGCAATCCATACGAATTGTTTACAAAAATTTCGTACCTTAATGAGCAATTGGGAATACGCTGGCCTGAAAATGAACAAGCAATATTGAAAATGCTTCGGCTTGAATATTTCCTTTGCTGTTAAAAAGCAAGAAATTAAAAAGCAATTAAAATTGTAAAATAAGCTAGTGAATGACAACCAACCCAACCAAAAACATTACTGCAATCACCATGGTTCTTATAATCATTGGGTTAATAATTTATTCTTGTGGCAGATTATATATAAAACAGGATTTTAGACAGACCTATGATATCCACAACGACTCTATTCATCAAAAACTATACAGCCAAGCATTTTTTAAAGTTCATCTTAAGAATGGAAATGTTAGTGTTTTAAATGAATGGGGGGTAAATGGGAACAAAGACTCACTATTTGGAAAAGGAAAACTATTTGACTTCAACAGAAATGAAATAAAAGATGGTTCGATAGCGCATGAAATTGATGAGATTGCCATTATAGAAACCAATCAGCTAGAGGCCATAAAATCTAGAGACAATGAGAGAGTTTCTGGTCTCGCAATTTTAACAGGTGTAAATCTAATATTAGATGCTATTTGCATAACAAACCCCAAAGCCTGTTTTGGCTCTTGCCCAACATTTTACACCAATAACAGTTTGTCTGTCCATGATGCAAAAGCTGAAGGATTTTCAAGTTCAATTTCCCCTTCTTTAGAAACCACAGATATGGATGCTCTTAAAACAAGCACTTCAGATGAAACGTTCTATTTAACCATGAAAAATGAAGCTTTTGAAACTCATCTAATCAATGAACTATTTCTGAATGTAGTTTCCAAAAAAAAATCTGAGCATGTTTTTCAGGACAAGAACAATCTTTTCCATAAATCAGATCAAATATACCTACCTAAAATTGCTCAAATAAATAATACCGACATTTTAAACTTAATTACATATCAGGATGAACTAGAGTTTTATTCTAAGACTAACGAAAACGATCTTACAGCAAAAGATGAAATCTATTTAGAATTTGACAATATCCTTTCTCAAAACATGGGTTTAACCATTAATTTTCGGCAAACCTTACTAACAACATTTTTACTCTATAACGGACTCTCTTATATGGGTGATGAAGTTGGTGACTACTTTGCCAAAATTGAAACTAACGAATCCATAAAAAAACGGGTAAGCAACCCCTTTAGTCTACTTGGGAAAATAAAATTATTCGCATACGATGACAGCAAAAAACAATGGATACTTTTTGATGAACTCTATGAAACCGGCCCTATAGCCAAAAACATGATGATTGCACCACTCAATAATATTAAACCTCATACAGGAAGTCTAAAAATTAAGATTGAAATGACAAAGGGGCTATGGAAAATAGATTACTTAGGACTTGCTAATATTAATAATACAACAACTGGCACTAAAATATACCCTAACAAGATTGAGGTTGTGGAAGGTGAAGATTATGGCATAGATTGTATCATAAATGACGACCGAAACTACTTGACTTCTTTCCCCGGAAATGAATTCAAATTTAAATTTAAGTTACCAGAATTAGGATTTCATGAGGAACATGAACTTTTCCTTTCAAGTAAAGGATACTATTTAGAATGGATAAGAGCAAATTGGCTTAAAAACAAAAACATAGAAAAACTTGAAAAAATGCTTTCTAACAATAAAGAAGTTTGGACTAGTTTGGCATTAGAATACAAAATTGTCGAAGATGAAATGGAAGATGTATTTTGGAATTCAAAATATATAAACCTACAATAAGATGAAAAACCTTCTTATTATAATTATATCTATATCCTTTATGTGGAGCTGTAGCACTCCGCAATATCTGAGCACGCCCAAAGACTTTAAAAATAATGTGAACGGTCTTTACCTCGAATATAAACTTAACAAAAGTCAACGTCGTGAGATAGCTGAAATCATTGAAGTTAAAAACAACTATGTCAAACTTTTACCAGTCGACAATAAGGAAATAATAACGATCAAACGAAATGATATCAAGCAAGCACAAGTATTGGTATCTCTATCTGCTAACAACCAAAAACAGCTAAATACTTGGGCCGGCTTATTAAATTTAGCTTCGCTTGGTCATGGTGTTTTTATGGTGTTCTCGCTACCAATTAATCTAATTACAAGTACCTCAATCTATTCAAAAGGAATTTATAGAATGAAAATTCCAAACGATGTAGTATGGCATGAGTTACACAAATTCGCAAGATTCCCTCAAGGTATACCCGAAAATATTGATGAAAATCTTATAAAATAGCTAAAGATTATGAAAACGTTTATTACAGTATTAGTTTGCCTTTTCTCAATTTCAACTGCCAAAGCCCAAGACAAGGGCTTAATGGACTTGCAATAAAAAAGCTCTAATATCGTATAAAAAAACCACCCCTATGTTTAAAGTGAGTGGCTCTCTTAATTTAGACTGTTACTTTAATTCACTTGAAGTCCATTCCACTTTTCAGCAAGTTTTGTGAGATTAGATTTCATTAAATCATCTGGTGTCATGGCAATCCTGAATTCACAAATGGCTTCAAAATTTAAAAACCAAGGTTCGGCAATAGATGGGATATCAGATGCATTAGCAACTTCTACCACCATAATTGCTCCACGATTACCATCTTGTTCAGTAAAATAAATACTTTCAGGCTTGATATCATCAATCACACGACCAATGATTTCGCCAGCAGTACCATCTCTTACCATCGAGTTAAAAGGCTCGATAGGACAGGTTACATTAACTAACATTTTCATGATTAATAAGTTTAACTATTAATAACATTAATTAAATATACAAAATAATATTATCATTTAAACCGATAACACCCTAATAATAAGATGAATAAACCCTAAACAACCATTATCATCAAAAAAAATTATCCGTTTTTTAATACGTTTAGCTTTGTATGACATAAATTTGTATTTAGTTAAATAATCCGTTGCAACAGCAAATCTAATCACCTTTATAAACCTGTATATAGATTTCTTACGCGCTTTACTGTAACCTCTTTTCAGTCTTGAGGAAATACCCATAATGTTCAATAAAGATATGTTTATAATCTTTAATTTGATATCTCTTGACTTGCATTTATGCTATATAAAAACTAGTAAATGTCTACCAGATTCAAAGTAAATAGTGTATTGCTATTTGTGATACTCCTTCCTTATAAAATCTATGCCAAAACTGATGAATATCATTTTTTTTGTTTTTATTAATCCCTACCTTTTGATTCATAATTGTACAATGGCACATTAAATCTTTAATTTAAATCAATCATATATGTCTGTAAATAATAAAAATAAAACTTTGTGCAACCTATCGAATTTTTTATTGGTGTTCGTCTTATTATGTGGAAGCTTACTTATAAGTAGTTGCAATAAGCAAGCGCGTGCCTTTGCATTGCCTGAAGGAGACATTGAAAAAGGAAAAGTGACCTATAAGAGATTGGCCTGTAATGAATGTCATATTATTTCAGAAATCGAGTGGAGAGGAGGAAGTGATAATCTTAAAATACCTCTTGGTGGTGAAGTATCTAATCAGAAATCCTATGGAGAATTAGTCACTTCAGTTATCAATCCTTCTCACAAAATCGCACGGTTCTACAATCAAAAAACCTCGACCGAAGAAGGTCTTTCAAAAATGAGGAATTACAATGAAGTTATGACTGTTCAGGAACTCATTGATTTAGTTACCTTTCTTAAATCGGAATATCAAATAATAACACAGCCAACGGATTACTATCCTTATTATCCTTATAGTTATTAGTAGCAAAGAACCATATAGAAAGCTATCATAATAGACAACTTATAGGCTTGAGTTTTTAACAAAAAAAAGAGTTATAATTTCTTGCAACTCTTAAATTTATAACATTTATATTATAAGCTAACTTAAGTTATACTGAACCTGTTTAAAGTATGGATATTAGAGACTAATCAAATCCATTAATTTACCTGCAAACCTTAAGAGTTATCTATCATATGGGTAATGACACGTCTATTATTTCAACCTTAACCAACTGTATATCAATATTTTTTACTATATTTATACATATTAACTCCTGTTTTTGGAGCATTGGAACATACTTCCCCACAATCTTATTTTCATAGACCAACAAGCTTCTAAACACTAAAAATTATTGTTATGATTAAGTTTCTATTTAAAACAGCAGGTCGCTTCTGCCTGTTAGTGGCCCTAGGGCTAATGTTATCAGGATGCAGTCACGAATCACTTGTTGAGGTGCAGGAAGAATCGCTAACACTAACTACATCTTCTAAGCAAAGTGCTTCAAAAATGAATAATCTAAACTTTCCGACACACTTAAGCGGGGACAACGAAGTACCTGCTCGAGAGACTACGGCTACTGGCCAAGCCATAGTTCGCATAAGTAAAGACGAGTCATCTATTGCCTTTAAACTTATTGTGGCAAATGTTAGTACAGATATTACTGGTGCTCATTTTCACATCGCTCCTGCCGGCTCTAACGGTGGTGTTGTTGTAAACCTATTAAATATCAGTGATTTTCCTCCCGAAACAAGCGCTCCGGTAAATGGCATGTTAGCTGAAGGCACTATTACTGCCAGCGATTTAACAGGCTCATTATTAGACAAACCATTAAGTGATTTAATAATGGCTATACAAACTGGGAATATTTATATTAACGTTCACACAACAACCTATCCTGGTGGCGAGCTTAGAGGGCAATTATAAATTTGTAGTAGTAGAAAAATCTAAAAAAACCCAGGGTAGAAATTCTCCATATTAGGGTTTAGTATATCTTAAAAACTATTAAGATAATTATTTAAAGCGGTCATTACTAAACAAAAAAACATCCTAATTTTCAATAAAGAAAAAAAGGTTATCAAGTAGAAATTTTAGAGATATTATTCGTTTTAAATACATAATTTCAAAAAAAAGGCTGGGTTAAAACCCAGCCTTTTTTATACTTATTTCAAGTATTATAATGAATCCCAACCGTTCTCTAAGTCATCATAAGTAACATCTGTTCCAAATGGGTAGAATCGAAGTTGTAATAGCCTTAAACCATTGTTATCATATTTCCAATACTCATCTTCCAATAGATCATTAAAAATGGGTATGCGCACGTGGAAAGTTAAAGTTTCTTCCATATACTCATTTTCAGGTGTATCTGGATTATCATAACTAACTACATAAGTAACTTCTATTTCATATACCACAGACAACAACTCTGCCGTAACATTTTGCCATTCTTGTTTTCCTTTTAAACGTTCAAACTCTACTGGACTTGGAATAAAATCTCCCCATACAAGATTAACAATATCATAATTATCAATAAGATTTTCTAAAAATCTTACTTCTTTTTTTGTATCTATATATCCCAATAATTCATCATAGGCATATTGTGAAAGGTCGGCCATAGTAGTTATAGTAGAACCTGTCAATGGCTTACCAAGAGGGCGCGCATAAACTGAATAATCTGTTGTGGTATCAAATCCATATGGAAGTTCAGTAACATAAGGTTCAAACCCTGGGTCTGGCAATTGGAATAAAGCGCCATCCTCATCCGTACCATTTTTATCTAATACCGCATAATCGTCACCTTTCTGAAGGTTTATTGCACTCACACCATATAGGTCGACAAAAATAACATGACCACCAGCGATATCATCCATTGTCTTATCCTTAACACCAATAAGGTTTAGGTTATAATGTTCACCAACAAGTTTATCACCTGTTTCTTGTTTTGACGAAGTTTTACTGGATGTTAATGTTAAACCTACCTCATTCTCTTCAAGTAACTCTGTGTTACAAGCAGTAAAAATAGAAATGCAAAGAATTGTAATCCCTAAATTTTTTAATTTTTTCATTTTAAAACATTTTATTATTAATAACGTATAAAGCTATGTTTTTCAGGTTGTTACAAAAAAACTATCTGTTAAAAAACATTAATAATAGATTAATAGTTAAAAAGCAGTTATTATTGGACGAAATGACATAAAAACAAAAAAGTGTCCCCGTTTTCTGTAAAGAAAAAAGGAAAACTTTCCATTGGAACACCAAATTTTCTTTAGTATTACTACACTCCCAAACTAACTTTAGGAACAGCACGACTTCTTTTCATTGCAAAAAAAGTCATAATCTTAGAGCTTTTTAGCAATTTGGAGGTATTTACAGACACCATACAATTTAATTTTTTTTTGTAATAGTATAATCGATTTGTCCCATATTATATTTTAAACAAATTCTCGGACACTTAAGAAGACTTGTTTTAATAGTTTAGTCTAAAATTTAATGTAATTATGAAAAAAATTGTTTTTATTATCGTTTTTTGGGGCTTAACATTATTTGGAGTTTCTTACTCTCATGCTCAACGTAAAAATATTTGTATCAGTGATGACCTTTCTGCCCATTCAGAAATACTGAAGGTTAAACTAGGCGTTAAATGGAACAATAGAACATGGAAGTTTAAATTTGGAGATTATAAAATTGCAAAGAGTAAAACGGGTTGGTTTACTACAACAACAAAATCTAACCTTCTTAATACTAGAACAGAAAGTAGAAGCAAGTATAAATTTTCTTTTCTTTTAAATGATAAAACCAAGGATACTGCAATCGTTAATGCCTTAAATACAACATCCATAAAAGCGCTGCATTCATTTCAATTATTTGAAAACTTTTATATTGGTGATGATGAATTAATACAGCAAGCGGATTTTTTTTCAAGTTTTATAACATTAAGCAGCAATAGGGAGGAAACATGGGAATTACTTATTGCAAACACTTATAGTAAGGACGAAGAATCTGAAAAGATAGCTTTTCTCAAAAATGGTGAGCGGATAATAGAAATTATTCCCGTAAGTTCTAAGGATTGCCAAAAAGACAAACGCTTATTTCCTGCCCTAGGTTACGAGTTCATTGAAAATGAACAATCACTTTGTGCCCTGCAATATTTTGGAGGAGGCATAGTGGGTTACAAGAAAAATATTATTTGGATGAGATCCGATTTAAAACCAAAAATGAAATTAATTCTTGCTGCCGCCATGACAGCCATAATGGAAATAAGAGGGCCAGGCTACATTGAACAATTATTATTTGGGAACAATACTGATTGAAATTAATAAACTAAACTTATCGATATCATCCAAACAAAATTGTTGCATTATAAAAAAAGCTTTTCAGATAATTAAATTGGCTGTTTACTAATTTATTTTTTTACGAGGTTTCCATCTTCATCATAATATTTCGAATCGCTTGATGCCTTTCCGTTTTTAAAATATTCTATGGATTGTAATGTTCCGGTTTCATAAAACGTTCTTTTTTCGCCTACTTGAACGCCATTTATAAAAGTCCCTATTTCATGTACTTGACCATTATTGTAATAAGATTTAGCGTCACCATTTTGCTTACCATTTTTAAAACTTGCTGTAAACTGTAATTCGCCTGTTTCGTAAAATTGTTTGCATTCTCCTACTACCTGGCCATTTTCATAATTAACTATTTCTTGTATTTGACCATTTTCGTAATAGGTTTTTGCTTCTCCTGTTATCTGGCCATTTTCAAAATTTCCTAATTCTTTTAATTGACCGTTTTCATAAAACGTTCTTTTTTCGCCTACTTGAACGCCATTTATAAAAGTCCCTATTTCATGTACTTGACCATTCTTGTAATAAGATTTAGCGTCACCATTTTGCTTACCATTTTTAAAACTTCCTATAAACTGTAATTCGCCTGTTTCGTAAAATTGTTTATTCTCGCCTGCTGGCTTGCCATTTTCAATATTTCCTAATTCTTGTATTTGACCATTTTCGTAATAGGTTTTTACTTCTCCTGTTATCTGGCCATTTTTTAAATTTACTATTTTATGTAATTCACCTGATTCGTAAAATTGTCTATTCTCACCTGCTGGCTTGCCATTTTCATAATTTCCTAATTCTTTTAATTGACCGTTTTCATAAAACAATTTACAGTTCCCTACTAGCTGGTCATTTTCAAAATTGACTATTTTTTGCAGTTTACCATTTTCATAATATTCTCTACGCTCACCTGTCTGCTGACCATCTTTAAAAATTACTACTTTTTGGAGTTGTCCTGTTTCGTAGTATTCTCTAGCTTCTCCTGTTAGTTCCCCATTTGCTAAATTTACCTTTTTTTGTAGCTGGCCATTTTTATAATATTCTCTACCCTCACCATTCGGCTTGCCATTGGCATAATTTGATATTTTATGTAATTCACCTGTTTCGTAATAGATTTTAGCTTCGCCCGTTTGCTGGCCATTTATAAAATTACCTATTTGTTTTAATTGACCTGTTTTATAATATTCCTTAGTTTCACCTTCTTGTTTCCCTTTTTCATAATTACTTATAATATGGGGTTGACCAGATTCGTAATAGCTTTTATATTCACCTACTTGAATTCCATCTTCAAAATTCAATGTTTTATGGAGTTGACCAGATTCGTAATATTCCTTTGTTTCACCTGCTTGTTGCCCATTTTCAAAATTACTTATGATATGGGGTTGACCAGATTCGTAATAGCTTTTATATTCACCTGTTTGCAGACCATTTTCATGATTAAGTATTTGTTTTATTTGACCAGATTCGTAATACTCCTTTGTTTCGCCTGCTTTTTGTCCCTTTTCATAATTACCAATTACTTGTAATTGACCATTTTCGAAAAATAGTTTCCATTCTCCTGTTAGCAGACCATTTTCATAATTACCTATTTGTTTTAATTGACCTGTTTTATAATATTTCTTAGCTTTACCTGATTGTTTGTCTTTTTCATAATTATGAACTTCTTTTAATTCCCCAGTTTCGTAAAACAATTTAAATTCACCTGTTCGCTTTCCATTTTCAAAATACCCTATTTGTTTTAATTGGCCATTTTCGAAAAATAGTTTCCATTCTCCTGTTCTTTTATCCTCTGCATTATAATGTCTAATCCCTTTTAATTGAGCATCATCAAAATATTCTTTACGTAAACCTGTTAATTTTCCATTTTCATAATTACCTATTTCTTGTAATTGACCATTTTTGTAAAACATTTTTGCTTCTCCTTGTAGTTGGCCATTTTCAATATTTCCTATAAACTTTAATTCACCTGTTGGATAAAATATTCTAACCTCACCATTTTGCTGACCATTTTCAATATTAAATATTTGCTGCAATTGTCCATTTTTGTAAAACATTTTTGCTTCTCCTGTTTTCTTATCCTTTTCATAATTCCCTATAATATGCAATTGGCCTGTTTCATAATATTGTTTTATTTCACCTGTTTTCTGACCGTTTTCAAGATTAGCTATTTGTTTTAATTGGCCATTTTTGTAATAGGTTTTAACTACACCTGTTTTCTGTCCTTTTTCAAAATTTGATATTTCTTGTAATTCCCCGGTTTCGTAATAATTTTTACCTTCTCCAGTTAGTTGTCCATTGTAAAAATTCCCTATTGTTTTTAATTGTCCGGTTTTGTAATAGCTTTTAACTTCACCTTCTTGTTGCCCTTTTTCATAATTACTTATAAAATGGGGTTGACCAGATTCATAATAACTTTTATATTCACCTGTTTGCTGCCCATTTTCATAATTAAGTATTTGTTTTAATTGTCCATTTTCATAATACTCCTTTGTTTCGCCTGCTTGTTGTCCTTTTTCATAATTACCAATTACTTGTAATTGACCATTTTCGAAAAATAGTTTCCTTTCACCTGTTTGCAGACCATTTTCATAATTACCTATTGTTTTTAATTGTCCGGTTTTGTAATAGCTTTTAACTTCACCTGTTTTCTGTCCATCTTCGAAATTTATTATTTCTTGTAATTGACCGTTTTTGTGAAACGTTTTTGCTTCTCCCTGTAGTTGACCATTTTCATAATTACTTATAACATGTAGTTGTCCAGTCTCATAATATAATTTAGCTTTTCCGTTTGGTTGGCCATTTTCAAAATTTCCTGTTTTTTGTAATTGACCATTTTCGTGAAAAGCTTTAGCTTGGCCAGCTAGCTGTCCATTGTCATAATTTGATATTGCCTTTAATTGTCCAGTTTCGTAATATTCCCTTGTTTCACCTGTTTTCTGTCCATTTTCATAAATCCATATCCCCTTTAACTGTCCGGTTTCGTAATATTCTTTTGTTTCACCCGTTGGTTTTCCATTTTTGTAATTCCCTATTCCCTTTAATTGTCCAGTTTCATAAAACACTTTTCTTTCTCCTGTTTTCTGTCCATTTTCAAAATTTGACATTCCTTTTAATTGACCATTTTCATGATAAAATTTCCATTCACCTTTCTTTTTACCGTATTCATCATATTGCCCAATACTTTTTAATTGGCCATTACTATGGTATTCTTTCTTAATTTCTTGAGAATTTGTTAAGTTGAGGAAGAACACAACTATTAAAAATAATACTACCCTTTTCATAATTTCAGATTTTATATTTGTTTGTTCTGACCCAATTTAATATAATGAATTTGCGACAGCAATTGTGATTTCTACTCGCTACTTTTAAGCTACTTAGTCCAATTTACACTTAACTAATCAGTAATTTTCAGTATAAGTTGAGTACGTCAATTACACCAAAACTACCTCTAATTTATATAATACTTGTCCGAAAAAATACAGGAAAGATAAAACTGGACACCCTTTCTAATTAAACAACATACTTTTATATTGTTTAACTATAAAACATAAATATTATGAAACAGGGTTTAAAAATTGTTACGGTATTTTGCCTATTCTTTCTTCTTACGAATTGTACAGGTAGCGATTGGCTCGACATAGATTTTGATAGTTGTGGGTTTTATTCATATGTGGATGTAGCCTCAGCATGTGAATGCTTTGAAGTCACAGAAGAATATTGTTCTTCTAATTTTTATCAATTAGATGAGGATGAGTTTAATCGTATTAATATCCTTTTTGATGAAAACGAGGAGATTTGTATTGAAATTTCTGGAACTGATTTTTCTGGAAAATCTTTTTCAGGATTCGCAAAGAGACCATTTGTAGACTATTGCCATAAATGGTTTGGTAATTAGAATTCATCTTAAAAACACAAAAGCATCCCAATTTTCTAAAAGAAAAAAGGAAAGCTTTCCATTGGAACACCAAATTTTACTTTGGTATTACTACACTCCCAAATAGTATTTGGGAACAACACAACTTCTTTAACTTGCCCAAAAAAGCCCTAATCTCTTAGAGCTTTTTAGCAATTTGGCGGTCTGGACGGGACTCTTTAAAAAATTAGTTGGATATTAAATAGCTAAAACATCACCTCACCAAACTAAAATGCCCATCATAACGGACAAGGGTCGAATAGGTCTATTCCTAAACCAGTAAATTCACATAAGTTTAGCTAATTACAACAAAACAATTACAATCAATTAGCGACTAAACCCATCAAATAGCTTTAAATGCACAGCACCAAGACCGGCAAGTGCCGAAATAAGTTCGGAATCCGGATTCCCATAGACATGGAATCTTTGAACATCTAGGCAATCAAAAAAACGTTCTGCATAGGCCTGAAAATTACCGAGATGAGTTCGCACAGCATCCGAATTGGTATAACGTTCAAAGATATGGCATTCACTATTCTCCAAATTGATTGACCATTCATAGTTAATGGTATCCGGTTCATTGGCCTTAGTCGCTAAAATCATCCCATCTATTAATGCTTTTAACGCTTCTAATTTACCGTGTTTGATTGAAAGTTCGAGGTTCCAGAATACTTGAGTATTTTCCATAATGTTAAATATTAGTTCTTTAAAGATAGGGAGAATTTTAAAATCATCCCCAAACAAAAAATGCCCATCATATCGGAAAAGAGTAGAATGGGTTTATTTCTAAAATACTTTGTCATATCTCTGTGACCAATACAATGTACGTTCTCAGTGATATTTGAACTTTTTAGCACTAAAACTTAGTGAAGTTAATGCATACAGTGTAATTAGTTTGAAGATTAATTCAAATCTTTATAAAACAAAAAAGCATCCCCATTTTCTGTAAAGAAAAAAGGAAAGCTTTCCATTGGAACACCAAATTTTACTTTGGCATTACTACACTCCCAAATTAACTTTGGGAACAACACAACTTCTTTAACTTGCCAAAAAAAGCCCTAATCTCTTAGAGCTTTTTAGCAATTTGGCGGTCTGGACGGGACTGTAACCTTGCTCTATCAGCCCAACCATAGCAGTACAACTGCCAAATATCTTCACTAATGTTGACGATTTGTGACCTATTTACAAATATTCAATAGTTCAATTTATTTTCGTCTGGCGCAAAAATAGTAATTTGAATCAATTAAAAATATTTAATATCAAAAAAAATTAAATAATTATAACTTAATATATTCCATAGTTCATAATCAAGCTAACTTTATGCATCAAGAAGTTGATAATACTTTAGAAGAAATCATAAACTTTTAAAATCATATAGATGAAATAAACTTCTGAAAAAGTTGGCTAATCAATTTTGTCTAACTAAATCTAGTCAGGTTAATACTAACCAAAAACACTACTTCACACATTTCCAGTCACAAAATAAAAAAGTATTATTTATCTTTTTTTCCCATAAAGCAATTTAAGGCACATTTTTTGGTGCAATATTCTTACAAACATATGTAATCTAAAAATTTTTAGTCTCTCTCCTATTTCAGTTTGCATCGAACTTAGTCTTAATTATTTTTAACAAATAAGTATGCATGAAATTAAAACTACTATCAGATAATTTAATCTTGGAATTGAAGGAACTTGAAAATGACTCTCAGGATATTATAAGTGTCTCTAATAGAGCAATAATCCTATGCCGTAACTTATTGACTACATATAAAAAACACATAATCAAGAATGGATTTGAATCTACCCAAGATGAAATTGAATTTTTCAAAAACACGAAACAACCAACACTAACAAATCTTATTTATTATTCTGAAGTTCGTTCTTTTGAAATACAGTTTCCAAAAGTAAATCATGATGCTCAAAAGAAATTCATAAAAAAGAAAATAAGTAAACTGAATAGGTTTTTTCTTTACAATATGGATTTTTGTCAATACATTAAATCAAACAACACACATTTTGACCAACAATATTTCACTAGAGAGTATTTTGATAATTTCCCAATAACCTCTTCTAAATTCTATTTCCAAGATCCAGAATTCAGTACACCTCGTTGTATGCTTTTAGGTAAGTTCAAAGCTTACAATCTATTTATAATTTATCTACAAAATAGACTTATAGACAAAAATAAATCACTAAATTTTGATCCCAATGCACTAAACAGCAACATGAGCTTGCAATGGACTGCAAGCAAAACCGCTCTCACGGAGCTAATATATGCGCTTCATCACAGTAAATCGATAAATAATGGCAATGCAGATATCAAAGAAATAGCATCTGTCCTTCAAAAAATATTTCATTTCGACCTTGGTAATTTCTACAAAATCTTCTCAGAAATTAAATCTCGAAAAACAGATAGAACTAAATTTTTGGATAATCTATCTAACGGTTTATTGGTGCAAATGGAAAATTCTGAAGAATAAAAACCAGACTTTATTTTAACCACATACGGTTAACCTCCTGCTTTTCAAATTCTTTCTCAATAATCTCCCCTTTCTTAATTAAAACTCACAAATACTGCTACCAAAACACAATAAATAGCATCAAATTTAATAATGTTAAATTTTGACCGTATACGGTCTAACTTGTGAATAAAATCCACTAATACACTTCAAATTTGCAGAACGAAAGTCAAATCAGGTCAAGGGCTATCATTTTAGCTAAAATCAAAATGGTAGTTCTTTTCTAAAAACGGTTCTACTATGCCTGCAACAATTATTACTACAGATGATCTTAGAGATTTCAAACTTGAATTACTCGATGATATTAAAAAACTTTTAAGCAAACAAGCAGAAGGTAAATTGAAGAAATATTTAAAATCTTCAGAACTCATGGACTTACTGCAAATTAGCCCTGGCACTTTGCAGAATCTTCGAATTAATGGCACACTTCCATACACAAAGGTTGGTGGCATTATTTTTTATGATTCTGAAGAAATACAAAAGGTTATGGACTGTAATCGAGTGCTTCGTCAAGAGGAATAAACATGTATGAATTATATAAAACATCTCAATGCTGCCTTCCAAAAATTTCATTCAGACAAACGATTGAATCCAACTCATATAAGCTTATATATGGCATTATTTCAATATTGGAATATCAACCGATTTCCAAAGGAATTTTATATCGACAGGCAAGAAATAATGCAACTCTCAAAGATTGGATCAAAACCAACCTATCATCGCTGTTTAAAACAAATGGCTACATGGAAATATTTAAAATATATGCCTTCCCATAATCCGTATAAAGGAAGCAAAATTAACATGCTCATATTTAATACAAGCTCTGAACAAGTTGTAAACAAGCATGAAACAAGTACTGAACAAGCATTAGTACGTAATATAAACATTAATAAACAAATAGAAAACATTAATAAAACTAAGCTACCAAAAAATAAATTTGAAGTGATTAATTTTTTTAATAAGAAAAAATGGCCAACTAATGAAGCTCAGAAATTCTACAACCACTATCAAGGCATCGGTTGGAAAATTGGGGGCAAAATAAAAATTGAAGATTGGCAAGCTACCGCAAGTAATTGGATGCTTAAAGCCAATGAATTTAAAACTACAGATGTGGTTTCTCAAAAAAATGACAACCTGCGAACCAGTAAAAACAAAGATTATGGTCAACCCTTGTGAAATAGTTGAAGAACATAAAACGTATTCCATTGGCTCGTTTGATGGCAAGGAGGTGATTTACGATTTTGAAAAAATCTTAATCTATCTCGATGCTAAAGGAAAAATGCTCTTTGGTAATGATTTTAAAATCTACGAAGAAGACCGCTCAATCATTTTAAAACTCTGCCAATATTTTATAAAAGACAAAGAAAATTGCGATAAAAATGAAATTGATCCAGATAAGGGTATTTTACTTTCTGGACCTGTTGGTTGCGGAAAAACAAGCTTAATGCTATTGTTAAAGAATATCGTTCCATTACAAAAACCGTACATCCTGATTCCTTCTAGAAATATTGTATTTGGTTTTAATCATATTGGCTACAAAACTATTGAAGACTATGGTTGCAGGCAGTTTTTCTGTTTTGATGATTTAGGTGTGGAACCTGTTGGAAGACATTACGGAAAAGACTGTAATGTCCTAGGCGAAATTTTAATCTCACGCCATGAACTTTTTATAGATCACAAAATAAAAACGCACGCAACTACAAACCTAAATGCTGGAGAATTGGAAGATTTATATGGCAATAGAGTCCGAAGTAGAATGCGGGAATTATTCAACCTCGTAGCATTTGATCAAGACACCAACGACAAACGAAAATAACAGATTTCCGACTTCACGGAAATTAAATAAATATGATTTCAATGAAAATAGCCACCTACAACATCCAGAATTTATTTCACAGAGATAAGAGCCTTTTGGAAAAACCATTTGGCAAGAATCTCACAAATTGGATAACTGAACTTGATTCTTTAATGCTTCAAACTTCTAAATCTTTGAGTCAACAGGATCGGATTAGAGAATTATCATTTTTAATTGGTTTTGAAAAATCAAGTCCGCGACCTTATGCTGTATTGCGAAGAAAAGCAGGCTTTCTGTTTATGAAAGGTTTAAGCCATTCCATTGACAATAAAGCCAGTAATCTCACAGATTGGAATGGATGGATAGAACTTCAAACTGTTCCCATTCATCCTAAGTCAACACATCATAAAGCACAAGTTATTGCAGATGTCAATCCCGATATTTTATTACTACAAGAAATAGAGGACAGAGCATCATTTGAAGATTTTAACCAACTCATTCTACCAAAGTTTGACTGCAAGCCTTTTAATCAATCTTTTGTGATTCAAGGAAATGATATGAATAGTTTAGAAATGGGAATAGCGTTGCGACAAGGCTACAACCTCGAAACAGTTAGAACTCATAACGTAAATTCTATTAATAATGATGCTGGCAAAAACCTCATTGAATACGAAATTAGCACACCTTCAAAAGAGACTATTTGGTTATTGAATGCCTATCTAGAAAAGTCCACAACAGACAAAAAGCAGTCAGATAAGATTAGAAAAAAACAAATCTCAAAAATCGCTGAAGTTTATAACAATCTCATAGCTGAAGGCAAAACCAATATCATTATCGCTGGTACATTTAATGCGCCATCCTATTGTGATTCTTTATCGCATTTACTACAAAATACAGACCTAAAAGACATCACAAAACACCTATCGTTTGAAGTGGATATGGACAAAGGAAATGACGCTACTTATTTTAGATTAGGCGCTTTCAGAATGGGTGTAAATATTAAGCAGAAAGATTACATGCTCTTCTCTCCTAGTCTATTTGATAGAATGATTGATAGTGGGTTAAATCGCAAAGCCATGTGGCCAGAAAAGCTTCCGCAATGGTCTATTTATAAATCTGTTTCTAATAGAAATATTGCTGCTAGTGAGCATCCTTTGGTTTGGGGGAAGATTGAGTAATGTATAGCAAAAGAAAGCAATATACATCTTGATAGTAGTATTATTTTCTTTTCAAAACATCACGATATATGGCTGTCACTATTTCCTTAATAATCTTTAAAAACTCTAAATACAACTCACTCATACCCCTGAAAATTTAATAATTGAATGAAGTATAACCAAAGCAACAGCATATTGAGATTCTTCTTTGGCCAAATAGATAGCCTCATCCGTTTGAGATAAAAACCCAAGTTCTAAGAGAATAGTTGCGTTAGTATTATTATCTCGTAAGACCTGAAAATTTCCATATTTCAATCCACGTTTTTTAATGCCAAGTATATCAGCTAATCCCTTTTGAAGAGTAAACCCTAAATAGGCAGATTCCTCCGCTTGCACTTCGTTTTTAGGATGAATAAAAACTTCTGTTCCTGATGCTATTCTGTTTATAGCTTGATTACAATGTATCGAAATAAATATATCAGCTTTTAGTTTTTTGGCTAGTTGTGTTCTATCGCCAAGAGCTATTAAAGTATCTGTGTATCTAGTGAGATATAACATTAAGGGATTTTCAATTAGCTTGTTATTTAGTACCACTATTTTAGAAGCAATACCCAAAGCAATATCTTTTTCCTTTATACCATTTATACCTATTGCACCAGCATCTTTTCCGCCATGTCCAGGATCTATTACTACAATAGGATTTCTTGCTTGGTATTTACCATTCTGTGAATAAGAAAGATTTAGAAAAACTAGACAGAATAACAGCACTGTCATTTGATTTAATGTGATCATAATAATCGTTTTAGGTTACACAATATTCAAGAAATCAATTACTTCCTTAATAATCTTCAAAAGTTTAACACCAATTAGCGTTAAAATTTAGAGATTTTCTTCCTTCAACTTCAAATCACAATAGATTTCACAAAAGTCTTAGCAGACGGCGAAGTATGACGTACTGCACAAATACTAAAAACTTAAAATCTATTTCTTATGAAAAAATCAATTTTTGTCTTACTCCTGTTCTTATTAGCATCAGCTTCAAGCTTTGCTCAAATTGGTGGTATTGAAGATTCTGTAAATGATGTTTCAGATACCATTAGAACCATTTTCCCAATCATCTTGGGTGTCATCTTCCTTATCGGATTCCTGTTCAATGCTGGTCATTTCTTTGGCGAGAACGCAGACCTTAAAAAAGGGATTACTCGTGTTTTAGTATTTGTATTAATTGCTGGTGCAGTAGTAGGCATATTCACTTACTTAATAACCATCGTAGTATAATGACTCTCATCGAGGGATTTATTGAAATAGCTGTATGAAGAAATACGAAGTATATAAAAACATTAGAAAACAGGCAGTCATTTTTGGATTGCCTATTTCCCTATTTGCACTCATGATGGTGTCCATTTTAGCATCATTGTTAATCATTATTTTCTCTTTCAGCTTTGCGATGATAATTGGCATACTGATGTTCAATGCAGTCTTATATGTTGCTTTTACGCGCATAACCAACAATCCGCAGCTTTTTCAAATGGCAAAAGCTTTCCCAAGAATTATAAGCAACAAAAGAAATTCCGGCTTCGATTATGAACAAGATTAACATTGCAGCATATCAACCCATTGTAGATATTCAAGATAATATCGTATTTGCCAATAATGGTAATGTCGTCTTGTGCTATGAAGGGAATCTGCCAGAAATCTATTCCCTGTCCGAGAAAGATTTTGAGGATATGCATGGCGCATGGTTTCAAGCTTTGAAATCATTACCAATTGGAACTGTAGTTCACAAACAGGACATCTACCTTAAAAAATCTTATTCTTCAGAACAACTTCCAAACACCACCTTTTTAGAAAAAGCCACACACGAGCATTTTAAAGGTCGTGGACACATAGAGCATAAATGTTATCTATTCTTCATCTTAACCAAGAACAAAGCCCTAAACAACCCGAAATATGTCAATCCCTTCAAAAAAATTTCAAAAGGAATCGTTCAAGAACTAGATGATAACATTAAGAGCTTCGCTAACTCTGTAAACGATTCTGTTTCTTTTATAAACAATAGTCGAAAAATGGAATTTCAACCGCTTCAATCGGAAGAGATTCACCAACTTACAAGCGGTTATTTTAATGGATTCAATGAAGGATTTGATACTGATATTTTACTAGAAAAGAAAAGCGTCAATATTGGCGAAAATCATTTTGATGCGCTAGCCATCAACAGCGAATTATGCTTTGGCGAAAGCGTGCAAAGTAGCAAAATGAATGAGAAATTCACTTCTGACGATTTTGTGTTTCATCAAGGGTTTATTGATGGCATAGGCCTTACGCTTAATGAAAACCATATTGTCAATCAGATTCTTTATTTAGACGACAAACAAAAGTGGCGCAAGCTGTTGGATAAGAAAATAGAAGAACTTAACAAAAGTTCCAATTTTGGTTCACAAAACAAAGTCGTACTTGGTAAAATTCAGCACATTTTGGACCAAATCAATGCAGATGATAATTCACGTATTATACGTGGTCATCTCAATATTGTGTATTGGTCGAAAGATGTTAAAGAATTGGATAAAATAACTTCTAAAATTAAAACAGAATTTAAAGAACTGGATATTATCCCTTACTATCCTAGAGGGGAAGAACGTAAAAACTATATCCTGAACAGTTACTGCTGTTTTTCTTCAAATTTCTCAAATAATGATTTATACGTAACTGACTTAAAGCATGCACTTTGTTTGTTCATCAATAATACCAATTACAAATCGGATAAAACAGGTATCATCTTTAATGACAGGGAACATAACATTCCTGTTTTAAAAGATGTTTGGGATGAAAAAAAGAAACGCATTAAAGCACGAAACTTTGCCATATTTGCGCCAACTGGCGAAGGCAAATCGTTTTTAGCCAACAATATTTTGCGCCAATATTTTGAAAGTGGCGTAAGATTAGTCATTATAGATTTAGGTGGTTCTTATACCAAATTTGCCAAACTCTATCCTGAAAAATACACGGTGCTGCGTTACGAAAGCGGAAAGAACTTAGGCATCAATCCCTTTTACATTAGTGATGTAATTGATTTGATACCTGAACGACTTGAAGATTTATCAGTATTTCTTTTTGAATTATTTGCTTCAGATTTAAAAGTAACCAAAGCACAATCCGTTTCCGTTAAAAAAATATTACGGCATTATTATGATATCACTTCCGAAAATCATTCTTTGGAAGGCTTTTACAAGTTTATAGAAAGGCACCAGAAAGACCTTCTGAAAACCCTAAAAATCCATCCCGACTATTTCAATGTGACGAGTTTTTTGCACGTCCTATCTGAATATGTCGGCGATGGTCTATATAGCTTTTTATTTGAAGTTAGCGAAGACCAAACTTATAAAATCGAAGACAAACGATTGATTGTTTTTGAACTGGATGAAGTAAAAGACAACAAGGAAATTCTATCTGTCATGCTCAAGCTGATAAAGTCAGCTGTCCAAAGAACCATTTGGAAAAATCGTGCAGAAAAAGGCATTATCCTTTTTGACGAGTTTGCCAAACAACTCAAGTTTGAAAATGTATTGGAAAGTGTGGAATTCTATTACCAAGCCATTAGAAAACAAAATGGTGCGATTGGTATTATTCTACAATCCATAAATCAATTGCCAAATAATTCAACATCAGCAAGCATACTTGAAAACACACAGGTTATCTATAGCCTGAATAATGAGAAGGGCTATGAAGAACTAGTCAAAAGACTCAATCTATCTAGCCATGATTTAAACCAATTAAAATCCATTAAAAACAATCTTTCTGGTCCAAGAAAATATACCGAAATGTTTATTAAAATCGGAAAGGAAAGCAACATTTTTAGGCTTGAAGTACCGAAAGAAGTATACGCAGCTTACTTAACCGATGGACAAGAAAACGAGGCCATAATGGCCATTTATGAAAAAAGCCTGAATATGGAATTGGCTATAAAAGAATTCACATCTAAAACATAGTAATATGAACACAAAAATCAAAACAATTTTATTCGGACTAATTTTTACGGTTGCCATTTTATCGCCCTGCGGTACTACTGCCCAGGGAATGCCTACTTATGACAATACCAATTTTATCAGTTTGGTAAAACAACTTGTAGAATCAGGCAAACAGACAGCTCAAATGATTAAGTCTGTGCAATTCTTGAAGGACGCCAAAGAAAGCATAGAGAAAGTATCTAATGTGATACGACAACTTAGAGCGGTTGAAGAAATTGCTAAAAACAATCAACGTCTTATTCAGGTTATGCAGAATGATTTACAAAACATTTTGAACTCGCCTTACATAAAACCAGATGAAGTTACACGAGTTGCAGAATCATTCGATGCCATCGTCCAAAACTCTTTAGATATGGTAGATTTTATAGACGAAATCCTATCCAGCGATTATCTAAAAATGACCGATGCCGAACGTGCCGAAATTCTAAAACAAAAAGAGTTAGAATCGAAGCAAATGATTTCCAATATCACTACAAAAACGAAACGTTACAAAGACATTATTTCCTTTAGAAAAATGCAGGATAGAGTTAATAATCGCGAAATAAATTATTAGAAATGACCGCAACCATCATTTTAGGAATTGGGTTAGAACATATCGACACGTTGTTTCAAACCATACAGAATAGTAGTTTCTCGCAATATACCATTGCAGGCATGAAAACACTTGCCGTACTGTTTTTTTTGGTCAATATCCTAAAAAAGTATAATGAAGGTATTGCGGACAAGGATGGTTATTCATGGGGATTAAGTCCTGGCGAACTCGCAAAGAATTTTGCTGTGGTACTCTTGGTTATCTTTTCAACGCAGGTGTTAGGGTTTTTCGATGGCATTTTAGTGGCCATTGAAGGACAATATCGAGGGACTGCACCTGCGTTATTACCATTGCAATTACAGGATTTACCGCTTGAAGAAGATGTTGGGCTATTGGACGCAGCAAGTTTGGCGATGACACTCCTTTATGAAGCGTTGTTAACGCCACTTTACGGATTCAAGATCTTAGCCTTTATACTGAGTACCATGTTGTGGATTCTTGACCTTTTTATATATCCGCTCTTTTTAGCAGAACGCTTTTTCCTATTAGGAATCATGCAAGCGTTTTTCCCATTAGTTATCAGTCTTGCTGTGTTTGAAAAGTTCCGTTCCCTAGCCTATACGTTTTTTAAACTGTATGCAGCAGTCTATATGTTGGTGCCTGCATTTTTCCTGGTCAATGTATTTGTCAATGCGATATATACTGAAATAAACACCAATTTCTGGACCAACTTATTTGGTACCGATTTTGGCCAAGGCTTTTTTGCACCTGTTGTACAATTAGGTTCGGTTGGCTTTATCGTATTCCTGAAATTCAAGCTATACAAACGTGCCACATCTTTTACACTTAGATTATTTACTGCCTAAGGCAGATTAAACATAAAAATATGAAACATTCATAACTAAATCTTGATACCCAAGGAAATGATTAAATGGATGCTACATGTGACCATTAAGAAACAATAATATAAACACATGAAAACACCTTACAAAAATATTTATACCGTGCTGAAGTTAAATCGATTCATCGTTTTGGCAGTCGTTGTTTGCACGTTGCTATCCAGTAGCTTTTCAGTTTGGATGGCATTTACCACAAACAAAAACGCCATGAATAGTGCATTTGCCATCAATACCGATGGTAGTATCATTCCGTTGAAACTAGTAAACCAAAAAGAAAATTTTAAAGTTGAAGTTCTAGCGCATTTGGAACTGTTTCATAACTACTTCTATAATATCGATGCGAGTAACTATGAGAAGCATTTAGAAAAGGCGCTTTGGTTGGGTAATAGTTCCGTGGATAATCTATATCGCCAGAAAAAAGCGGATGGTGTCTATAATCGCTTATTACAATATTCCTTAGTACAAAATGTACTGAGTATTGATTCAAAAATAACAGAAAATAATAGTACCTATAGTTTTACCACAACCACCATTTTTGAAATCAATAGAGGTTCTATAATCGATACTTATGAGTTGGTGTCTACTGGAGACTTAATTATAGTTGACCGAAACTTCCCCAACAATCCACATGGCCTATTAATTACCAATTATTTCGAAAACACTTTAAAAAAACTAAACAATGAAAGTTGAGCCGACCCGCCTGCCGTCAGGCAGGTAATCGGCATTTAAAATACCACTCTTATGAAAGTAGAAAAGAATAAAATAGTATTTATAGCAGTATTGGCTATTGTTTTCATATTCCTTATTTCCTATTCCGTGATGGTAATGGGCGATGATGAAAGTGAGAATGACAACCTTGAACAGACCTTAATACCAGATTTAGAAGAAAACCAAAAAGAGTATGATTCTAAATTAGATGCTCTTAATGATTTAAAAGAAGTCCGTGAAAACAATGCACCAAGCATCTATAATGAAAAATTAATTGATTCGATGGGTTATTACGATCCTGACCTGCCTGAACGTGAAAAGAAACGTATTGTAGATAGCATTTATGATGCAGGCAAAATTCAATATTCTGATAAAAAATATCAAAACTTCGGACAAAAGAAAGTCGAAAAGAAACAACCAGTAGAAATTGATTCATCCGACATCAAAAGAGAACTAAAGATTCAAGCCAAGGAAATGGGTCTTGAACATCAACTATTTTTTGCTGCTGAACCGAAACCCAATAAACTTTCCATTATCGGTAATACCGATGCCACCATTTACGTAGTTGTTGATGGCGACCAAATTGTAAAAGCAAATACGAGATTGAGAATGCGACTTACCGAAGCTGCAACAATCAATGGTAAACAAATGCCCAAGAACACATTTTTATTCGGGTTTATAAGCTTTCAACCTAATCGCGCTTTAATTGAAATTGAGAATATCAATCATCATCCCACAAAACTAAAAGCTTTCGATTTACAAGATGGTAGCGAAGGCATTTATGTGGAAAACAACTTTAGAGCTGAAGCGACGAATGAAGTTCTGGAAGATGTTATAGGCGATATCAATATCCCAACTGTTCCTCAAGTGGGCGGAATCACAAAAGTATTTAGACGTAGTAATCGAAATGTAAAGGTTACTGTATTGAACAATTACAAACTTATTCTAAAACCAAAATTATAAGTCCATAATGGACATTTAAAAACGCACTCTTATGAAAAAGTATATCAGCATTTTAACTCTAATTATTGTTTCCGCTTCTATGGATGCGCAAACAACAAATATTCTTGACACCATTTACGCAAACGACACAAAAAATGTTGCGCTCTTTTTCCCTGAGCCTATACGTCAAGGCATAACAGGTTCAGAAAATTTTGTATTCACGTACAATCGAGAAAAAAAACAATATTTTGGCTTACTGCAAGCCAAACAAGGAAAAGAAAGTAATCTACTGGTAATCAATAGAAATGGTTCAATTTTTTCGTATATTGTAAGGTATAAAGCGCAGCTTTCAAAGCTCAACTATTTTATCCCGATGACAAGTAGTATTGGGAATGAAAAACCAAAAGTTAAAGATTCGATTCAGACTAAAACTTCTGAAAAAAGTATTGACAACAGCACGTATTATTATCAAAAATTTTGCTCTTATCTTCTTGATAAAAGACAATACCTTGGAAGGTATATAAGGCGAAATGATGGTGTTATTTTGAGGCTTGAAAATATTGTTTTTGATAAAGATGAACTCTACTTCGTTATTCAAATTAGGAATAATTCTACTTTGGATTATGATTTAAATTTCTTAAACCTTTCCATCGAGACTCGACAAAAAGGAAAAAAGAAATCTTTACAACGTTTGTACCAAGAGCCTATTTTCAAATACCATCTGCCTTCTAAAATTGTAGTCAATGAAACGGTAAGATTCATTTATGTCATGCCGAAATTTTCATTATCCAATGACCGAAGGGTAATTTTAGAATTGAATGAGAAAGATGGCGAGCGAAATATTGAAATGAAAATATCACATAAATATATCAATAACCCAAATTAATTACATTATGAAAGCTTTAATTACTTCCATCCTTGCATTATTTATTTTATTAATACTCTAATTTAAGTCCCTAGACATTAAAAGCACTAGACATCAATGCTATCTCCGAATTTTTTATACCGATTCTATTTGCAACTGTTTTCCAATCTTTGACCACAGTTAATACATCATTTAAAATGGTCTCCATTTCGGCATTGTCTAACCTAAAATACTGGCCAACACTTTTAGCCAAATCGAAGCTTAAAGCATTGTCATCCATATCTATATTTAGAGACAAACCATTTTTTTCTATCGAGGGGTTTAAATCATAGGCGGGCGATAAGATCCAGCCTTTTTCAGTTAATATAAATCCGTGATTTCGCAAATGGTCATCCGTATTAGAAATTGCTATGTTAAATACGATACGCCGCCAAAGTTGATGTAAATTAGCTTCCACATCTGTACCATAATTTTCTATGAACTCTACAATTTCAAGATAACTTGGTGCAGACTCCTTTATAATATCTTCTGTATTTCCAGTCATTGTCATAGCTGAAGCAAAGTGAATGCGTTTTCCGTTGTCTCTATCAAATCGTCTAGTTAGGAACGTGTGATACCGACCGCTAATCTTTTCTGTTTTAGAATCTACCATATGTATTCCTGCAGCAGTGGCCAGTTGATAGGCTAAAAACTCCCAAGCCGCTTTATCTATGGTATCTGTCTTTGATGGGAACTTTGCTATCCAAAGATTCTTCTTTGGGTCAAAAACATTTGCCTTGGGTCTTGCCCCTCCTAAAGAAGAACCTGGTGCTATCAATATAGCAATCCATTTTCTTACCGCTTCACTTTGGTCATCACTTTCTAGTTGCTTCGCTGCTTCCTGCAAATCTCCTAGCGATGACCACGGTGGTGTTGGACTATGTGCATCGTTATCTAAAAAAGGGCCTTCCAATTCAGTTTTAAAGCGCAAAGCCCCCATTCTACTTTCATCAAAAACGCCGAGCAAATAATCTATTTCATAGAGTGTGACTGCTTTTTCATTCTTAGCTCTAGCATCTTGAGCAGCCCTACGTTTCATTAAAGTCTTACCCCAGGTATCTGGCATACTATCCAAAAAGATTCCAAAATTTTCCTTATTGGCTGGATACTGTGGGCCTGAATAAAAATCTATATCTGGGTCTAGCAATCTTTGTGCATCAGTTTTTAACCAATCCTTGTCATACTCAAAGCTGAAAGCTTTTTTGCCTTTGGCTAAGTGAGCAGAAAGTACGCCTACCAAGGTTGGCTTCTCTAAAGCTGCCCAATCTGCAAATACGTATATGTCAAATTTTCCTGTTGCCATACTATTTATAATAGATCAAGGTCTTGCAGTTTTCTGCCGAATTCATCATCCCTGGCTAACTTTAGAAAATCATCTTGAAGATTAAGCACCCTAAATACATTAAAGTACAGACCAATCGCCACAGCTGGGTCTCCCTTTTCAATACGATAAAGGGTAGCTCTATGAATACCTGCACGTTCAGAAACTTGCTCAGTGCTAAGCTTCCTTCGCTTACGAGCAAGCTTTACATTTTCCCCTATTTGTTCAAACATCTTTTGAAATTTAGGCAGAAGAATAGCTTTCTTAGAATTCATTTTGTTGTTTATTTACGACAAATATAATATTTTTGATGTAAATAAGCGACAAAATAATCACTATTCCTTTATACTATTTAAATATCTCTTTAACCTCTTGGTAAATTTTATCAAAATTAGCCTGTAAATCGGCATCAGAATATTCTTGTTGTTTCGTTGGTAATCGTTTTTCAATTTTAGGAAGTTTAAATTGTACTTTCTTGTCCTTACCGTCTGCAAACGTAATAAACTCGCCTTCTTTTAGCCTAAAAAATACATCAGCTCTAATTTTAGCAACTTCTCGCTCTCCTGTGGTTATGCGTGTATCAAAATTAAGGTTATAGCCACGATTGACACTTGTAGTTTCTTTCTTGACAATTTCAAAAAAACGTTCATAATATTTCGCTGTGTCTGGATCGTTTACCTTTCCGAAGAATTGATAGGATAAATTGCTTAAAATCGCTTTGCTCGCCTTATCACCATACATCATATCATTTTGAATTTTGTCTTGCATCACGTAAATCGTGGCAATATCATAACTACGTAACGTGGCTGGAATTCTGTGCATATTCAATAATCTAATCGTTGGTGCTTCTTCCATTAATAAAAAAGAAGCATTTGAATTTCTCACACTCATTTGCTTTGTAATAGTATGAATAATAGTCGCGATAATTGGAGAATAAGCGGTTTCATATTTTGGGTTATTGACTACTGAAATCGCGAAAGGTTTTTCTTGGTTATTTATATCTAGCGGAACATCATCTGCGGATAAGGTCATAAAAATACGTTGGGTACTTATCTTCTTTAGCGCATTAGCCAAGGTGCTTTTTACACCAGCGGTTTGTCTGTCGGAATCCTTACCACTAATAAACGCATCTGCCATCGCTCTCGATGTGGTGTTGGAACTTAAAAAAGTTATTAGGCTATCTGTGTCCAGAAATTGATAAATGGCTATTAGATGCGGTAAAGTACAAAGGTGCGGATATGAGGTTCGTAGTTTCCAAATCAAACCACCAATGAGACCCTCAGCTGCATCATTGAAGAATTTTATTGTACCTATGCTTCCCGATTCTCTTTGCTCTAAAAGATTTTCAATGAGCACTCTGGCAACCTCATTGACGCTTTCTTCATTGGTCATGTATCTTGGTGCTATTGGATTCACTCTATCATAAATAGCATCAAATGAAATCACTTTGAAATCAATCTCGTTTTTTTCAAATAAAGGAAATGCCATTTCTGTAAGTTCAAAATTTTTATAATCGTGAATGACACCAGAAAATTTATGTTTACTAAAATGCAGAAGAAAATTAAAAACGACGCTTTCTGTTTTTCCACTTCCTGCAGAACCTATAATTGAAGCGCCTCTTTTGATGTTGTTTATTTTGAAATTTCCTCGCTTAACTTTAAAATGAACTTGATGTTTATTGTTAGAATCTAAAGTGTCATTCTCCTTGTGGAGAAATACATATAAAACGGTGTTGATAAGCAAAAGCGGACAACCTATATAAAGTAACTGTATAATCCATTGCATCAAAAAAGTGTTCAGTTTAAAAAGTAGTCCTAAACAAATTACTGTCAATATGAGATTTATAAAAAAGGCATATCGCGTCATTTTGAACAGAATTGAAAACACCAAGCTCATTCCAAATAATAATCCAATAGTAAATGTGACTCCTTGTATTTCCATGTTATATACCTATTGAACCCGATTTAATTGCCAGGTCCACACCGCGTTTTAAAGTCCTGATTGTTTTTAGTGCCAACTGCACTTGATTAGTTGGAATACTCATAATGGGTACTCCTGATCTTGCAAGCATTTTAAAAGCAACAGCTTTTTCACTTGCCGGCAATCCTAATAATGTTGTGAAGTACAGTTTTGGGTTTTTAATGAAATCTTTCTTCGATTTATAGGATTCTGAATAGTTACGTTTGAAACCAAACGTTTGATCAAAAGTGCTTTCTGCTTTTGTAAAAAAAGCATCTCTGTCAAAACCACGTTTTACTAATTTCCCGTTCATCATAACTTCTGAAGCTTTGTATTTAGATCCAGGCGATAAACTGACAGAATTTGATGCATCCTTTCGGCTCACGATGATATGAATATGACTTTGGTTACCCGCTTTTTTCATGCCTTGAACTATCCTTTTTCCATTTTGTTGGTGTGGTGCTTCGGCTTCAAGTTTGGCTATTTGGGATTTCATTTTCTTGATATTACCGTCTAAATTTCCATTTTCAATTTTTCGAATATCTTGTTTAAGTTGAAGTATTTTAGTGCCAAACGGTTGGTTCTCTTTTACTTGTTTATCTGTACCTTTAAATTTGCGTTGATGCTCAATTTTTGCAAAATATTTTATATCATCAACAGTTATAGGTTTGCCATTGATTTCACGATTGAAAGACGATGCATAATCGGTCATAATCGCTCTGGTGTACTTTTTTAAATCTTCAGAACTCTTTTGTAATTTTCGTAATTCAGATTGACTTGGGTTTACGGTAATTGAATAAAATTTAGGTTCTTTATTTTTGAGTTTCGCGGTATTGCCATCAATTTCTTTTACCACGTCTTTGGCTTCAATTTCATCGCCATATTGATTGAAAAAATGTTCCATATCCTCTTGCTCCAAACTCTGATTTTCTTTCTCTAGATAGTCTACAAAATCCGCAGAACTTTGTGAATAATCTCCTCCTAATTTTTGAGCTGTAATTGTGATGTACATAATTTTATAATTGATTATTTGAATCTTTTTTTTCCACAAACTGGACTTTCCTTTCTTTAAGATCTTTTTCTAAAATGAGCTTTTTCTCTTTAGGTTCAAATTCCATAAACAAGGATTGAAGCATCGCAGTTGTGGGTTTGTCGTGGTTCTTTTCGATGTCTTTTATGATGGCGATCACGGCATTAATTCGTTTCTTAATTTCACTTTCTAAAGTTTGCATATTTGGACCAATAGTTTCATTTGGCGAAATGCCATTATCTTCAAAAAAATCAAGCATCAATAAAAGTGTCATAGATTTTGAAAGTGACATTTTTCTACAAAATCCATTAAATTTTTTAGCTACCGAAGTTTTAATACTTAGGCTTTCAAATCGTTCTTTTTCATATCCTTTATCCATTTTTCCTTGAAAAATTTGTTGTTTTTATTGGGCTGACAGCTTTTTTCCGTGAAAAAACATGTTAGAAATTCAAAAATCAAAACAATCAATCGCCGAAAGGTGTTGATTTTACTAGGGTTTTGGAAAAACTGAAAATCGAAACATCGCACTAGCGTGTTACCCTCTTGCTATACAAAATTCGTCCCGCAGGGACAAAAATTTTTGCTACACATCATATTCATGATGTGCTTGGATAGAATTAAAATACTCCATAGATCTCATTTTTTGAATGACTGGTCATGAGCGAAAGTCAAATATAAAAAGAATAACCAGGTATCAATTAACTGCCTATTGACAGCCCTATAAATATAAAGGTTTCAAAGGCCAATTGAAAAGAAAAAAAGCCCCCAAACAGCATCAATTCCAACCAATGAATATGGTTTTAAGGGAATTTGAAATTTTGGTCGTCAGATTTTGAAATTATTGGGCTAAATGTTTTAAGGATTGAACCTTGCAAAAAAAACAAAAAGACCTTTAAAGTTTCAAAGGTCCTTTATTAAGCGATTATGTTCTAAGTTCTCAAATATTGAACACATACTGATAGCTGTAAAGGTTTTTTATCGCTTCTTCGTCCAATATCGTGTCATAATCCAAATGCTGTTTTTTTGCATAGGCTTTGAGGTCATTCCCAAATTTTCTTTCTATATCTTCTTTTGAAACTGAAAGCAGATATTGTTGGGTCTCTTCGTCCAGATTGTTGTAATTGAGATAAATCATAACGGTCTATTCTATGTTCAATATTCACTGGGCAACATCAAGGTATTGTTCACAAAATATAGGCGCAGTTCATCCAGTGGAAAATCCGTTACGCTGTACCGGTGCGTTTCCAATATGGTGTCGTTGCCATCGCCATAACTTATAATAGCTTCACATCCTTTTTCAATTTTTTCAGCTTCTGAAAGACGTTTAAAATCAATGGTTATGAAATGGTTTTTGTCCATAAGGCTCTTTGCAAACACCGAGGCATCGGTAATTAGCCAAAAACATGCTGCCTTTTGGGCTAAATAATGTACCCCGTCCGTAAACCGTGTCTGTATCAATGGCAATTGAAAAATTTGCTCTGTGCCACAAAATTGTTGTAGGCTTTCCTGTAATGTATTAACTTTGGTTTTCATTGTTTTTCTGATTTAGATTAATAATGAAAAAGAGGGTGTTGATTTAAAGGGACACCCTCTTTTATTTTTCATTCACTCATTGCTTCCTAGCAGTAATATTTCACTTACTACCACTTCGGTTACATAGCGTTTTACGCCATCTTTGTCCTCATAGCTTCTTGAGGTCAATTTGCCCTCAATGGCTATTTCCTTGCCCTTGGTCACGTACTTTTCAATGGTGTCTACGGTCTTGCCCCATGCCACTAGATTGTGCCAATGGTATCGGTCTGCTTTTCGCCTTTAGCATCTTTGTAATGCTCATTGGTCGCCAATGATAGACGGACTACTTTCTTTCCGCTTTCCAAGTTTGTAATGGTTGGCTCTCCACCAACGTTTCCGATTAACTGTACTTTGTTTCTTAATGTACTCATGATTAAAAAAAATTAGATTAATATTTCCCCTATCGGATTTAAAACGGATTAAATTTTAAGGGGTGTTTTGTTGAATTTCTCTCCTGCGCAGCACAATGGATGGAGTGGGTTTTGTCAAGACTTTTGGAAAACAAATCAGGAGTATCTGCGACGTAGAAAAACACTTGGGTTTTCAAGGAAGTAGAGACCTTATTTTTTTTCAAAATTCGCATGGTCTTGACAAGTTCCACAAGGGCATTAGCAATTCTTGATGACCTATTTACCGAGTGAACGTACCGGCAGTTAAGCGAATGAAAGTACTTGGGTCATCCTAGAATTGCTTTTGCCCTGCCTGTTTTTCGCTGTACCGAAAAACAAGCAAAGGCTTCATCCATTATTAACCCCTTAAAATGTACAAGCCAAAGGTTTGGTTTTCAACAACTATTGAACAAAGCCCAGAGAAGGGTTTGCCGATAATTATGTTAAGAAAACCGAAGATTTGGCTCCCTTTACCATGTATAGGACCAATAAGCTGATGTAAGTTCTGCTCTAGCGGACGCTATTTCAAAACTTTTGGTTGGGAACGAAGTGTTCCTGCCTTTTGCGGCAGGAGAAACGTAGAGTACACCTGAAATTTTGGGATTGTGTCCAAGATGTTTTAATAAAGCGCTTTGCCTGAAATGGAGTTTTTACGGAATGGAGTGGAAATGGGCTGATTGGCTCATGAAAACAGAATATAAAAACAGCCACTAATCATCAAGTTGAGAATTAGTGGCTTCGATTATGATTTGACCGACTTTTTGAGTTTGGTAACCCGCTCTTTCTGTCTGCCTATTCTTTTATTGGCAATAGCCTTTTGTTCATTTTCGATATCTTCTATTGGAATACTACCGAAACTTTCAGCTAGACTTTTTAATGCCATAGCTTCGCTATATTTTGGTAATGATGACTTAAAGGAATCAAAACCTACATTGTTGGTGATGGTTGCCATGTCGTCTTTTGCTAATTCTCCAAGGCGTTTAAGCAATCCGCTTGCACCTTCTTTCCCATATTTATCAATATCCAACAGCTTACCGTAGTGTTGTTTTTTTGGCCAACTCAATGCGCCCCATAAAATCAATCTGTTGAGAACTTCTGTGGCATCACAATGTTTATGTTTTCCAAGCACAGTCAATTCTTCAGCTCCACTCATCGCTTCTATGATTTTCTTATGAACTTTCTCTTCATCGAGTTCCAACATGCGTTTTGCTCTTGTATTGATTTTTTCAATTTGAGCGTCAACACTTTCCTTACTTTTCGGATCCATCGATTTTATCTCCTGCTTTTTGGTCATTTTGATTGACACGTATTTTCCTCGTTCATAACCATTAATCCAAAATCCTTTTATTTTGTTTTTCCGTTTATCTTTTCCGTGGACAGTCTCAAAATCATCATAATTCACCAACACATTGACACCTAGTTTTTTCAGTTTCTGTGTTAGTTCGTCAGTTGTGTCTTGATGTTTTGATTTAATCAAATGGACATCCTCAGCATTATTGACAATGCTCTCAATTTCGTTTTCGATGTGCATTTCAGTTTTATTGCTGAAACAAACTTTATCGAAACATCTGTCTTCGTCCTTTACATCTGGAAACAAGGAACTGTTTGCTCCTGAACGCTTAGGACAATTGACGCACGCACCAGCCCTTTTAACCAATTTTTCATCCAGCGTATTAAAAACCGCTTTCGATAACTGCGCTGTAATGTTTGAATCGATATAGCTCTGTAGCTGTTTGGCAGATTTTATGCCGCCACTCCAATCGCTTGCATTTTCTGCCACTTCTTTTTGGTACTTCTTATCCAGTCGTGCAATTATCAATGCCTTTGAAAGGTTGATTCCATTTTTGAAAAACAGCTTTTTCCATTCGGCATTTAGGTTATTGAGGCTCAACCGTTGCAGAATGAAACTTTCGGATTTGGCGATTTTAATCGCTATATCCTCAATGAGATAATTACCTTTACCAATCATCATTCTAAAGGTTTCAGCTTCACGCAATGGATGCACATCTTCCCTTTCAAGGTTTTCTATTATTTGGGCTTCCAGTGCTTCTTGGTCGTTCATATCCTTGATTTGGACTGGTACAGATTTCAAATCAATGAGTTTACAGGCTCTCAACCACCTTTCTCCACAGACAAGTTCGTAGCCTTCGGAAGTGGGCCTGACAAGTAACGGCTGGAGCACTCCATGCTCTTTAATGCTTTCTGCGAGTTTCTGGATGGATTGCTCGTTGAAATCGCTTCTCGGATTGGTCTTACCGGTTGTAATTTCAACCAATGCGACCTCTTTTAAATGTTCGGTAACTGTTTCCATAAATAATTTGATTTTGGTCCGTCAAGCCGACAGACATGATTAAACAATATTTATGCAGAACCCAAACGGAAGACAAAATTTTGGAGCGGAAAGGAAACGGATATAAATAGTGAGGTAGGAACGGCTTTATGCCGTCCCTTTTCCGAGAAATATTTTGCGAGTTTACCTTCGTGCCAATATTGTTATAGATATCTCTTTCTATTTTTTTAATTTGATTTGGATATGCTTTGATTAAAAATAGTCTTGCTAATGGAACTTGGGCAAGGCGAACATGATGCCAAAATTCGGCATTCAAATGCCCTAACCGTTCCAGTGGTCACGGAATGGTCAAACAAAATGGAATCATCAAATTTTGGCACCATGTTCAAGATTTTTCTAATGAAGCGCTTTTCCCGAAATGGAGTTTTTATGGAATGCAGTGTAATGGACTGACACCACTATGTACCATTTAAAATAATTCCATGCTTGTTTACATTTGTTGTTCTTTCTTTTTTCAAAATGTCTTTTAGGTTGATGATATCAGAGCTCAGTTTTTGTTCCATTACCCTTGCATAAACCTGTGTCGTGGCCAGTTTACTGTGTCCCAACAGTTTTGACACTGTTTCAATGGGAACGCCGTTGGATAAGGTCACAGTTGTTGCAAAAGTATGTCTGGCGGAATGGAACGTTAGCTTTTTTTGGTATCTTTAATTTCAATGTGATTTCCTTCAAGTAAGCATTCACTTTTTGATTGCTATATAGAGGCAATAAGCTATCGGACAATGCTCCCTCATACTTGGCTATAATATCCAATGCTTTGTCCAAATAGTGGTATTTTTACAGGTTTCTCAGTCTTTTCCCTGTTCGTGAAAATCCAATAATCCCCATCTATGCCCTTTACAATATTATTTCTGCCCAATGATTTCACATCGATGTACGATAATCCCGTATAACAAGCAAAAACAAATACATCCCTGGTCTTGATATGGGCTTCTTGTCTTAAAGTACCCAGCTCCAATACTTGCAGTTCTGATTTTGATAAAAAAGCACGCTCATACTTTGAAAATTTCAATTTGAAACGTGCGAACGGATTCTTTTCTATCCATTCCAGGTCCATTGCCAAGTTGAACAGCTTTTTAAAGCGTTCCAAATGTTTCATGATACCATTGTGGTTCAGTGGCCGTGCTTCATTCATAGAATGGGCATTGTGTAAAAATTGTTCTAGATCAATGATGAAGCCATACGATAACTGCTTTAAATAAATATCATTGGTCTTCATTTTTTCTTTTAGAAACCGTTTCAGATATTTTTCTGTGGTAAAGTAGTTTTTGAGCGTCCCTGGTTTTAAGCACGGATTTCATATTTTTGTTGTGGTAGCCCACCAACTCCAATAAAGTTTTCTCTTGTTCGTCCTCCCCTAAATATCTGGCTTTAATGGCTTGGGCGCTTACCAGCTTAAATTCCGAAAGCAATTGTTTATGACACGCCAACAGATTAGCATACACTTGGTCTAAATAGGCATTTAATGCTGGGGCATTAGGGGTTCTTGGTCTTGCTCTTTTGGTTTGGATATCCCAAGAAGTAACCGGTTGGTAACGTTTTAAACTGATTTCAGCGCGTTTTCCATTTACGGTGATACTGGCATAAACAGGGGCCGAATTTCCTTTTCTTTTGGCCATCTTTAACCAAAAGAGGATACTGAATGTCTTTGAAGTTTGCATAGACTCTTGCTTTAAGTGATGACAGAACTAACCGTCATTCCATATATCATTAATAGCCAAAAAGTTAGTTTCACTTTCCAAAAGTAGGTAACCGAATAGGTAACTTTTGTTTTGATATTTAAGCTAATTATATGAAATCAATAAAAACTTAAATAACTGAATATCATGTAATTAGGTTTCTATTAATGTCACTTAACACCCATTTTGTCGGGATAGCAAATAACTTATCTACAATAAACTCAAAATGATTCAAAAGAAACACGGCATATTTTTTATAAAACTTAATACCTTGACATACCCCCTAACTTTATGCTTTCAGACAATACAGAGCCTAATACTCACTTATTTTCACAAACCCATGTTAACGATTTCCAAACTTTTTATGAACTCTATAATGCCAATAAAACTTTCGAAGTGTAAATAAGTATCTTAACTATTAAAAACATAAACATCAAACACTATTAATACCTCATCTTAAAAAAGCTTTGATACGCTTTGGACGTTCAATCAACCTCTATACTAGCCTATCATTTTTTGTAACAATGTCAACTATATTACGAATAAAAGCACTTCACATTCACCTTCCTAACAAAGAAGTGTGATTTCACCCATCTTAACATGTAAAACACCCCCCTTTGAAAAGCATTTTAATCTATAATTTAGCCTTTCCCAAATTTTCTCTCAACAAAAAAAAACAATATCATATAGTCTCTAATAAAAACATGAAAATCAACCTTATCAAAACTCTTCTATTTCTTTTTATAATTCTATTTGCAAAGAACATTTTTGCCAACCCTATCCCAAAAATAACTGTGGCCCTTGATGGCTCTGGAAATTTCACAGGTATTCAAGCGGCCATTAATAGCGTTCCCTCTAAACTGGAGTCAAGAACAACCATATATATTAAAAACGGACTGTACAACACGGAAAAACTACTTATTCCTGAAAACAAAAAAAATATAACTTTTATAGGGGAAAGCCAAGAACAAACTATTATAAGCTACCATATCTACGATTGCAAAGGAGGTTTAAACAATAAATGTCCTGCTGAAGATGCCGCTAAATGGTCTGGTGAAACGATAAGGACCTCGGCAACTATAACCATTCAAGGCGATGGCTTTAAAGCTGAAAATATAACTTTTCAAAATACAGCCGGCCCCGTTGGACAAGCTTTGGCAATAAGTATCAACTCAGACAAAAACATCTTTATAAACTGTAGTTTTCTTAGTTATCAAGACACTATCTTTCTAAGAAAAGACGGTACTAGAAGTTACTTTAAAGATTGTTTCGTTCTTGGCAGAACAGATTACATTTATGGTGGTGGTATTGGTTATTTTGACACCTGCGAAATACGGAGTTATGGCGGCGGGTGGATAACCGCACCAAGCACTCCAAAAACACAAGAATACGGTTTTGTTTTCTATAAATGCAAACTAACATTTAAAAACAATAGTCCCAGACCTAAAGACAATAGCCAATTAATAAGTCTTGGGCGCCCATGGCACAACCACCCTAAAGTTACCTGGATAAAATGCGATATGGTAGACAAAATTGAACCTTTGGGCTGGCCTACCCTTTGGCACATGGAATACGCTCCAACCAGTAAAGACTTGCACCTATACGAATACAAGAACACAGGTAAAAGTTCAGATATCAGTAAAAGGGCAAACTGGGTTGGCATTAGAGAACTCTCAAAAAAAGAAGCCAAAAAATATACAATGAAAAATGTAATAAAAAGGCAAGACAACTGGAATCCTAAACAAATAAAATAAGCATGAAAAACATAATTTTTACTTTAGTAATATTAACTTTTTACTTTTCTTCAAACTCCCAAGAAGCATTAACGCTTTGGTATGACAAACCATCAAAAGCATGGACAGATGCTTTGCCTTTAGGCAATGGAAGATTGGGCGCTATGGTTTATGGCATTCCTCAACGTGATACCATTCAAATTAACGAAGATACTTTTTGGTCTGGAAGTCCATATCAAAACACAAACCCAAATGCAAAGGAAAGTTTAAAAACCATTCAAAACTTTATAGAAGATGGCAATTACATTGAAGCACAAAAACTCGCCCTTAAAGATATTATTGCAGACCGCAATACAACATCCCATGGCCAAGTTTATCAATCAATCGGCAACCTTATTTTAGATTTCCCCGGTCACGAAAACTACACCAACTTTGAAAGAAAATTGGATTTAAAGACTGCCATAGCCTCTACAACATATAAAGTTAACGGGACAACTTTTAACCGAGAAGTATTTACATCTTTTACCGATCAGCTTATCATCATCCGCTTAACATCAGATAAAAAAGAAGCCATCACTTTCAACACCTTCTTTGCTGGCCCTTTAAAAAAACATATGGTAACCGTAGTTTCTGAAGTTCCGGGAAATCAAAATGAAATGCTTCTTGTTAACGGAAAATGCACGAAGGAAACACAAGAGAATATTTTAAACCTTTTAAACTTCAACACCCAAATAAAAGTTGAATCTAAAGGAGGCATTCGAAAAAAGAACAATAATAGTATTACGGTTGAAAATGCAGACGAAGCCATAATATATATTTCAGTAGCCACTAACTTTAAAAACTACAAGGATATTTCTGGTAATGCAGAACAGCGCGCCAAGGACTATTTATCCAAATTTTCAAAAAAATACGGCAAAGCAAAGTCCGACCACATTTCTGTATACCAAAAACAATTCAACAGAGTCTCACTCGATTTAGGAAAATCTGAGCAAATGATTAAACCTACCGATACTAGAATTGAAGAATTTTCTGAAAGCCACGACCCAGAACTCGTTTCAACTTATTTCCAATTTGGCCGATATTTATTAATAAGTTCCTCACAACCGGGCACACAGCCTGCAAATTTGCAGGGTATATGGAACCCTAACGCTGACCAATATCCTGCATGGGATAGTAAATATACCTCCAACATTAATGTTGAAATGAATTATTGGCCGGCGGAAGTCACCAATTTAACAGAATGTCATGACCCCTTTATCCAAATGGTAAAAGATGTAAGCGAAACAGGAAAAAAGTCGGCCTCAGAAATGTACAACAGTAGAGGCTGGACACTTCACCACAACACAGATCTTTGGCGAATGACAGGTGCTGTTGATAAGACCGCTGGTGTTTGGCCAACTTGCAATGCGTGGTTTTGTGCGCATTTATGGGAGAAATATCTTTACTCTGGTGATGAAGCTTATTTAAAAGACATCTATCCTATCTTAAAAAGTGCTAGTGAGTTTTACCAAGATTTTCTAATCAAAGACAAGAAAACAGGATATTTGGTCGCTTCACCATCTATTTCACCAGAACACACACCCGGCCTTCATTTTTATCAAGAATTGAAATCTGATGGCACTATGGGAAGAGAACGCTGTAGCGTTTTTGCTGGAGTAACAATGGACAACCAAATGATTTTCGACTTACTATCGAACACAATTGATGCCGCAAAAATTTTAAATATCGATACCTCTTTTTCCAAAGAACTTGTTACTGTTAGATCACAACTACCTCCCATGCAAATAGGACAGCATACCCAATTACAGGAATGGATTGAAGACTGGGATAAAAAAAAAGATGCCCACAGACACATTTCACATTTATGGGGCGCATACCCTGGAAGACAAATTTCAGCTTTTAAAACTCCTGAACTTTTTGAAGCCTCTAGAAACTCATTAATCGGAAAAGGTGATGCAAGCCGTGGATGGTCCATGGGCTGGAAAGTAACACTTTGGGCGCGCTATTTGGATGGAAACCATGCCTACAAGCTCATTAAAAACCAACTTAACTTAAAACCAGCAAACGCAACGATTAAAGACCCTGACGGTGGCACGTACAGTAATATGTTTGATGCTCATCCACCTTTTCAAATTGATGGTAACTTTGGCTGTACTGCTGGAATTGCTGAAATGTTAATACAAAGCCATGATGGGGCTATAACCATTCTCCCTGCTTTACCGGATGTTTGGACAGAAGGAAAGGTTTCTGGATTAAGAGCTCGGGGTGGTTTTGAAATCGAAAACTTAGAATGGAAGAACAATAAAATTCATAATATTACAATAAAATCTAAACTTGGTGGCAATCTGAGACTGCGAAGCTATGATAAATTGACCGGTCAAAACTTATTGGAAGCAAACGGTAAAAATCCTAACCACTTTTATAAATTCCAACCTGTAGAAGCCCCGATAATATCACCTAAAGCCAAACTGGAAGGCATCAACATCAAGCCTGGGTTTGAGTATGATGTTAAAACAAAAAAAGGAAAGCGTTATACTTTCAACATTCTAATTTAATCTTTAAAAACATAAATTGAACGGAAGCTACAATAATCTGTTTTGCAAGCTTCCGTTCTTAACAAAGAAAGAAAACTGAACTCGATTTCTTTTAGCCCAAACACCTTTGTAAGGAATTTTTTTTTTAATTTGGTTTTCACCTAATCATGATAAAAGTGAATTTTACAAAAATTTACATTTCAATTGCCTTAACTGTTTTCTCCTTATTTGTAGTTTTAGGTCAGCAAAACTATTCTTCGGAACAATTTCTTGTCGAAGATGGACTGCCTCATAACATCGTCAACCAAGTAATTCAAGATAAAAAAGGATTTATTTGGATAGCTACCACAAATGGACTGAGCAGGTACAATGGGTACACATTTACCAATTTCAAACCGAAGCCTGTAGATGATATTATAATGAACAACAATCGGGTCAATAAGATAGTAGAAGATACCTTTGGCCGAATATGGATGAGATGTGAAGCCATACAGCCAGAAGTATATTGTTTTAGCCCAAAATCGGAATCCTTTTGGGGCACGGAATTAATCCCCGAATTAAAAAGCTCAAAATTTAGCATCCGACAAATACAAGCCAAAAAATCTGGATCAGTGTGGCTTTTATCCCAAAACAATGGCTGCATTCGGGTTACAGACTCTTTATTTAATACTAAAATATACCAGAAAGCCATTGGAAATTTAAAATCCACTACCGTTTATGCCGTTCATGAAGATTCAGATTTAAATTCTTGGTTATTGACCAATAACGGAATAACCATGGTCTCACCTTCTAAAAGCAATGAAAACCCCAAACATTTCTTTTACGGATTAGACACCCCTTTAGAATTTCATTCTGCAATAGAAATAAATGATGAAATCTGGTTTGGAGGAACAGATGGTACCATTGCCAAGTATACAAAGGGAAGCGGCAATTTCAGAACAAAAAGTATTGAGTTAAACGCAAAAATCATAAGACTTGAAAAATTAGACCAACAAACCATTCTAGCTGTTACAGACCAAAAAGGCTTTTGCTCCATTAATATATTTACTGGAGAAATCGAAATATTTACCCCAAAAACAATACCTAATCTAAAAACCAAAAACTTAACTCCTATATCGTTTACAAAAAACCATCAACTATGGTTTATGCACAACAAAGAAAAAGGTATTTATCTTTTCAATTTTAGAAACAAAAAATTATACTATTATCCTTCAAAATCAGCGAGTAACAACCCGATAAGCGCACCCTCCAACGCTTTAGTTTTAACTGACAGAAAAGGTGATGTTTGGGTACAGCCCTATGGAGGTAGTTTTTCCAAATTCAATCCTACCACACACAAAATCACCCCTTTAACCCCACCCAATAAAGCAAGTGACTCCAATTTTTTAAATAGCTTCCACACTGCTTTTTTTGACAAACAAGGCTTCCTGTGGTATAACACTCATTCTTCAGGGCTATATAAAATCACTTTTAGCGAGTATAACTTCAAAGCATCGCCCCTAAATTCAAACACAACAGAACAACCTAGAAATGTTAGGTCAATCTTTCAAGACTCTAAAGAAAATATCTGGGTGGGCACCAAACAAAATCAAGTTTGGATTTTTGACAAACACTTAAACCCAATTGGAGCATTTTCTCCGTCAGGGCATTTGAATAAAAATGCTGTTTGGAACAATACCGCTTATAGTATTATTGAAGACAATAACCAAAATATATGGATTGGCACAAGAGGTGATGGCTTGTATAAACTGACTCCAACAAATGAACCATTCAATTATAAAGTTAAACATTTTGTTCACAACACCAAAAATCCGTTCAGCATTTCAAGTAACAATATATACTCCGTTTTTGAAGGCTACGATGGCTTAATTTGGGTTGGCACTTTTGACGGATTGAATGTATTAGAAAACAAAAATTCTGAACAAGTACAGTTTATCAATCATAAAAACAAATGGACTAATTACCCTATAGACAACTTTGGCAAAATACGGTGCATCAATGAAACCAAAGAAGGCTTTTTACTTGTTGGCAGCACTGGTGGACTAATTGTACTTTCTCCAAATAGGAATTCGCCAAACAGTCTTGGTAAAATTAGAACTTACCGCATTGACAACCACCCCTCCAACGGTCTCAAAAGCAACGACATAATAGATATCTGTATTACCAGCAATGAAGAAACATTTTTAGCTACGGCAGATGGCGGGTTGAGTAAAGTAACCCAAAAAGATACTTTAGGCTACCCCATTAAGTTTAAAAGTTATGGAAAAAACGATGGACTCCCTTCCAACAATTTATTGTCAATTGTTGAAGATAATAACGGAAAAATCTGGGCAACAACAGATTATATGATTACACGTTTTAATCCTAGCCAAGAATACTTCGAGGTTTTTCCAGAAATTAAATGGACGGTTAGCAACAATAATTTTTCTGAAGCCACCAAATTCCAGCTTGCATCTGGAGAATTACTGTTTGGATACTCACAAGGTATTTTGCACTTTTACCCAGACCAAATTAAATCCAATTATAATTTACCCTATTTAGCATTAACAGACTTTTCAATTTTTAACAAAAAAGTAAGCAGCAACAAAAATTTATCTCCTTTAATAACATCTATTGACAATACTGAACATTTGGTTTTAACACATAAGCAAAACTTTTTTAATATTGAGTTTGCCTCCTTAGACTATAAAAACCCTGAAAACATTAAATACGCCTACACCCTTGAAGGTTTTGATGAAGGTTGGAACTATGTAAACAACCAACGAACCGCTTACTACACAAATGTTACCAAAGGCAAATATACATTTAAAGTAAAATCTACCAACAGCCAAGGGAACTGGGTGGATAACGAAAGACAATTAAATATAACAGTAAAGCCCTCTATTTGGAACACAACTTTTGCATATGTCATCTATACTATTGGAGTCTTAGGACTTTTGCTATTAGTCATCCATACCATATTAACCATATACCGATTAAAGACCAATGCCAAGGTTGAAAAGAAAATGTTTGCGCTTAAACAAAAGTTTTTCATCGACATCTCGCATGAACTGCGCACTCCCCTAACATTAATTTCTGCACCAATCGAATACCTCATAAACGACAATAGAACCCCTGAAATCATAAAAAAACAACTCACTTATGTCTCGCAAAGCACCAATAGGTTACAAAGGTTAGTTGACCAAATCCTGGATTTTAGGAAAATCCAGGATTTAAAAATGAGAGTTTCAAAAATTAACTTTTCACATTTCATTGAAGAAATTTTCAACAACTTTACCGAAGTAGCCCAAGAGAAAAATATAAAATTCACTTTAGAATCCGAATGGAACAACATTGAATTATGGGCAGACAAAAGCGGAGTAGAAAAAATAGTTATGAATTTACTTTCCAACGCATTTAAATATACTCCCGAAGAAAAATCAATATCCATAAAAATTGATCAAGACGACAAATACGTTAGTTTTCATGTCATCGATGAAGGCATAGGTATTTCAAAAGAAAACCTTTCGTCATTATTTACTAGATTTGTGGCATTTAACAAAAACAAAAGCAACCCTAGCACAGGGATAGGCTTATCGATGGTCAAAGAAATTGTAGATAAGCATAACGGAAAGTTACATTTTGAAAGTGAAGAAAATAAAGGCACTTTATTTTCTGTGTATTTTAAAAAAGGAAAAAACCACTTTCCGTCTGAAGTAGAATTCGTTGAAAACAAAACAAACGAAGACATACTGAACAAAAAACCAAAACCCGACCAAAACAAACCTGATAAAAACATAGAAAAAATTAAAATTTTGGTTGTTGAAGATGATTTTAAATTAAGGAACTTCATAAGGAACATTTTAGAAACCGACTATCTGGTTATCGAAGCTGAAAATGGAGAAAAGGGATACCAACTTATTTTGGATAAAAACCCCGATTTTGTAATCAGCGATATCATGATGCCAAAATTAAATGGCGTCGATCTTCTAAAACGTATTCGAAAGAACATAGAGACAAGCCACGTTCCGGTTATATTGCTAACGGCAAAAACTAACATTGAGAGCAAACTGGAGGGGCTGAGTTATGGTGCAGACGACTATATTACCAAACCGTTTAGCGTTTCCTATTTAAAAGTCCGAATTTTAAACCTCTTGGAACAACGCAAACGTTTACAAAGTATATATTATTCCTTTGACAAGACTGTTACTAAAGATTTTAATCCAAAACCATTTTTGCTTACCGACCAAGATGAAGAAATCATGTCTAAAGTCATGGAAAGCATAGAACAAAATATGGACAATAATAACTTTTCGGTAGAAGATCTAGGTACTAAAGTTGGTTTAAACCGGACTTCTTTCTACTATAAAATTAAAAGTCTAACAGGGCTTTCCCCCGTCGAATTTATCCGGGATGTACGCTTAAAAAGGGCTGCTCAACTCATTACAGACAGCCAGTTGTTAATCAAGGAAATTGCCTTTATGACGGGCTTCATAGATATTAAATACTTTAGCAAATCATTTAAAACTAAATTCAACACTACCCCAACAGAATACCGTAAAAAACATAAATAAAAATAGGGTTCAACATTTACTTCTCCCTAAAGTGCAAAAAAATATCGAGAGAAATCCGATATTTTTTTTTCTTACTTGAATACTACTTCTCCATTATTTTTTAATAATCTTGCCTCATAACAACTCACTATCTGTTTTAAATTTTATATATACAGACCCGGTTTAAGTTTAGTTCCATCATAACTTAAAATAAAATTATTTTTTACCATATCACCATCAAACACTACATCAACAAGATGTCCATTAAGTCCGTAAATGCACAATGATGCTTTTCCTGTATTGTTTGTTGTTATTTTAAAATCAGTAAAATTTTTAAAAGGGTTAGTATATTGACTAATGGTTTTAGGTTTTAAAGTCACAACACTTTGGTTGGAAAGTGTTAACAACTTACCTGACTCTGATTTAATGCAATCATACATTAAGCCTCCCCTATTTCCCACACTGGTCATTTTAAACGATACGGTATTGCTCCCCAGATTCAGATATGATGCATAAAATGTAAGCGTTCTCACCTCGTGACGGCCACTAAGAACAGCACTACGATACACTGAGGCATCATTGCCAAAAGACCATGTAGTTTGCTTAACGCCATTAACATACACATCTACCTTTGGATTTGCCGCTGCACCTGCGATAGAAGCTGTTAAAACAGCATTTTCGGGATAAACAGCATCTACATTAAAGTTTACCGTCCATGTTCCCACTTTTGTTTGGGCATAATACCAATCATTTTCTGGGGTACTACTTCCAATAGTATAATCCAAATTTGAAGGTGGCAAATCATATAAACCATATGCTCTTGGAGTATCAGACATTTTAAATCCTTTGGTCAACCTATCATTTTCTCCAATCTGCCAAAATTTCTTTTCTAATTTTTCAACAGGCCAATCTATAGTTCCCAACGCAACTGAAGCTCCCAAAACATTGATATTATCAACAACCAATTTCTCAGTAATTTCACCTTCCGTAGCATAAGCAAAAAGGGTATAGACTCCTTCCCTAACATTTGGTATTGTAAATTCTCCATCTGAATTTGTCTGCGACCAAAACATATAATCGGTACCCTGATTATAAATAGACGAACCCGGTTTAGCCAGCACCACTTGAATGTTATTTGCAGAGAGTCCATGTGGAATATTCAACGTTCCTGTTACTTCTGTTCTGTTTGTTGGAAACAAAGGGTTATCCAACCATTGATAAGGCCATTGATATTTTTGAAATCCGGCCTGCGCTTTAGCATCATCAATCATTTCTTGATGGGTATTCCCTGAATTTACATAGATAAAAAATGGACCATAAATTTTATCTGTTCCTGTCGAATAACTTTGGGATGCTGCTCCAAAATGCTCTCCCTGTAGCATTTGAAGCACTAACGGCGTTTTGTTTGTGGCATGAACCGTTAATTCCTGTTTCATTGGTCCACCGTTCATAAACTCATTACTTGGAGCAATGGCCCAAATACCCTCATTATCAGATAAAATACCATGCACATCATCTTCTACTAAATAATTCGCCCAATCGTATTTTGTATAAATAGAACCATCAGACAGTTCATAAGTGGCATCCATTATTGAATTGCTATTTGAAGCCACCATTTCAGCCACCGAAGGCAGTTCGCCTTGCATAACATCAGACACATATCCATAATCAAACAACGAACGGTTAACCCGGTAAACCACTCTCATTTCACGCAAAGAAATGGGCGTTGATGTTCCTTTTACCGTAACATAAGAATGAATGCCACTCACTCCCTTTTGCATTATAAACGCCTGCTCAAGAAGTAGTGTTCCTGTTGTTCTTGAATAAACAACCTCTACATAATCGGCTGTTTGTTTTTCAATCCTAACCTTATCTGGACTCAACTCACTATAAGCATTTTGATCATTATAACTAAAATAAAAACGCCCTTGGTTATTGGCATCTATCAAATCTTTCCCGTTGTACAATAAAGAATTAACCTGCACTTTGCTATTAATGGTTATGGAAATAATTCCGTTATCCATTGAAGTCAATCGGTTTTGAGTATCTACAGTTGCAGTAACATCTGCTTGGGAAAACAGGGCATTGCCCATAAAGAGTATCAAAAAAAGAGATAATATAAGTTGTATTTTCTGTAACAGAATACTTGTTTTTACGATTGTAAAATAAATTTAAAACTTAGAGTCTGTTTAAGAATTTCTGATTAGAATTTTTATAGATCATTTTTGATGCAATACAAGGCAAAATTTTTAAGCATAGCCTTAGCTACGGTTCAAAATTGTAACGAAATATTGCGCAAAAAGGGGCATAAAAAATAATTGACAAAATCTTAAACAGACTCTTAAACATTGCTGCTTTTATTAACAAAACAAATTAAGAGTTATTTGAGGACACTATTTAGTCACTCTAAACCAATCTATATTTGTATATCCGGCATTATTGATTTTTCCTTCCCTAAGCGCAACAAAACCTATTTTAGAGCCTATCCATCCCCCTTCGCGGGCTTTGAACTTTTCTCCTGCTTCAATAAAATTTTTATTGTCGTAGCTATAATAAAATTGGCTCGACGCAGATTGATCTACGGTTACCCTAAAATACAATTGATTGTTTTTCAAATCACTCAAAATCTTTATACTTTCCGCAGCGCCCTTATCGGCGTCATCGCATGTCACCTGAACCAGTTTTAATTGACCGTCGATATTCTTCACAGCCAAATAGCTATAACTTCTTCCCATTATTAAAAATCCAAATTCTTCGTTATCGAAATTGGGCGTAAAATCAAATTTAACGGTAGCTGTAAATTCATTTGCTGGAAATTTTTGCGCCAATATATTCGGGACTTCCCATAAATTCACATAGCCTTCGGGCTTCGGAAAGCAGTTCAACCTAAAATACCCCATACGTGCAGATGGATATCCCCAGGTTATGTGCTTGTTGGCATGCCATTGCCATTGTAAACCTTGCTCTGGTTCATTAAATTCATCGGAGTCTGGCGGGGTCGTAATAGGATAGGAAGCCCCTACATTTGGTTTTTTAAATTCTGAAACTGGCTCTCCAATGCCATTACCATCATAATCCACTCCCATTACAGGCCAATGGTTTTTCCATGACATGGGATTTAAATGAACAACCCTTCCATAAGGCCCTTGATCTTGAAAATGAATAAACCAATGCTCATCCGTTACGGTATCTACCCACGCCCCTTGGTGGGGGCCATTAATTTCGGTTGAACCTTGTTCCAAAACCACTTTTTCTTCATACGGGCCATAAATATTTTTCGAACGTAAAATGAGCTGCCAACCTGTAGATACACCGCCTGCTGGGGCGAATACATAATAATAGTCATCTCTTTTATATATTTTTGGACCTTCGACTGTTTTGTGGCCTTCGTGACCATCAAAAATAAGCACATCATCATCTAAGGTTGATGCTCCATCTTTTGACATAGAACAAATCATAAGAACACTTTTAGTACCCGCTCTACTTCCTGCAAAGGCATAGCCTAAATAAGCTTTTCCATTATCGTCCCAAAATGGTGCCGGATCAATAATTCCCTTACCCGGCTTAATCAAAACAGGTTCTGACCAATCACCATAAGGATCGCTTGTTTTGGTCATATATATTCCGTAATCTGGATCTGGATAAAAAATATACAGCTCGTCATTATAGTATCGAATGCATGGAGCCCAAACCCCTTTGCCGTGTTGTGGTTTATTAAACACATCTAAAGGCACTTGTTTTGGCAACGCATAATTAATCAGTGTCCAATTTACCAAATCATTGGAATGCAAAATGGGCAATCCTGGTACACAGTTAAATGATGAGGCCGTCATATAATAATCCTTTCCTACTCGACACACATCGGGATCTGAATAATCGGCATACAAAATTGGGTTTTTATATTTACCATTCCCTAAATCTGAAATCCAAACCTTAGAAACCGTTTCTTTTGTACGCTGTCCAAAGGAATGGAGCGTCATAAAAATCATGAATATTATGACTACTTGTTTTCTTTTCATGTGCTTTTTTTTCATATTCTCTTATTATTATCGTTTTTTTTATGGTTTCATATAACTTTTGATGTTAAATTCATTTTGTTATCTAATTATTTTTATCAATGCCTCCTTTAACAAAGTAAAAACGCCCTGAATACAATGAGTTCATCATCAGAGCGCTTAAACTTAAGTCTACTCGTATTAAAATTCAATCAAAAAAACTCAATACGATTTACAATTACTTCTTAATAAACTTAACAACCTTTCTTGTATTTGAATGTGACGTGAGTTCTAAAAGATACACACCGGAATGAAGTAAACTAACGTCTATGAGCTTACTCGAACTTTTTATCACTAACTTTCCAAACACATTGTACACATTAAAAGTTTTAATATTATGGGGTCCTGATACATTTAAAATTGTCTCTACTGGATTTGGAAACACCTTAAACTCTTCTTTCCCTACATTATCAAGACCTAAACTTTCGCTTGCCTCATTTGACTGGGCACTTAATGCACCATAGCCATTTACAGCCTGTACAGTATAAGCATTACCTGCTATTTTGGTATTTTCCGCACTTTTACTTTCGGTACTATCCGTATAAGACGTATCGGTTGTAAACCCTATAACCTGACCATTGCGCATGACCACATAGCACATAGCATATGGAACGGCATCCCAAGAAAGCACATTATCGCTCAATGAAATTTCCGGTGCTTCGGTAACTTCGGTCATCATACGGGGATCCCATGAACCGGTGCCCACAACTACATTTTCATAAGTGTATTCGGCAGCCTCTTCATCGGTAAACGCATTTTTGGCCGTACCTGTAACGGTTTCGATAACATTACCGTTTTCGTCTTTTACATCGTATTCATAGGTATCTATTCTTTGGCTTAAATCCAAAGCATTTCCATTTTCGTCCATGGTATTATAATCTGCAAAAATGGCTGGGATAGCTCCCATTTTATAATACCATCCTACCGGATAAATATCAATTTTGCTTATGGTATTAAAAAAAGCGGCCTTTGGGGCGTTTAACCAAGGACGTCCTAAATAAAAATCGACTCCCTCAGGCCCATCTATGGTACAATTACTAAAAACATAACCCCATTGTGTCGTTTCACCATGACTTGGCGCCACAATATAACCTCCGTTCTCTACACAGGTTAGTGTTGTTCTATCAAAGAAAAAATTACCATCACCAAATATATAATCGACCTTTCCTTCAATGTTACAGTTTAATAAATAACCTTGACTGTTTGTTGTTTTACCAGTTAAAAAGGTATCCTGATAACTTCTTAAAGTACAATTATTAAAAGCCACTTTATCTGTATTGGTATACATGGCCAAAGCTTGAGGGCCGGTTTGATTATCTACCCCAAACTGATTGATGAATGTCATGTTCTCAAAATAGCAATTTGAACCGTAAACAACCACTGTTGCCCCTTCACTGCCATAGTTTGGTGTTTCGGGGTTTCCATCTTCTCCGCTTAAGTGATCATCAGTGATGATAACCCCTGCTTCAGACTGTCCTATTAAATGAATAAATGGTTTGTTTTCTGGTATTTGAACATGTTCATTATACATCCCATTCTTTACAAAAATCAACCAAGGCGATGTTCTGTTATTGGGTACGGCATCAATCCCCTCCTGTACGGTTAAATAGTCTCCTGTACCATCGGTTGCAATAACTGCATCAAATAATTTGGCTATGGGCTGCGGACGATCTATTGTACTAAAATCAAGAGTGATACCGGTAAAGGGGTTTCCTGCCAAATCGGTTAAAGCTCCACTGGGAACCGTAAATGTATAAGCTGTATTATAACTCAATTTCGAATAAGGAAAAGATACCGTCTTAGATCCAAAAGAAGGATGTAATACTGCCCCTTCTAATGTGGCATCTCCCGTTCCAGCTTTCATAGGCTCATCAAAAGTAAGTACGATTGACCCGTTTGCACTGGCATTGGTAGCGCCTTCGGTTGGTACGGTTGAAATCAAAGTGGGAGCTGTTTCATCGTTAACCACTGTTTTATCGGCAAAAACATATATATTCGTAATGGCCGTACCATCAACATCGGAAGCATTTCCCAGTTCAGCACTGTTTACGGTATCAGCAATCCACCGAACATAAATTTTACTTTGGCCATTCGCATCGGGCGGTAATGTAAGGTTTAAATCGGCCCAAGAGCTGTTCCAAACCGAACTTAAATCGACTTCACCTAGTTTGGTATAATTTGTACCATCTAAGGAATATTGTAAGGTTATGATGGAATACCCATGATACGACCCTGATAACATGGCGTTTATTTGAATATTTTCATAACCTATCGTAGAAAAAGAAGCCTCAAAGGCCCTTGGCGTGGTCCATTCTGATGGATCTGCCCAAAAGTGCACACAAGGATAACTCGGCGAGTATGCCCCTTGAGGCCTAGCTAACCAGCCGGTACTTGTTCCATCGGCTTTCTTTACCGAAAACAGGCCAACGTTGGATAATGCTGAATAATAATCGCCTTGTCTATCGGATTTTGGGTTTTCATCCTTAAAATCCCACCCAACAATAAAAGGGATTTCATCAAAAGTTGCCGTAAAGCTTTTGTTAGCATCTACCAATATTTCCCGCGATACTTGGGTGGAGTTGTCTTCCCAATTTAAAAAATTAACCACTTTATTAGGTTGCGCTTCTATATTTACAATGGTTCCTGCTTCATATTTTCCATCGGTTGGTTCAGGACTCATTGTAACACTGCCCCACTGGCTTCCTTCAATGGTTACATCTACAGCATATGTGGCCATGGTTTCAAATTCCGCCTGCACATGCATATCATCATTCATTGTAAAAGTATAAGGGTTTTCGGTAGATAATTGCTCGCCAGTATCGGCATTTTTCCAAGCTTTGAAGGCATATCCAAAATGGCGTGTGGCAGTTAAGGTCACCATATCTCCCTGATTATAAACCCCTCCGGGAGGAGACACCTCGCCGGCCGCTTCAGGTAAGGTAGAAACCGTTAAACTTGCTGGCGCTGTAACTTCTTTTAACCAACTTGGATCCCCTATAATACCACCCAACGTGCTTGCGGTAGCTATTGGCGAGTTGGAGGTGATTGTAAAATCACCATTATCCGGGTCGGCAAACCCAATAGCAGTTAAGCCCAAGCTTTCCAATGTATGGTCATCTATTGTTGATGTCGTTGCCGATGACACATTGTAAGTTCCGTAATTAACCACCAAGTTTTTTTCGGCTATCAAGTTCCCGCCGGTAGCGACAATGATATTTGGTAATTGCGTGGCTCCTGGTTCGGTTATAATATTGTTTCGGAAGCTATAATTTGAATCTGTACTGTACCGATCCCTTACGTTACATATTGCCCTGCTACCATCTTTACCCCATTTATAGACCGTATTGTTTTCAAACACAAAGGAAAATACATTTGTATTGGCCACAGCATGGTTTGGGTAGAAAAAACTTTCGCCGTTTAGGTAATTATAAAATGTACTGTTGGTTACTTCTATGGCTTTCACAATATGCTTTGGCCAAATAAACCTATAGCCGTTATCCCCACAGTTTTGTATGGTACAGCCATCAAACTTTATTAAATCGATAGTGTTCCCTTCGTTATTTGTCCTTAAAAAACAGCGATTTACATTTTGAACGGTAACGTTATAGAACTCTAAAGTCCTTATATCTCCAATGTCGCCGGACAAAAAATAATCGCTAGACCTATCAATGGTTAAGTCTTTAAATATGAAGCCACAGTTTGTAAGTGCTCCCCCCATTGAAATTTCTTGGGTAATAATTACCGTTTCTCGGTTTTCCCCTTGAAGGGTGATTACTTTACCGTCTTGCAGGTTTATTCCCGAAGCATAAGTTCCTGCCCCTAAGATTAGGATATCCCCATCTGATGCGTTTGACAGCTCGTTAGCAATAGTTCCGGGTGTTACCGGTATGGTATTGGCCGATATGGCACAGGTTCCCGATAGGAAGATCAAAAAAAGTAAAATCTGTTTCATTGTTTAATGTATTTAGTTGGTTGTTGTTTTATTGTTTACTTTATCCTATTATACGGATAAAAACATTTGATATATAGAAGAAATCCTGCACAGAAGAAGTGGTTAGGTTCCTTTGTGCAGGATTTTATTTATAGTTCGGTTTGAAGCTTTACCTGTTCAGCCACTAAGCTATTGATATAAACTTCAATATTATCATAAGCTGTACTTAGGATGTTTCCTGTTGCATCATCTTTATTTGGATCCAGACCATTCTCGGTTTCCCAGATATCTGGCATTCCGTCGTTATCAGAATCTTTAGGCACATCCCTTGTCTCAAGTTCTGGCCATCCACCAACAGCTGATTGGGTATCTATTATTCCATTGGTACTACCGTTGCCACCATCCATTATGGTTGCCTTCCCCTCCCTAGCATCGGCTATAATCCTTTCATCAACAGCATCTCGAATTATAGAAGCTCCTGCTAAATCCAAGACCAAACTATAAGCCTTTTCAGCTGTATGTGTAGTTACAGGCATAGCATTGTGAGGCTCTTCTATTCTCATGGCCGCTTTATCTTCTTCAGAAACCGTTCCATAAGAATGATAAAATTGGTTATACACTCCGTAAGTCCAATTATCTTCAGTTACTGCCATAGATCCTTCTACAACATTGCCATCAATATAAAATTTCCCCCAAACATCATACACTGGATTTGGGCTAATGTCACTTTTTGTATTCTTGTCAATAGATATAATACGAGTCTTTTTTGATGTGGCCGGACCAGGTTTGTAATAACAATTAACTATGTTTACATTCATGGCCTCACCGCCATAACAACTGTTACCGCCCCAATTATAAATCACGTTATTCCTTAAATCAACCAAATCGGTAAGGGCAAAAGCATCATTTGCGTACTCACCCAACCTAGGGTTTCTACTATCGTGGTGAGCCAGCAAATTATGATGAAATGTGGCATTTTTACCACCCCACACACCGCCATAGCCATGTGACCCTTTCTCGTGAACTGACTTTTTCAAAGATTCTGATATAACGCTCCATTGTAAAGTGAAATTTTCATTTTGATAAAATGAAACACATTCGTCGGTTGACCAACTCATGGAGCAATGGTCTATAATGATGTTTTTTTGAAAACGTCCGCCCATAGCATCGCTCTCTACCTTCGAAACATCACCCATTCTTACCCTCAAGTACCTTAAGATGACATTATCGGCACTAACATCCACATCATAATCTGCCAAGCAGATTCCATCGCCCGGTGCGGTCTGCCCTGCTATGGTTATATTATCTTTATCAATCCGTAACTGCGAAGTCAAATGAATGGTTCCCGATACATCAAAGACAACAATTCTGGCCCCCGACTGGTTTACGGCGTAACGTAATGTACCGGGGGTATTTGTGTCGGCTAACGAGGTAACCTTATACACTTTACCACCACGGCCCCCAGTCGCATTCATACCGCCGCCCTCGGCACCGGGAAAGGCAAAGGCCTCTTCATTTATTGGATTATTATCACCCTCATCTACATTATCATCCTGTTCTGGGTTCTGGCTTGTAGGGCTTTCGGCCCATTTATCATCTTTACTACAGCTATGCGTAAACAGCAATAGCAATGTTGTAAAAATTGTGGTGAAGATTATTTTGTTTTTCATAAAATTTATTTTTTGCGTTAACATTGATTATCCTTAGCTTATATTTTAAAGTAGAGGAGAAGGACTCTTGAAAACCTTCCCCTCAGACAAACTAAACTAAGTAAACTAACTCTAATTAATCGAACCATCTGGTATCGCCGGCCACACCTGTACCTGCAAAACCAATACCTTCTTGGATATGGAAATCACCATTATCAGGATCTACAAAAAGTCCGTAAATATCCAATGGAATTTCCGTAATACCATTTAACGGCCTATCTTTGATCATCAAATCATTAGTCTTATAACTACCTGTATAAGAAATAGCTATATTACTATAATCTCCATTAGTATCATTTATTTCAGCGCCTCCATTAGGACCTGTTATTATACAGTCCTGAATAGACACCTGAACTGGATGGTTGTTATCAAACCTCCAAATATGACCCATTGATAAATTGATATTGACACAGGTTATATTGTTGAAATTAATTTGTGTTGAAATACGTATATCTGCAAAACGGGTACTTATTTCCGTAAGCGTACAATTTGAAACATTAATGGAATTAACCGTATTGCCCGAGCCTACGTTTAACATACCCCAACCTCCTGTTTGGGATATCCAACAGTTGCTTACGTTAATATCGTTCACCACACTATCCCCATTAACCCTAACAATAGAATTGATGTCTGACACATTACACCCTACTATGGTAATATCGTTAATTGTGTGACCTCCGGTCTCCACAAAGAAACTGCCCGAAGATGTTGTCGACAGGTATTGGATTGTCAAATTATTAATTTGTCCTTCAAACCTAAATCTTGCATTATCCAGAGTAGAAAGTTTTCCAGTACTATCAGCCGAACCAACAAAAGCAATATTGTTTATGCCATTAGGGATACGCAAATCGCCCCCAATGGAATAATCTTGTCCTGATTCAAATTCAACAGTAATGTCCGTTGTTCCTCCGGTCACGATGTCCTTCAAAGCTTGGGCGATGCTACTAGCATTATCCGTTGGCAAAGCATTATACACATAACTATCGGGAATACCTGTGGTAAGTACACCCAACGTTCCTCGGTTATTATCTCCATTAAAAATCTTAACAATATAGTTTGTTCCCTTTTCCAGCCCTTCTATTGTTAATTCCCCTAAAGATTTTTGCTCGTCAGTCAAACTAAAATCTTCTAATAGCTCCATCGTTTCATTGTACAAGCTTATGTTAGTTACCCTTGGGGTTACCACCCACGTTAAGGCAACACTATATGTTGTGGGCGTATAGCTTGTAAAAATCTGTTCAGCGGGAGTCTGAAAATACACTTGGTTATAATTGGATTGCATATCTGTATCCTCATTAACACTTTTCATCCTAACCGAATAGCCTGTTGTGCCATCGAGTTCGGAGAAGGTTTCCCGGTATTCTTCCTTAACTTGGTTGGTTGACTCAGCAAAAGGTGTTAAGGTATCGGCCAAAACCTCTACCGTTTTAACAATTTCATTAAACTGCAAGCTGTCCTTACTAAATTCAAAAATGTATTTTGTTGCAGAAATTCCCTTTGTGAATTTTAACTCGACAGCTGTTGGTTCTATACCAGAAACTTCTAATACAATGGGCTTAAAAAGCCTATTCCCTCCTGGTTCTACATCCCAGTTATTATAATCTTTTTCACAACCAACCAAAAAACTGGCCAGCAATGAAATCATAAAAATTAATCTTATATTTTTCATTTTAATTAATATTTAATTAATTGAATCGTTTTAATATCCATAGGAATTCTCCAACTCTCCTTGAGATTCAAATATATCCTCATAATAAATTGAAAACATGTGCCTGTAGTTACAATTACCGTTTCCTTTGGGGTATTGGGCCATGTTAGCCTGTATTTCAGCCCCATTGCTCATCGTGCTTAAAAAACTCGTATAATCGTAATCTTTATTGATACCTGTTGCCGCTAGCAAAATTCTGGTTGGCCACTCTATATAATTGGTATTTGTTCCACTATCTGGTTTTGCTGCATTTTTTGGAAACCAATTTATCGATTCGTATTCAGGCCCAGGGCTTGCCCCCAAATTGGTGTAGAGGTTAATAGAGCTTTGGTCTATATACTCATCATCTAAATATTTGTAGTAAACCGTTTGAGGAAAATCGGTTGGCTGGTATGTTTTATCAAAAATGGTTACCGGTTGTTGGTTATCCAACATTAAACACAGTGTTTTTTTCATGGTCTCAATCTTATCGTACAACAGCCCCCAACGCACTAAATCGTGTTTACGGATGGATTCGCAACCAAACTCCCATGCACGCTCATTTATAATAGCCTCTTGGAAATCGGCATCATATTGCTGGATTTTTGTTGAACCTGGGCCAAAAGCACGCTCCCGCACTTTTTCTAAAGCTTGACGCGGAGACATTCCTGCTACCGGGTGTACCTCATCTGGATTAGCCAATTGACTTTGGGCCTCGGCATACATTAAATAAATATCGGAATAACGCATGAGTATCCAGTTAACACCAGTAGCTATACGCGAATTGGCTGTTTTGTGCAATGACAGATATGCATCGGACATCCAATATATACGCCATTTAGCAAAGTTGACACTTAAGGCATCGTTCTTTAAGGTCTCCTTATTTTCACTATCGTATCGCGCCCATGTTAAAGTAGCATCCCTACGGGCATCCTCACGGTCGAACGAATAAAAATAATAGGCTTGAGAAATCACATAACTACCGCCAAAACCTCTTGTTCCGTATTTAGTGTTACCTGACACCTCATAACCCATTAATGACCCAATATCGCCATTGTTCCCAAGACCAAAACCAACTTCAAAAAGATTTTCGTTATATGGGTTTTGCCCCAAACCACATACGGTTTTCCATATATTCTCGTACTCTGGATCTAAAGCATGAGGGTGATCTGAACTTCCTAAAATCTCAGCTGTTTGTTGGGCCGCAATAGTATAATAATCTCTCCAATTTTTTACTCTCCCTACATAATAACCATTGGTTTCAGGAATTGTTGGGTGGTGTACTAAGTCCTTATCAGGAAACATATTTCCATCCCGTAAAGACCAGCCCCCTGCAAATAATGAAATCTTGGCTAAAAGTCCTTTAGTAAAAGCCTTTGACAAACGCTCTACAGTAGAATAATTTGAACTTTCATTAAGCCATGGTAAATATCCAACAGCCTCCTGCAAGTCTTCCACCAAACCAGCGTAGATTATATCCCTATCTGTTTTTCCTATGTAAACATTGGATAAATCGGACTTGGAAGCTTCTGTTTTATAAGGTACATCGCCCCAATACTTTACCAACTCGAAATAAGCCATTGCCCTAAGTGTTAAAGCCTCACCTAAAAGCGGTTCCATTTCATTTGCTCTACTTTCCAAAATAGGTGAGTTTCTTATACCGTCTATAGCGGAAGAAGCCAACTCGACCATTTCAAAAAGACTTTGCCACCTCGTAGTTCGATTGTAGGGGTCGTCGTAAAAATTACCTGCCCCTTCATCTCTACTGGTTGAATTATAGTTATTGGTAGTAAAGCCTGAATTGGCTTCAATATCTGAAACGCCCTGCCAGTTAACCGAAAGTTTCTGTCCATAAATATATGTGTCTGTCATTTTACCGTAAACGCCCATTATGGCCGCTTCAGCCATTGATGGTGTTTTAAAAACGGTTTCTGAACTAAGTTTTGACGGTGATGCTGTATCCAAAAAATCTTTTTCGCACGACACAAACACCATAGCAACACTTAGTAAAATAGAATAATAAAATATTTTTTTCATGTTCTTTTTTTATTAAAATGTTAAGTTAACACCAAGCAAAAACGTTTTTGCTTTTGGATATGCCGACCAATCTACCCCAGGAGTCAGTGGTGAACGCACTGTATCTACCTCTGGGTCTTGGCCGGAGTAGTTCGTCCATACTTTTAAATTATACCCTGTTAAATAGCATCGCATTCTTTGTATCAATCCGCTCTTCATGATACTATCTGGTAAGGTATATCCCAAAGTTAATGTTCCCAACCTTAAAAATGAACCATCTTCAATGGCCCAATCTGTTACAATTGTGGAGTTGGAAATAGGATGCCAAATTCTTGCATTCTGGTTGAGTTCTTGCAAACGTTGTGGATCGGCCGAGTTACCAAACATAACGTTATAACCTGTTTCCGGATCTATCGTTGTGAACCTGTTTTCCAAACTCATGATAGAGCTCAAATTATTGTAGCGTTTAGAGCCACTGAACGTGGTGTTGTCAATCTTGTTGGCGTTGTAAATATCATTGCCGTAAGACCAATTGAACATTGCCGATAAATCAAATCCTTTGTAAGAAGTATTTATGGAAAAACCACCTGTATGTTTTGGCTGCGCCCTACCAATAACTTTTCTGTCTTCATCAGGGGAAATCACATTTCCTTCACCACTTAGTTTTTTAAGCTTCATGTGACCAGGGCCAAAATAATTTCCTGAATTAGTAAATACGGTTGAGGCATCTGCCACACCTTCGTTCAACACCCATTTATTCTGGTTGTCGTCATAAGTAAAATCGTCAAAGGTGTACATGCCATCGGTTACGTAACCGTACATTAAACCTACTGGTTGCCCTACTATGGCTCTAAAATCATCACGACCTACAGTTGGCGCCCAGTTAGTAGCCGCTATCATCTCTCCCGAACTATCCAACTCTTTTACCTTGTTCTCATTAAATGCAATGTTGAAATTTGCAGATAGTTTAAAATCATCATTATCAATAATATCACCTGACAAAGCAAGTTCCAATCCTTTATTTGAAGTACTTCCTATGTTTTGGTACTGCGTATTGTATCCTGAATTAGAAGGCAATGCCACACCCAATATTAAATCATTGGTGTCGATTTGATAGGCATCAACGCTTAAGGACAGACGCTGGTTAAAAAAGCCTAAATCCAAACCAACATTGGCCGACACGGTGGTTTCCCAAGTTAAGTTTTCATTTTTCAATACGGAAGACGTCCGCATGGCACTTTGAGCTGTTTCGGCAACATAAATTAATCTATTGGCTCTATTTTCAAAAGTATAGTCCTGTCGCCAATAAGAACCAACACGGGCATTACCAACCTCTCCATAACTTAAACGCAACTTAGCATTGGACAGCCAACCTTTTGCTCCGCTCATAAAAGATTCATCAGACAATCGCCATGCAAAAGCGGCTCCTGGAAAAAAGCCCCATCTGTTTTTAGGTGCAAATACATTTTTTCCATCGGCGCGAGCCGTAAAGCTAAAAATATAACGGTCGTGAAGCGTATAATTTAAACGCCCGAAAACCGATGATGTTCTTGAAGGCTCCCCTATAGTAGTGTAGGTAGGAAGCGGCGTTCCGTAATTCCACATGGCCAACACATCATCGGCTGTAAAATCAACCGGGAAGAATTTTGATTCTGTACGCATTTCATCACGCTGAGAACTTCTGGCCTCTTGGCCCAACAATATATTAAACCTATGCACATTGTCATTAAATTTCCCATCATAGGTTACGGTATTTTGAATAGACCAGTTTTTACCTTTATAATCTTGGCGTCTCGCAACAGGCTGCCCTCCGTTTGCACTGGCTTCGCCCGTTTTATTAAGCCAAATATTATCGGTATAGTTTTTATTGAACGCATAACTTCCTTTTGATGAAATTGTAATGCCTTTTACAGGTTTATAAGTTAGCCCTGCATTCATTGTCACGTTAAACCTGTTTTGGTCTTTATACTCATTTATAGTATTATAAATGGGGTCATTAAGGCTACTTAAAGCTTCTGCGGAAGTAATATCGTCTACATCTCCTAAGGCATCTTCCGTTAAGAACGTTAAACTTCTTACCGGAGCATACTTAACCGCATCCCTTAGTTTTCTTCCGCTCGATACGCTTGGGCCTCCAATTTGGGTGTTGGACAACCTTGAATTAAAATCGAACACCAGTTTTGACCCGAGGTCTTTATTTAACCTAAAACTTACATAATCCCTTTTATAAGCAGAATTCAACATAATGAAATCCTCTTCATCACGTGTGTAGTTAAGTTTATAGTTTACGGAGGAATCCCCTCCAGTCAACCCTACATCTACATGCTTTTGTATCCCGGTATTTCCATAAAGTTGTTCTTGCCAGTCTAAACCTTTTTTAGATTTATAGATATCAACATCATCCCAAAGACCATACATACCATAAAAGGAAGTCCCGGTAATACTTTCTCCCGGATCCAGTTCTTTTTGGTAATACACATATTCGTAGGGAGACAATACATCGGTTAACTTATATGTGTTTTTTATACCTGTATATGCATTGACCGTAACTTCAGTTTTACCTTCCTTACCTGATTTTGTTGTGACAAGAATTACCCCATTTGCTCCTTCTGAACCATAAATTGCTGTGGAAGAGGCATCTTTAAGTACATCTATTGATTCAATATCCCCTGGAGGAATGTCATTTATACTTCCTACCGGAAACCCATCAACGATATATAACGGCGAGTTATCCTGTGTAATGGAGCTCCCTCCTCTAATCCGTACTTTTATATCAGCATCTGGCGACCCTTCGGCAACGGTAACATGAACACCTGCCAAACGACCAGCCATAGCTTGTAACGCAGATGTAGCAGGAATATCCTTTAAAGACCCTATATCTACTGAAGCAACAGCACCGGTTAAATTCTTACGCTTAGTGGTTCCGTATCCAATAACAACCACCTCATCGAGATTGGTTGACTCTTCCTTCATTACAATATTGATTGTCTTTTTTCCGGAGACAGATACTTCTTGAGTTTCCATCCCTACGTAAGTAAATTTCAAAACAGCATTTGAGGGTACATCGTTTAAAGTAAAGTTTCCGTCAAAATCTGTCATAACCCCTTTCAAAGTCCCTTTTACAACGATTGATACTCCAGGTAAAGCCATACCATTCTCATCTAGAACCGTACCCGAGACATTAATTTGTTGGTAAGACAAATTTTTAGTTTCACTATTTTTATAGTAATTAGTATTTGCCAATAGTTCTTTACTATCATTTGCAAATAATGTATAAGGGAAAAATGCCACTACAGATAAAACCATAAGTGTTTTCCCTACTGCAACTTTAAATACGTCAAAGCTTTTCTTTGACAAACTATTTTTCATAAATTATAGTTTAGTTATTGTTATTTAGTTATTTAATCGGTTTGGGTTATTTTCAGTTACCCTTCTTTTTAATTGTTTAAGTTCGTTTCATACATTCGGGTTTATTAAGTTCAACATTCTACCTATTCTCAATCGATACAAAAACTGTCTGCATAACAATTGAAACAATTCTATTCATTAAAAGCATTTGCAAATTGTTTTATAGGACAAACAAATTTAGACTCCTATATATTTTACTATGGGGACGAAACACAATAATAGAGGGTACAAATCACACAACACCAATATTTACAAGGATTACAGACAATAAAAAGAAAAAAAAACGCTACCAAAGGGGTTAAATACATTTAGAAAATCCAGTGGGTTATTCTACTAGCAAAAAATCCTATTGGGTTTGAATTTTACGGTGAAGTATTTGTAAAAAAAAAGACTTACTGCTTTGTATTTCTTATAGGTTCTTTTACCAAATTCAGGAAATTATCTCCCATAATAACGGAGCTACTATCCTTTTCTAAAAAAACATCAGCAGATACTTTTTGAAAACAATTATTTAAGAGCACGTTTTCGCTAACAGAAACTTTAATTACAGGTTGATCTGCAACCGGCAATGTGCAATTGATGCGGTTTAAAACAACACCTTTGCAATTCTCAAAATCTAAAACATTCCCTTGCTTAGTACCAGCATTAATATTGTTGAACTCTAAATTCGTGGCAGTGTGTGCTTTAAAACCTTCCTTTGCTGATATGGTAATATTAGAAAAGGACAAATCGTTTATGGGCATTTCTTCAATTCCTCTTATAAACCCAATACTATTTACATCCTCGCCCGTAACATTATCAATATGGATGTTTCTAAAAATCGGCGTTCGTTCACTAATAGACTCTGGTTTTGAGGTCTTATCATAAAACAGATTAAAGCTGAAGGCATTTCTAACAATATTTCGCATAACAACATTGGACACCCTAATATTCTCAACCACTCCACCACGACCTCTGGAAGCCTTCATTCGAATTCCTGAATCTGTCCCGTCAAAAACACAATTTGAAATAACAACATTTTTTACACCACCAGACATTTCACTACCAATAACAACCCCTCCATGACCTGACAACATAACACAATTAGTTATTGTTATGTTTTCGCATGCCTTTCCATAATCTCTACCATGAAAATCTCGACCTGATTTTATAGTAATACAATCATCACCAACACTTATAAAGCAATCAGATATTCTTACATTACTGCAAGACGACGGGTTTATTCCATCTGTATTAGGACCATCAGAACTATTAAAAATTGAAACACCATGAATTAAAACATCATCACAACCAACAGGATTAATGGTCCAAAAGGGTGAATTTTGAATTCGAACACCTTCAATTTTCACTTTTTTACATTCTAAAAACTGAATAAATGGGGGACGAAAAAACTGATTTTTCAAGGTTCTTTCGTAATATTGTTCTACTTCTAAACCCGCATTAGCTTCGCTCCAAAGTTGCTGCAAATCATTAGGGCTTTCAATCTTGCCTCTTTCATTAACTTCATCCGAAATTCTTTTAATTTCTTTCCACCATTCAAAACCATTTCCTTCTAAAGTCCCTTCTCCTTTTATAGTTATGTTTTCGACATTTTTTGCATTAATCAAAGGTGCAAAAGAGTTCATAAAAACGCCTTCATAACGCACTTTTTTAAACGGTAAGTATTCTTTAAATTCTGAAGTGAATTTTAAAATTGCACCAGCCTCTATATAAAGGGTAATGTTACTTTGTAAGGTAATTGGCCCAGTTAAATACGTTCCTGTTGGAAAGTAAATTGTTCCTCCTCCATCTTTACTGGCTAGTTGAATTGTTTCGTTTATTAAATGAGTACACAATTCTTCACCTGTGGTATCAGCTCCTAATTCTTTAATATTATAAGTTTCTGCATGAATTTGATGTGCTATAAGCACAACAAAAGCAATAAAATATCTTTTTAACATCTCTTAATTTATGGTTTAGTTTAAAATTTTTATCGAACATTTTACTAATGAACTCCTAGTGCATGTAATTTGACGGTTTCTCCTTTGTCAATCATGATATCGTATAAGTAATAAGATTTCAAATCGATTTTTCCTAATTTAGATTCATTAGAAACTAGCGGCTTTTTTATTTTTGGGGTTTTATAAAATTCATTAAGGTTTTCACCGCTTGCTATAGAAAATTCTTTTCCATATTCATTATAAAGTCTTACCTCGCTTCTTATTCTCAATAAGCCACCTATTTTTGATACTATGCTTGCTTGTTTTAATTGATTTTCTACCCACTCCATATCAACTTCAAAACCTCCCCTTGCCTTTAAGCCTTTTACCTCACCAGATTTCCATTCTGTAGGTAAAGCTGGCAATAAATGAACGGCTTCGTCATGTGATTGCAATAACATTTCAGCAATTCCTGCCGTACAACCAAAGTTGCCATCAATTTGAAAAGGCGGGTGCGCATCCAACAGGTTAGGGTAAGTGCCGCCTTCTTTTGCTCCATCCTGAACTAGTGTTAATTGTTCTTTGATTAAATCGTATGAACGGTTTCCATTTAGCAGACGTGCCCAAAAATTAACTTTCCAGCCCATGGACCAACCAGTTGATTTATCCCCTCGGTACATCAAGGTATTTTGTGCAGCCTCAAATAATTCGGGATTTTTAAATGGTGAAATTTGTGCCGATGGATGTAACCCGTATAAATGGGAAATATGCCTATGTCTATCATTTTCCCTATCCCAATCCTTTATCCATTCTTGCAATTGGGAAATCTTGCCTACCTGCATAGGGGGCAACAAACTTCTTTTTTTCTCAATATCATTTCTAAATGCTTTATCCTCATCTAAAATTTTGGATGCATTGATAAGATTAGAAAACACATCGAAAACCAGTTGATTGTCCATAGTAGTTCCATAGGTAATAGAAACATTATTTTTATAAGAATTCTCAGGAGACATTGAAGGCGCCACAACTAACCAACCATGTTCTGGTTCTGTTTGCAATACATCAGAATAAAATTGTGCTATTGATTTTAATACAGGATAATATTTCTTCAAAAACTCCTTGTCTCCAGTAAATAAATAATGTTGCCACACATGTTGTGTCAACCAAGCTCCACCCATTGGCCATACGCCGTAAAAACCACCATCTACCACACTTGTTATACGCCATAAATCGGTGTTATGGTGCATGTTCCAGCCTCCTGCATGATACATTTTACTTGCACTTTCCTTACCTGTTACAGACAATTCCTCAATCATATCAAACAAGGGTTGATGAAGCTCTGATAAGTTCGTTACTTCAGCAGGCCAATAGTTCATCTCTGTATTAATATTTACTGTGTATTTACTATCCCAGGGTGGCGATAACAAATGATTCCATATACCTTGCAGGTTTGCAGGTTGACCTCCTGGTCTAGAACTTGAAATTAAAAGGTATCTACCAAACTGAAAATATAAAGACACTAAGGACAAATCATTGTTTTCAGAAAACTTTTCCAACCTTTCATCTGTCGCTAGATTGTTTACAGAAGTTTCATCCCTTTGTAATTTTAAAGACACTCTATTAAAATACTTTTGATAATCTTTTATATGAGCATCTTTTAAATTGCTATAATCAATCGACTTTGCTGAATTTAAATAACTGATAGCCTGCTCATGGGTATCATTAGTCAAATCTTTATAATTTTTAAAATTTGTACCAATACTGATTATTAAAGTAACTTCATCTGCATTTTGTATTTCAAGGCTGTTATTATTTTGAACTAATTTTCCCGATTTCAAAACGGGTTGCACCAAAGCTTCAAACTTCACTTTACCTTTTTTATTAACATCATCGCCACTTTGTCCTTTTAACACCAACAATCCACCCTCAATTTGAACGTCATGGTTTTTTTGAGGGCTTTGAAAACCAAGTGTGAAATTAATTTTCCGTTTCTTGTTAGCTGATAAACGCACCACCATAACTTGCTGAGGAAAGGAAACGAAATATTCTCGTTTAAAATCCACACCATTGGCCGAATATGTTGTTGTTGAAATTGCGTTTTCAATATCCAGCGTTCTCTTATAATTTGAATAATCAACTGCTCCAAAATCCATTATCAAATCACCAACAGTTTGATAAGGCATCCCATAATTATTATTGGTTGGTGTGTTTCTAGGAAAAGTTTCGTTCGATAAAGCTTGAGCTTCCTCATATTTTCCTTCAAATAAAAGATTTCTAATTTTTTCTATATTGGGATAGACATCATAATTGGGCACATTATTCCCTGGTTCACCAGCCCATACCGTTTCTTCATTCAGTTGAATTTTATCATCAGCAACACCACCAAAAACCATCCCCCCTATTCTTCCATTACCTATGGGCAGTGCTTCATTCCAATTATTTGCTGCTTGCTTATACCATAAGGTGTTGTTGACCTGTGATTGTGCACAAAGTGAAATACCTAAACTAAAAATTGCAATTAGTATTTTCATATATTTTTGTTTTGTATCTATTTTATTGCGTAAATCCTTTTAACAAAGTCCATTTACTTGTTATCTTGAAAATATTGTTGATGTTGTACTCTTTTATTTCCTTTTCGGTTAAAATATGCGACCATGCCACTCTTTCCTTGATATTAGCCCCTTCTCCTTTGCTTCCATATTCTGCATAATAAACAGTTGCTTGCCTTTGTGGCTTACCCCAATTGTGCCAACCTTCGGAAACAATATGTTTTCCCATGGTACAATCGATAAAAACAACCTTAGCATACGACCTCCATGGGCGGCCCAGATAGACTTTGTCTACATTTTTATCTGCTGTTAAATTGCAATTAAGAAATACATAACCAAAATCACGTTCTCTTGGGGTGTTTGCCGCTGTAATAAAAGAATTGGATTTACTATGAATTTCACATTGGTTAAAAATGGCCGTTGCGGCTCCAAAAATGAAATCGGTAGTGCCCGAAATATAGCAGTCTATGAAATACTGCCGACTATTTTTACCCGATGCATACAAGGTATCTTGATGACCAATAAACCTACATTTTTTAGCTACGAAATAATCCCCTTCTACATGTAGTGCAACGGCTTGACCAACTGGCCCTGATGAATTTTCAACCTTTATATTTTCAATTTTTATGTTATCCCCCAATATTTTCAAGGTATAACTTGTAAAAGTACCTATTCCTTGCCGTCCTACATGATCTCCATAAACAATAATGGTTTCTTTGTTACTCTCGCCTATAAGGGTAATGTTGGAATGGAATGAATCAATCAGTACTTTTTCCTTATATACCCCATTTTTAATATATATGGTCTTTTCTTCCTCAGAAAATGCTCCACAAGCAGTTACAGCCTCTTGTATAGAGGAAAAATCACCTGAACCATCTTGTGCCACTATTATTTCTTTTTTTTCAATGGCAAACAACAAGTTGCAACTAAAAATAAAAAGGTAAAAAATAAAATGTAAGCTATGCTTTTGTTTCATCCCAACTGAACGGTTTAAAAAAGAAAGAATAAAGAAACTACATTCCCTATCCTTTACTTATGACAAATTATTAATTTGATGATTCTTCATCATCTTCTGCTATACCGCAAAGTTAAATGCTCAACATAGGTCTAAAGGGTGGCGATTCACAATACTAGACGGGGCTATTAGCAATAATTCAACACGCCGTTGTTAAATTACTTTAAAATCGTTTGTTTAGCACCAAAGGAATTACAATTTGGCTATACCTGTTTAACTTATAAGAAAAACCTATTAGAATAATTTTAAACTAAAAAACATTTGTTTTGGATTTACTATTGAAAATAAAGTTGTCGTGGTCACTGGTGCCGCCGGCATAAAAGGAAGCATAGGAGAAACGTTGCTACAGACCTTTTCTCTAGAAGGTGCTATACCTGTTATTGTTTGCCGCAGTAATAGAGGGTAGAATTACGAAAAAATATTACAGCAACGTGGTATTGATTCTATTTTTGTCAAAACTGACTTAACCCGGACTAGTCAAATTAAATTAGCAGTAAATATAATAATAGAAAAATATGGAAAATCGACGTCCTGATAAACAATATAGGGGTTAACGATGGTGTTGGCTTGGATTCTTCCGTCAGTGACTTTAAAAACTCTCTTCAACTTAAGTTAGCAAATAAATCGCAGACAGAAAAAGCCCGCGAGGACTTTCGTAAATTGACTTTAGAAACAAGTTCAAATTTATTTACTTTAAAAGTTCCGAAATCGTAATTAACGTTTTCATCAAAAATTATAATAATTTTCCTTTTTGACATAATTCCGTTCTAAATTTCCCGTAGAATTTATGCCGAGATTCGGAGATGAAATAAATTTAATCCCCAAACCTGACCTTAACAATTTTTGTCGAATTTAGAAGTGTTCTAAAAAGGGATAGGTTACATAAAGAACTAAGAAATGCTGATTTAACAGCAAATTTTATTCGTATTCATAATAAATTAAAATCTATGTTTTACTGAAGTTTTATTAATAAAACTATTAAACTTGCCTTAGTTAGAATTTTAGAATTTATTTTTATTATCATAAATTGTTAAAATAACCAATCCAGATTTCATACAGATTTCAGTTTTACGTTTGGAAAACAACTAAACTTTATTAAAAAGATAAACCAATGAAAAAAATTACAAAAACTAAAAAGTGTCTAATTTATGGCATCTCTCTTTTTGTGTCTTTATTGTCTTTTCAAAGTACATTCTCACAAGAAAAGGCTGTAATAAAAGGTGTTATTACAGATGCCGAACTAAAAGGCCCGTTACCAGGAGCAAATATAATTGTTGTTGGAACATCAAATGGAACTACTACCGATTTTAATGGCGAATATACGCTTTTTGTTTCATCTGGCAGTTTCGAAATAGAAGTCAGCTATATAGGAAATGAAACTAAAAAGGTAAATATTGAAATTGCGGCAGGTGAAACAAAAACTGCTAACATAGAGTTATCACGCGAAGCTACTTCTTTAGATGAAGTTTTAATAACGGGTTCATTAGATGGGCAACAGAAAGCTCTTAATCAACAAAAATCTTCTGATAATTTGAGGAGCATCGTTTCTGCCGATCAAATGGGGAAATTTCCAGATCAAAACTCTGCCGAATCACTGCAGAGAGTTTCTGGTGTAAATTTACAAAGAGATGAAGGTGATGGTCGATTTGTTTTAGTAAGGGGCCTAGCACCACAGTTTACCAATATTAGTATTAATGGTGAACAAATACCTTCACCAGAAGGCGATTCTCGTTTTGTTGCATTAGATGCGATACCATCTAATCAGTTAGCTTCACTAGAAGTTAGTAAATCTATTACACCAGACATGGATGGTGATGCTATTGGTGGATCTGTAAACTTAAACACACCTACAGCAACTAAAAAGGAGCTAACCATTAACGGGTCTGCTGCTCTTGAATATAATGATGGATCAGAAAAAACTACTGGACAAGGGAGTGTTTCAATAAGTAAACGGTCTGAAAGTGGCAAGTTTGGATTTATAGTAAACGGTAGTTATGCAGGTAGTAAAAAAGCATCAGATAGGTATGAATTTGATGGTTATCCGCAAACTGATGTAGAAGGGAAACTAGAAATATCTGATTTTGAAATTGAGAGAAATCGATTAGGCTTAAGTACAACTTTAGATTATAGAGGAGAAAACACTAATTTATATGCAAGGGTTTTGTTTAGTGAATTGAGAGAGGTTGAATTGAGAAGACGTATTAGTCTTGAAACCGAAGAGGACGATGGAGAACTTGAATATACGTACACCAAAGAGTTAAAGGACAGACCTGAAAATCAAGGTGTCTTTAGTTTAAATTTAGGCGGGTCTACTGTATCTCCAAAATTAAAATGGGATTATGAGTTTTCTTATTCTGAAGCATGGCAGGATACGCCAAGAAACGATCAATATGTGTTTAAGGGTGAGCCTGATGGATTTGAATTTGATTATTCAGACAGATTAAATCCTCAACTTATTAGCCTAGGTGGAGTACCAGCCAGTAGTAATCCTTTTACCGATTTAACTGTTTTGGAATTTGATGAGTTGGAAAAAGAAAGTACACGTGCAGAAGACAGAAATATTACCTTAAAAACAAATCTTGCAATTCCTTTCAAAGTAAATGATAACACTGGAGAATTTAAGTTTGGAGGAAAAATGCGTTTTAAAGATAAGCAGTTTGATGTAAGAGAATTTAATGTATACGAATATGATGGTGACGACGATTTAACTTTAGACAATTTTTCTGATGGTTTTGATGAAAATGGATTTATGGCTGGCGATTTTAACAGTTCATTAGGCGGTTTTGTATCTGGGAACAGTGTCCTTAATTTTTTAAATGCCAATATTGGTGATTTTGAAGAAGATACTGCAAAGTCTATTGAAGAAACAATATCACAAGAATATACCATATCTGAAGACGTGTATGCGGCTTATGCCATGGGTAAAATCAAGTTTGATAAGTTATTGTTATTAGGAGGATTAAGATACGAAGCAACAAAGTACAGGTACTCAACTGGAATCTTTAATGAGGAAGAAGAAACAGCTAGTAAAATTGACGGAACAAATAAATATGATTACCTATTACCTATGCTGCATTTAAAGTATAATTTTAGTGACAATACTATATTAAGAGCTTCGGCTACGCAAAGTTATTCAAGACCTAATTTTGAAGATTTATCTCAAGGAGCTGTATTTAACTCGGCAGATTTAGAAGCTTCAATATTTAATCCAGATCTTGTGCCAGTTGAAGCCATTAACTTAGATTTATTTGCAGAACATTATTTTGGTACTGTAGGCTTATTAAGTGGAGGTGTATTTTATAAAAAACTAGACAATTTTATATACAAAGCAACCACAGATCAAACCTTTAGAGGTATTCCAGACGTAGAAGTTACGCAAGCTATTAATGGTGAAACAGCAGATTTGCTTGGTTTTGAAATTGGATATCAACAAAAACTAAACTTTTTACCAGGATTTTTAAAAGGTTTTGTAGTTTATGCTAACTATACGTATACCAGTTCAAAAGCAGAAGTAGCTAATTTTTCTGAAGATGATGAAATAACAGAAATAGACTTACCGGGTCAAGCTGAACATATCGGAAATGCTGCTTTAGGATATAATAAAGGAGGTTTTGATGCAAGATTATCCTTAAATTATAATGGAGCTTTTACTAGTGAGTTTGATGGAGACAGAGCAGTTAGAATAGATAATAGAGTACAAATTGATTTTTCAGCAAGTCAAACGTTTGCAAAAAAGCGTATGACTGCCTTTATAGAGTTAGTGAACCTAAACGATGAAAATCAAATCGAACTTTATGACACAAGAGCAACTCCAAGAGAAAGACAACGTTATGGTAGTTGGGGAAGACTCGGATTGAGGTTTAACTTTTAATCAACTAAAAGGGTTTAAAAACTTCCATTTTCTTTACAATGAAAAACATTATAAAAAGTTTATTTGTATTTGCCTTAATAAGTGTTATTGGGCTCAATATAGGCTGTTCTTCAGTAAAAGAAGCTCAAGTAGTAAAATCTTCCTCTAAAATAAGTGATGAGGTATATTTTGTAACTGACAGTTTGGTTGTATGGGACGATGCACTTCACTTTTTGGTAATAGGCGATTGGGGTAGAAAAGGTGATTATCATCAGCAAGATGTTGCAGATAGAATGGAGGAAGCTGCAAAAAAATTAGATGCAGAGTTCATTATTGCTTTAGGAGATAATTTTTATCCTAATGGAGTAGCTAGCATAGATGACCCTAACTGGATGTTTTCATATGAGAATATATATAAAGGGTATCACCTAGAAATTCCTTGGCATGTTGTTCTGGGTAATCACGATTATCGTGGTAACCCTCAAGCACAAATAGATTATACTAAAAAAAGTCAAAGATGGAATATGCCTGATAGATATTTTGATTATCAATTTGAAGATGAAGACACAGGTCTATTAGTGAACTTTTTATTTTTAGACACAAATCCGTTTGAGAAAAAATATTACAGTGAAAAAGCCTATACGAATGTTAAAAGTCAAGATACTATAAAACAAATACAGTGGATTGATAGCATCATGACAGCAAAACCTAAAGGTGATTGGACTATTTTTTCTGGACATCATCCGCTTTATTCTGGAGGAAAAAGACTAAACGCTACTAAAGATATTCGAAATGCTTTGGATCCAATATTAAATCGGCATAATGTAGATATCTATTTTGCAGGTCATGAGCATGATTTGCAATACATAAAACCAGAAGGTAAAACACATCATTTTATTTCTGGAGCAGGGTCAGAAGTCAGAAAAACAGGTCTTATCGAAGGTATGTCAAAGTTTGCGGCTTCTATTCAAGGATTTATGGCTGTTACAATTACTAGGACGAAAATGCTGATTCAAGTAATTGATTATAAAGGGAACATAATTTATACCACATCTATTGTAAAATAATATCATATTTATTAATTAGTTTTAAAATCGGAAGTGTAAAATTATTTCCGATTTTTTATTTATAATCTCTTTTAAAATTTGAATACAAATTCTCAAAATATTTGAGTTGCCTGTCACAGATTTTAATTTCAAAAATAAATATAAAAAAAACGACTAAAATCTTATAATAAGATAAATTCAGTATCTTGGATTTTAGATAAAAAATTCTTAAAAACATGAAATTATTAATCATAGAAGACGAACAAGAAGTTCAAGATGATTTAATCACATTTCTTAAAAGTGAAAATTTTTTGTGTGAGGCAGTAGCTACGGCTTTTTTGGCTAAAGAGAAGGTGTATATGCATAACTATGATGCCATTATTTTAGATATAGGTCTGCCTGATGGTAGTGGTCTTGAAGTTTTAGAATATTTGAAGGAAATCAAAAAAGACACTGGAGTTATAATTCTAAGTGCGCGTGGTGCCATTGATGATAAAATAACAGGTTTAGATCTTGGCGCAGATGACTATCTTACAAAGCCATTTGATTTTAATGAATTGAATGCAAGAATAAAATCAATCATTAGAAGAAAGTTATTTAATGGAAGTAATAGCATCAATTTTGGCGAAATAAATATAAATACTGCGTCTCATGTTGTAAAAATAAATAGCATTGAAATTGAACTTACTCAAAAGGAATATCAATTGTTGCTTTTCTTAATTAGCAATGAAAACAGAGTCATCACAAAAGAATCAATTGTAGAACACCTATGGGGAGATGATACTGATATGTTTGATTCCTTTGATTTCATTTATAGTCATATCAAAAATTTAAGAAAAAAAATTCTGAAAGCAGGGGGAAAAGACTATTTAAGCACTATATATGGCGTTGGTTATAAATTTATAAAAGATTGAAATTACTTTATAAAACATCATTGTATTATGCACTGGCTTCGTTATTATTCTTTGTAATAGCAGGTTTTATTATTTCTTCAAATTTCAATAAGGTTATCGAAAATGACGTCAATGATTTCCTGATAAATAGAGAAGAAATTGCGACTACTCAAATAGTAAATGGCGTTTTACTTTCATCATTAAATAATTATGAACAAATTGTAAAAATTACAGACCGACAAAATGCATTAGATAAAATAGTGCTTAAAGACACCACATTGTATGATATTATTGGTGATGAGTTTCACAATTACAAAAAACTTGAAGTAACAAGAAAAATAGGAGATAATTTGTATGATATCACCATTTTTAAATCATTAATCAAAACCAATATTCTTATTACTGAAGTACTTAAATCTTTAATTATTGTTTTTCTAGGTCTTCTCACCTTTTTAATATTTGGAAACTTATTGATTTCTAACAGTATATGGAAACCCTTTAAAAATACCCTATCCAAACTGGAAAATTATGAACTTGCAAGTACTAAATCTGTAGATTTTAATAAGACCAATACCCAAGAATTTAATCAGCTCAACACAATGCTAAATACATTAATAACAAAAATTCATACTGACTATCTAAATATGAAGGAGTTTACTGAAAATGCGGCGCACGAAATTCAAACACCTTTGGCTATTATTCGAAGTAAATGTGAAATGTTATTACAATCAGATAGTTTAACTGAGATCGAGCTTAATCACACTAAATCTATTTTTAATAGTTGTCTCCGATTATCTAAAATCAATCGAGGACTTTCATTATTGGCAAAAATTGAATCTGGTGCTTATGAAGCTACAGAAAAGGTTAATGTGACCGAAATATTACGAGATCAAATAGCGCATTATAGTGAGATTGTTGAGCTAAATAACTTGCAGTTAAAAGCCCGTATAAACAATGAAATTTACTATGATATTAATCCAGAATTAACAGAAATATTAATTTCTAATTTTATAAGAAATGCCATAAAACACAATATTCAAGATGGAGAAATTGCGATTCATGCTTATGACAATATGATTTGCTTTTCAAATAGTGGTGAACAAAAAGAAATTGACAAGAGCCAGTTTGAACGATTTAATAGATCTAGTTTAAATTCATTAGGACTTGGGCTCTCCATTGTAGATAAAGTATGTAAGCTATATACCATTAAATTAAAATATACTTATAACAACAATACCCATAATTTTCAATTAATATTTTAAAACAGATTCTCTACAGATTTTGTACATAAATTCGAACCAGTTTAAGAAATGAAACAAAGTTCTTTAATAGCAATTTTTCTGATATTATTTTCATGCGATACAGCTAAGGTTCCTCGTGAAATTCAACTAAAGTTTTTAGAATTGGAGCCTATGGCTCATAACATTACTTGGATAATTGACAATAATATTTATCAAGTTGATTGTATAATCAATAAGAAACATAGTACTTCATATTTTGATAAAAATGGCAATTGGCTGGAAACAGAGTCAGAAATTGATACTGAAGAATTACCTGAAGCAATATTAAGAACCTTGCAAACAAAATTAAGCGAATATTCAATAATAGATATTGAAATAGTTAAAACAAAAGATAGTCAAGTTTTATACGAAGTAGATTTAAAAAAAGGAAACAAAATTTACGATATACTTTTTGATGAAACTGGTAAAATTTTAAGAAAACAAATTTGAAGTTATGAAACCAATTATTGTAAAGAAGTCATTATTTCTATTTTCAGGAATACTGTTATTCTCATCATGTGAGAAAAAACCAAAGATTGCAGAAAACGCCATAAAGCCTAAAATAACAACAGAAGCTGTAAAGCATGACACAGACGATCCTGCAATTTGGATTAATGAAGAAAACCCTGAAGAAAGTTTAATCATAGGGACTGATAAAAATGAAGACGGGGCATTATATGTTTATGACTTAAAAGGGAATATCATTGAAGATAAAACCGTAAGAGGTTTAAAACGTCCTAACAATGTTGATATTGAAGAAATAGAAATTGGCGAAGATGAATTCTCAATAGCAGTTACTACAGAGCGTTTAACAAACAAACTACGTGTTTTTAAATTACCGGAGATGACTCCAATTGACAATGGTGGTATCGAAGTATTTGTTGGAGAAGAACAAAGAGACCCAATGGGGGTTTCTTTATACAAAAACCCTGATGATGAAGTTTTTGCTTATGTTGGCAGAAAATCTGGACCACAAGATGGTTACATTTGGCAATATAAGCTTGAAGGCGATGCCAGCGGTAATATAGTTGGTAAAAAAGTCAGGGCTTTTGGTAAATATAGTGGTAAAAAAGAGATAGAAGCTATTGTAGTTGATGACGACCTTGGCTATGTGTACTATTCTGATGAAGGGGTTGGTGTACATAAGTATTATGCTGATGCAGATAAAGGAAATGAAGAATTAGCTTTATTTGCTGCAGAAGGCTTTGCACAAGACCACGAAGGTTTAAGTGTGTATTCTACTGATGTTGGTACAGGTTACATTATCGTCTCTGATCAACAAGCAAACAAATTTCACTTTTTCACTAGAGAAGGGACAAAAGAAAACCCACATGCTCATAGATTTGTTAAATCAATAGATGCCTCTACCATGGAAAGTGATGGATCTGAAGTAACAAATGCTTCATTAGGTGATTTGTTCCCTAAAGGAATGTTCGTAGCCATGTCTGATGATAAAACCTTTCAACTATACGCTTGGGAAGATATTGCCGGAGATGATTTACTTATTGCTCCTGATGGATTACCAGAACATACTAAAAATGCAATTCAACCAAAATACATTACTGAAAAAGTTGTGTATGACACGGATGATCCAGCTATATGGATTAATAAAAAGGATCCTTCTAAAAGTCTGATTATTGGAACTGATAAAGAAGATGGAGGTGGATTATACGTTTTTGATTTGCAGGGTAAAATTATTGAAGACAAATGTGTTCTTAATCTTCAGCGTCCTAATAATGTTGATATTGCATATAATTATAACTTAGGTGGAAAGAAAATTGATATTGCAGTGACTACAGAAAGAAGTAAAAATCAATTACGTATATTTAGTGTTCCGGATATGAAACCTATAGATGGAGGTGGATTACCCGTATTTACAGATCGTGAGGAAAAAAATCCAATGGGACTGGCACTTTATACCAATCCTAAAGACGGACTAATATACGCTATTGTTGGACCAAAGGATGGGCCAGCTGAAGGGTATCTAGTTCAATACCGTATTGATAATGCTGCCAACGGAACCGTAAAATTGACAAAAATACGCGATTTTGGAAATTATAGTGGTGTTAAAGAAATTGAAGCCATTGCTGTAGATAATGAATTAGGGTATATATATTGCTCTGACGAAAACTTTGGAGTGCGCAAATATTATGCAGATCCAGCCAAAGGAAATGAAGAATTGGCTCTGTTTGGAACAAAGGATTTTGGAAGAGACATTGAAGGAATAAGCATTTATAAAAATGATGATGGAACGGGTTATATTCTTATTTCAGACCAACAACAGAACACCTTTAATATCTTCCCAAGAGAAGGATCAAAAGATAACCCTCACAAACATGAGTTGATCAAATCTGTAGAATTAATGACTATGGAAAGCGATGGTTCAGAGGTAACATCAGTTAATTTAGGAGATGAATTCCCAAAAGGAATATTTGTAGGCATGTCTACAGATAAAACATTTCATATCTACGATTGGCGAGATATTGCAGGAGATAGTTTATAACAAAAAACTCATATAAAAGATGAATTTTAAATTGAGATATGCTGTAATAGCAGTATACATCATTAGCTTCAGTTTTAAGGGACTAGCACAAACTGAAAACACGAAATTAGTTGTGGGTATTGTTGTAGATCAGATGCGAACTGAGTATTTGTACAGATTTCAGGATAAATTTTCTAATGGAGGGTTTAAACGATTAATGAATGAAGGTTTTGTATGCAGAAATACACATTATAATTATATCCCAACTAAAACGGCCCCGGGGCATGCATCCATTTATACGGGCACAACACCTAAATACCATGGTATAATAGCCAATAAATGGTATGACAGACTGCAAAAGAAGGAAGTTAATAATGTAGATGATTATAGTGAAAAAACACTTGGAGGTTCAGAAAATAGTGGACAACGTTCTCCTTATAAAATGTTATCAACTACTATTACTGATGAATTGCAACTGTCTAACAATGGTAAATCGAAAGTGATAAGTATATCATTAAAAGACAGAGGAGCAATTTTACCGGGAGGTCACATGTCTGATGGTTCCTATTGGTACGATGAAGCAACCGGCAATTTTGTAACCAGTACCTATTATAAAAATGAACTTCCGGAGTGGGTTGAGAAATTTAATAAAGCAAAGCATGTAAAATCCTTATTAAAAAAAGGTTGGCATACCTTAATTCCTATTGAAAAATATAACGAAAGTACTATCGATAAGCAAACTTTTGAAAAAGTATTTCATCATAAAAAAGATGCCACATTTCCTTATGAATTCAAAAAATTATCTGACAAAGAACAATTCGAGCTATTTCAGGAAACCCCATTTGGCAATACCATTGTGGCCAAACTTGCCATGGAAGCCTTAAAAAATGAAAAATTAGGTCAGGGTTCACAAACAGACTTTTTAGCGATCAGCTTTTCAAGTACAGATAAAGTCGGTCACGCATTCGGCCCCCACTCCATAGAAGTAGAAGACACCTATTTAAGATTAGACCAGGATATTGCTTCTATGCTTAAGCAACTGGATGAAAAATTAGGAAGAGACAACTATACACTGTTTTTAACTGCAGACCACGGCGCAACAGATGTACCTCAATATTTAATTAACAATAAGATACCTGCTGGCTATTATGATGACACCATGATAATAAATAAGGTCAATATACGATTAGCAGGAATTTTCAAAGTAAATAACCTAGTGGAAATCATGTCCAACGGACAGCTTTTTTTAGATTTAAAAGCTATAAGAGCAAATCAACTTGATTTTAATGACGTGTTGGAAGAAAGCAAAAATGAACTTTTAACTGTTGAAGGTGTGTTTCAAGTATTATTACGCCCTGACCTTGAAAAAATGGAATATACTAAAGATGAAAAAGGGATGGTACAACGTGGTTTTCACACAAAACGTTCAGGAGATATTGTTGTATTGTTCAACCCGTCTTGGACTAAAAAAAGAAAGTATGGAACAGAACATAGTACAGGTTATAGCTACGATACCCATGTACCACTTTTATGGTATGGAAAAAATATTACTAAAGGGTCTTCTACAAAACATTATAGTATAACTGATGTAGCCCCAACAGTATCGATGTTATTAGGGATTAAATTTCCAAATGCCTGCACTGGGAAACCTATTAATGAATTGTTTGACAATAAATAGATGAAAGTACCTGCAAAATTTCTTTTTGAAAAGGCATATGGAAAATTTTGTATTCCAGCAATAAACATTTCAAATCCAGAGCAAGTTCATGGTTTGTTTTCTACTGCACAAAAATTGCAGGCTCCTTTTATTGTACAAACCACTCCAGCAGCAAGAGAATATGCGCACCCTAAAATGTTGCTAAATTATATTAAAGCTGCGGCTGAAATTTATCCCAATGTTGTTTATGCCGTACATGTAGATCACGGATTCGAGTCACATATTGTTGATGCTATAAACTCGAATGAATATACCTCAGTGATGATTGATGCATCACACGATTCTATTGAAAAAAACATAGAACGTACAAAAGCGGTCATTGCGTTAGCTCACCCTAAAAACATTTCTGTTGAGGCAGAATTAGGAGTGCTAAGTGGGGTTGAAGATGATTTAAATATAAAAGAAGAGAATGCTTTATATACCAATCCTTCTGATGTTGAATACTTTGTAAAGAGCACAAACTGTGATAGCTTAGCCGTAGCCGTAGGCACCAGTCATGGCGCTTATAAGTTTTCTGGAGGTAAAGGATTACGGTTTGATTTATTGGAAGAAATACAAAATAAACTCCCTCGTTTTCCTATTGTTTTGCATGGAGCATCAGCCATAGATTTAGATGAAGTTAAACGTATAAATGCAGCTGGAGGCGGGCTATCAAATAATGCCAAAGGTGTTAGTGAAGAAGAAGTTAAAAGAGCTATTGCCTATGGTGTTTGCAAACTAAATATTGCTACAGATTTGAGGTTGCTTTGGGTGCGGATTTTTAGAGAATTTTTTAGAGATTATAATGGAGAATGGGATCATTTAAAACCAGGAAAACAATACATGCAGGAGTTGGAAAACCTTTTGGAGCATAAGTTTACAATGCTGGGGAATTTAGGAAAATCACATTTATATAAATAAGAAACAAGAATGATAAAATTAGGAATAGCACCTATAGGTTGGACTAATGATGATATGCCGGAATTAGGCGGTAATATCACTTTTGAACAATGTATAAGTGAAATGGCATTGGCTGGTTATGCTGGCTGTGAAGTGGGGAATAAATATCCAACCCATGATAGAGTACTTTTGAAAGAATATTTAGATATTAGAGGTTTGACTATCTGTAATCAATGGTTTAGTTATGAGTTGACCACAAAACCACTAAAAGAAGTTAAACGAAACTTTATAGAGCAAATAGAATTTTTAAGCTTCATGGGAGCTAAAGTTATTGGAGGTGCAGAATGTGGTAATACCATTCATGGCAATTATTACACCCCGCTAACAAATCGTAAAACATCTACCAATGAAGATTGGAAAAGCTTGATAAATGGATTAAATGAACTAGGAGAAATTGCTGCAAACGCTTACGGCATGACGTTATCTTACCACCATCATATGGGGACTATGGTAGAAAACATGGAAGAGGTAGACCGCTTATTGAATGAAACCGATGATCGCTATGTATCACTTAATTATGATTGTGGACATTTCTATTTTGCCAATCAAGATCCTTTAATCGCTCTAAAAAAATATTTACCAAGAACTGGTCATATACATCTGAAAGATGTGAGAAAGAGTGTAAAAGAACGCGCCTATAAAGATAATTTAAGTTTTTTAAAAGCAGTTAAGTTAGGCGTTTTTACCGTACCAGGTGATGGCGATTTAAATTTAAAGCCTTTAGGAAAAGAGATTCATAAAAGTGATTATCAAGGATGGGTTGTTGTTGAAGCTGAACAAGATCCTTCTATCGCAAATCCATTAGAGTATGCAAAAAAGGGATATCAATATTTAACTGAAGAATTAAGGTTCTAGTATGAAAAAATTAAATCTGGGTATAGCAGGGTTAGGAAGATTAGGCAAGGAGTATGCTAAAAATATAGCACATGCTTTACCTAATGCTAACCTAATTGCTGCCTGTGGTTTAAATAAAGAAGAATTAACATACGCCAAAGATTTTTTTGGAGTTGAGTACTTGTATCAATCCTACGAAGAAATGCTTACCAATACTGCAATGGATGCTATAGTAATTGTTACACCTACGAATCAACATGCAGACCACATTATTAAAGCTGTTGAAGCAGGATACCATGTGTTTTGCGAAAAGCCATTAGCTATTAATTTGGAAGATTGTTATACAGTGGAGGAAGTGATTAAAAAGCATCCACAGTGCATTACTATGCTCGGCTTTGTAAGACGTTATGATCCCAGTTATGTTGATGCCAAAAAAAAACTTGATGAAGGCTTGATTGGACAACCATTCTTTGTCCGTTCTCAAACAGCAGATATAGATACATTGGCACCTTTTCAGATAGAATTTTGCACAACAGGCGGAGGTATTTTTCATGACTTTAATGTTCATGATATCGATTTAGTTCACTGGTACTTAGGAGCCAATATTATAAAAGTTTGGGCCTTAGGTGGAGCCTATAAATTTAAAGAGTTTGATGATGCAGGAGATGCTGATAATACGGTTGCCATGTGTGAACTCGATAATGGTACAACGGCGGTTTTAGGCGCATCTCGAGTTTCATCTTTTGGCCACAATACTTTAACAGAAATTGTAGCTACTGAAGGAAACTTAAAAATTGGAGATCCTCCTTTAAAAAACAGTGTTCAGATTTCGGATAAATATGGTGTCAGACGTGAATGTGTCAAAACATTTTTCGAGCGTTTTCAAAACGCATTTTTATTACAGCTTCAAGATTTTGTTGATTGTGTACTAGAAAACAGACAACCAGAACTAACAATGCAAAATGCTACAAAAGCAACATTGGTTGCCACGGCATTGACAAAATCCTTTAAAGAGAAAAAAATTATTGAAGTAAAAAATTTAATTCCCAAAAAATAATATCACGAGATGAAACTATTAATAAAACCTCAAAAAGAGTTCGGTATATACCAAAGTATAACGCCAGAAAGTGCTAATTGGAAATGGCTAAGTTTTCAGGCACGCCTTATGAAAAAGGACGAGCAATGGACATTTAATACTGAAGAGAATGAAATAGTTATTGTGTTACTTGGGGGGAATTTTAAGGTTGATAGTAATAAAGGGTCTTGGGAAACCATAAATGGTAGAAAAGATGTATTTAGTGGCATTGCGCATACACTATACCTGCCAAGACATACTTCTTTTACTTTAACGGCCATAAGTGATATATTAGATATAGGTTATGGTTGGTGTGAAGCTAACCAAGACTTTAAACCGAAATTTGTTACACCTAAAGATACACCAGTAGTTATTTTTGGCGGCGATAATGCTACACGCCAGTTTAACGACTTGGTACCGCCAGGGTTTGGATGTAGCCGTTTAGTTTCAAGAGAAGTCTACACCCCTTCAGGGAATTGGAGCTCTTATCCAGCCCATAAACATGATGAAAGAAAACTTGATAACTTAGGTAATGTATTAGAACCTGTTCAAGAGGAAACTTATTTCTATAAGTTTGAAAAGCCCGAAGGCTATGCTATTCAGCAAGTATACACCAAAGACAAATCATTAGATGAAATGGTGAAAGCCAGACACAATGATGTGGTCATGATTCCAAAAGGGTTTCATCCTGTAGTTGCCGCTCACGGATTTAATTGTTATTATCTTAATTTCTTAGCAGGAACAGATCAATGTTTAGAAAATACAACCGATCCAGATCATGAATGGATTTATAATTCATGGAGTAGTCAAGACAAGCGTTTGCCATTGGTAACCGCAGAAATGAACAAATAAGATATATAAAATTAAAGAATATACACATGAAAAAATTTGATGTCATCACTTTCGGAAGGTCTTCAATCGATTTATATTCACAGGATATTGGCGTGCCATTTAATGATATAAAAGGGTTTGATGCTTTTGTTGGTGGCTCACCATTAAATATTGCTGTTGGTTGTGCTAGATTAGGTGTTAACTCTAGCTTACTTACAGCTGTAGGGAATGATAAAGTAGGAGAATTTATTATTAATTTTCTCAAAAAGGAAGATGTAAATACACAATGTATTCCAGTAAAAAATAACACAAGGAGTAGTGCTGTAGTTTTAGGAATTGAACCTCCTGATAAGTTTCCATTAGTGTACTATCGCGATAATGCTGCAGACAGTCAAGTTGATATAGACGATGTCAAGAATGCCAATATTCAAGATTATAAAATTTTATTGATAAACGGCACTGCTTTAAATATTGAACCTTCTAGAAGTGCTACATTTTATGCTACTGAAATAGCCAAAAAAAATAATATTGACATTGTATTGGATTTAGATTTTAGAGCAGATCAGTGGCATGATTACAGAGCGTTTGGTTTAACGGTAAGAGCCATTCTTCCAAAAGTAAAAATAGCTATTGGTACCGAAGAAGAAATTTTAGCGGCTACACTCAGCGATTTATCACAAGTGTCAATAAAAGATCAACAAATTTCGGCTCCAGAAATTAAAGGAGATATAGACACTTCTATTCAGCAATTACTTAACTCAGGAGTAGAAATACTATTAGTTAAAAGAGGCTCTCTAGGTGTCAGCATTTATAAAAATGATGGATCTAGAGAAGACGTACCAGGGTTTCCTGTTGATGTACTTAATGTTTTAGGAGCTGGAGATGCCTTTGCAAGTGGTTTTTTATACGGAATTTTACAAGGATGGAGTTTATATAAATCGTGTAGAATGGGTAATGCCAGTGGAGCTCAGGTTGTAACCAAAAAAGGATGTGCAAACTTTATGCCTACACTGGAAGAATCGCTAAAGTTTATTGAAGAAAAAGGGGGCTTTTAAAATTATATAAAAATGAAAACTAAAAGACTTACAGTTGCACAGGCTACAATTGAATTTTTAAAAAATCAATATGTAAAAAGAGATGGAGTTGAAATGCCATTTTTTGCAGGCTGTTTTGGGATTTTTGGCCACGGTAATGTTGCCGGCATAGGAGAAGCATTAAAACATAATTTAGATTTTAAATATTACCAATGTAGAAATGAGCAAGCAATGGTTCATACTGCTGCTGCGTATGCCAAAATGAAAAACCGGATGCAAACTTTTGTATGTACAACTTCTATTGGTCCAGGGGCTACAAATATGATAACGGCTGCCGCTGGAGCTACTATTAATAGATTGCCTGTATTATTACTACCGGGAGATTTTTTCTCAAAGCGAACAGCATCACCATTATTACAGCAACTAGAAAGTAATTTTTCACAAGATATTTCTGTTAATGATTGTTTTAAACCAATTTCTAAATATTGGGATCGTATCAATAGACCAGAACAGTTAACCTCTGCATTATTAGAAGCAATGCGTGTGCTAACCTCTCCTGCTGAAACTGGAGCAGTAACATTGGCTTTACCTCATGATGTGCAAACAGAGGCTTATGATTTCCCAACAAAACTTTTTGAAAAGCGTATTTGGTACATTCCACGTCCTACTCCAGATAAATATTTAATAAGCAAAGCAGTTGAAGCTATTAAAAATGCAAAAAAACCAATGCTTATTGCTGGTGGTGGTGTTTTATATTCTGAAGCTGAAACTCTTTTAAAAGAATTTGCAGAAACTACAGGTATTCCAGTAGCCGAAACCTATGCAGGTAAAGGTGCATTGCATTATCAACATCCATTGAATCTAGGTGCCTTAGGAGGAACAGGAACTAAAGGAGCCAATGAAATTGCAGCTGAAGCTGATGTCGTTATTGGCATAGGCACACGCTATGGTGATTTTATGACTGCATCAAAATCTGCGTGGCAAAACCCAGAAGTTACTTTCATCAATATCAATATTGCAGAAATGGATGCCTTTAAACATAGTGCCATTCCGTTACAAGGTGATGCCAAAGAAACATTGCAAGTTTTACTAGAAGCATTGCAGCAATATAAAACAGAGGAATCATATACAGAAAGAGTAAAAACTTATAACGAAGAGTGGGATAAAATTGTAGATACAGCTTACGAAGCTGTTGATGAAAATCATCCTGTACAATCAGAATATATAGGCGCTCTAAACAACTTCATAGATGATAAAGACGTGGTACTTTGTGCTGCTGGTAGTTTGCCAGGAGACTTGCATAAACTATGGCGTACCAAGAACCCTAAAGGGTTTCATTTAGAATATGGTTTTTCCTGTATGGGCTATGAAATTCCTGGAGGATTAGGTGTAAAAATGGCTGACCCAGATAGGGAAGTTTACGTAATGTGTGGTGATGCTACATATTTAATGTTGCCATCTGATTTAGTAACAACCATTCAAGAAGGTTATAAAATAACCATGATTCTAATTAATAATGAGGGTTACGCCAGTATTGGCGGGCTTTCTAACCATGTCGGAGGCGGAGGGTTCGGAACACACTATAAATATAGAAATGAAGAAACTGGACAACTAGACGGTGATTTCTTACCCGTAGATTTTGCTAAAAATGCCGAAAGTTTAGGAGCTATTGTTTATAAGCCAAAGGGAATTGAAGCATACAAAGAGGCTTTAGCTAAAGCTAAAACCAATGACAGAACTACCGTCATTTATGTCGAGACTATTCGCGATAGAAAATTAGCAGGTTATGCCTACTCATGGTGGGAAGTTCCTGTTCCTGAAGTCTCAATTTCTGAAGATGTTCAAAAAATAAGACAACAGTATATAGAAGACAAAAAGCGTCAAAAACAATATTTAAAGCCAAATAAATTTTAAAATCAAAAGAAGATGTCAGTATTAAAAAATTACATAAACGGACAATGGGTAAGTAGTAAGAGTGATGAAGTGCTTGATGTACACAACCCTGCAACACAAGAGGTGATTGCTAAAATTCCATTTGGAAAGGCTACCGCAACAGATATGAATGATGCTATTGATTTAGCACATGAAGCATATTTGGAATGGAAGAACGTACCAACAATGCGTCGCGTTCAACCTTTGTTTAAACTTAAAACCTTATTAGAAGACCATAAGGATGAGATTGCCAAATTAATTACTGAAGAATGTGGTAAAACCTTTGGTGAATCGTTAGGAGAAATACAACGCGCCATTGAAAATGTTGAGGTGGCTTGTGGCACTTATGTAATGAGTCAATCTGAGTTTTCTGAAAACATTGCTACAGGTATTGATGAGTTTATGATTCGCCAACCTCTAGGTGTTTGTGGATGTATAACACCATTTAACTTCCCTGGAATGATACCTTTTTGGTTTCTTCCATATGCCATTGCTACTGGTAATGCTTTCGTGATAAAGCCATCCGAGAAAGTGCCAATGACAATGCAATATGTTTTTGAATTAATTGATAAGAAACTAGACTTACCTAAAGGTTTATTGAGCATCGTTCATGGCGGAAAAGAAGCCGTTGATGCTATGTTACAAAGCCCTAAAGTAAAAGCGATAAGTTTTGTGGGCTCTACTAATGTTGCAAAATATATTTATTCTGAAGGTGCTAAATATGGCAAGCGTGTACAAGCCCAAGGAGGTGCTAAAAATCCAGTTGTTATTATGCCCGATGCTGATGTAGAAATGACTACAAAAATTATTATAGATTCTGTTTATGGTTGCGCTGGCCAACGCTGTTTGGCAGCATCCGTAATTATTCCAACAGGAGACGATAAAGGTATGTTTAAGGAAGCCCTAGTTGAAGCAGCTAAATTAAGGACAACAGGATATGGCTTAGACGAAGGTGTGCATATGGGACCAGTAATTACCCAAGAAAGCAAAACCAGAATTGAAGGTTTAATTCAAAAAGGAGTTGATGAAGGTGCAAATTTATTGGTAGATGGTAGAAATACCAAAGTATCAGGATTTGAAAAGGGAAATTTTGTAGCTCCTACTATATTAGAAGGTGTACCTACAAACGGCGAGTTAATTGAGACAGAAATATTTGGTCCAGTAATGAGCTTGGTTGATTTTAATAAACTAGATGATACTATTGAATTTATCAATAAAGGACGTTACGGAAACATGGCATGTATTTTCACTCAAGATGGTTTATCAGCGCGTAAATTTAGAAGTGAAGTTATGGCAGGAAATGTTGGGATTAATATTGGTGTTGCCGCACCTGTAGCGCAGTTTCCTTTTTCTGGATGGAAAGAATCTTTTTTTGGGGATCTACATGGTCAAGGAAGACATGCAATAGAATTTTTCACCCAAACAAAAGTAGTTATTGAGCGTTGGCCTAAAAACTGGTCAAGACAATTTTAAGAATATTAAATAAGAGATTATGAGCAAGATTAAGTTTGGTATTGCCGGTGTTGGAAGAATGGGAAGTATTCATTTGGAGAATTTAGTGACTAAATTTCAAGATGCTGAAGTGGTAGCCATTTCAGATATTAACCCAAATACAAAGACATTGGCTCAAAAATTTGGAGTACCAAAAGTATATACTCAATTTGAAGATATGGTCAATGATCACAATGTTGATGCCGTAGTTATTTGCTCTCCAACAGATTTTCATGCCAATCATATTATAATTGCGGCAAAAGCAGGAAAACAAATATTCTGCGAAAAACCAATGGATTTATCTTTGGATACAGTCAAAGAAGTATTAAAAGTTGTTGAAGAGGCTGGTGTAAAACTATTTATAGCATTTAACAGGCGATATGACCCAAATTTTCAAGAGGTAAAACGGATGGTATCTAATGGTAAAATTGGAAAACCACAAATTATTAAAATTACTAGCCGAGACCCAGGACCACCGCCTGTAAGTTATATAAAAGTTTCTGGTGGTTTGTTCTTAGACATGGCAATTCATGATTTTGATATGGCTCGATTTATAAGTGGAAAAGAAGTCGTTGAAGTATATGCAAAAGGAGCCGTTTTTGTTGATGATAATATAGGAAAAGCAGGTGATATCGATACAGCCATAACTACATTAACTTTAGAAAATGGAGCAATGGTTATTATTGATAATAGCAGAAAAGCAGCCTACGGTTATGACCAGCGACTAGAAGTTTTTGGTTCAAAAGGCATGTGCGGTTCAGAAAACAAGTTACATAATAATCATTTTTATTACGATGAAAATGGAGTGCACAGTGCCTTGCCATTGGATTTTTTTATGGACAGATATGCAGACTCTTATTTTAATGAAATGAAGGCTTTTATTTCATGTCTTAAAAATAATGAAGAACCCTCAACATCAGGGCAAGATGGCATTATTTCTTTAGCTATTGGATTAGCGGCTAAAAAATCACTTAAAGAAAATAGAGCCGTCAAGTTATCGGAAATTTTATAATCTAGAACTGCGCTCTATAAATCATTTTAAAAATATTAGATATGTATACAGCTATCACTTTTATTGCCTTTACAGCATTTGTAGCAATTTATTCATGGTATAAACTCCGAAAAGAAAACTTAACATCTCAAGATGGTTATTTTCTGGGAGGACGAAGTTTAACAGGGGTTGTGATTGCAGGTTCTATGCTATTAACTAATATTTCAACCGAACACTTAATTGGAATGAATGGGTCTTCCTATAAGAATGGGTTTATCATTATTGCATGGGAAGTTACTTCAGCTTTAGCATTAGTGGCTGCGGCAATTTATTTTGTGCCAAAATATTTAAAAATGGGGTTGACTACCATACCTCAATTTCTTGAAGAGCGATTTGATGGCACCACCAGAACTTTAGTTGCATTGTTTTTAATGATTTCTTTTGTTGTGACACTTTTACCAATAGTGTTATACACTGGAGCTATCAATTTAGAAAGTATTTTTAATATTTCTGAGGTTTTTGGTGTAACCAAAGAAAAAGGTCTATGGTTAACCGTAGTGGGGGTTGGTCTTTTAGGATCAATCTATGCCATTTTTGGAGGGTTGAAAGCCGTAGCTATATCAGATACCATAAATGGCTATGGTCTTTTAATAGGCGGTCTTGCTATTCCCTTAATTGCATTAGTGAGTATAGGTGATGGAAATCCTTTATCCGGATTAGTTAAAGTTTATGAACATGCGCCAGAAAAATTCAATGTTATTGGTGCTAAAGATTCTGTTTTACCTTTTGAAGTGCTGTTTACAGGTTTAATAATTAATCAATTGTATTTCTGGAGTATGAATCAGACCATAATTCAGAGGGCACTTGGAGCTAAAAATTTAGTTGAGGCACAAAAAGGATTACTCTTTACTGGTGTGCTAAAAATTTTAGTGCCAATTATTATTATTCTTCCTGGGGTAATTGCCTTTTATTATTATGGAGATTCATTCTATGATAAACAGGATATGATTTATCCTGAATTAATTAAAAAAGTACTTCCAGTAGGACTGGTAGGAATTTTTGCAGCCATCGTAATGGGAGCTGTATTGAGTACTTTTAATAGTGTTTTAAATAGTGCAGCAACAATATTTAGTATTGATGTTTATAAACGCCATATTAATAAGAATATTAGTGATTCAAAGTTGGTAAAGATTGGTAAATTAACATCAACTATTTTAGCAATTTTTGCCATATTAGTTGCTCCTATGGTGGCAAATGCTCCTGATGGATTATATCAACTATTGCAACAATTAAATGGCATTTTCTTTATTCCAATTGCGTCCATTATGTTAGCAGGATTCTTTTTAAAGAAAATATCTGCTACAGGGGCAAAAGCAGCATTGGTTGTAGGATTGTCTTTTTATATTTTATGTACGTTCATATTCAAAGTAGATATTCATTTTGTACATATCTGGGGAATAGAGTTTTTATTGAACCTAGCCGTTATGTTTGGAATTTCTTACTTCTTTCCAGTTAGTAAAGAGTTTAAAATCAAAGATTTGCATATTCTCGAAATGAAACCTTGGAAATATGCAAAAACTATGTCTATAGCTTTATGCATAATTACTATATTGATTTATATTTTGCTTGGGACTAATTAAAGGATTAATGAAAAAGCAATTAATTTTAATTATTGAAGATTTAATATACTATTAACTAACCAAACTTTTAACCTTTTATATGTTGTTAGTTAATGAAAAAGATAGGGCAACCCCTTAGAAGAATTTTAGTGTTATTGGACTTACTATATTAGACTGGACATAAAGATGCGAGATTTAGAGTTACATAAATTAATTTTGAATCATGAAAAAACAGCACAGAAATCACAGTCCATCGTTTAAGAAAAAGGCAGTAGAATTAAGTTATGCCCGAGGGAACACAAAGCAAGTATGTGAGGAATTAGATATTCAGTATTTCACCGTTGACGAAAAGAATCAAAAGATTCTGCTTGGCTCAGTTATATCGAAAAATACTGAAAAACAAGACTTCATACTTTTCAAGAAATAGAAGAACGCTTTCTCAAAAAGTTCAAAATATATCTAAAAGGTCACTGTTAGCTTACCGAAACTATGGCTATGAATGTTATGGTTTTAATTTGATTACTTTTTAATCGAGGAATTAAAGATAAAGTAGTGAGCAAAGAATTATATCCGTTTAGAACTGGCAAGTTCAAAATCAAGTTTCCCAAAACTACCAAAAAATAATCAGATAAAGCTCATCAAAAAAAATAGCGGTTCAAGTTTGCACCTAAACCGCTATTGCGTTTATACATCTTTGTTGGCTGCTGGCTTTTTCTTTATGCTGAAAGATAATCACTTGTGTTTTTTATTTCAGCATAGAAGAATTCAAGAGCAGCAAGGAAGGCGTGATGTACATCATCCGCTTTTATCGTTTGTCCTTTTATTTCCAAATCCCGTGATGCACAGGCATCACCAATTACGGTGCATTTGTATCCAAAATCAAATGCCGCTCTTGTGGTTGCATCAACACACATATGGGTCATCATTCCGGTAATAACCACTTCGGTTACATTATTTTCTTTTAAATACTCCAACAGTCCTGTGTCCCTAAAGCTATTAGGAAAATTCTTTTGGAAAACTTTTTCTCCTTCAACCGGCTTAACGTTTTCGTGGATTTCAACCCCTTTTGTTCCTTCAACAAATATAGGCATTGCTTCCGGATCCGCAGAAACGTGTTGGATGTGTGCAATGGGTAGATTTTCTACTCTGAAATGGTCGATAATTCTACCGGCCTTCAAGCTTGCCTCAACCGGATTCACCAATGGAATAGCCCCATTCTCAAAATAGTCATTCTGGATGTCAATGACAATCAATGCTTTTTTACTCATAACTTTTGTTTTTTAATGTTTATACAAAAGTCGTGATACACAAGAGGTTTTAAGATACCAACTTGTTAGGAAATGGTACCATTTTGATAACTGTCCAAAAATTCCGTTGTGGTTTTTCCCGTCTGCGATTTAAAAAATCGCATTAAATGGTTCGGTTCTGAAAAATTCAATTCGTAAGCGATTTCTTGAATTGTCCTGTTCGAATGTATGAGTAAATTCTTGATTTCGAACAATAAGCGTTGCTTTAAGAGATTGGTAGCTGTAACATTAAACTGTGTTTTTACAGCCTTATTCAAAGTAATGCGACTAATGTTGAGCAAATCTGAATAATCACTTACTCGTTGCTTTTCTTTTATATGAACCTCAAGAAGTCTTTTAAACTCAAATGCATAATTATTAGTAGAACTTTCAATGGATAACTCATTTGCCAGGGCATATTGACGATTCAATTTTTGAAGCAGATAGTACAGTAACGACCGTATAATATGAACACTGTCTGGTTTGGTGGCAGTAAGCTCTGTTTTAATTTCGGTTAGTTGTTCGCAATACTTTTTAAATGAATTTTTGTCAATTTCCATTAACAACGGATAGTCCAATTGATAAAAGTATAAAAGTCGAAATGTAAACAGTTTATCTGCAAAAAAGTCGTTAAGGAAATCTTCTTGAAAAGCAAGTATTTTAAATTCTAGTCCTTTCTCAACTAAATCCCATTTTCTTTTTTGAAATGGTGATATAAAACCAATGGAATTATTTTTAATTTGAAATTTCTGCTGATTGATTGTTACCGAACCGATTGCTGATGTGATAAAGACAATTTCAAAATAATCTGTATTATAGGTTTCTTCGGTCAAGTAGCTTTCCTTAACCTCATCCGAGGGCAACACATTTAATAAAAAATCAACTCCGCAATCTGTCTTATGAAATTTTATCGTTTTCAATTATCGTTATTGTTTTTTCAGCTTGCAACCCTCGGTAGTCTACTATTCCGCCTGCTTATTTTATTCATTGTGGGTTGTTTTCTCTTTTATAATTTCAGGTTGATTCAAGGCATTAAATGTAAAAATATCATTTCTTGAATAATGACCTATAACGTCAAAATCCAATTTACTTAAATTAATTTCATCTAAATCTAATTCTGCAATTAAAGCTCCTGATTTATCAAATAAAGGACCTGCTATTACTTGCCCCATTGGTGAAACAATAATACTACCTCCTTTACATATATCTTCTGGTTCATCTTGTACAAGATGCTGGTATTTATCAGGATACATTGATTTTGTAAAATACTGATTACAGCCCAAAACAAAACATCTACCCTCTAAAGCAATGTGTCGCATTGTAGAAGTCCATTCTTCTCTTGAATCGGCAGTTGGTGCGATATAAATTTCAACACCTTTTTTGTACATAGACATTCTTGCTAAAGGCATATAATTTTCCCAACAAATAAGTCCTCCTAATTTGCCTATTTTAGTATCAAAAGAAACTAAAGATTCTCCATCTGATTCACTCCATATAACTCTTTCTGCGCCTGTTGGTTTAATTTTTCTATGTACGCCCAACAATCCATCTGTTGGTGAAATGTATAGCATTGAACAGTGTAAACTACCATTTGTGTTTTCCTTTTCTGTAGCACCAATTACCAAATATACGTTCTCTGATTTTGATAATTTTTCGAGCCTTTTTAAATCTTCACTTTCTATATCTATACTATTTCTGTAGTATTCGGAATATAGATTTCTACCTTCGTTTGTCCTGCTGCCAATTTTTGTACCAAAAGAAAACCCCCTGGGATAGCCAGGAATAAATGATTCAGGAAAAACAATTAATTCACATCCTTCTTTTGCATATTTCTTTGATAGGTGTTCAACTTTTTCAATAGTTTTCTCTTTGTCAAAGAAAACAGGACTATCTTGGATTAAGCATACTTTTAATTTCATATTTACTTTTTTTTATAAACACATTTTTTTTTGCATCAACTACCATACAACAGCCTTATAAATTGTTGAGTGCTGGCTTTCTACGCTCTTTTTTTTATCAAATTACGATTATTTCCGATTGTAATTTCTGGCATTGATTATTCAGTTTTTCTTTGTTAGAGAGATGTTTTTATAGGTTGCAGGTAATGAACATATATACTTTATTCTATGCTGTTTTCATCTATATAAATCTCCTTGTAGATATTTCAATCCTGAGTCACAAATAACCGTTACTATTTTTTTACCTCTCCCCAATTTCTTCGCTCTTTGAAGTGCCGCCCAGACATTTGCTCCTGATGTAATGCCTCCAAATATCCCTTCTTTTCTGGCTAAGTCTCTTGCTGTTTCATAGGCATCTTCATCTCTGACAGATATTACTTGATCTACTAAATCTGGTATAAATATTTCTGGTATAAATCCAGGCCCCATTCCTTCTAATCTATGGGTGCCTGAATTATCTCCTCCTGATAAGGTTTTTACATTATATGGTTCTATTGGTATACATTTAATTTTAGGTATCTCTTTCTTGAAGATTTCTGAATTCCCAGAAAAACATCCTCCCGTGCCTACTCCTACTAGAAATTCATCTATTTCATAGCCCAATTCTTCGATTATCTCTTTTGCCATTTTATGATAGGCCTTTCGATTATCTATATTATTGAATTGATTAGTATAAAACGTATTTGGTTGACTTGCTATTTCTCTGACCCTTGCACGTGCACTATCTAAAACATTAGCCGTAATTTTCCCATTTTCACTTGGTACTAATTCTAACGTTGCTCCAAAAGCTCTCATTGTTTGTAACTTTTCTTCTGCGAACGCATCGGAGGAGACGAAATGAGCTTTATATCCTTTTGCAGCACATACCATTGCCAAAGAACTGCCTGTACTCCCTCCTGTAGAATCTACTACTGTTACTCCTTTTTTTAAATCTCCTCTTTTTTCAGCTCCTTCTATCATCGATAGGGCCATTCTATCTTTCATACTACCAGTGGGATTCGCTCCTTCATATTTTACATAGATATCTGCACTATCAGAATCTACTAATTTTTCTAATTTGATTAATGGCGTATTTCCTATACCTTTCATTTATGTTATTTTTATTCTAGGTGCTATCTCAACTATTTTTATACTTCGATCAAACAATACTATAGCAAATATATTTTTTAAAAGCCAAATCAACGATTTGGCGGTGTTTGTAAATAGCACTGAACTTTCATTAACCACCGAATGCCCTATTTGCTATATACCGTCTTACCTGTTGGCCTTTTTATTCAGTTTTAGTTTCATCATAATGTCTGTTTGCTCATCGTTGCCAAGTTTAAAAATGTGCTTATCAAATTCTACAAATCCATTTTTTTCATAAAATCTGATTGCTCTTGGGTTATGTTCCCAAACGCCTAACCATACATATTCTACGCTTTTTTCTTCCGCCAATTCAATTGCTTTGTCGTAAAGTACTTGTCCAACTTTTTTTCCGTGAAATTCCTTTAGCACGTAAATCCGTTCGATTTCGAGTGCGTTCTCGTTCATTATTTCAGTTTGTGATTGCCCGAAATTCACTTTTAAATACCCAATTACTTTGTCAACAAGTTCCGCAAAATAGAATTCAGCGTTTTTGTCTGTTAGTTCTGTTTTCAGTTTTTCGCACGAAAATCCTTCTTCCAAATATTTCTGCATATCTTCTTCGCTATTTCCTGAAGCGAAAGTTTCGGCAAAAGTCAGTTTTCCTATTTTTTGTAATTCATTTATATCTTTGACAGTTATTTTTCTGATTTTTACACCTTGCATTTTATTTGTTATTTTCTGTGTTCCATTCATAGCTCAACCAATCGTTATTTTCTTTGGCTCCAAGTCTTTCATAAAATTTTTGTCCACTTTTATTCCAAGGTGCAACCGTCCACTTTATTTGACCACAATTATTTTTTTTCGCTTCTTGTTTTAGTGCAAACATTAATTTTTCGCCAATTTTCCGGCCTCTATAATTTTCCTCCACATAAAGCTCTTTCATATAAATTGCTGGTCTGCTTTGGGCTGTGTAAGGTAAAAAATAATAGACTAATATCCCTACAATTTCATCATCGTCTTCGGCTACGATGCAATGAAAGTCAGGTGGATTTTCCCGAAAACCACTGTTCTTTACAACTTCTGGCGTAATTGCAAAACTGTCAATATATTTTTCATAAACAGCCAATTCTTTCATTAAAACCCAAACTTTCGCACTGTCTGCCTCAACAGCTTTGCGGATAATTATTTCGTCATTTTTCATATTACGGTAGAGTTACTGAACATTTAATTCAAAAATATCAACATTCATCTTTAGTTCACTTGCCTTTTCAGTGATAAGGTTCAGCAGTTGTTGGAGGTCGGCTTCTATTGTACGCGTATTCATCAACGATACCCTTAAATAATATTGACCGGAAGCTGTTGTTCCAACAATGTAGAATCTTCCATCTCGAACGATCTCTTGTTGTATTTTGCTGTTGAGGATGTTTAAATCGCCTTTCGCATTAATAAATCGGAAACATACAATATTGGATTGTGGTTTGATAAGAACCTCAAAATCGGATCTCTTGTTAAGATCTTCGGCAAAATTTTTAGCCAAGCCGTACAGAAGTTCAATCTGCTCTTTAAAAATGTCGTATCCATACATCCGAAGGATAGTATAGATATGCACAATGCTCATCGGTTTTGTACATTCAAATGTTCTTTTCCCTGAATTGTACCATTCCTCACTTTTTTGGTCTTGCCATAGATATTTAGCGTCCTGAGAAAAGGTGAGGTTGCTATACCATGAATGCCTAAAAATGACAGCTGTTGAGAGCGAGGGAACGCCCATCATTTTGTGGAAATCCATAATGATCGAATCGGCATAATGGATACCATTCAATAAATGACGGTATTTTGTGGAGAAAACGGATGGGCCGCCGTGAGCCGCATCAACATGGAACCATATCTTATACTTATGTGCAAAATCAGCAATGGCTGCGAGATCGTCAAACGATCCTGTTGATGTGGAACACGAACAACCGACTATACAGAATATTTTTTTGTTTTCACGATCGGCTAATTGGTAAAAATCCTCCAATAAGTCCGTGCGCATTCGGAAATCGGCATCAACAGGTACCTTGAAGATATTTTCTTTTTTCAAGCCAATAACCGATGCAGTACGGTCTATGCTGAAATGAGCTTCTTCGGATACTATAACAACAAGTTGATCCATTTTAACATCAGGATTTTCACGCAAGTATTTAATTTTTGCAGTGAGTATAGCTGTAAGATTGCCCAGACTCCCACCTGAGGTAACAAAACCTGAAGCATCATCCGGTAGACCAAAAATGCGCGATAAGTCATCAATAACGATTTTTTCCATTGCATTTCCCGCCATTCCTACCTCATATACACCCATACCATTATTTAGATGTGCAATCAATGCTGAGGTCAATGTCGTAATTGGATGTGGTGCGGCTATCTGATGTCCTAGATTGCCACGCATATTCATGTTAATGGAAGATTTAATAATATTCCTGAAAAGGTGAAGAGGGTCTTCAATTTTATCGCCTTTGAAATCATCCTGCCAAAACTTAAGCTGCTCTTGCGGCGTTTGCCAATTAAGCACAGGGGAGCCAATGTTTTCTTTTGCTTTCGTCAATTCTTCCGCAAGCACATCTATAGTCTGATAACCGATATTCCGGAATACTTCCGCCGAATTGACATCGTCAAAATCGACTGTATTATTTGCTGTTTTGTTCATTCAGCAAATTTAGATAACTCAATTAATTAAAAAAAATACTAAATTTGAATGAACTAATCATTTTAATGAATAAATGGATGTAGATACTTCAGTATTAAGAAACTTTCTGCTTTTATGTAAAACGCTAAACTTTACACGGGCTTCGGAGCAGACGCATATTGCCCAACCAGCATTGAGCAGACAGATCAAACAGTTGGAAGATCTTATTGGGGCGGTTTTGTTTCAGCGCAACAAACGTAATGTTGAGTTGACTTCAGCGGGCAAATATTTTCAGAAGGAAGCCGAACACCTTGTTAACCAGTTTGATTTTGCCGTTCGCCGGACAAACAAACTATATCATGGTCGGGCAGGTGAAATCAGGATCGGTTACACTCATTCGGCATTGCAACACTTTTTGCCCAAAATGATGCTGGCCGTAAACAATGTCTATCCAAACGTTAAAATCATTTGGTTGGAATTTAATAACACACGGCAATACGATGCGCTGAAAAATAGAGAGATAGATATTGGTTTTTCTACCAATCCTGAAGTGGACGGTAATTTCAGACATAAAATAATAGCAAGGACGAACTTCGCAGTGGCCATGCCTCTGGATTGTCCGGTCGGTTCAAATGGTAGTAACGGACTAAAGCAGTTCAGCGAAGAACGGTTCATTTTGCCGCCCAAAGCCGAAGGGCCAAAATTTGTGGAGACCTTAAATTCCATTTTTATTCATGAAGGATTTACGCCACGTACCATTCATGAAACACCTTTTGCAAGCACTGCGATTAAATTAGTGGAAAGTGGATTTGGACTCACAATAGAGCCTGTTAACAGTCTAAAAGGTTATAAGAGGATTAAGTACATCGAATTGGATCAACTGCCCCAAAAAGTAGAAAATGTAATGCTATGGTTACCAAGCACCGAAATATCTTTTCCTGAAATAATACAGTTTATGCAAGATTTCTCTATTGATGACTAAATATCTATGTCAAAGTCTTGTCGCTTTCAGAAACAATTTTCAATTGCTTGGGTAAATATCCCGATTCTTGCTAACGAAGAGAAGTCATTAAGGACCAGATGTTGTATGTGAGCATTTATAGAACTAAAGTCGCAAGCTAGCAAACAAATCAACGACCAAACGATTAAACTATAATAAGCAATGTTTTACACGGTTTTGTGTGGTGTTTTCTCTTTTATAATTTCAGGTTGATTCAAGGCGTTAAATGTAAAAATATCCTTTCTTGAATAATGACCTATAACGTCAAAATCCAATTTACTTAAATTTATTTCTTCTAAATCTAATTCTGCAATTAAAGCTCCTGACCTATCAAATAAAGGACCTGCTATTACCTTCCCCATTGGGGAAACAATAATACTACCTCCTTTACATATATCTTCTGGCTCATCCAACACTAAAGATTGATATTTATCAGGATACATTGATTTTCTAAAAAACTGATTACAGCCCAAAACAAAACATCTACCCTCTAAAGCAATGTGCCGCATTGTAGAAGTCCATTCTTCCCTTGAATCGGCAGTTGGTGCGATATAAATTTCAACACCTCTTTTGTACATAGACATTCTTGCTAAAGGCATATAATTTTCCCAACAAATAAGCCCTCCTAATTTCCCTATTTTAGTATCAAAAGAAACTAAAGATTCTCCATCTGAGTCACTCCATATAACTCTTTCTGCGCCTGTTGGTTTAATTTTTCTATGTACACCCAATAATCCATCTGTTGGTGAAATGTATAGCATTGAACAGTGTAAACTACCGTGGGTGTTTTCCTTTTCTGTAGCACCAATTACCAAATATACGTTCTCTGATTTTGATAATTTTTCGAGCCTTTTTAAATCTTTACTTTCTATATCTATACTATTTCTGTAGTATTCGGAATAAAGATTTCTACCTTCGTTTGTCCTACTGCCAATTTTTGTACCAAAAGAAAATCCCCTGGGATAACCAGGAATAAATGATTCAGGAAAAACAATTAATTCACAACCATCTTTTGCGTATTTCTTTGTAAGCTGTTCTACTTTGGCAATTGTTTTCTCCTTATCGAAAAAAACTGGGTTGTCTTGGATTAAGCATACTTTTATTTTCATCTATTCCTATTTCTTTTTAAATAAATTACAATCTGTTTGTATCAAATATCACACAACGGTCTTATAAGTTGTTGTGCGCTGGCTTTCTATGCTCTTTTTCATCAAATTCCGATTACTTCCGATGAATTCATTACTATAATAAAAACCTTAGGGTCAATATTTTTGGCATTTTTTATAATTGTAGGAACGTCTTTTTTCTCCAATGCAGAGATGATAACTTGTTTTTCATCATTTGGGTAAAACATTTCGCTGCCTTTTAACATTAAACAGTCACAATTATTTTCGAGTATATCTGTTCTGATATCGTTGTATTTGTCAGAAATAATCAACAATGTTTTCTTAATGTTCAAACCACTCAGGATAAAATCGATGACTCTACTTATGGCAATAATTGAAATTACGGAATAGATGGCAAGCTCCAAATCCTCAAATACGAATAATGCAAAACACAGAATTAGGCCATCGATTCCGACCATTGTTCGCCCAATTTGAATTCCAAATTTTCTTGAAAATAGTTTAGCGATAACATCTGTCCCGCCCGTTGTTGCCCCCGCAACTATTACCGTTGCAATTCCCGCACCAATAATTGCTCCACCAAACAATGCCGAAACGAATACGTCAGAAGTAACGAAAGGTTCTGGAATGAAATACATTAAGGTATCGATGAAAACCGAGGTAAGTATTAATGCGAATAAGGTTTTGACACCAAAATTTGCCCCGATTATTCTAATCCCTAAAATCAAAAGAGGAATATTTACCGCAAGGGCAATCATTCCCATTGGAAAACCGGTTAAATGATTCAAAACTACACTTAATCCATAAACGCCACCGGACATTAAATCGTGTGGAACAATAAAAAAAACGAAACCTAAAGCAATCAATGCTGCCCCTAAAACTATTAGTCCGTAATTTTTGAACCATATTTTTGAAAATAGTTTTTCTTTTGGGGCTTTTTTTATTTTATTTTCTGGCATTGATTATTCAGTTTTTCTTTATTTGAGGGATGTTTTTATAGCCTGTTTACAACGGTTTTGTGGTTTGTTACGTGTTTTAAGTGTCTAATTTAGCAAATACAAACCGAATAGGGTTGGCAGTAGTTGTTATTTTATATTGAGTTGATTTTGAAATTCACTTAAATATTTTGCTATGTGGAAACCATCAACTAATCCATGATGAGCTTCTATAGAAATCGGTAACATTCTTTTTCCTTCTCGGATAATAAACTTTCCAAATGTTATTTTAGGAACAGATTCTTTTTGGTCAAAATTTGTAGGATGTAATAATCCGCTAAATGAATTCCATGGAATAGTTGAATGACGAATTAAATCCTTTTTAATATCATCGTTATTTAGTCTTAATCCTGAACAGTTTTTTACTGCTAAAATTTCATTTTCTAATTCTGCGTTAAAAGTCTCAAAATCAGAAGAAAAATTCACAAAACCGAATCCGAAAGTTTCGTCTTCTCTTCCTATCGTTATTCCGGCATGAACTTTTTCGAATTCTATTATTTCATTATCAATAATTCTATATTTTAGTTCATCGACAGAATTAACAGCAATCATTGATTTATGAAGATAATTTGCAAAGAAAGATTTACCGTTTTCTTTAGAATTTTTATAGCATTCATCACAATCAACTTCTGTAACTATCCCGAAAGTTGGACTTGCCATTTTTGAAAAAAAATCAAAATGCTCTTTTCTTTTCCAGTTAGTTAGGTCAATTTTTTTCATTAATATCTTGTTGTATTAAGGTATTGAATTCGTATTCTTTGGTTTAGGTTGGCGGTACTTTTTTTATTCAATTTCAATTTTTCCGTTTAAATATAGTTTTGCTTGTCCACTTAATTCAACACGTCCATTTAGGTTTTTACATTTTAAAAATCCTTTTCTTTCGGAAAGTTGAATTGCCGTCAATTCATTTTTGTTCAATTCTGCCGACCAGTATGGTGTCAAAAAAGTATGAGCTGAACCACACACCGGGTCTTCGTTTACTCCTACTTGGGGTGCAAAAAACCTTGATACAAAATCAGATTTTTTTCCTCTCGCAGTTATGATTATTCCTCTTGCTTTAACTTTTGCTATTTCATTAAAGTCAGTTTTTATATCTTTTATTTTCTGCTCGTTGTCAAATACCAACATATAATCAGTCTTTCCTTTCAATGCTTTTATAGGCTTAAAGTTGAATCCGCTCATTAGTTCTTCGGTCAAATCCACTTCATTAAATTCATCAGACGGAAAATTTAACGTTAACCAATCGCCATCTTTTCTCACAGTTAAATTTCCGCTTCTCGGTGAATGGAATTCGATTTCGTTCGAGTTATGATTTTCAAAGTTAAAAAGTACAAAAGCAGTTGCCAAAGTTGCGTGACCGCACAAATCAACTTCAACCGTTGGTGTGAACCACCTAATTTCATATTGGTTGCCTTTCTTTACATAGAATGCTGTTTCAGAAAGATTATTTTCTGCCGCAATTTTCAGCATTGTTTCATCTTCCAACCAATTTTCTAATGGACAAACTGCTGCAGGGTTTCCAGAAAATACTTTGTCTGTAAATGTATCAATTTGATAAATTTTAAGTTCTTTCACTTATTTGATTTTTTTAATTATTGCCAACTCATTATATAGCATACGAAAATAATACTCTCCCTTTTATTTATGATGCATAACCCAATTTTTTTCTTTTTTTTGCGAAATGCAGTACGGGTGTAATTCAATTTCCAGACCGGGAAATTCCACCCTTTTTGGGTTGCAACATCTTTATAAAGATTGTATGATTTTTGTTTATCAGTTGCTTTTAAGAATCTAATTTGAAAAATATATTTTATAGATTTTTTCGGGAAGTCCCGCTCGCTCGTGTGAGGAGGACATTCCGTCATTTAATGGCGGAACCGCCCACTCGATTGCGCATAGTATTCTTATATTAATCAACAACCTCGACCAAGGGTACGAGGTATGCTTCCGAAAAAAATTCTTTTATTTCGAGGCAAGCTCCACGCAATTAAACCCTTGGCTATCGCTACACGATTAAAATTTTATCAAAAATACTTTTTCCGAAAATCCAGAGGTGTCATACCTGTTTTTGATTTGAAAAATTTTGAAAAATAAGCATAGTCCGAGAATTCGAGTGTATATGCGATATTCGCTAAATTGTCGTGAGAATGTACAATCAATCGTTTTGCTTCTAGAATTATCCTTTCGGAAATTAATTGGCTTGTCGTTTTATTTATTGTTTTTTTAACTATCCTATTAAGGTGTTTGGTAGTTATGCTTAACTTTTGAGCATAAAATTTAGGAAATTTTTCTTTATAAAAATGGGTGTTTATTAAGTTCTCCAGGGATTCAAGTATGCTATAATAATTAGAAGAATTAAGTTTTTCTAAATTGATATTAACCGTATAAGCCCTTGTTAGTTCTATATAAATGTAGTTTAGTGCATTTACTATTTTCAACTCTCTTAAAAGATTGGTTTGTAAATATTCTTTATAAGCTTCCTGAAACTTAAGATTTAATTCGTACAGCTTTGTGTGAGCTAATTCTAATACAGGGGGATTTTGATACGAATAAAAAAAAGGAAATGAATGTAACGTATGTCCTAAAAACTTTAATTCATAAAATTCTTGAGAATGAAAAAAGATAAAACCTTCGGGTTGTTTTTCAAATTTCCAAAAATGTGTTTGGCCTGGTTTTAAAAAGAATACCTTGCCAGGATTAATTCTATAAGAATTAAAATCAATTTCGTGTGTGCCTGTGCCTTCGGTAAATAGGACGCATAGATAAAAATTATGACTATGTGGTTTATTGATTAAATTCTTATTGAGCTGAATGTGATTTGAAAAAGAATTTATATACACATCATTGAGAGGAGCAGATTCTTTAAATTGACTAATATTTAGAACTGGTATTTTCATAGTAATGTCCTAAAAGTACAAAAAATGGCGCACATATTATATGAATAAAAGCGACTTGAGGTTATAATTTTGCAGTATAATAATAATTATATTATGAGTAAAGTTGTTGATGCTTTGAATTGTAAGTGTCCGAGTTGCAGAAAAGGAAAGCTATTTAAGAATAGAGGAAATATCTTACTTTTGAACATTCCTAAAATGAATGATAGATGCACTGTATGTAATTATAAATTTGAAATAGAAACAGGTTTTTTTTATGGAGCTATGTATGTAAGTTATAGCCTTGCCGCTGCACAAATGATAGCTGTTCTTGTGGTGTTTTGGTATTTTATCGATTTATCGCCTTTAAGAGTTTTCGCCATTATTGTTATAATAGCATTTCTCTTAAGTAATATTAATTTTAAATTGTCACGGTCTATTTGGATATATTTGTTTTATAAGGATAAGATTTGATGAAGTCAGTTTTGTATTATGCATACGAAAATAATATTATCCCTTTTAACACAATATTTTTCTTTTTTTGCGAAATGCAGTACGGGTGTTATTCACAATTCTGCCTATAGAATCTATTGTTCTTTACTGGCAATCGGGAAGGGTTAACGGAATGGAAAGCCGAAATTGAGGATTGTCCAATGAAAAACTGAACGCATACATCAAGGAAATAGCAAATCTCTGCGAAATAAAAAGAACCTAACGTTTCATATCGCACAACACACATTTGCAACAACAATAACCTTGTCTAATGGAATTCCAACTGAAACCGTTTCAAAAGTATTAGGACATACAAAAATTGCTACAACCCAAATTTATGCCAAAGTAATAAAAAGAAAAGTAAGTAGCGACATGCAAAAATTAAAGACACTTTACAGTGCTTAAAATATAAGTTCTTTTACTTGTAAATTTAATATTAAAAAGAAAGATATCTACTGTTACACCCCAGAAGGTTTTTTTCTAAATAAGAAACACAAAAATAGTTTCGCTTTATCTTTCAACTTCTCTCGTAAAATAGAAAAAGCTTTGGACATATGGTTTTCAACAGTGTTAACAGAGATATTTCTGTATTCAGCAATTTCAGTATAAGTTAAACCATCCCGTTTACTCAATAAAAAAGTTTCTTTGCATTTAAGAGGTAGCTGTTCAATTTCCTTCTCAATAATAACCTTAAGGGGCAAAGTGTCGTTTATATCTTTGGTTTCATAAAAAGTATCTAGTCCTTCAATATACTTTTTTTCTAGAGCAGAAACAGCAACATGCTTTCTATAAGAATCTACAAACTCATTATAAACAGATTTATACAAGTAGTTTTTTATAGAAATATCTTCAGACAATTTATTACGTCGTTGCCATAATTTTACAATAACATTCTGTACAATATCTTCACTTTCAAAATAATCTCTAGCAAGATTACTAGCATAGACACAAAGACTATCATAATAAAGATCCACCAAATACGCATACGCATTCTCGTCGCCTTTTATAAGCTGTACAACAATATTCGCTTCCGTAAGATGGTCTTTTTTCAAAAGGTTAAATGATATTAATTTAAGACAAATTTAATTTTTTTTAACAAAAAATAGTGGTATTTAAATTTTGCTTCGTTATAAAGGTAAATATCCATATAAAAATAATGAGTAAAAATATAGAAAAACTAATTGTAAAGTTCTTAAACAAAGAAGCTAATTTCGATGAGCTCCAACAATTAGAACTATGGATTTCCAACCCTAATAATGAAGCCTTGTTTCTAGAATTTATAAAAATCAATGCTTCCATTAACAAGTCTATGACCAAATACAATAAAGTAAAAGCAAAAGAAAATATTATTCGTCGCATAAAGAAAGAAAAGGAAATAGCTACTAATAACTCAAAACGAAGTTTAAGGTATAAATATGCTGCAGCAATCCTAATCATTGCATTTGCATCAACTTACCTTTTAAAAGATACGCTGTTTAATAACCAAATAGAAAACAACATACCTATCATAGTCAATAACCAAATTAAACGAGGTATTGACAAAGCAACCCTAACATTAGAAGATGGCACACAAGTAACCCTGGAAAAAGGTACATCCTATCAAACCCAGAATGCCAATAGTAACGGTGAAGAAATAATTTATAACAAACCTTCACGAGAATTAGTCTATAACTATCTAACAATCCCTAGAGGAGGGCAATTCCAAATGACCCTTTCAGATGGTACTAAGGTATGGTTGAATTCCGAAACCCAACTAAAATACCCGGTAAGTTTTACCGATGGCGAAAGCCGTCAGGTAGAGCTTGTTTATGGAGAAGCTTATTTTGAAGTAACTCACAGCACCGAACATAAAGGCTCTAATTTCAAAGTATTATCCCCGTCATTGCAAGGAGAAGCGACGAAGCAATTTCACTATAATCAAGCTATAGAAGTACTCGGCACAAAGTTTAATGTTAAAGCCTATAAAGATGAAACAATGGTGTACACCACTTTGGTTGAAGGTAAAGTTAAGGTTAAAACTGATACACAAAACAGAATGTTAGCACCAAACCAACAATCAATAGTTGATATCAATAATAAAAATATAGAAATAGCAAATAGCAATGTCCGCAATGAGGCCGCTTGGGTCAATGGCGAATTCATATTACAGCACAAAAACCTCAAGGAAATTATGAAGGTGTTATCTCGCTGGTATGATATGGAGGTAACCTTTGCAAATAAAGAATTAGAAAATGTTCGTTTCGTAGGTGTTTTGGGTAAAGACCAAAACATTGAAGATATCCTAAACACCATCAAAAGTTTCGGTGTCATCAACAGCTACGAAATCAACAATAAAAAAGTAATATTAAAATAGTTGTTGTTATTGAGAGGAGCACCACGACGTGACAATCTCATGATAACGTAGTAATAAAAAATAAGGGAGCGAAGTCTAATCATTTCGACGTGAACCGGACTCCGTCCCTTCTAAAGTGATAAATTAAAACAATGTTTAACTAACACAATTCAAATTTATGCAAATTAAATTAATTAATGCCCTGCATGCCTCAACGAAAATAGGGGCGTCCAAACGGCTCTTATTATTGATTATGAGAACATTCATTTTCTTATTATGTACTACCGTATTCAGTTTCAATGCCGAAACCACTTTGGCACAAGAAAAAGTAACTATCGATGTCGATAAGGAAGCTACCATAGATGAGGTGTTCGAAATCATTATCGACCAAACCCAATACCGTTTTTTATATCCTGAAGACTTGTTTAAAAACGCACCTAAAGTGCATCTTAGCAAAGGCACAATTAGAGTGGATAAGTTGTTAAATCAAAGCATTTCTTTGGAGAAATTTAATATAGTGATATCAACGGATAATATAATTTCATTTAAAGAGAAAAACACGACACAAGAGTTTCAAATTTCCGGCAAAATAACTGATGAGAATGGGCTTCCTTTAATTGGTATTACTGTGTATATTACAAATGTCGCACCAGTTGAAGGTAATATGAGTAAAGAGTTTATAATCCGCGGGACGACAACAGATTTAGACGGAAATTTTAATTTAAAAACAGAAAAAGGCTATTATTTAATTGTTACAGGTTTGGGGTATGAGTTTTACAGCCAGCAATTAATTGAAGACAAAACGGTCTATAATATTATACTAAAGGAAAAAGTAAGCCAACTTGATGAGGTTCTTGTTGTAGGCTATGGTACTACAAAAAAGAAAGATTTAACCGGAAGTATTGGATCGGTAACGTCTAAAGAAATAGAACAAATTAAAGGCCAGAGTGTGGACCAATTATTAGTTGGTAAGATGCCTGGTGTTTATGTTCAAGGTCAAGGTGGTCGTCCTGGTTCTGGTGCTATTGTTAATATTAGAGGCTTGAGTGCTATACGTGGTGACAATCAACCTCTATATGTGGTGGATGGCACCCCAATTATTGTAAACCCAGCTGGGTTGTCTAATAATGGTGAAAATCCTTTATTAGCAATTAATCCAGCTGACATTGAGAGAGTAGATGTGTTGAAGGATGCTTCAGCCGCTGCAATTTATGGTTCTAGAGCAGCAAATGGAGTAATTCTTATCACTACAAAACGTGGTACAAGAAATTCAAAACCACAATTGAATATTAGTTTTAATTCAACAATTCAATCACCAATAAATACTTATGACGTATTTAATGCCACGGAATATAAAAATTTCACTTTGAAAAATGCAGAAAAGAGAGTTAATGATGGTAATAACACCCCTCTAGACAGTCAAATAGTGAATGATCCAAACTCTTTCTTTAGGAACGAGAATACAGATTGGCAAAAGGAATCGACAAATAATATAGCTTTATGGAACGAATACAGAATAAATTTTACTGGTGGAAGTGATAAAATAAATTATTTAGTATCTTCAAATATTACCGACCAAGAAAGTTTGTTTTTAGGAGGAAAATTTAATAGGTATGGATTGGCTACAAATATTGATGCCAATGTTACAGATTCATTTATTATAGGAACTTCTTTAAACTATAATTATAGCGTAAATAAATCTTCTGATTTAGGGTCTTTTGAACAAGTATCTATATTTAGACCAGATGTAGGGATATATGACGAATTTAATGAATATACTACGGCCCCACTTTATCCGGGCGCTCCTATTAATACCAGAAATCCGGTGGGTGGTGCAGCTGAAAGTAGAAATAAAACACTAGCACAGTTTATGTATGCAACTATTTATGGAGAATACAAAATTGTAAATGGTTTAAAATTTAAATCTCAAATAAATGTAGCTACAAATTCAAGTGAAACTGAAAATTTCGATCCTTCATTTTCTTCTTCAGCAGCTTTTAGACTATTAAATGGAGGCACTCAAGAAGCTAGTTTAAACTATCAACATTCTAGATCATATACTACAGTTTTTAGTAATACCTTAAGTTATAACAAAACCTTCGGGAATCATAATATTGACGCCGTTATAGGAGTGTCTTGGGATAAATACAGACAGGATTTAAAATCACAAACTTATTTAGGTTTTCCAGACGATTATATTTTAACCGATATAGCTAGTGCTAATCGCGTTGAGAGTTATGGTAGTCAATCTATTGAAAATGGTCTTAATTCACAATTTGGGCGTTTAAATTATAAATATAAAGATACTTGGTTGGCAACTTTTACAGCAAGAAGAGATGGATCCACAAAGTTTGGCCCAAACAATCAATATGGCTTTTTCCCTTCAGGTGCGATAGCATGGAATCTTCATAACGAGAAGTTTTTTAAGAACAACGTTGTTAATAAACTAAAATTAAGAACATCTTTAGGAAAAACAGGATCAGACAATTTAGCATCTTTCTCTTATTTAGCCAATTTCAATTCAGGGTATTTTTATAATAACATTAACGGAACGGCTGTCAATGGTATTCCTAACTATGATATACAATGGGAAGAAACCGATCAATTAGATATTGGTTCAGAATTTAGTTTGTTTAACAATCGTATTTACGGTGAAGTTGTCTATTTTACTAAAAACACTAGTGGTATCATTCTATTTACACCGCTACCAATAGAATCTGGCTTTACTAGTTTTAATGCCAATGTAGCGGATGTAAGTAATAAAGGCTGGGAAATTGGCTTTGGTGCAGATATTATTAGAACAAATAATTTTAAATGGAATTCAGAGATGAATATCTCCTTTATAAAAAACAATGTAGATAATTTGTATAACGGTTCAGTATCTGCTACTGGAAATTTAAGAGCTTTACAAGAAGGGCAACCAATTGGTGTTATTACTGGCTATGATGTTTTAAGTATTGCTCAATCACAAGAAGAAATTGATGCTTTAAATGCTGCTGCGCCTGATGGTACTTATTGGTCTTCATTGCAAGAACCAGGAGATTACATTCTTAAAGATATCGACGGAGATGGTGAAATTACACCTGAAGATATTACTCCATTAGGTAGTATTTTACCTGAATATTTTGGTGGGTGGAATAATAATTTTACCTATAAGAATTTTGATTTAGGGGTGAATTTTACGTTTGTGCAAGGGAATAAAAGAGAAATAAGTAGTGTCATGGCTCGATTTTTGGCTGACAGTGATCCTTACGCAAATACGACCTCTGTTGTATATGACACTTGGTCGCCAGAAAACACTAATGCCACATATGGCCGTATAGGTTCTCCAACCACAGTCGGGGCTGTAGCACTCTCTAAGTTTGTTGAAGACGCATCTTACATTCGATTGAAAACATTATCTTTTGGATATAATGTACCAAAAATATTTTTAGATAAATTGAATATTTCAAGAGCCAGAATTTCATTTTTAGCCAATAACCTTTTGACATTTTCAAACTATTCTGGTTTAGACCCTGAATCGGTTCAAACCCTAAATTCTGGTTCGGGCACTTTTGGTTTAGCTTATGATAATGGTAGTTACCCTTTATCAAAAACGTATAGTTTGTCTATTAATCTCTCATTCTAAAAACAATCTTATGAAATCTTATATAAAAACTAAAATATTATTTTGTTTTACTGTTTTAACAGTAATTACTTCATGTGAGTTAGCTAATGATTTAGATGATTATGAACCTTTATATTCTTTGCCAGCTGAAGATGCTATTTATGATGAAAGTTCTGCTGAATTGGCTTTGGCGGGAGTTTACAGTACTTTACAAGGAAATGGAAATTATCAGCTTTCGAGATTAACAAATTCTTTAAGTGGTATGAGCCAAAATCCAGTAACGGCCATTTTTGCTGGAGGCTTACCTCCTGAAGAACAAAGCTTTGCAGTTAATGACCCAATTTCAGATGGTAGTATGCTGCTAACTATATACACTGGTCAATACACTTTAATTAATCGAGCTAACTGGTTAATTGAACAAGCTTCTGAGTTAAGTGATGATGTATTTCCTACACCCAATAGACGTGAAGAAATAATAGGAGAAGCAAAAATTTTAAGAGCTTTTGGTCACTTTCAATTACTTCGTCTTTTTGGTCAATTCTATAATTTGGATTCAGAATATGGTATTAATGTGAGACTTAGCCCAGCTAAATCTGGTGAAGTACAACCAAGAAATACGGTTTCCGAAACCTATGATGCTATAATAAACGATCTTGAAGATGGAATATCATCGGCTCCAGAATTAATAGCAAAATACTATGTAAACAAAACTTTTGCAAAAGGCTTGTTAGCCAAAGTTTATATGTACATGGGTAATTATAATGAAGCAGCCATATTAGCACAAGAAGTTATTAATAACTCTGGTTCAAATTTTCAACTATTGCCTTCGTTTGAGGCTTTATTTGATCATCAATCTGTAGATGTTTTTAATAATAACAGTTCTCTTTTTAATCTTTATTCTGATCAAGATGATGAACCTATTTATTACGGTAATGAATGGACAATTTATTCAAACTTCTCGAGTGCCGTTGCAACTATGGCGACCACAGAAACTGTTAATATTAGTGGACAAATAATAAATTATGATGCCACTAGAGTCCCATTTATGCTAACAGGTGCTCCTCTACTCCCTTTTCCTGGCCTCAATGGAAACATGAAGTACAGACAGCAAACAGGAGGTCACGAAACATTCTATTTTTTAAGAATGGCTGAAATTTATTTAATATATGCCGAATGTGAAGCAAGAAATACTAATTCTGTTACAACTGATGCTTTGGAAGCGCTAAACGCTATTCGTATAAGAGCAGGGGCCACTTCTACAGGCGGCAATGGTTTTGAAACATATCCACAAACTATTTCTTTAGAACAGTTTTTAGAAGTTGTTAGAAAAGAGAAAAGAATTGAATTAGCTACAGAACAAGGAGAGGATTGGTTCGATTTAATTAGATATGATTACATTGATGGCTTTGGTTCAGGATTTCAGGTGTCTAATGTTAAACCTACAGCCACTAATTCAGATAAATTTATTATGCCTATTCCATTTGCATCAATTGAAGTTGGAAATGAAATAATTAAACAAAACCCAAGCTATAAATAATATAAAGCAGTGTAAAATGAAAAAAATATTTTTTATGTGTTTGACAATGATTTTTATAAACTCATGTCAAAAAGAGGAAAAAAAGCCAGAATATATAATTGTAAGTGGGCAATTAAGTAATACAAAGGGAGGGCCATTAAATTTCACTAATTTAAGTGGGTTCACAAAGACTATTAACATTAAAGAAGATGGTTCTTTTTTAGATACTTTGCATGTAAGTGAAGGTAGCTATATGGCTCTTTTGGGGAAAGAATATATGCCCATGTACTTTACAAAGGGGGCTGAAATACAAATTACTGCTGACGCAAAAGATGTGTCAAATACGTTAACATATACTGGGGATAATAAAGATCTTAATAATTATTATGCCTATAAAACCAAAAGGACTTCTAGAATTAGAGAAGATATGGCCACAAATTTGGCTTTAGAGGAGAGTGATTATTTAAAGCTTATTAATGAAGTTAAAGTCGATTTTCAAGGTCAATTAGATAAATTAGTTACAATTAATGATGATATAAAAGAAAAGGAGAGAAGAGCAATAGAATATTACATTCAAGATCAACTTAATTATTATGTAAGATACCATGGTAACGTTACTAAAAAAGAGAACTTTCAAGTATCTGACAATTTTAAGTCACAGTTAAAGGAGTTTGATAAAAATAATTTAGAAGATTACATCTATTCATTAGACTATAATACATCTGTTTTTATGAGTTTGATGCAAAGCGCTTCTACTCTAGCTACAAAAGACTCTATTCCTAGAAGAGAGGCTGAATTGAAGTTAGTAGACGGTATTCAGAACGACACATTAAGAGAATTAGTTTTGCATCGATTTGTAGAAATGAATCTACCTTTTACAAAGGATAGTGTTAGGCGAAATTATTATAACAAATATTTAAGTTTGAGTAAAAATCAAACACAAAAAGAAAAGATTACAGAACTATATAACAATTTACAAAAATTAGAGCCCGGAAATCCATCACCAAAATTTGTAAATTATGAAAACTATAAAGGAGGTACTTCTTCATTAGATGATTTTAAAGGCAAATATGTTTATATAGATGTTTGGGCTACTTGGTGTGGCCCCTGTAAAGCACAAATTCCTTTCTTAAAAGAGGTTGAAGCTAAATACCATAATAAAGACATTGAATTTATCAGTATATCTGTTGATAATCAGAAAGATTATCAAAAATGGAGAGATATGATTGAAGAGAAAAAAATGGGTGGCGTTCAGTTATTTGCTGATGCAGCCTTTAATTCTCTTTTTATAAAAGATTATAAAATTGTTGGTATTCCTCAATTTATTTTAATAGACCCCAAAGGCAACATAATAAGTTCTAACGCACCAAGACCTTCAGATAAAGCACTAATTGATTTGTTTAGTGAATTAGGCGTTTAGTTTAATACTAAATCAAAAGCTTTTTATCTTAAATTCAAAAGAAAATCATGAAATTAAATAGTCACTTTAAAGCGCTTTTTTATGTGCTATTAGCATCTATGGCTCTACAAAATGCTGGAGCTCAAAACCATCTTTCCAAGTTTAGTAAAGTTCAAGAATTGGGAGGCATAGAAGAATATTTATTCACCCCTAATGGAATGAACTTATTATTGGTTCAAGATAATTCGGCTCCCGTAGTGACCGTTCAAATTGTTTACAGAGTGGGTTCTAAACACGAAGTGCCAGGAAATACGGGTTCCACTCATTTATTGGAACATTTAAATTTTAAGGGAACCCCTACGTTTAACAAAAGTAAGGGAGCAGGTATTGTTAATATGCTTCAAGGTATAGGTGCACAAATGAATGCCACGACTTGGAATGACCGTACTAACTATTATCAAACCATCCCCAGCGATAAAATGGAGTTGGCATTACATATTGAAGCAGATAGAATGCGAAACTCCCTGCTGTTAAAAGAAGATAAAGAAGCCGAAATGACCGTAGTCCGTAACGAATTTGAAAGAGGGGAAAATAACCCTGGAAGTCTCTTGAATAAAGAGATTTGGGCAACAGCCTATATGGCACATCCCTATCATCATGCAACAATAGGATGGCGCTCGGATATTGAGAATATGCCCATTGAAGTCCTGCGAGATTTCTACAATACTTACTATTGGCCGGATAATGCTACATTGACTATCGTAGGTGATTTTAAAAAAGATCAGTTATTTACCTTGGTGGATAAGTATTTCGGTAAGATTACCAAAGCGCCCCATACCATAATACAGCCCTATACTACAGAACCTGAACAACTTGGACCACGACGTGTTACCATAAAAAAACCTGGACAGCAGGCCATGATCACGGTCGCTTACAAAATCCCAGGGACCATGCATGACGACTTGCCGGCCTTAAATGTTTTGGGTCAGATTTTGGGCAGTGGTACCTCATCAATAATCAGCAAGACCTTTGTAGATAAGGGGCTAGCAACCTACGGTTATGCAAGTGCAACTAATTTTCAGGAAGTGGGTTTGTTTTCAATCTCTTTGGGATTCTCTCCTGACAAAAATATAGAAGATTTGAACCAACAAATTTTAGAAATGGTTGAAAAGGTTAAAAATGAAGGCGTATCCCAAGAGGATGTAAATAGGGTGGTTTCAAAAATGAATACCCAAACCATTCTCTCCCGTGATGGTTCTGGAAGTATCGCATTGGAGCTTACGGAAACAATCGCTGGAGGCGATTGGACTGAATATGTCAAGGGAGCGGAACGTTTAAGTAAAGTTACCGCAGCAGATGTGAAGCGTGTAGCAAACAGCTATCTGCTCGAAAATCAAAGCACCACGGGTTATTTTATCCCGGAAGAAGCAGGAGGTAATACTTCAGCCCAACCAAAAGCTTCAGGATTTACAATGGGTGAGGAAACCAAATATTACTACCGTAATCCAAATGTAGAAAATGTTGAGATTGAAACAAATAGCAATAAAATAAACTTTGAAGAATTAACCTCAGCATACGAAAGTATTGAGCCAACCCAAAAGAGCAAAAAATTTACTAGAAAGGATGTTGCTGGAATAGACGTAGTCACTGCTAAAACGGGCGCAAAAGGATTTGTTACAGTGGCGGCCAGTTTACCAATAGCCAGTTATGTAGGCACAGGGAAAAACGAAATGATTCCTGATTTGACCGTGGGGATGTTGAGCAAAGGAACAAAACTTCAAGATAAATTCCAGTTTTCTGAAAAATTGGAAAAATTGGGAGCGAACATTAGAATCAATTCTGATGTGAACAATGTCAACATCAACTTTAAATGTCTTTCTGAAGACGTGAACACAGTGATTGAATTGCTGGCAGAAGAACTGAGACAGCCATTATTTGATGCCAAAGAATTTGAGCTGCTAAAAGAACAAACAATAAACAATTACAAACGTGGCTTGACTGATCCGGCTACTTTGGGTTCCATAGCATTGGCACAGGCATTGTATCCAAAAGGGCATCCAAATTACAAATACGATGTTTCAACAACTATTGAGAAAATAGAGGCCGTTTCTTTGCAAGACCTAAAAGAGTTTCATAGCACCTATTTTGGTACTGCAGGTATGCATTTGGTAGCTGTGGGAGATGTGGACACAAAAAAATTATACGCTGCTTTAAAGCAAAGTTTTTCTGGATGGAATAGAGGTTCAACAGCCAAAGCTGTTTTTGAGAACCCGTCTGCCACTGTCAGTTTGGAGAAGATTGTGACAATTCCTAAAAAGCCCAGTGCAGAATTGTTCATTGGTAGCTACACAGGTATTGAAAGAAACGATAAAGATTATGTGCCGCTATATGTTGGAACAAATATTTTGGGCGGTGGATTTTCTGGCAGATTGATGCAAACGGTTAGAGATAACGAAGGTTTGACCTATGGCATCTACGCTAATCATTCAGGTCATAATCAAGCAGGAGGATTTTGGACAGTCAATGCAAGTTTTAACCCTACTTTATTTTCTAAGGGATTGGAATCTACGAAGGTGCAGCTTGAAAAATGGGTAAACGAAGGTGTTACCGCAGAAGAACTTGCAACTAGCAAAAATAGTATCAATGGCCGCTTCAAAGTAGGTACAGCCACAACCTCAGGATTGGCGCAAACCTTATTAAGCTTTTTGGAACGTGGATTGTCGCCAGACTATTTGGATGAATTTCCAAAGGAAATTGAAGCCGTGACCTTGGAAGAAGTAAATAAAGCGATTACAAAATACATTGATACAGATAAACTTGTCATAATCAAATCGGGATCACTTGACCAACAAGGTCAGCCTCTGGAGTAATAAGAGAATCTTTTCCAAAACTACATATTTTATTATTTGAATTAGTCCAAAATAATATAAGGAAAGATAGTTAAGAGGCTGTCTAAAAAGTAATAAACAAACGTCATTACGAGAAATTATAATTTCGAAGTAATCTCATAATCAGTAACTTGAATTTTAGAGATTCCTTCACTTCGTTCGGAATGACGACTTTTTATACAGCCTCTTTTTAATTTTAATAATAGACCTATAAAATGAAAAATATTGTTATTGCATTCGTGCTGTTGCTATTGCCATTTGCTGGAACCTCCCAAATTTTAGAGCCGGTTAAATGGTCAACTTCTGTTGAGAAAATTTCCGAAACTGAATATTTACTCACGTCCAAAGCTACGATTGATTTAGGCTGGCACTTGTATTCGCAAAACGTACCAGACGATGGCCCTATTGCAACGACATTTAAATATGATGACAGCCATGGTGATTTTAAATTTATAGGTAAGACACTCGAAGAAGAGGGACATACTATTTACGACCCTATTTTTGAAATGAAAATAAAATTCTTTGAACTATCTACTACTTTTGTTCAAAAAGTAGAAGTAGATGAAGGTGTTTCATCTATTTATGCTACTGTAGAATATATGGTTTGTGATGATACAAGGTGTTTACCCCCAACCGAAGTTGATTTGGTTTTTAAGATTTCAAACGAAACAGTGGAGAAAACAAAATCTTTAAATATTTCTGATAGCACTGTAAACAACACAGAAAAATCGTCTTCCAAGAAGGGACTTTGGTCTATCTTTTTTATAGCTTTTCTCTCTGGGTTTGCCGCATTGTTAACGCCATGCGTATTCCCAATGATACCCATGACAGTAAGCTTTTTTACCAAGCAAAGTAAAACAAAAGCAATTGGTATAAAAAATGCCATTATTTATGGAATTTCTATTATTGTTATTTACGTGTTATTAGGAACAGCAGTGACTGGTATCTTTGGTGCCGATGCCTTAAATGCTCTAGCAACCAATGTATGGTTTAATATCATTTTCTTTTTGCTATTAGTCATTTTTGCAGTGTCCTTTTTAGGAGCTTTTGAGATTATGCTACCAAACTCATGGGCTAATAAAGTAGATTCAAAAGCCAATAGAGGTGGGCTTATAGGTATTTTCTTTATGGCACTGGCATTAGCTATTGTATCTTTCTCTTGCACCGGTCCCATTGTTGGAACATTACTTGTACAGGCAGCCTCAAAAGGTGGATTGGCCCCAATTATTGGGATGTTAGGCTTTTCATTGGCCATTGCTTTACCATTTGCATTATTTGCAGCCTTTCCAGGTTGGTTAAATTCCTTGCCAAAATCTGGTGGTTGGCTAAATACGGTAAAAGTGGTTTTAGGGTTTTTAGAATTGGCATTGGCATTTAAATTTCTATCGCAAGCTGATTTAGTGTTGCAAACACACATTTTAGAGCGTGAAGTTTTCTTGGCTATTTGGATAGCTATTTTTGGAACTTTAGCGCTTTATTTATTTGGTAAAATTAAATTGCCACATGATTCACCATTAACTCATATCTCTGTTGGCAGACTAAGTTTAGGCCTTTTGGTATTATCATTCACTATTTATATGATTCCAGGTCTATGGGGGGCACCCTTAAATTTAATAAGTGCGTTTCCACCACCACAGAATTATAGCGAGTCGCCTTATGGAGTAGGCTTTTCAAAAGTTAGTGAAGGTAGTTCACAATCAAATAGTAACCATGATAATTTACCAGAAGGCGCACATTTATTGGCACCTCATGATATTATTGCCTTTAATGATTATGATAAGGGATTGGCGTATGCTAAACAAGTTGGCAAACCCGTAATGATTGATTTCACAGGATGGGCTTGTGTAAACTGTAGAAAAATGGAACAAAACGTTTGGCCAAACCCTAACGTATTAAATATTTTAAAGAATGACGTAGTTTTAATTTCATTGTATGTTGATGATAAACGGCCATTAAAGGCAAGTGATGTTGTGGAGTCCAAACTAAAACCAGGAAAACAACTAAAATATATTGGACAAAAATGGAGTGAACTACAAACCTTAAAATACAAAGCAAATTCGCAACCATTTTATGTTTTAATGGATCATAATGAAGAAAATCTTATTGATCCTGTTTCATATACTCCTAATGCAGATGACTATCTTCATTGGCTAAAAAAAGGAATATCTAATTTTGCTAATTAGAAAAACGATTAAGACAATGGCTAATCATATAAAGAACAAAACAAAACTAGAATCTTATTTTTCTAAATTTAGAGAAAATATAGTAGGCATTAATCAAGAGTTTGAGTCTCCTTACGGGAATAAAAAAATCATTTATGCCGATTGGACAGCAAGCGGACGTTTATACAGACCTATTGAAGAAAAAATATTAAACAAAATAGGACCTTTTGTAGCTAATACGCATACAGAAGCTTCTATTACAGGAAGTGTGATGACTCATGCTTACCATGATGCTAGAACGATTATTAAAAACCACGTAAATGCATCAAAAGATGATGTGTTAATCACTGTTGGTACGGGAATGACAGGAGCCATTAATAAATTTCAGCGTATTTTAGGCATCAAACTTAATGAAAACCTAAAAGACCATACTAATGTTCCTGACGAAAAAAGACCTATTATTTTTGTATCCCATATGGAACATCATTCTAACCAAACATCATGGTTAGAAACCATTGCAAAAGTGGTAGTTATTCCTTCAAATAATGAAGGATTGCCATGTTTAGACAGCTTAAAATCTTTATTGCTAGAGTATAGCCAGACTCCCATAAAAATAGCTGCTATTACAGGTTGTTCAAACGTAACAGGCATTAGGACTAATTATCACGAAGTGTCCAAAATAATGCATCAAAACAATGGTCTGTGTTTTGTTGACTTTGCATGTTCTGCACCTTATGTAAGTATAGACATGCATCCAGCTGATGAATACTCATATTTAGATGCCATAACCTTTTCACCACATAAGTTTTTAGGTGGCCCCGGTACATCTGGAGTTTTAATTTTCAATAAAAAATTATATAAAAATATAGTGCCAGATAATCCAGGAGGAGGAACCGTTAGTTATACAAATCCTTGGGGAGACCACGATTATATTGATGATATTGAAACCCGTGAAGACGGTGGTACACCAGGTTTTTTGCAGGCCATAAGAATTGCTCTTTCTATAAAACTTAAAGAGGAAATGGGCGTTCAAAATATTTTAGAAAGAGAACGCGAACTCAATGCAATTATATTCAATCGCTTATCTCAAATTGAAAATTTAAAAATACTTGCTCCAAATCATACAGACCGATTAGGAGTGTTTTCATTTTATATTGAAGAGGTCCATTACAATTTAATAGTTAAACTTTTGAATGACCGTTTTGGAATTCAAACCAGAGGAGGTTGTTCGTGTGCTGGAACTTATGGACACTATCTATTGCATGTAAATCAACTAACATCTAAAGCTATTGAACAAAAAATATTAGAAGGGTGTTTAATAGATCGTCCAGGGTGGATTCGTATGTCAATACATCCAACCATGACAAATTCAGAAATTGAATTTATTTGTGATGCGATAATGGATGTAGCTAATAATTACGATACTTGGGGAAAAGAGTATTATTATGATGCAAAAAAAAACGAGTATAGCTATAAAAGTGACAACAACATCATAAATCAAATCACAAATTCATGGTTCAATGACTAATAGAATGGACTACATAATAAATTTGGTACTATCAATGCAGTAATTTTCACTACTTTGTTTATAATGCTTTCAGCTTCTTGTAGCGAAATTTTAGGATTTTCGGATGTTCGTTTCATAATGATATTTTTTGATTAAACAATATTTGAGCAGTACCCAAACGGAAGCTAAAATCACAGCTCAAAAGGAAACGGAATAAATAAGCGTAGGATGTTGCGTTGGCTTTATGCCGTAGTCTTTTGATGGGTGTATTTTACGAGTTTACCTTTGCGCTAACTATTGATTGATAACCCCTTCCTTGTAAATACATCTTTTAAAAACTATCATAAAAAAGAAAAAGGGCCAGCACGAATGCCGACCTTTCTTCAAACAACAAAAGCTAATCGTTGAGTTCCTGAATTTGCTTTTCAAGAACTGTGATACGCTCTTTCAAACGTTCCTCACGTTTGCCTCTCTTTTCGGCATATTCGTTTTCAATGCCGGCAATCTTGGATTTGTAATATCCTTGCATTGCGTTGTAAAATGAAATGTTCGTCAGATTATTTACGTGATTGCTTTCGCCAAAATGCACTTGCTTTGTAAGCATATAGCGTATCAACTTATGGAAGATTTCTTTTTTGAACTTCTTCTTGAAATTCTCGACCATTTCAGCTTTGGTCATCTTTGAAGTGTCGCCCAAGAACTTTGAAAAATACTTTTGCTGGCTCATATAGTCCACATTGTTCTCAAATAACGATATCGAGAATGCCACCATTTCATCTGTTGAAAGTGACTTCTTCGTATCAATGTATTTCGTCTCACGAATAGTCTGCACAACTTTCTCAAATTGCTTGTTGTTCTCTATTTGCTTCTTCCGGATTTCCCTTTCGTTGATTTTTACGATTTGTTCTTCAGGCGTACAGTCTGCCATTTTTCTATTGGCCAATGGTGCCGAATATTCCGTAGAATCGTTCTTTGATTTTTCAACAATCTTTACAAAAATTTCTTTGTGCTGGAATGAATCGGGATGGAACACAATACCGTTTTTAAATCCATCTTCTTTTGCTGAATTGAATTTTTCCAATGCATCTTTGTAATCCTGTATTGCTTCATCCAATTCTGCCTTTAATTCATCCTCAGAGTAATCATAAGGCTGATACTCTTTCTGAATACCCTCGATTGTTGGCTCAATAGGATGCTCTATAATTTCAATATCATCCAGCAGATAGACTTTCAATCCGTTCTTTTTCAATTGTGATATAATGAGCTGATTGTTCTCGTCATCTGCCCAATACTGTCGTATTTCAGGGATTAAAAGGATATTCTCTTTTTTGGACTTTTCAATCAAGTTCAAGAACGATTTGCTTTTCTTCGTCTCAAAGCAGGCTGATTTCGTACAGACCATTTTACCTTCGCCGAACAGATTGCCTTGATTTGCTGCATTGAACGGACATTCAACACAAGACCCTGCTTTCGGGACCAATTCTTTATCGGCTACATCAAAGGATGCTTTTTCCAAATCGTAAGTCTGGTCTTTAATCATCCTGTTTATCTGATGTGCAGTAAAATCCTCGCCCATCGTTTCCAACATCATCTGCTGTTCTTCTGGCTCGAAGAGTGCTACACCGACACCCAACGATATGGTCATTTCGCCATTGCGCACAAATTGCTTGAAACCGTCAATCAATCCAGCCAGTTTTAGTCGCTGTCTGATGAAGTTATCCGTTCTGCCCAATCGCTTCGCAATTTCGGTAGGTGCATATTTCTCACTTAGGTAAGCAATCGCTTCAGCTTCTTCTGTTGGTTCGACATCCTGTCTTTGTAGGTTTTCGATAATCTGAACTTCAAGTACATCATTGTTCTCATAAGTTCTAACAATACAGGGTACAGTTTTCTTTCCTGCCAGCTTGCTTGCGCGATACCTACGTTCGCCCATCACGATGATGTATTGGTCATTTAGTTGCCTTACCGTGATTGGTTGCAACACACCGTGCTTTTCGATACTCTCAGAAAGCTGCTTCAATGCATCTTGGTTGAACGTCTTTCTCGGTTGTTCAAGGTCAGGCTTGATTTTACCCAATGGTAAGCTCTGAATTTGAAGTACGGATGAATTCTTTCCATTTACTTCTTTCTTGGCAGTAGATTTTGCTCTACTGCGCTTCTTTGTGGTACTCGCTTTTGTTGTCATAATACTCAAATTTTTGATTAAACAATATTTGAGCAGAAACCAAACGGAAGATAAAATCTTGGCTCAAAAGGAAACGGAATAAATGAGTAGTGGAAGAAGCGGTGGCTTTATGCCGTAGTCTTTTGATGGAAGTATTTTACGAGTTTACCTTGCGTGTATATTGTATGATAAAAAACTACCACACCAATGCCCTAATTCTTTCTTGTAGTGTAGTTAGACGTTTCAGAATAGCATCCCAAGAGAGGGATTCCCCTGTAAACATACTTTCTTTCATAACATTATAGTCATTGGCATAATCTTCTATAACTGAATCTGGCGGCACTATGTTAATCGAACTTGGTATATGATTGGAATAATCAATTCCTCTTAGTGGCGAAAAGGTACTGCGATGTTCTGCTATATGATAAAATAGTTTACCATCTTTTAAGGCTTTCTCTGCGTGGTCGCTGTCCATCAACTTCTCTAAATCGTATAAGTGTCGGCTTAGCCTATCAACCCTTATATTTTCCTTTTGCCATTCTTCGTGTAATAGAAAAATTTTCTCTAAGAATGTGCGCTGTGGTTCTACCGTTCTCACATCAAAAGTTGGATTGGCAAAATCCGCTGACCCAAACTCTCTATCAACTATGGAACGTATAGGAACATCCTCATAAGGCTCTCGAAGCGACCTACAACTAATTTCCAAAAGCACTCTTGGTTCTACATATTCATCCTGTTTTGTTAATGGGTCATAAGTAACGTATATCCTTAGTGGGTCGGTATCGGAATCTTCAAAGGGCTCAACGCCTATCGAAGAAATTGGCAGCTTACTATTCTTAATTGCTTGTTTTATATTGTCAATTAACTCTGTACTTATAAACTTGGCACTTTTCTTACGAAGTCTTTTTATCTGTGAACGAGATAATTCCCCTTCCATATCAAAATAAGCACGGTCAATGGCCAAGTCAATATCTTCGGAAAAGCGATTTATCAAATCATAGCCTTTACTTAAAGAAGTACCACCTTTAAATACGAATGCTTCTGCGTAAGGCAACGCAAAAACAATGCGAAGCATTTCTGTGACCCACCAGTCTTTTTCTACTGCAAATGCAGGAAGGTTGGCTTTTACACCAGCTTGGGTAAATATTCTTGTTTTCTGTTCGTTGGTCAGGCTTAAAAACTCACTCATAATAGTACATTAATAAATCCCCAAAAATATCGGCTATCCAAGAAGGTGCCAGCTTCATATCTTGGTATATGTTTTCAGGATCTTCTTTTTTTAGTTGTTCTTTAATTTTGCTAATTTCTTCTTTGGTTACCTTTTCTTTTCCAATCTCTTTTAGTGCCTGTATTGCAAGACCGCTCAACCTACCTTTGGCAGCTAAATTTTTTGGACTGGCTTTTTTGAATTTTATGTTTCGCTTACCAATCTTAATCGTTCGTGGTGAACCGTCGGTTAAAAAAACCGCATTCAACGGGACTTGTGTTGAAAGTCCGAGCAAGTTCAAAGCCTGTATTCCGGTTGGAATTATGCGGGCATTATCGCGAAGTGCTATTTCCTCTGCGACAGTTTCTATGTCTGGATATAGCACCCCTAATAATTCGTCTCTTTCGGGATATAAGTAAATTCCACGTGCCAAACGTTCCAAAAAGCCCTCATTGGTAAGTCGCAATAAAGATTTCTTTGTGTTTTCTACACCATACTTTAGTTCAAAATCTGATGGCATTACTATCTTACCCGTTTTCCCAAGTTGAATTTCGTCCCTTATTTTTTCTTTTATAGACTTCAATATTTTTAATTTGTCCCAAATATATGCTTTTTTTGGGACAATTACAGGCTTAAATCAGGGGAATTTTCCACAAATACACACAATTTATTAAAATTTAATATTTTTGTGTGTTTGATAAATTATCGTATCTTTGTAAAAATGTTGAACTAACACGTTTAAAAATGGAACTCGGAAAGAGAATAAAACAGTTAAGGCAAGATGCAGGGCTATCCCAGCAGGAATTTGCTGATTACACAGGGTTTTCAGTTTCATATGTCCAAAAATTTGAAGAAGGAAAACGAGAAATGAAAACCAATCATTTAATACGCTTTTCTAAAGTCTTAAAGTTGAAACCATTCGATATCATAAATACCGAAAGTACAAACTTGGAATACAATCCGACCGACAAGTCTGCATTCTCAATGACCAATATTGAGTATAGGGAAAAACAAGACTCACACAAAATTTTTGAAAATGAAATTATAGAAACCATTTCAAATGATTTCTTCAACATCATCGAGCTTGAAAATATAATGGACGATAAAATCAAGTTCAAAAATCCAGTTGAAGATATGGTGATAACCAATGGTGATGATATTGAAGATGCGGTCAAGGTTATTCGCAAGAAATGGAAACTTGGAAAAAACCCTATATATGATGTTATCCACCTATTGGAAAACAAGGGCATCAAAATATTTGAGGTAGAAAAGCCAAATAGCTTTGTTGCTTTTTCTGGTTGGGCTGGCGAAGTACCAATTATCGTACTCAACGCTGTAAATCCAGACGTTGCACGAAGGCGCTTTACAACTTTGCACGAGTTGGCCCATCTAATACTTGACTTTGACATTGACGACCACAATAAGATTGAACGTTTTTGCAATCACTTTGCAGGTGCAATGTTACTTTTTGAAGATGTCCTCTTCGACCACTTTAATAACCAAAGAAACGGCATCACACTAGAAGAGCTAAAGAGCATTAAATCTGCCTATGGCATATCCATTTGGGCTATTATTATGCGTGCTTTAACCCTCGGTATTATCAATTGGGACACTTATCACTCGTGGAAAGAGAACTATGACCAATGGCGAGAAAATGAAACCTCTTTTGGCGAGTATCACGGTGTAGAAAAACCAAAACGATTTTACAGCTTGTTGGCAAAAGGATTGAATATGGATAATAAGGAAGGTAAATCTTTACTTTCCCATACAAGGGCGGCAGAACTGTCAAATATGACAATAAAAGATATTAAAGCGAGGTTTGGTGGTAAAAACTTTATGAGAAACTAGATGTATGTATTCAGCGACATAGAATTATTGCTTCTGTTGGATAGTCTAAGGATATTGGACAATTCAACAGACTCTTTTTATGTAACTGAAATGGCACTTGAGTCGCCTTGTTACGACTATGTAGAGCAAAATCGTTTAAAACGCTTGGTTGAAGAAGGTAAAATAAAGACATACTCGCTGGAAGGCGATTTTTTTAAGTTTTCCTGTAAGGAAAGTATAAAGTACAACGGGTTGCACATTATGGATTTTGCGGCTATTTATTATTGCAAAACCATAAATGGATGTCTTGTTGAAAGAAACGATGTGATAAAAGAATACGCCTCAACTAATGGGGTCAATGCCTTATCGGTCGATGAAATATTGAGCACTATTGTTAAAGAAAAAAAGTATATGGAATTTATAAAAGCACTATAAAAAAAGCTGACATCTAAGATATCAGCTCTATAATTTACTTTAAGATAAGATTGGAATATTATCTGTAAAGACTTTGTTTTTGACGACACAAATATACCGTTTATTTCGGTATTTACAAGTCCTTCACACATAATCTTCCCTTTTCAATTAGAGTAATAATCCGCTACCATAATGGTGGCAAGGAATATTTGTTTAATTATTTATAATCAATCTGTTATGGCAAAGAACAAACCATATGGTGACAATGCTAGAAAAGGGGCAGTTAAAAACCGTTCCCAAGTACTTAACCCCAAAACTGGGCTTTACGTTAAAAGAGATTCCGACTCAGGAAGATTTATGGACGTAAAAACCAGCGGCGGAAAATTTAAAGGTGTTACCGATAAAAGTAATTGACGCTTCAGCGAAACCCAAATGCTGTGAACTTGGGCTAATTTAAATTTTGACTATGAATTATTCATTTCAAAATGACAGGTTGAGTCTTTGTGAAAAAGACACCTGTTTACATTTAAAAGGAAATAACGCTAAAGTTATTTCCACAATTCTTACTGTAGTAACTTTTGTTGCGGCTGTTTCAGCCATTGCAAAGGCTATCAAGTAATCAACTAGGCTGGTTCTTAGGATTCAGCCTAGTTAATAATTTAACTCTCTATGGAAAAAGAAAGATTAGAATACACCGTGAGTCGCCTAGACCATTATTACGATAGCGTCAACAACAAAACAGCAGTATATATTGCCATAAACACCTTTATCACAGGTGGGGCAATTACGCTGTTAACCCAAATTCAGGAACTTCTTGATAAAGAAATATGGCTCTTAATATTTTTAGCAGCAATTATTTTATTTGGCGTTGGCAGTCTCTTACTGCTGGCATTGGCAAGTATGCCTTATTTCTCGCCTAAGTCAGATGTGGAATCGCTATACTATTTCGCCAGTATCGCGCAGAAAGACAAAAAAGAATTTTTTGAGCTTTCAAAAAAGCAAGATAAAAAAGAGAATGTAAAGGATTTGAGAAATCAAGTTTTTGTCCTATCACAAGGCTTGAAATCAAAATTCAAAAAACTAAAGTGTGCTTGTGGCCTATTAATCATACAATTTTTGCTACTGGCACCCTTAACCTACATATTAATTAAAATAACCTCATAAAATGAACTTATTTGAAGACTACAAAAACGTAATTAAAAAAGCGGTCGAGAACGACCCTACAAAATCTAACAAAATCTACGGATTAAGTGAACCTCTGTTGGAAAGCAATCGTGAATACCTTAAATCGTTGAGAAACGAACTTCCTGGTCGAGAGCTATCTCGTGAAATGAAATTATTTGCGAAAGGTATGGGTGTGCCAGAGACTTTCGATTATCAGCCCTTGGGAAGTCATCCAGACTTTGCACACTTAAAGGGTACAGACTTAGTTGAAGAACATTGGATAATTTCAGGCTTCATCGATGTAAAGAAGAGCACAAAGCTCTTTAATAATTTCACAAAAGCAACGGTAAGGTTGATTACTGAAAGCATCATTCGAGCTTCTATGTTTGCAGTCAACCTATGTGGTGGCTACGTGCATCGCATACAGGGTGATGGTTTGATGGTCTATTTCGGTGGAAAAAACATAGAAAAGCTGAAAGCCGTCGAAGATGCCCTAAAGTCCTTTTCAATGATATCCTATTTCGTGAAAAAAGACCTAAAAGAATTTTTTGAAGATAATGGTATTCAAGACATCCATACAAGGGCAGGATTGGATTTGGGTCATTCCAAACAGGTGGATTGGTTCTATTCGGGCATTGGTGAATCGGGCGAAGTTACGACGTGTAGTCTTCATACGAGTCTTGCACCTAAAATGCAAAGTAACGCAAAAAACAGCGGCATAGTTGTAGGTCACAATGTGACAACACAACTTAGAAAGGACAAGTATTTTGAACAGCGAAGCAAGGAAATTCACGATTATGAAGATGGAAGAAAATATTACCAATACAACTTTGATTGGGAACGCTATTTGGTAGATAACAACCTAGCTGTTCAAAATGATATGGGTATCTTGGTATTGACAATTAATACCTTTCCCGATGCCAACAGGAATAGCCGTGATTTGTATCCAATCGCTTCTAAAAGTAAACCTTACTTCAAATATGGGTGAAAAAGGCCTCAGTACTGACATTAAAAATTTTCTGGGTAAATATTTTGCCTTTGAGATAGTTGAAAGCTCTAAAACCGGATATTTAGCTCTCGAAGGCAAAATAAGTGTCTTAGACAGAAGTGATAAGCTCTGGGGTCACTTTAAAATCTTAATTCTTATAAACGAAGCTGAATACCCATATACCGTCCCCATAGTAATCGAGAAAACTAAAATTATCAATAGAGATTGGGACTTTCATATTTCCCAGGAAGGGGAATGTTGTTTGGACATTCCGCATAAGCTAATGAAAAGAAAGAGGCGAGGAATAGTCTTTAAAGAGTTTTACAGAGAAGTTATATATCCTTTTTTTGCCAATTACCATTATAAAGTATCCACAGGGGATTATGCAAATGGGGAATACAAACATCACTTTGAAGGTATCGTACAATTTTATCAAGAAGAATTTGGACTATCTGATTTTGGAAATATTGTTGTCCTATTGGAAACGGCCATTAATGGTATCAAATATCGACCGAATGAAGTATGCCCTTTATGTGGCGGTCCTAAATACAAAAAATGTTGCAGAAAGAAAATCTATAATTTGAAAGGGTATGGCCTGCAACAATTAAAATTTGATTTGGCACTTTTTAGGAAACACAAACTGAAAATAGAGCGGATTCCGGGTTAAAACATCGCTCAAAATAAAATACAAATACATCTGCTATCAATTTTCATCAAATTGTATTTCTTGAAGAAAACAACTAAATGTTGTACCTATGTTGTACCCGAAGTCAAAAATCGTAAAGAAAATCCATTTTTTTAAAATGAAAAAGCCGAAGATTTCTCTTCGGCTTTTGTGCGGATGACAGGAATCGAACCTGCACACCTCGCGGCATCAGATCCTAAGTCTGACGTGTCTACCAGTTCCACCACATCCGCATTTTAAATATTTTAACACTTTTTCTTAGGTTAAATCCTAAGTCTGGCGTGTCTACCAATTCCACCACACCTGCATTTCAAATATTGTAACACTAATAAATACTTTCCTCTATTTCGAAAAATCCACTCAACCCAAAAAAACCAATTTTTAAATTCACTCCAATATCAATTTTAGTTTTTCCATGTCCTGACTCACCTTCTTTTCCACTACTCTAGCGTAGATTTGTGTTGTTGCCAACTTTGTATGACCCAAAAGTTTTGAAACCGTTTCGATTGGCACACCGTTAGTTAAAGTTACGGTTGTGGCAAAGGTGTGACGCGCCATATGAAAAGTAAGGTTCTTCTTGATGCCGCAAAGGTCTGCTATTTCCTTTAGATAGCTATTCAACTTTTGATTGGACAATTTAGGTAGAAGATTATCATTATCAAAAGTTCTAAAATCGTTTTTGTACTTATCGATTAAGTTACTAGCCTTAGGAAGTAAAGGTATTTTAAAAGGTGTTCCAGTCTTTATCCTCTTCGCCGATATCCATGAAAGACCATCTATTCCCTTTACTATATTCACGGTTGTCAATCGTATGATATCACTATAAGAAATACCTGTATAACAGCTAAAAATAAATAAATCTTTAACAACAATCAGACGCTCAATCTTAGAGGATAAATTCTCAATATTTTGTAATTCATCGTCAGTAAGAAATTCTCGTTCTTTCTTTTCAATTTTTATTTTATAATTAACAAATGGGTCTCTATCAATCCATTCCATCTGATAGGCAAGAGTAATCATCCTACGTAAACGTTTAATATGCTTCATAGCCGTATTATTTCCAATTTTAGATTGGCCACTGTTTGGAGTGTATGAGCGTAGAAAATTTTCAAAACTTATTATAAAACTATAATCTAGTTCAGAGAGAAGAATGTCAGTAATTTTATATTCCTTTAAAATATACTCTAACATATACCTTTGACTAGTCTTGTATTGACCCATAGTATCTTTATGCAACTTATGTTGCATCTTTTCATTATGATAGTCAATAAGATTTTGAAAAGAAAAACGCCTTCTGTCTTCACCTAGATATCTAGCTTTTACCATTTGGGAAGTAAATGGCTTTTCTTCCTTCTTAAATTCTTCGTAAATCCGATAAACTTTTGATTGTACCTCGTTCAAATAAAGATTTAGAATACGCGAATCCTTATCTGTCCCATTTGCTCTCTGGATTTTTTCATCCCAGGTAGTAATATTAATTTTCTTTTTAAGGCTGATATTAACGCGCTTACCATTTAAGGTAATACGCAAGTAGATATTTACTTGGTCTTTAATGACTCGTTTACCGTATACCCAAAACAGTACTGAAAATGTTGTAGAAGTTCTCATAGTTGTCGTCTTTTAATGGTTAAACATTATTGAGACGAAAGTCAAATCAACTATAATAATATGAGTAAGTTACGTAATTCTGTCAACATAATTAGTAATAAAAAGATATGTTGACGATTTGTGACCTTTTAGAATCAAATAGAACCAAATTCTATGATTGCCCTAAAAATATAAAACCTTGTAAATCATATGATTTACAAGGTTTTGAAGGTTTTTGATAACCCTTTTAGCGGTCTGGACGGGACTCGAACCCGCGACCTTCGCCGTGACAGGGCGACATTCTAACCAACTGAACTACCAGACCGTTGCTTTATTGCGGTTGCAAATATACACGCCTTTTTTTATATCTCAAATCTTTTTTTGTGTTTTTTGAATATTTTTTTCAATTGAACGAATTCAATATTGTTTTTACATCAATACCAATTACGATAAATTATTTCAAACAAATATTAACCAACTGATTTTCATAAAATATGCTTTTAAACAAACTTTTTTCGTTCTACCAAATAAGTCGTAAGGATGTTATTAAACCCCTTATTAATATCGGCCTCAACATACTTTATTTTGTATTGCGCACATTTTAGCTGTAAAGCCACAAAATAATCTTTCACGGCCTTGCTGTAATTCTCTTTTATCGAATCGGCGTACAAATTAATATACTCACCTGTTTCAACATCTACAAACCGCTTGGGTTTATTATCAAAATCGAAATTAAGTTCTTTTGATTTGTCGAATACGTGAAACAAAACCACTTCGTGCTTATTGTATTTTAAATGCCGAAGTGCTTCAAAAAGTTTTTCGTCCTCCTCTGAAGTTTGAAACATATCCGTAAACAGAACAATCATGGAACGCCTGTGGATTTTTTCGGCAATTTCGTGCAAATATTTATAGGTTTCTGTTCGCTTGTTCGAATGTTTGGAAACAACAGCTTCACTTAGATGGTTTAAAAGCATTTGATGGTGCCGTTCACTTCCTTTTTCTGGGGCGTAATAATCGTAATCATCACTGTATATACTTAAACCAACGGCATCGCGCTGCTTTTTTAAAATTTGCATTAATGCAGCGGAAGCCAAAACTGAAAAGCCTATTTTATTTAATCGATTGATGGAAACTGAATTAACCTTTGGATAATGCATCGAACTACTATTATCTATTATAACATGACACCGCAAATTGGTTTCGTCATCATAACGCTTGGTATATAATTTATCTGTTTTAGCAAACAACTTCCAATCTATATGACGTGTACTTTCACCTTGATTGTAAATTTTATGTTCAGCAAACTCGGCAGAAAAACCATGAAACGGACTTTTATGCATACCTGCGATAAAACCTTCAACCACTTGCTTGGCCAGTAGTTCTAAGTTTTTAAATCCTTCGGCTTTATTTAATTCAGGTTGTAAATCCAATTAAATCAATTTATCGACAATACCGTATGCAACCGATTCCTCTGCATCCATCCAATGGTCTCGGTTGAAGTCTTTCAATACTTTATCATAATCCTGCCCGCAATTATCAGCAAGGATTTTAGCACTTAATTCTTTTGTTTTCAAAATTTCCTGGGCCGTAATTTCAATATCACTAGCTTGTCCACGAGCACCACCACTTGGCTGGTGTATCATCACTTTCGCGTGTGGTTGTATAAAACGCTTTCCTTTGGTTCCGGCTGAAAGCAGAATAGACCCCATTGATGCCGCCAACCCAGTACAAATAGTTGACACCTCACTTTTCAAGGATTTTATACAATCGTACATGGCAAAACCTGAGGTTACATAGCCTCCTGGACTATTTATATACAAATGAATGTCTTTGGTTTCTAGAGCATCTAAATAGAGTAACCTATCGATAACATGCTTGGCAGATTTATCGTCTACCTGTCCCCACAAAAACACTTTACGTTCTTCAAGTAACTTACTATCTATTTTATCTTGAACTTTTACTGGTTTACTCATGTTTTATTTATTTTCATCTAAAATAAAAAAAGGTTCGCCATATTGGCAAACCTTTTTTGCTTTCTTTTTCATTGGCAAGCATTAATTTTTTAAAACATCAAAGATGTATAACTCTGTGATTTGATTTCAATAGAAATCCAGAGAAAAATGCTGTTGTTATGTTACTTTTATAAAAGTGAGTCAATGGCGTCTGTATAAGCATTTTTAGGCGCTACACCAACTTGTCTACCCACAACTTCACCGTTTTGAAAAACCAACACTGTAGGGATGTTACGAACCCCGTATTTAGCAGCAAATTCTTGATTGGCATCAACATCTACCTTACCTACAACGGCCTTACCATCATATTCATCGCTTATTTGTTCTATAATTGGCCCAACCATTCTACATGGCCCACACCAAGCAGCCCAAAAATCTACCAATACTGGCTTCTCACTTTTTAATACCGTTTCTTCAAACGTCGCATCTGTAATCTCTAATGCCATAATATTTATTTTTATATGTTCCTTAAATATTTTTATTTTCACAAAATTAGTCAAAAAAAATTCTAAAGCTTACAAACCGTCAATTTGTTTTACTTATGGCTTTATCAATTAGCGTTATCACTAGTTCTAGCCGAATGAAACATATTCAATATTCATTTAAAACACTAGCCTATTTTGTAAAAATGAATTAACCATAAATTGTTCAGATAGTTTTATAAATCTAAAACGACAAAAACCCATTAGCAAGTAAATCCATGTATTTACACTCCAACGAAAACCCAAAAGAATCAATTAACTTTGTACCGTTTAAAAATAGATTATAATCTAGTAGCACACCATGGTTAAAATAAACGTGATTATTCCTGCTTACAACGAAGAAAGTTCGATTGCTCACGTTATAAACGATATTCCCAACCTGGTGGACGAAGTTATTGTAGTAAGTAATAATTCTACGGATAAAACAGAATATAACGCAAAAAAAGCTGGTGCCACAGTTTTAACCGAGCCTAACAAAGGTTATGGTTATGCATGTTTGAAAGGCTTAGAATACATTGAGCAAAAAAACGAAAAACCTGATATTGTGGTATTTATGGACGGTGATTACAGCGACTACCCTGAAGAACTTACAAAAATAACTGCCCCTATAATTGAAAACAATGTCGATTTGGTAATAGGTACCCGCACAAAACAACTAAGGGAAAAAGGATCCATGACATCGCCCCAAATTTTTGGCAATTGGCTAGCAACCAACCTCATGCGATTATTTTTTAGCGCTAAATTTACCGACCTTGGCCCCTTTAGAGCCATAAAATACCAAAAGCTGCTAACCTTAAATATGGAAGACAAAACTTATGGATGGACGGTAGAAATGCAACTTAAAGCTTTAAAACAAAAATTAACATATACCGAAGTACCTGTAAACTACAGAAATAGAATTGGCGTTTCAAAAGTTTCAGGTACAATAAAAGGTGCTATATTTGCAGGCATCAAAATCTTGGGATGGATTTTCAAATACACTTTTAAAAAATGATCTTAGAAACGGTAATTATAATCTTATATTCCATTTCGCTTTTGCTCATATTTATGTATGCCTTGGCGCAATTAAATTTGCTGTTTAATTATTTATCTGCACACAAAACTGAAGATAAAAGTGAGAAATTCGATTTTTCTAACGCAGACGAGATACCCTATGTAACCATTCAGCTTCCAGTATATAACGAAATGTACGTTATGAATCGCCTTTTGGAAAATATAGCAAAAATTGATTATCCAAAAAGCAAGCTCGAAATTCAGGTACTTGACGACTCTACAGATGAAACCGTAGTTAGCACCCAGCAACATATTGTAAAATTAAAGGCCACCGGGCTAGATATAAAACATATCACTAGAACCGACCGCAAAGGTTTTAAAGCCGGAGCGTTAAAAGAAGGGCTAAAAATAGCCAAAGGAGAGTTTATTGCTATTTTCGACTCCGATTTTTTACCTCAACCCAATTGGCTAAAACAAACCGTACCTTATTTTAAGGATGAGGAAATTGGTGTTGTGCAAACGCGCTGGGGCCATATTAACCGAAATTACTCATTGCTCACCAAAGTGCAAGCCTTTGCATTAGATGCCCATTTCACCTTAGAACAGGTTGGCAGAAATAGTAAAGGGCATTTTATCAACTTTAATGGAACTGCAGGGTTGTGGCGAAAAACATGTATTATTGATGCTGGCAATTGGGAAGGTGACACTCTTACGGAAGATTTAGACCTCAGCTACCGTGCCCAACTTAAAAATTGGAAATTTAAATATTTGGAAAACGTTGAAACTCCCGCAGAGCTTCCGATAGTAATAAGTGCAGCAAGGTCGCAGCAATTTAGATGGAATAAAGGTGGCGCCGAAAACTTTAAAAAAATGCTTGGTCGGGTTGTAAATAACCACAATATTTCATTAAAAACTAAAGTACACGGGCTGTTACATCTTTTAAACAGCACCATGTTTTTAAACGTGTTGATCGTTGGTGTTTTAAGCATCCCTATGCTTTATATAAAAAACGAATACGCCCACTTACACGCCTATTTTTATGTAATGAGCTTTTTTGTATTAAGCACCATCATTTTCTTTATCTGCTATTGGTTTATGTACAAAAACACCTATGGCAGTGGTTTTAAAAACTTCATAAAGTACATTGGCATGTTTTTCGTATTCTTCTCTATAGCAATGGGCTTTTCGCTACATAACTCCATTGCCGTTTTAGAAGGGCATTTGGGCAAAAAATCAGAATTTGTTCGTACGCCAAAATTCAATATAAGCAAGTACAAAGACAATTGGAAAAACAACAAATACATGAAACGAACGGTATCGGTTCACGTCATTTTTGAAGGTTTACTCATGCTCTATTTTGGCTTTGGCATGTACAGCGCTTTTATTGTTGGCAATCAAGGTGGAGACTTTGGGTTGTTCCCCTTTCACCTTATGCTGTTCATTGGTTTTGGCTATGTGTTTTTTAAATCTTTAGCTTCAAAAGTATAATTATTTATTTGGGCGTTACCACAGGGGTCGCGCTTTACACTTCTAGTTTTGGATCGATGTGCGCCTCGCCAAAAGCTATCCCCTGCAATCGCTAACACGCCTAAAACAATTTAAATCTGAAAACCTAAATTAATTGAGATTACATTGGCCATAATGCCCTTTAGTCGGCCAAACTCAGCCTGATATCTCATATCTAAATACAATTCTTTATCATTCTTATATGTACTCCTCAATCCAAGGCCCAAATTTATTCCATAACCCCATTTTGAGAATGGATTATCATTTGTTTGATCTGTATCAAAAACCTCTCCCCAAGAATAGGAAGCCTCTAAATTTCGGCTGTACTCATCACCAAAAAAATAGTTTAGAAATCCTCCGAATTGAAAGGTTGGCCTAAATTTTCCTCTTGGAAATTCATAGTTAAAAACGCAAAGGTTTTGCACTCTGCTTTCAACCCATGAAATATCATTTATATATTCAGTCCTGTAAACAGGTTCTATATAAGTATTAGATGTTGTTAATTTCGTCCTAGAATAGGTGGCTTCGTAATGCAAAAACAATCTTTCATCCACAAAAGACATATTTATTTTATAGAACACACCCACAGACGGGAAAATGTTAAACCCAAAATTACTGTTTTCTAAATAATAGTATTCCTCTTGCATGTTGGCAGATTCAGAGATTGACATTCCATTTACTCCAAGAACTACACCAAATTTATTAGGTATTCTATCAAGCTTTTTTTCATAAACTATGCATTCTTCATTAGGGCAAATTTCATTATGATAATCAGTTGTTATATCTATCAATGACTTATGATTGAGGCTAGTGCTCTGAGCCTTTTTGGAGACTGTTGGACTTTCTTTAAAAACCACCTTTAATACTCCAACAAATTCGTTGGACTCTTTAACATACTTTTTGTCATTTATTACAACTTCCTTTTCACTGTTTTTTAACTCAATAAAATTGCCTAAATCATCTTCAACATAATAATGATCTCCATCCAGGTCTCTAAAATAATATACATCTACCGTTGCATTAATAAGATATTCTAAAAACAACCGCCTTACCTCGCCTTCTATATTTACAGGTTTCGAAACATAATATTTACTGTCAATAAACCTATAGCCTATAATATCATATGGGGTAAAGATTTGTCTCTCAGAATTGAAATTTTGCTTGTAGATACATTTCTTTGAATTGTTTTTATTTCCTTTATAATCAAGAAGCCCAAAGACTGTATCATTTTCATTAAGAATAACATATCCTTTCCTGAAATCAGATTGCGCCAATAATCCAAAAATATTCAATAATGTAACTCCAGCTAATAATACATATTTCATCATGTTTGCTTTTATTATTACCCCTATAATTCGCGCTAATTTCCCGGACAGTATAATAAGGAATTTATGAGTCCAAATAAGTAATTTCTACTCTATAAAACAAGCTATTAACCTTATATTTACACCATGCCATTAAACTCACCCTATTTAAAACTTTATAGACTGCCGCTAGCAATGGTATTATTGAGCATGCTGTTTTATTGGGCATTCGGTTATGATTTAACCCGTACTGATTATATAAAGCTTTTAATGCTCTATTCAGCATTATTCTTCATATTTTATAGGTTGGTACTGCTATTTAAACACAATATAAAACACCTTACGTATCTATCTTTTGGATTTAGAGCCATTTTTATTTTGGCTATTCCCAACCTCTCACAAGATTTTTATCGCTTTATCTGGGATGGGCGTATGATTTTAGAAGGATTAAATCCCTATCTGTTTACTCCAGAATCATTTATTAGCAACAGCCTATTTCCTTTAGCTCAAGCCCAAGATTTATATAACGGTATGGGCAAACTAAACGCCAGCCATTTCACCAATTATCCGCCTATTAACCAATTATGTTTTGCTATTGCTGCGCTATTTACTGGTAAGAGTATTGTGGGTTCGGTTATTGTTTTGCGCCTAATTATTATTGCAGCCGATTTCGGAACGCTATATTTTGGAAAAAAACTGTTAGAAAAACTGAAACTTCCAACATTCCACATCTTTTGGTATATTTTAAATCCGTTTATCATTATCGAACTTACCGGGAACCTTCATTTTGAAGGCGTAATGATTTTCTTTTTGATTTGGAGCTTGTACTTGTTACACAGAAGCAAATGGCAGTTGGCAGCGGTGGTTTTAGCATTATCCATTTCAACAAAATTGATTCCACTTATTTTTTTGCCGCTGTTTTATCAGTGGTTGGTAAAACGAAATGAAGCAAAGCATGAGATACTGAAACAACCCCGAAAGCTTTCGGGGCAGTATGAAGATAACAAAAAGGAGAAACATGTTTCTTTTGAAAAGATTGCCACGTCGATTCCTCCACGCAATGACAGAACTAATAAGGCTTCAAATGTAATCAAATTAAAGAACCTTATTTCATTCTATGGCATCATCGGGATAATCTCCGTACTACTTTTTACGCCGTTTTATTCCTCGGATTTCATAGTCAACTATACCCAAACCGTGGCACTTTGGTTTCAAAAATTTGAGTTTAACGCCAGTTTATATTATGTTGCAAGAGCCATTGGATACGGGTTTCGAGGCTATAACGAAATTGCCATTATTGGAAAATATACAGCCCTAGTGGTCTTTCTTTTTGTTTTGGCCATAGCCTTTTTTAGAAACAACAAAACCTCGGTTCAACTTATTACTGCCATGCTATTGGCGTTGTCTTTTTATTATTTTACAGCGAGTACGGTACACCCGTGGTACGTGGCCACGCTTTTGGCCCTATCGGTTTTCACCAACTATAAATTTCCGTTGGTTTGGAGTTTTGTAATCATACTTAGTTATTTGGGCTACGTGCATATTAATAGCGCCGATAAATCCGAAAACTTGTGGTTTATTGCCTTGGAATATACTGTTGTATATGGCGTTTTTATTTGGGAAATCTTCATAAAAAAGGCCTCCAAAAAGGAAGCCTAAATTTGTTCAAATTTTGATGAGATTCTGAAACAAGTTCAGAATGACAAAAATCATCTAAATTTTTTCTAAACCGGTAATGGTATTCACCTCTTCTTCATCGTCGTTGCCATCGGCATCTTTGGTAACTTTAATTTCTTTATTAAATGTGATTTTAAATTTGGTACCCACCAAATCATCAGCATTTAAATTGAAAGTTTTTAGCACATCCTCATTCACCTTTTGGAAGGTAAGCGTATGCTCCATATCGTCCTTTCCCTTGATGACAAAATTATAACCATAATCTTCCTTTCCGTCGTAAACGGCATAAACCACCAAACCTTCTTGGATTAGAACATTTTTATTTGAAATATCGAAATCCGTTACTGTCGTAAAACCTGTATGCGTAAAAAATGAAAGTATTAGTCCGCATACTACCAAAATTGTTTTTGTTTTCATAATCCTATGTTTAAATATTATTAACGTCTACTTTTATCGAAATACAACGAATACTTTTGACAATCAACACATTAAATATACATATAAAATATCATGTTTTTTAAATCAGGTTAAAAAGTTTCGCAATGAACATATCGATGACCTCAATGACGATTAAGATAATAATAATCCATTCTAACCTACTACTTTCCTTATGATCCATAATATCTTTGAAGAGTTCTAAATTCTCCTTTATAATTTCAATGCGATCATGAATAAGGCGGTAGCGATCCTTTAAATCGAAGGAACGTTTTAAGTCTAAGTTGAGTCTATTGAGCTGCTCGTTTTCCCAAGTAATTTCTGGAGAATCGAAAATATATAGGTTTTCTGAAATTCTATTTTTAATATTAAGTGCCTTACCGATGAAACGTTTCAGCTTGTTTCCAGAAATATCCAACTTTCCGTTTTCTTCAAGGTATGCCGTATGTTTTTTGGTTTCGTTAAGTAGTTCTTCCGTAATTTCAGAATAGCGGTTTAGTGCTACAGATTGCGAAGTATTCAACATTACCAAACGAATCATTTCTTCATCGAGTTTTGGGAGCACAATATTATCGAAGCCGACCTTGATTACATTAGATTTAACAATAACTTCGGCCGAATCTGATAGTTTTTCGGAAAAATAATCGTTGCAAAATGGTTTAATTTTTTGCAATATTTCGGCGATGGTCTTTTTTTCTAAATTGAAAAAGCTGACCATGCCATATTGAAACAGATAAACAAAAGCATCTTCAGACACCTTGTAATAAAGCTCGTCACTATCTTGAAAAAGCAAGGTCCATGGCAAATGGCCTTTGCTTTCTTTTATATTGATGGTACTTGCTACTTGATAAGCAACTGTTTTGTACACTTACTGATTTTTAAAAATGTCTTGTGAATTCTTGAAACTTTTAAACTCCAACATATATTCGTTAGGGTCTTTTACGAAAAAGGAATGGTGCTGCCCCACTTTACCTTTTAAAAAGGTAGATTCTGTAACCAAATCGAGGTTTTGTTCCTTAAGCTTGGTATAAATTGCTTTCCAGTTTTCGTTGTCCAAAACAATTCCGAAATGGAAAGCGGGCAGAATTTTACCCTCAAAAACATAATTTGGACTTTGAAAATTAAATTTTCCGGCTTTTGTAAATGTAATTTGATGGCCGTACAAATTTATATCAGCCCAATTTTGGGAAGCTCTCCCCAAGGTCGCACCAATATTGGTGTAAAAACGGCTTGTCTCCCTCACACTCTTGCAAGGTAAAGATAGGTGGAATATTGCTTGCATAACGCATAAACTAAAGGGGTTTTAAACTTTCAACTCTATAAATAACATCGTCTCCGTCTTCATCTTCAACAAATGTTATCCTAAAATCTTTATCAACTAAACTTTTGTCGTTTTTTAAATCAAATTGTTTTAAAACCCGCGGGTGCACTTCTTCAAAAGAAAGCTCCTCTCCGTTTTCAAACCAAAAATTGAAGTAACCGTTTTCGTAGGACTTAAAAACAGCTGTTCTCATGGTACTATATGTTTTTTAATTGTTATCGTCGTCTGAATCTTCATCTGAAATCTCCGGCTCTTGAACGGCTTCGGGGTCGTTATCAGCAAAATCTTCGTAATCGTCTTCATCGTAATTTTCCATGGTCAATGCCAGTTTGGTACTCACTTTTACTAAATATTTGGTGTCGGCAGTAACCACCTCAACGGCTTCTATAATCTCGTTGTGTTGATTTCTGAAGGATATAATTTGGTCGTCGTCATAACCATCAGGGTATCGTTCAACAAGCAATGCTAAAATCTCTGGTGTTAATTTTTTAAAATCTACAATAACACGTTTTAGATTATCATTTCTATTTTTCATTTGGGTCATTTTTAAAATATTGATTGGTCAATTTACAAGCCTAAAAGATAAGCAAAAATTAAAGGAGCGACAATAGTAGCATCACTTTCTACAATAAATTTTGGCGTATCGATATCTAATTTTCCCCAAGTTATTTTTTCATTTGGAACGGCCCCGGAATACGAACCATAACTGGTTGTAGAATCACTTATTTGACAAAAATAACTCCAAAACGGCGTATCGGTACGTTCCATATCTTGATATAACATGGGCACCACGCAGATAGGAAAATCGCCAGCAATACCACCTCCAATCTGGAAGAAACCAATCCCTTTTCTGGAATTTCCGGTGTACCAATCAGCTAAAAAGGTCATGTACTCAATACCTGATTTCATGGTACTTGCTTTCAATTCACCTTTTAATACGTAGCTAGCAAAAATATTGCCCATGGTACTATCCTCCCATCCAGGAACCACAATGGGTAAATTCTTTTCTGCAGCAGCGTACATCCATGAATTTTTTAAATCGATTTCGTAGTATTCTTCCAAAACCCCAGACAACAACATTTTATACATGTATTCATGTGGAAAGTAGCGTTCGTCTTTGGCTTCAGCATCCTGCCAAATTTTAAAAATATGTTTTTGCAATCTTCGAAAAGCTTCTTCTTCCGGAATGCAAGTATCGGTTACTCGGTTTAAGCCTTTTTCCAATAAACCCCATTCTTCCTGAGGCGTTAAATCACGATAGTTAGGCACACGCTTGTAATGCGAATGTGCTACCAAATTCATAATATCTTCCTCTAAATTTGCTCCAGTACAAGAAATAATTTGCACTTTATCTTGACGAATCATTTCTGCAAAACTTTTACCCAATTCGGCGGTACTCATGGCACCAGCCAAAGATACCAACATTTTAGCACCGTTGTTTAATTGCGTTTCGTAACCTTTAGCAGCATCAACCAATGCCGCAGCATTAAAATGCAAATAATGGTTTTCTATAAATTGAGAAATAGGTCCTTTAGTAGTTGTCATTGTCAACAAATTTTGAATGGTTATTTTTTTGTTCCGAATTGCCAAAAGCATTGTCGTAATCGTCTTCTATGGCTTCATCCATAAATTTATAGCTCAGCATTTTATAATACAATTTAGCTGCTAAAAAGTCGGATGATTTTTCCTTTTTATTCGGGCACAGCTCTACTATATCAAAGCCTACCACATTTTTTTCGGCAAAAACCACCTTCAAAAACTCTAAGGCTTCATACCACAACAATCCTCCTGGTTCAGGGGTTCCGGTACTTGGCATGATAGAAGGGTCGAAAGCATCCAAATCGAAAGTTATAAATACATTATCGGTCATTTGGTCGATGGCCGAATCCATCCAAGTATCATCAGCCGCCATATCGTGCGCAAAATAAGTTTTCTCTTCGTCCATTACGGTTTTTTCCATGATATCCATAGAACGAATCCCCACCTGAATTAAATTAGTAGTTTGGCTAGCCTCGTAAACCGCACAAGCATGGTTACAAGCAGTACCATCGTACTCTTTTCGCAAATCGGCATGCGCATCAATATGAAGTACCGTTAAATTGGGGTACATTTCGTTAAATGCACGAATAGTTCCGATAGAAATGGAATGCTCACCACCAAAAATAGTAACAAACTTATTTTTTTTGATGTACTTTTTTGTAGCACCATGAACAGCATCCACCATAGTTTCTGGTGAAGCGTATTCTGTCACGGCATCGGCCAAAAACACACCTTGCTGATACACTTCGGTACCAGTTTCAATATCATAAAGCTCCATATTTTCTGAAGCTTCCAAAAAAGCTTTCGGGCCTTTATCGGCTCCTTTTTGCCAGGTACTTGTACCATCATAAGGCACTGGGATTAAAACGATTTTTGCTCGTTCTAGTTTTGCAAATTCCTCTGGAATTCCTGCGTAAGTTTTCATTCTATTAAGTTATTGTTTTTGGGTTAGCTCAACTTGTTTAATTTCATCTTCAACAGCGTCATTTTGAATGTTTTGATAACCTAATATTTTTAGTAAATCTTCACTTTTTTGTTGATCGCTAAACAGTTTTGTTGTCAACTGTCCGTTTTCATCCCTATCTATTAAAATATGTTTTGGCGATGGTATTAAACAATGCTGTAAACCTCCAAAACCGCCAATGGTTTCTTGGTAGGCGCCCGTGTTAAAAAACCCGATGTAAAGCGGTTTTTCTTTATTGTATTTTGGTAAATAAATAGCATTCATGTGCTGTTCACTATTGTAATAATCATCGCTATCGCAAGTTAAACCGCCAAGCAATATACGCTCGTAACTGTCTTGCCATCGATTTACCGCCAGCAAAACAAAGCGCTTATTAATGGCCCAAGTGTCTGGCAATGTTGTGATGAAAGATGAATTTATCATATTCCATTTTTCACGGTCGTTTTGCTGCTTTTGGTACAACACTTCGTAAATAGCCCCACCACTTTCGCCAACTGTAAAGCTTCCGAATTCGGTGAAAATATGCGGAACATCCACTTCTTCTTCCTCGCACGTCAATTTGATTTGGTTAATGATTTCGTCAATCATATATTCATAATCAAAATCAAACGCCAATGAGTTTTTTATTGGGAAACCACCACCAATATTCAAGCTGTTTAATGTTGGGCAAACCTTTTTTAAGCTGGTATAAACCTTTAAACATTTTAGCAACTCGTTCCAGTAATAAGAGTTATCACGAATGCCCGTATTAATAAAAAAGTGCAGCATTTTTAGCTCAACTTTTTTATTGTTGGCAATCTGATTTTTGTAAAACGGCACAATATTTTTATAACCAATACCTAAACGCGAGGTATAAAACTCAAATTTGGGTTCTTCTTCAGATGCAATGCGAATGCCCACATTAAACTTGCCGTTAATTTCTTTTGATAGCAAATCAATTTCCTCGTAATTATCAATTATAGGGATAGCATTTTTGTGTCCGTTATTAATAAGCCGAGCAATATTGGTAACGTATTGCGCGCGCTTAAACCCATTGCTAATTACAAAAGTATCATCAGTAATTTTACCAGACGCCTTTAGGTTTTCAACAATATCAATATCAAAAGCTGAAGACGTTTCAATATGTATATCGTTCTTCAAAGCCTCATCCAAAACATGTTTAAAATGTGAGCTTTTTGTGCAATAGCAGTAATGATACTGCCCTTTGTAATTGTGCTTTTTAATAGCATGTGCAAACCATACCTTTGCCCGATTAACATTATTGGATATTTGCGGCAAATAAGTAAACTTTAACGGAGCTCCGTACTGTTCAACAAGCTGCATTAAATCAATATCATGAAAATGTAACTCTCCTTTATCAACTTTAAATTCTTCCTGAGGAAAATCAAAAGTTTGATTGATTAAATCAATATATTTTGTATTCAATTTGTTTTTTATAAAAAGTTAAAGATGTAATAGATAGATTAACTACACGTTAAGACAATAAAAAATAAACGATATCAAATCTGTATTTCGCGCTGAGTAGTAGGCACGAAACCGTATTTATGCTGTATAGCATATATTGGAGAAACGGAAGTTAGCTTTAAAATTCGGTTACTTAATCTGTAAGCTGCTTTTGAATATGACTTCCTAATTTTCAAAAGCCCGAACATAGAAACAGGTTTCAATTTGTTCAGCTAAAAGTGCGGCAAATGTAATTTATTTTTTAATACGTTAAACATTTTTTAGTTTTTTTCTGTTAAAATGTTTTGCAATACTAATATGCATAAGAAACACTAAACTTTCGTATCGGGTAAACTTACACCTTTCATGAGTAATGCCATACCCATAGCACCCAACCAAACCACTTTAACATGAAATAGTGGTTTATAAATTTCAAAATTATCAGGAATCAATAATATAACCCCCATTGCTGAAAAACCTAATAAAACCGTAAACCAACCCAGCCAAAGGCTCATTATTTTCCACTTAACCAGGGCGATACCAAATAAGACCAAACCTACACCAGAAAAAATGCGGCCAAAACGAATAAAACAAGTTACATATTGGTTGGTAAATAACAAATTATTCATGAATTCTTTTAGCTCAATTGCCGACATTCCAGATGTTTGACCAACACCCCAGGCACCATGATTATAAAAATATGCCGCAGCAATTGCTAACGTAAAAGTTCCAATAATAGTCATACCACCCCCTGGTAAGATGAGCACCCTATAAGGTTTTCTAGCAGTAACAGAAATAAATGCAAATAGAGCAATACCCATAGTTACCCAGCCAAATATATGAATACGATACATCCAAATCCAATACCAAACATTTTTACCTATTTCAGCAAAATCAGAAGCCACAATATATTCCCCAATATGATGTGGAGATAATACCCAGCCAAACCACAACAATAATGCAGCAGCAATAAATGACCATCCTGTAAAATTGGTCTCAAAATCTTTTTTAATATGTTTCATAATTCAAATATCCGTTTTGCTCTTCACAAGATATAGGTATCGTTTAATCTTTATTGTAACAAAAGTTACAATAGGACAGGTTAAGTTGTTGTATTTTAAACTTTTAATTTTTAAATCATAAACAGCTTTGAAAAGAAGTGACTTTATAAAAAAGACAACTTTGGGGTCTTTTGCTGCAATTATAGGAACCGAACTGGTTTTTGGCTCTAACATCTTAAAAGGATATACGCCCATTGGCTTGCAGGAGCCCGACCCTTTCAAGATGTTCAAGAAGAACCCTGAAATGGTTGTTCTAAATGACAAACCTTGGAATATTGAAGCCCAAGCACATTTGTTAGACGATAAAGTTACACCTAACTCTTGTATGTTTATTAGAAACAACGGGTTAGTACCTGAAGACATTGACCCAAACATATGGACACTAACTATTGATGGTGAGTCTGTTGTCAACGAAAAAACATATACACTAGCAGAATTAAAATCAAAATTCAAACATTATACGTATCAATTAACTTTAGAATGTGGTGGTAACGGAAGAAGTGAATTTGACCCTCCCGCTAAAGGAAATCAATGGACTGTTGGTGCTGTACATTGTGCCTCATGGACTGGTGTTCGCTTAGCAGATGTACTAAAAGATGCCGGCATAAAAAGTAATGCCGTTTATATTGGCTATCATGCGGTAGACCAACATTTAAGTAAAGACGAAAAAAAAGAACCCATCTCTAGAGGATGCCCAATGGATAAAGCCCTTCAAGATGAAACACTCTTAGCTTTTAAAATGAATAGTGAAGACATCCCGTTAATTCATGGTTATCCATTACGCTTAGTTGCTGGTGGTTGGCCAGCCTCGGTTTCTGGTAAGTGGATTAACAGAATCAGTATACGTAACAAAGTTCATGACGGGGCAAAAATGACTGGAACCGCGTACCGAGTACCTTGTAATCCAGTCGCTCCAGGCGAAAAAGTAAAAAATGAGGATATGTGTGTCATTGAATCAATGCCAGTAAAATCATTAATTACCTATCCTAAAACAGGGGCAATGATAAAAAAAGGTAAATCTTTAAATATTCGAGGACATGCATGGGCAGGAGAACTTGAGGTATCCAAAATGGAATACTCAATAGATTTCGGTTCTACTTGGGCAAACTGTAATATTGAAAAACCGTCAAATCGATTAGCATGGCAGCACTTTTCAGCTTCAGTTAATTTTCCAAAAGAAGGTTATTACGAAATTTGGGCAAGAGCAACAGATACTAATGGTATTGCACAACCAATGCTTTTACCTGGATGGAATCCGAAAGGATATTTAAATAATGCCTGCCATAGGATAGCAGTTAAAGTAAAATAAATGTCTAAAGAAGAAGTGTTTATAGCAAAAGTCAGAAAAGTATATCGTCTATTGATGATTCTTTTTTTCTTGTTCGTAATTACTGGAGGTGGGTTGGTTTACCATATGGTAAATCCAGGTTTTTTAAATTTTAATACTGAAACAGAAACGTTAATATCAAAACCAATAGAAATAGATGAAGACCGCATAGAAAATGGTATTCATGTTAGAACAGGATTGATGGACGCCGAAGGATTAATGACTGTTGTAAATAATTGTACTAATTGCCATTCAGCCAAATTAGTAACTCAAAATAGAATGAATGCGGAACGTTGGAATACCACAATTAAATGGATGCAGGAAACACAAAACCTTTGGGATTTGGGAAAAAACCAAGAAACTATCGTCAATTACTTAGTAACCAACTATCCTCCACAAAAGAAGGGAAGGCGCCAGGTTATAAAGCATGTTGATTGGTATGAACTGATGGATTAATAGACAAATGGAATACATATACTTAAAACCTTACCTATATTTAAAACACAATAGTTTTATTTTGGTGAAGTGTTTAACGCTAAAAATACGATGAACAATTAATAAATTAACTATGGAAAAATACCTAGACGCCTTTATAAATGCATTTCAAGGCACATTAAACTGGACATGGAAATCAATAATTTTTGATGTTCCATGGTACACAAATTACTTTTGGGGACTTATAACTATTTCAGTTTTTGTTTGGTTGTTGGAAATTATATTTCCTTGGCGAAAAGAACAATCAATCTTCAGAAAGGACTTTTGGCTCGACGCATTTTACATGTTCTTCAATTTTTTCATTTTCTCTATTGTCATTAGTGGCGTTTATAAAATAATAGGGTTGCTTTTTGGAGAAATAAATTTAACCGCCAAAAGCCTTGCGATTTTTGACATTTCTGAGTGGGCTCCTTGGTTGCAGTTATTAGTATTCTTTATAATACTTGACTTTGTACAATGGTTTACACATGTTTTATTACATAAATACCCATTTTTATGGAAGTTCCATAAAGTGCATCATAGCGTAAAAGAAATGGGGTTTGCAGCACATCTAAGATATCACTGGATGGAGAATATTTTATATAAACCCCTTAAAACTTTTGGTGTAATGATTATTGGAGGTTTTGAGCCAGACCAAGCCTATGTAATTCATTTTATAACCATTGCTATCGGCCATTTAAACCATGCCAACATTAAAATTACTTGGGGGCCATTAAAGTATATATTTAATAACCCTGTAATGCATTTATACCACCATGCGTATGTTTTACCAAAAGGAACTTATGGCGTAAACTATGGCATTAGTTTAAGCTTATGGGATTATATTTTTAAAACCAATTATATACCTGAAGATAGTGGAACCATAGAAATTGGATTTAAAGGTGACGATAAATTCCCCAAAGATTTTATCGGTCAAAACACTTATGGCTTTAAAAAAGGTCAAAAATAGAACATTAGTTATATTATAAGAAATGCATGTATTTCAATTGAAATACATGCATTTCTTACAACGTTCCTCTATTGGCCTGCTCGCGCTCGATGGATTCGAAGAGTGCTTTAAAATTTCCTGCACCAAAGCCTCGTGCGCCCATTCGTTGAATAATTTCGAAAAACAACGTAGGCCTATCTTCTACTGGTTTGGTGAAAATTTGTAACAGATAGCCTTCTTCATCAGCGTCAATCATAATGCCCAAACTTTTTAGAGTTTCAATATTTTCCCTAAGCTGGTGGCTGTATTCTTCCAAACGCCCAGGAACAGCTTTATAATATGCTTCTGGCGGTTTCGACAAAAACTCAACACCACGCGCTCTTAATTGCGAAACCGCATCAATAATATCATCGGTGGCCACAGCAATGTGCTGCACACCTGCTCCTTCATAAAAATCGAGATATTCCTCAATTTGCGATTTCTTTTTTCCCTTGGCGGGCTCATTTATTGGGAATTTGATTCGGCCGTTACCGTTGCTCATGACCTTACTCATCAATGCCGAATATTCAGTATGGATTTGTTCATCGTCAAACGACAGAAAGTTTTCAAAACCCATAACATCTTCATACCATTTTACCCATTTGTTCATTTGCCCCCAGCCCACATTGCCCACCATGTGGTCAATAAATTTTAAACCCACAGCGGTTGGGTTATAATCTGACTTCCATTCCCTGAATCCTGGCAAAAACGTACCCTTGTAGTTTTTACGTTCTACAAACATATGCACAGTTTCGCCGTAAGTATAAATACCAGAGCGCACTATCTCACCGTGTTCGTCTTTTTCTACAGTTGGCTCTAAATACGATTTTGCACCTCTGCTGGTGGTTTCTTGGTATGCTTTTTTGGCATCTTCAACCCATAAGGCAACCACCTTTACGCCATCGCCATGCTTTACTATATGTTCGTTTATTGGCGATTTACTATTTAATGGCGTGGTTAAAACTAATTTTATTTTATCCTGTTTTAACACATAACTCACAGAATCTTTCGAACCGGTTTCCAAGCCTTTATAGGCATAGGACTGAAATCCAAATGCCGTTTTATAAAAGTGTGCTGCTTGTTTGGCATTGCCCACATAAAACTCTACATAATCCGTTCCTAAAAGGGGCAAAAAGTCTTGTGCGCCTTCAAATATTTTTTCCAATCCGTAGTTTACTGATTCTATATTTTTACTCATGATAAGCCCCTCTTAATCTCCCCGAAGGGGAGAAACTCAAACTGGGTATTTGAGTTCTTGTACTAATTGTTTTTATTTTGCAATCAAACTGTGCCTTCCCTTCGGGAAGGCTAAGTTGGGCTTTTATAACCACGATGTATAGTAACTATCGTCGGCTAATTTTAACGCTTCTTCGGTTACTTTCAAGGGTTTAAATGTATCTACCATAACGGCCAACTCATCAGTTTTAGTCTTACCAATACTGCGTTCGGTGGCTCCGGGGTGCGGACCATGTGGAATACCTGCTGGGTGTAAAGAAATATGACCAGCTTCAATATCGTTTCGGCTCATAAAATCTCCATCAACATAATACAACACCTCATCGCTATCTATATTACTGTGATTGTAAGGCGCAGGAATGGACTGCGGATGGTAGTCATACAATCTCGGCACAAAACTGCACACTACAAAGGCATCGGTTTCAAAGGTTTGATGCACTGGTGGTGGCTGATGGATTCGCCCAGTAATAGGCTCAAAATCATGAATAGAGAAAGCATAAGGATAATTATATCCATCATACCCCACCACATCAAAAGGGTGTGAAGCATATACCATTTCAATAATGTCATCCTGTTTTTTAACTTTAATTAAAAATTCTCCCGATTCATTATTGGTTTCCAACTCCTGTGGCCTGCGGATATCGCGCTCACAAAACGGTGCATGCTCCAATAATTGCCCAAACCAATTGCGGTAGCGTTTTGGCGTATAAATAGGCCGTCTTGATTCTACAATGAACAACCTGTTATCTTGAGTTTCAAAATCTATTTTATAGATAATCCCTCTTGGCACCAATAAGTAATCACCATACTTGAAATCGAGATTACCCAAATGCGTTCTAAGCTTCCCTGAACCTTTATGGATAAAAATCAACTCGTCCGCATCGGTATTTTTATAGAAATAACCTTGGGTTGAATATCTTGGTGCTGCCAAGATTATAGCGCAATCACTATTCACCAAAACGGGTTTTCTGCTTTCTAAATAATCATCCTCTGGCTTTACTTGAAACCCTTTGAAACGATATGATTGGATATTATTGGATTTTGCAATTTTTGGTTGGACACTATTCTGCTTTCTTATTTCTTTCACCTGCGTTGGCCGCTGTTCGTGATAACTGTTTGTGGACATGCCATCGAACCCAATAGTACCAAAAAGTTGTTCGTAATATAAACTGCCGTCTGGTTTTCTAAACTGGGTATGGCGTTTATGAGGAATCTTTCCTAATTTATGATAAAAAGGCATTTTGTAAAATTTTAGAGTTTACCCCTTCCTCTCGGATTGAGTATTAATAGACTAAAAACCAATGTATATAAAGATACAAAAATGCCAGCTTACTCAGGATTTCTCTTGATAAGAAAATGAAGATGTTGAAGTAAATCTTTCCAGAAAAGCATCATATAGTTTCAAATATCGGAATTTTATACGAGTTAAAAAAAACATTGAATTTAACCTACTAAAACCAGAAACCAATATTAAAAAACCATTTGCTTCTTCCCTGTTCTGGCGAATAGCTATATTTTGCCTGCACTGGCCCTAAAAACGTTTCAACGGCATAACCCAAGGCATACCCTCTGTAGTCTGGCAAGGTAAACCATTCACCTGTATCAAAAATATTATCATCAACATTTGCCCAGTTACCCTCAAGTGTAATATGATGGTTCTTAAATAATTCATAATCTGCCGTCGCCCAAGCTTTCACGTAGCTATTTCCTGTAAGTGAAATAAAATCATAACCTAAAAAAGGTATAAAATTGTTTATTAAATTATTGCCATAACCGCCTAAAGCAAAATCTAAGGTTCTGGTAGATTTATCTCCTAATTTAAACCCTCCACTGGTTTTCAAATTAAATGATAGTTTATCCGAAACACTGAAAGCATAGCCCATATCTGCCTTGGCTATTGAAAAATCCTTAAAATTATCAACAAAACCAGAAGCATATAGGTATATGTTTAAATCACCATTAAAATACACACCCCTTTTTGGGAAATATTTGTCATCGTACGTATCTAGTTTCAAGTTACCAACCAGACTAACATAATCGGTATTTTCTAGTAAAAAATCCTCATTGGTGTTATTTCCAGAAATGGTTTCAGAGTTTATTTCCAAACGCTTATGTTCGACCCCCATGCTAAGCGAAAAATCCCTCCTAAACAATGTTTGCAAATAAAATTGGTTGGTTTGATCTTCTAGTTTTACATCAAGTTTTTTTAAACCTGTGGCAGTAATTTGTTCGTCGTCCAATAAGAGTTGGGCATTAATACTTTTATGAAACTGGTTATATCTAGACTTCAATCCAATACTCCAATAAAACCCTTTATCAATTAAATATTCAAAGTTATAGCGAACGTTATCTCCAAGTATAATATCTAAAGCCGCCACATCATTTTTGAAAAACAAGCGTTTTTGGGTAAGGTTTGCCAGTGCAGCGGTCTTGTACAATTCGTCATAATGAACGCCCAGTTTTAAAAAGGTCTTGACCTGAGATTCTTTAACATTGGCAATAAAATCATAACCTTCAGCATCTTTGGTTGGCTTAAGTTCAAACTGAAATGAATCAAAATTATTAGTGGCTACTACATTGTAAATTCCTTTGTTAAGCTCCTTATAACTTATTTTCTCTTCGCTCTTTAGTTTTAGTTTTCCTAGTATATAAGCTCTGGTGTAATTTTTGTTTCCCTTAAAATCAAATTTATTGATCTTTATACTATCTACTGGTTTAACCTTGAATTTCTTTTTTATATCTCTTTCTAAGTTATGAGACACCAAAGTTCTCAATACATTAAGCTTTGACAAGGCCGCTTCCTCACCTTCTTCAATTATCATACTGCCTTTATCAAAAGAAACCACATTGAAATCTTTAATATTGGGCTTAATATAAACATCTGTTTTTTGTGACTTCAACTTCATAGCGTTGATGGTTCGGAAGTTGTTTATTTGGATTAAAACCTCAGGTGCCGATCTTAAGTCTTCACGTTTTACCAAGCCGTCCTGAACATCAATTCCAATAATGATATCCATTCCTTTATCACGCAACTCATCAATAGGGTAATTGTTTACCACCCCTCCATCAATTAAAATCTTGTCGCCAATAACCACAGGTTGAAAAAGTGACGGCAAGGCACCGCTCGCCATAATAGATTGTGTAAGGTTTCCATTGTCTAAAACTACCTGTTGTCCATTTTCGACATTAGTGGCAATACAGAAAAACGGAATGGGCAGTTTACTGAAATCGTTAATATGATTTACAGGAAGTAATAGCTTTAAAATTAAACCATAGGCTACTTGTCCCCTTGATAGTGCTGAGGGCAATTTTATTTTAAAATTATCAAAAGGTAGGGTAACGGCATACTTTTCAGAATTATCACGTTCATAAAAGGCTTTTGAGGCACGTGGCAAATCGTCGTTAATAATATTATCGAAATCGACTTTTTGAAAAATAGAATCGAGTTCCTTGCCAGAATAACCAGAAGCATATAATGCCCCGATTATGGCTCCCATACTTGTTCCTGCTATATAATCGACCTTTACACCCAAACTATCAATAACCTTTAAAACACCAATGTGTGCCAAACCTTTTGCCCCACCTCCACTTAACACCAAACCTATTTTGGGTTGGGGTTGTTCAACAGGTTTATTTTGCGCTTTCGCAAAAAACGAACCCATTAGTAATAGGGCTAACATTATGGCTTTATGGTACAATTTGATAATTTAAAGTTCAGTGTTTTTAATGCATTTGTCATTTTAAAATGACAAACACTTTAAATATAATTCCATTTTTTAATTTTCGTGGTAATAATTATAAACCTTTTTTGCCCTCGACACGCCAACTACTTCTTCCAATTCATCTAGTTTAGCATGGGCCACTCGTTTTGCTGATTTAAAACGTTTTAATAGCTCCACAACCGTTTTTTCTCCAACCCCTGGAATAGTTTCCAATTCTGTATTTAACGCACTCTTACTGCGTTTGTTTCGGTGGTGTTCTATACCAAAACGGTGCGCTTCATTACGTAACTGCTGTATTATTTTTAAGGTTTCACTTTTCTTATCTAAATATAAGGGAATTGAATCACCTGGATAAAATAATTCTTCCAAACGTTTGGCAATTCCGATGATAGCAATCTTACCTCTCAAGTTTAAAGCATCCAGACTCTTTAATGCGGATGACAATTGTCCTTTTCCGCCATCAATAATAATAAGTTGCGGCAACGGTTGGTCTTCATCGAGCAAACGCTTGTAGCGGCGATACACGACTTCTTCCATAGAAGCAAAATCGTCTGGTCCTTCCACGGTTTTTATGTTAAAATGCCGATAATCCTTCTTACTTGGTTTTCCATTTTTAAAAACCACACAAGCCGCTACAGGATTTGTTCCCTGAATGTTCGAATTATCAAAGCATTCAATATGCCGCGGTTCTTCATTTAGTCTTAAATCGGCCCTCATTTGCGCCATAATACGATTGGCATGCCTGTCTGGATCTACGATTTTCATTTGCTTGAAACGCTCCATCCTAAAGTATTTGGCGTTTCGCAACGACAAATCTAAAATGTGCTTTTTATCTCCTAATTTTGGAACGGTAACTTTAACATCTTCACCTAAATCGACCTTGAATGGCACATAAATTTCTTTAGATTTTGAATTGAATCGCTGCCTAATTTCGGTAATAGCCAACTCTAAAAGTTCTTTGTCGGTTTCGTCGAGTTTCTTTTTAATCTCTAAGGTATGTGCCCGAATAATGGAACCGTACGACAGTTGCAAAAAATTGATATAGCCATAACTTTCGTCACTCATAATGGCAAACACATCTACATTGCTAATTTTTGGATTTACAATAGTAGATTTTGCTTGATAATTTTCAAGTACATCGAGTTTCTCCTTTATACCTTGAGCTTCTTCAAACTGCATATTTTCAGCGTAAGCATGCATTTGTGACTTAAATTGCTGAAGTGAATCTTTAAAATTTCCTTTTAAAATTTCCTTTATGGCTTTTATGTTTTCGTTGTATTTATTCTCAGTCTCAAAACCTTCACAGGGGCCCTTACAATTTCCCAAATGGTACTCTAGGCAAACTTTATACTTTCCGGCTTCTACTTTTTCTTCGGATAAATTATAATTACAGGTTCGCAGACTATACAATCCTTTAATTAAATCGAGCAAGGTGTGCACGGTTTTTCCGCTGGTATAGGGACCAAAGTATTCGCTCCCGTCCTTAAAAACACGGCGAGTAGAAAACACCCTTGGAAAACGCTCTTTTTTTATGCAAATCCATGGATACGATTTATCATCCTTTAGCATAACGTTGTAGCGAGGCTGGTATTTTTTAATCAGGTTATTTTCCAGTAGAAGCGCATCAGTTTCGGTATCAACAACAATATGCTTTATTTCGGCAATTTTTTTTACCAACACCCTGGTTTTACCACTATCGTGGGTTTTGGTGAAGTAAGAGCTTACCCGTTTTTTTAAATTTTTGGCTTTCCCCACATAAATAATGGCACCTTCTTTATCGTAATATTGATAAACTCCGGGTTGGTTGGGCAGGGTTTTTATTTGTATCTCTAAATTGGGGGTATCCATTGTTGTAAAGGTAATTATTTTAATTTTCACCTATTAATTATAGTACTGAATAAACGCTAATATTTTATAAAAATTTTTGATTATTGAATTGATTATTTATCTACATTCGCTGCCTTTTACAGGGCTTAATTGGTTTACCAAAAGCTTTGAGTTATTAATACCTTTGGAGAAGGATACGTTAGGGATTGAACGGTCTGTTTGAGCTCGCCAATCCCGATAGTTATCGGGAGAGGAAGCGAGTAGTGAAAGCCCGACCCCAAGGGTAACGCTAAAATAAAAATTGAAATGAAAAAAATTGTAGGACGTGTTGATATTGTTGATTTCCCAAAGTTGGGTCTGTACAATATTGATGTAAAGATGGACACGGGGGCTTATACATCGGCGATCCACTGTTCTGAAATTATTGAAGAAGACCATAAATTGCGCTGTATTTTTAACAGTGGTGCGCACAAAAACTTTGGAAAGACCGAAATTGTATTTGATGTTTTTTCGAGAACCGACGTAAAAAGCAGTAACGGATACAAGGAAAACCGCTACAAAGTGAAATCTGAAGTCATATTTTTTGGAAAAACGTACAAGATTAACTTAACTTTAAGCACTAGAGACGATATGAAATTCCCGGTGCTTATTGGCAGGCAGTTTTTAAAACAAAAATTTATAGTTGATGTAGATTTGGAAAACGTTTCTTATATAACACGCAAAGCATGAACATAGTTATACTCTCTAGAAACTCTAACCTTTACTCGACAGACCGCTTGGTTGAAGAAGCCGAAAAACGTGGCCATAAGATAGAAGTGATTGACCCGCTTAAATGCGACATTATTATTGAAAAAGAAAAACCGACCATCTATTATAAAGACCGATACTTGGATTACGTTGACGCCATTATTCCTCGTATTGGTGCCTCTGTAACCTTTTATGGTTGTGCTGTGGTGCGCCAATTTGAAATGATGGGGGTTTTTACTATTTGCACATCGGACGCTATACAACGTTCTAGAGACAAACTCCGTAGTTTACAGCGCTTGAGTAAAGCGGGTATTGGGATGCCCAAAACCGTGTTTACTAACTATTCTAGAGACGTTGAAGAAGTGATTGAACATGTTGGCGGCACACCGGTTATTATAAAACTATTGGAAGGCACACAGGGTTTGGGCGTAGTTTTGGCCGAAACAAAAAATGCCGCCGAGTCTGTATTGGAAGCATTTAATGGTTTACAGGCCAGAGTCATCGTTCAGGAGTTTATAAAAGAAGCTGGAGGTGCCGATTTACGTGCATTGGTTGTTGACGGCCAAGTAGTCGGCGCTATGAAAAGACAAGGTAAGGATGGAGAATTTCGGTCGAATTTACATCGAGGTGGCTCGGCTAACATTATAAAACTGAATCACGACGAATTGAAACTGGCCATGAATGCCTCGAGAGCCTTAAAGCTTCCTGTTTGCGGCGTTGACATGCTGCAATCGTCTAGAGGCCCTTTATTGCTTGAGGTAAACTCCACCCCTGGACTTGAAGGTATAGAAACTGCTACCGGACGCAATATTGCAAAAGCCATTTTACATTACATCGAAAAAAATGCTAAATAAATGGCTGATAAACAAAGCGAAGTACTTCACATTTTAGGTGAACAGGTAAAACCTGGCGAAAGCAAAGAAGTAAGTTTTGATGTGGCCAATTTGCACACCTCATCGCCGGTTCATATTCCTGTAATAATCGAGCGTTCTAAAAAACCAGGCCCAACGGTTTTATTCACAGCCGGTATTCATGGCGATGAAGTTAATGGTGTTGAAATAGTACGTCAGCTTATAGCCAAGGGTATCAACAAACCGAAATGCGGAACGATTATTTGCATGTCAGTCATCAATATTTTTGGGTTTATTAATTTAAAACGTGAATTTCCCGACGGCCGCGACCTCAATCGTGTTTTTCCTGGAAGCCCTTCAGGTTCTTTGGCTGCACGGGTGGCTCACAAACTTGTAACGGAAGTGGTGCCGCATGCCGATTTAATTATCGATTTCCATACTGGTGGCTCTGGCAGATTCAATGCGCCACAACTGCGCTATGCCAAAGACAACAAAGACATGGATATTTTGGCAAAAGTATTCGGAGCGCCTTTTGTGCTTTATTCCAAAAACCTTTCAAAATCCTTTAGAAAAACATGTAACAAACTGGGTAAACCCATTCTTCTTTTTGAAGGTGGTAAATCGTTTCATATTGATGATGTCGTAACCAATTCGGGCGTTAACGGCTCTAAACGGGTCTTAAAACATTTGGGTATGCTTAAAACTATATATAAGGCAACCAAACCAAAAAAAGAGTGTGTTTTTATTAACGATAGCAGATGGCAACGTGCTAAATATTCAGGTATGTTCAAAGCATCTGTTCCCATTGGCGCTTACGTGCAAAAAGATGACATGCTGGGCAATATTACAGACCCTTATGGCAAGTTTAACTTCTTTGTAAGAGCTTCAAACACTGGCTTTATTATTAACGTAAACGAATCGCCGATTGTTTATCAAGGCGATGCCTTATTCCATATTTCAACCAAACTAAAAAGACAATAAAGTGACAAAAAGTGAATTGCGAAAAACATATAAAACGCTTCGTAAAAACTTGTCATTAAACGACATTGAGGACTTTAGTTTGGCCATTGCCAACCAAGTTATAAAACTTCCAATTTGGGATGCTTCTTTTTACCATATATTCCTGTCTATTGAAGAACAACAGGAAGTTAATACTGATTATATTTTAAATATTTTATCGGGAAAAGACAAAAACATTCTCATTCCGAAAAGTGATTTTGAAACTGGCGAAATGACCAATTATTTGCTAACGGACAATACAAAAATCAAGAAAAACGAATACCACATACCAGAGCCTGTTGATGGTATTGAAATTTCGAACGATAAAATTGATGTGGTATTTATTCCGCTTTTAGCTTTTGATAAAACAGGAAACCGTATTGGCTACGGAAAAGGGTTTTACGACCGTTTTTTGGCAAAATGCAAACCAGAAACCATTAAAGTCGGATTGTCTTTTTTTGAAGCTGAAACTGAAATTACTGAGGTTTTCGAGAGCGATATTAAGTTGGATTATTGTGTAACACCCAAGAAGGTTTTTAAGTTTTAGTTGTTGCAGTTCTCGCAATACGTCTTTCTTAAATACTCGTCTTCCAATAACTGAAAGGTAATACCACCATTATCTATGGCGTTAAATAATTTACAAAAACGCTCACGATTCATATTAATGGCATTTAACATGGCTGTTCTATACTTTGGTGATTGTGTAAGCTCCTTGTTTACAAGTGTTAAGTTTAAATAATAAAATAATAAATCTTCATTAATATCAATACTTCTTGCTTTCTTTTCTAATATTTTAACAGCCAAATCAGCATGGCCATAATAACTAAAAGACTGAGCCAAACTCAAATAATCATAATCCGACAGGGTAAACTTTTTAAAGTTTTTATTTATGAATAAAACCGATTTATCCTTATCGTCAAAATTTTTGTCCATCATGAGTTTATCGGCTACCACCATATTAAAATTAACCAACATTCTTGATATCAGTGTTTTATCAATATTATAGTTTTTCAACTCATTAATTTGTCCTAATATTTCTGCATCTTCAGACTCAAGAGCAATAAATTGCCAAAGTTTTATTTTTATTGCGGTTATGTTATATTTAACCTGTGCATCTTTTGGTACAAGTTTTTCAATTTCTAATAGCTCGTTGTAAACAATTAAGGCTTGCCTGAGGTCCAACATATATTTAAAGGCTGAATTTTTGTTTAATAATTTAGCGAATTTGGCCTGTTTGGGTATCATCATTTCTTCTAAAATAGTAATAGGCGATTCATTAGATTTGATTTTCTCAAAAATCGAATTTTGAAGTTCTATAGCTTCATCTATCTTGTTTGAAACAATTGCTGAATTAAACCTTTTTAATACAGAATCTACTGGTTGTGTGCTGTTTTTATCCTTTTTTTCCAATTCGAGCTCTAAAACTGCCTTTCTATGGTTTTTTAATATGGGTTCCATTTGCCTAGAAATGGAACCTGCTATTCTTTTTTTAACCTCATTTTTGGTTAGCAATGATAAATCTGCATATTCAGTGCCTTCTATATCATTAAAAAATTCCACCCAATTCTCTGAAGTCGAAACATTTGTTTCAATAGTTGGCTTTTGAAACGATTGTAATGCCTCAACAATACTATTGGCCCTTAATTGTTGTAATTGTATATTTCGACTTGTTATACCTTCAATGGATGAATACGCCTTAATGTTTATGGCCTTAATATTAAAATCTGTTAGCCGCAACGAGTCATAAATGGGTTTTATATCAGCTTGGGAGTATTTCGATTTATTCTTTTCAAAAGGAATAATAAACTTTAATTTTTTGTTTTTAACAACGAAATCATCATCGCCCTTTGGTTTTATTTGCCTATTTATATAGGTCAAAGTATCTAAATAGATGCCCATATCCAATAAATCTGAAGCATATGAATCTAAATCATAAAGGACATTATAAAGGCATGAACTTTTGTTCCCAATAAATACAATATTGAATTCTAGTTTTTTGTCAAGAAATTGATTAGGTATTTTACCTATCCAGGTACTAAAAAGATTGTCCTCGACGTTTTTTAACCCTCTTTTTAAGGCTTCAGAATAAACTGGTTTCAGCAAAAAACCTCTTATTTGTTTTTCATTTATGGTTTGCAATTCACACGCATACCTATCCTTTGAAACAATATCAATAGCCAAACCATCTCCAGAATTTTGAAATAACGAGTTAAACCATTCTTTATCATTTATTTCAAAATAAAGATCTGAATTTTCTCTTTTAACTGAAAATTTTACTTCTTTCGGTTGCTTTTTGAAGGCCTTTAGGCAAGATTTGCACATTTGCGCTCTGTCCTTACCTGAAAAATCGATATCGTAGGTATTTTGGGATAACGCAATTTTAAATAATAAGAGCGACAAGGTTAATAGGAGGGATTTACCTTTCATTTAATTGAGAACGATTAAATTTGATATTCTAATAATTCAAATTTAACAAATACTACTAAATAATTTATCGTTTTTTGGTAAATGCTTTTTTATTAAACACAATAAGCATTATAAAACCAGTACTTATGGCTACATCGGCCACATTAAAAACGGGTTCGAAAAAATTAAATCGCTTCCCACCGTAAAACGGAAACCATTGTGGCAAGTCTATTTCAAAAAGGGGAAAGTAAAGCATATCAACCACACGGCCGTGCAAAAAGCTATCATACCCGCCATGTTCTGGTAAAAATGTTGCCACTTGGCTAATACTATCATCAAATAACACCCCGTAAAAAACAGAGTCCATTATATTGCCCAAGGCTCCTGCAAAAATAAAGGCAATGGCTAAAATTAGAACGTGCGAGCTTTTCTTTTTTACGGCATCGTAAAGCCAGTAGCCTATACCTAAGATGGCAATAATTCTAAAAAGGGTTAAAATAACCTTGGCCGTTCTATCTGAAACAAATGAAACGAAATCACTGATTTTTGTGCCCCAAGCCATACCATCGTTTTCAATGAAGTATATTTTAAACCAATTAAAAACATCTACACTTTCGTGCAACGTAAAATGAGTCTTTATATAAATTTTACTCACCTGGTCGATCAGCAAAATAACGATGATTAATATAACGGACTTTTTTAGAGACATTAAAAATTCTTAAAAGAGATTCGGTCTATGATGGAATGACAAACAAAAACGCCCCAAAAATTATTTTGAGACGTTTCAAAATATGTCATTAGCAACGATTTACTTTTGCATATTCTTTGCTTCAATGCTTAATGTAGCATGCGGCACTAACTTCAATCGTTCTTTATTAATCAATTTTCCTGTAACACGACAAATACCATAGGTTTTGTTTTCAATCCTAATTAAAGCATTTTTAAGGTCGCGAATAAACTTCTCTTGACGGATAGCCAAGGCTGAATTCGATTCTTTACTCATCACTTCACTTCCTTCATCAAAAGCCTTGAACGTTGGCGACGTATCGTCGGTACCATTATTATGGTCGTTCATATAGGCGCTTTTTATAAGTTCTAAATCGTGCTGTGCTTTATCTATTTTTTCTTGAATCAGCACCTTAAATTCGGCTAAATCTTTATCTGAATATCTTTGTGTATCTCCCATGTTGTTAATGTTTTTGGATAAATAGCTTGGTACTTACATTATCAAATGCAATTTCTATACCATCTTCTAATTTATCTATAATTTCAAGTTCGTTTGTTAATGTTTCTGATTTTATATAGGTCATATTTGCATCAACGGCACTTATAACCTGCTCGTCTTTTTGAAGCTGCACATCAATTTTATCAGTGACTTCAAAGCCAGAGTCTTTCCGTAAATTCTGAATGCGGTTAACCAATTCTCTAGCAATCCCTTCTCTACGTAAATCGTCTGTAATGGTTACATCTAGGGCCACCGTAAAGGCACCTTCCTTGGCAACCAACCACCCTTCAATATCTTGAGAAGTGATTTCTACATCCGAGCGATCTAATGTAATATTTTTTCCATTAATCGCAATCTCCAAACTGCCGATTTGTTCTATTTTGTTAATATCTTCCGCCGAAAAGTTAATTACTTCATTTGCAATAGCTTTCATATCCCTTCCAAAGCGAGGTCCAAGGGTTTTAAAGTTTGGTTTTATCTGTTTTACCAAAATATCTGAAGCATCATCCAATAGCTCAATTTCCTTGACGTTCACTTCGTGTTTTACCAAGCTTGAAACCGCCAAGATCTCAGCTTTTTGCTCTTCGCTATCAATTGGGATAATCACTTTTTGAAGTGGCTGGCGCACCTTAATCTTCTCTTTAGCTCTTAACGACAATACCAGTGAAGATATTGTTTGAGCAGCTTCCATTTTACGTTCTAAGCTTTTATCCACATAACTTTCATCAAACTCTGGAAAATTAGCCAAATGCACACTTTCAAACGTTTCTTTTTTGGTAATGGCATTTAAATCTAGATACAATCTATCCATAAAGAATGGCGCGATAGGCGCTCCCAATTTGGCAATGGCCAACATACAGGTGTAAAGCGTTTGGTAGGCCGAAATTTTATCTTGTTGATAATCGCCTTTCCAATAACGTCTTCTACTTAAACGCACAAACCAGTTACTCAAGTAATCTTGGGTGAAATCTGAAATAGCACGAGCGGCCTTGGTTGGCTCGTAATCGGCATAAAACGCATCTACTTTTTTGATGAGCGTATGCAGTTCTGAAAGTATCCAGCGGTCTATTTCTGGTCTTTCATTGACGGCGATATCAGCTTCACTGTAATTAAAACTATCAAGATTCGCATATAATTGGAAAAATGAATACGTATTGTAAAGCGTTCCGAAGAATTTACGTTTTACTTCTTCAACACCTTCCAAGTCAAATTTCAAATTGTCCCAAGGGTTGGCATTGCTTATCATATACCAACGTGTGGCATCTGCCCCATAGTTTCCTAGTGTTTCAAACGGATCGACGGCATTGCCCAAACGTTTAGACATCTTTTGTCCGTTTTTATCCAATACCAATCCATTAGACACCACATTTTTATAAGCTACGGAATCAAAAACCATAGTTCCGATAGCGTGCAATGTGTAAAACCATCCTCGGGTTTGGTCGACACCTTCAGCTATAAAATCAGCTGGATACGTGGTTCTATTATCAATCAATTCTTTGTTTTCAAATGGATAGTGCCATTGTGCATAAGGCATAGAACCCGAATCGAACCAAACATCAATTAAATCGCTTTCGCGGAACATTTTTTGACCCGTTGGCGACACCAAAATAACGTCGTCAACAATATTTTTATGCAAATCGATTTTAGCGTAGTTGTCATCAGAATTGTTCCCAACTTCAAAATCTTCAAAAATATCTTTTGAAAGCACTCCAGCTTCAACGGCTTTTGCCATTTCGGATTTTAACTCTTCCACCGAACCGATGCAAATTTCTTCCTTTCGGTCTTCAGTTCTCCAAATAGGAAGCGGAATTCCCCAATAACGTGAACGCGATAAATTCCAATCGTTGGCATTGGCTAACCAGTTACCAAATCGGCCTGCCCCAGTAGCTTTTGGTTTCCAGTTTATGGTTTCGTTGTGCGCTACCATTTTTTCCTTGACGTCGGTAACTTTTATAAACCAAGAATCTAACGGGTAATAAAGAATAGGCTTATCGGTTCTCCAACAATTAGGGTAACTGTGCTTATATTTTTCAACCTTAAAAGCCTTATTTTCTTCTTTTAATTTAATAGCAATTTCAACATCTACCGATTTATCCGGTGCTTCACCATCATCGTAATATTCATTTTTTACGTACTTGCCGGCATATTCTCCCATTTCGCGACGGAAGCGGCCTTGTAAATCTACCAAAGGCACCAAATTTCCGTTTTCATCTTTTACCAACATGGGCGGTACTTCTGGCGTGGCTTGTTTAGCTACTAAGGCATCATCGGCACCAAAAGTTGGGGCGGTGTGCACAATTCCTGTACCATCTTCGGTAGTTACAAAATCTCCAGAAATAACTCGAAATGCATTTTCTGGGTTGTCATTTGGCAAGACATAAGGTAATAACTGTTCGTACTTAATGCCAACCAAGTCTTTACCGACAAACTCTTTTACCACATAAAACGGAATTTTTTTATCACCTGATTTATAAGCTAATAATTCCGATTTACCCTCTACTTGCTTGAACTTCCCCGAAAACTGGTAATTAACCAGTTTTTTGGCTAGAACCACATTGATGGGTTGGTACGTGTATTGATTGTAAGTTTCAACTAAAACATAATCGATTTTCGGGCCAACGGTTAATGCCGTGTTACTTGGTAGTGTCCAAGGTGTGGTCGTCCATGCTAAAAAGTGAATATCGCCTTCATTTTGTAAAAAACCTGGCAGAGTGTCTTCAATTGCTTTGAACTGTGCTACTGCTGTGGTATCTGTTACATCTTGATAAGTCCCAGGTTGGTTTAGCTCATGCGAACTCAAACCTGTCCCCGCCTTTGGTGAATAAGGCTGAATGGTGTAGCCTTTATACAGTAAATCTTTATTGTAAATCTGCTTTAACAACCACCAAACACTTTCCATATATTTCGGCTCATAGGTAATGTATGGATCGTCCATATCTACCCAATAGCCCATTTTTTCGGTGAGGTTGTTCCAAACATCAGTATAGCGCATCACCGCTTTTCGGCAGGCTTTATTGTAATCTTCAACCGAAATGGATTTACCAATATCCTCTTTGGTAATACCCAACTCCTTTTCAACTCCTAACTCAATAGGTAATCCGTGAGTATCCCATCCTGCTTTTCGCTTAACTTGGTATCCTTTTTGGGTTTTATACCGACAAAAAATATCCTTAATGGCACGCGCCATAACATGGTGAATGCCCGGTAAGCCATTTGCCGAAGGTGGGCCTTCAAAAAACACAAACGTTTCGTTGCCTTCTCGTGAAGATATACTTTTTTCAAATATGTTGTTTTCCTGCCAATAGTTAAGAATTTCTTCTGCTACTTTTGGCAAGTCAAGTCCTTTATATTCAGGAAATTTAGCGCTCATTTACTGCTTATTCTTTTAAGTTCGCGAATTTAATGAATTTTAGCAAAACTGCCGACCTTTTACTCCAATTTGTCTGAACCAAAAATCTTCAAGTCTCCCTTTACCCATATGGGTCTTTTAATGATAACGATTTAAAAACCAGCAAACAAAAAAAGCCGCAGAAAAATACTGTGGCTTTAATATATTTTAAAAATCTATTATTAGTCTCTCGACATAAAAATACTCAGGATGTACCAGAACAATAGCATAAGCGATGCAAATAAGCCTAACGCGGCAGGGATATAATCGTCTGTTGTGTATTTATTCACCATGTTAGAAGTTTGATATAAAATAGAACCGCCTGCCAATAAACACATACCTGCAGAAAACCATAAACCTAAATTAAAACCGAATAGAGATCCAGCGATAATAAGACCAATGGCTATAAAAAAACCGATAGTTAATCCCGTTTTCAAAAATGAAAAATCCTTTTTGGTTACAAATACAACCGCGGACAACCCAGTAAAAAGCGCCAAGGTTACAACAGCCGCTTGATTAAGCATCTCGGGACCCGCTTCCAAATAATATGCAGCAATGTAAATAAGTGGCACAAAAATAAAGGCTTCGGCCAAAATATATAAACCATAAGCTAGGTATTGCTTACTCTTATCAGTTGTTTTTAATGCCATTCTTTCAGCGTAGTTTGTAATAAACATGAAGCCTCCAAGCATAAGTAACCATTTAAAACCCTGCGTCATCGACAAAGCAAAATCTACAATAGCATCGCTTTGCAACAACAAATATTCAAAAAGTACGAATACCAAAACACCACCAGCAACGTGTGCATAGGTTGTTTTGTAGAAAGCCACGCGGTCTAAATCCGACACTTGGCTAATCAGTAACTTTTCATTTTGTAATTGTTCCATCAAATTTAATTTAAAGTTGAGCCTAAATTTAAAAAAAGAAACCGAATTCTTACTTAAAAAAGTAAAAAATCGGTCATCTGCATGTTTTGTCTTGACAAATAATTAATCTCTACCACCAAAAATTTGGAAGCCCCAATAAACTAAGTTTGCCAAAGCACCAATGGCTGCCACTAAATAAGTCCTAGCCGCCCATTTAAGCGCATCTTCTGAACCCGAATATTCTTCTTGTGACACCATATTTTTATTTTTCAACCATGCCAATGCACGGTGACTGGCATCATACTCAACTGGCAAGGTGATAAAACTGAATAAAGTTGCAAAGCCCATCATCGCCAAACCTGCCACGGCTACCCAATAGCCCATACCCACTCCAGCGGCAGCACCCAATATCAAACCACCAATAACCAACCATTGCGACATACCAGATGTTATGCTTACTACAGGCACCAATGCCGAGCGCATTTGTAAATAACTATACGCTTGGGCGTGTTGCACCGCATGGCCACATTCGTGAGCGGCAACAGCTGCTGCAGCGGCGTTACGTTGATTATAAACAGCCTCACTTAAATTAACCGTTTTATTTTTGGGATTGTAATGATCTGTTAAACGTCCTGATGTAGAAATCACCTCAACATCATTAATACCATGGTCGTCTAACATTTTTTGAGCAATTTCAGCCCCACTCATACCATTCCGAAGTTGAACTTTTGAGTATTTTTCAAACTTGCGCTTTAGCGTGCTACTTACTATCCAACTAACGAGGGCAATTCCTCCTAATAATATATAATATCCTAACATTTTATTTTTTTAATATTTAAATTTCTAAACTTAATATAGCAAAAATAACGCCAATTGTGGGGGTATGATATTCTGTCAGTATTTAAAGTTATGTTAAAAAACATTTTAGCAATTAGCCATAAGAAAAGCGGAGCTCTAGCAAAAGAGCCCCGCTTTGATTTTATATGGCTGCCATTTAGCAGGCCGCAAATTCTAAATCAAAAGCCTCTGCTATTTCTTTATAAACAATCTCACCATTAACAACGTTTAAACCTTTAGCTAAAGGCTTACTATTTTCGCATGCTTTCTCCCAGCCTTCATTTGCTAATTTTATAACGAAAGGCAAGGTTACATTTGTTAATCCTACTGTAGATGTGTAAGGTACTGCTCCAGGCATATTTGCAACCGAGTAATGCACAACATCGTCAATAATGTATATTGGATCTTCGTGAGTAGTCGGTCTTGTAGTTTCAAAACACCCTCCTTGATCAACTGCCACATCAACAATCACAGTACCAGGACGCATCACTTTTAACATATCTCTGGTTATCAACTTTGGTGCTTTCGCTCCTTTAAGCAATACACCTCCTATGATTAAATCTGTTTGAGGTAAATGTCTTCTAATATTATATTCACTTGAAAATTCTGTATGTACATTCTCAGGCATGACATTGGCAATGTGACGCAATTGCTTCATGTTAACATCCATAATGGTGACATTGGCCCCTAAACCTGCTGCCATTTTAGCCGCCTGAATACCAACAATACCTCCTCCTAATACTAATACGTGTGCTGGTGGTACGCCTGGGATACCTCCTAATAAAATACCGCGCCCTTTAATAGGCTTTTCTAAATATTTGGCGCCTTGTTGAATGGACATTCTACCCGCTACTTCAGACATTGGGATTAATAACGGCAAAGATCCATCAGCATCTTCAACAGTTTCATAGGCAATACAAACCGCTTTACTATTTATCATAGCTTTGGTTAATGCCTCACTTGAAGCAAAGTGGAAATACGTAAATACTGTATGATGTGATTTAATCAAAGCATACTCTTTTTCAATAGGCTCTTTAACTTTTACAATCATTTCAGCTGCAGCGTATACTTCCTCAATTGTGTCAAGGACGGTTGCACCAGCCTTAACATAATCTTCATTAAAAAAACCACTACCAAAACCTGCATCTTTTTGTACAAAAACTGTATGGTTTCTCTTTGTTAATTCGAACACTCCTGAAGGCGTCATACCAACACGGTTCTCATTATTTTTAATCTCAATAGGCACACCAATTTTCATAAGGCGAATATTTTAAAAGTTATTAATTAAAAACGTCTGCAAAACTAAAACAAATGATTGATAAATTATTTATATAAATCACTTTTTTTAAAATATTCATAATTAATTTAACATATATTTATATATTCAATAAAATATATCAATATAACAGAAGTTTTTTACGTTTTATTTATTCTAAGACGTAGACATATAATAAAACCCCTGTTTTTTAAGAAAAGTTTATGATTTTTTACTGTACTTTACTTTAAAGTACAATAGTAAAAAAGAAGAAATAATGGTGACAGAATTGGCAAGAATCATAGCAATACTTTTAACTAGAACACCATAGATAAACCAAAACAGGATACCTATAAAAAAGACAAGAAACATAGGAAGTGAAAAGGATTCCACATCTTTGGTTTTCCAGGTTTTATATACTTGCGGCAAAAATGCTGATGTTGTTAACACCGCAGCAATTAAGCCTATAATTTCAATGTAGTCTATAGTGAAAGCATGCATATAGCTCGATTATTTGGGTTCGTGCCTCGACAGGAACGAGATACAGACTATTGTTATCCTGAACTCCTTTCAGAATAGCAGCCTGTATTATGAAAACCTGAAATAAGTTCAGGTTGACAAAAACTTCACTTTTTTGAGAAGTGAGCTTAACCTACAATATTAACAATCTTCCCTGGCACAACAATTACTTTTTTAGGCGTTCGCCCTTGTAATTGGTCTTGGGTTTTTTCATTGGCCAATACAGTTTTTTCAATCTCGTCTTTACTCATATCCAAGGGAAGCTCTAAAGTAAAACGCATTTTACCATTAAATGAAATGGGATAGTTTTTACTGCTTTCTACCAAATGGCTTTCATCAAACTCTGGGAATGGCGCTGTTGAAATACTTTCATTATGCCCCAACTGGCTCCATAATTCTTCAGCGATATGCGGTGCATACGGCGAAATCAAAACTAAAAGTGGTTCTAAAACTTCCTTTGACGTACACTTTTGAGAAGTCAACTCGTTAACCGCAATCATAAAGGTGGACACCGAGGTATTGAACGAAAAATTCTCAATATCTTCCTGAACTTTCTTAATGGTTTTATGCAGGGTTTTTAAATTGTCCTTTGTGGGTTCGGCATCATTAACTTTTAATCCGCTGTCGCCCACATATAATTTCCATAGTTTTTTAAGAAATGAATGTACACCGGTAATTCCGGCCGTATTCCAAGGTTTGTATTGCTCTAGTGGTCCTAAAAACATTTCGTAAAGACGCAAACTGTCGGCGCCGTATTCCTTACAAATGTTATCGGGATTGACCACATTGTATTTGGATTTGGACATTTTTTCAACGTCTCTTCCTACTTTATAAACACCTTCCTCTAATACAAATTCGGCATCCTTAAATTCTGTTCGCCAATTTTTGAAAGCCTCAACATCTAACTCATCGGATGAATTAACAAAAGATACGTCTGCATGAATCGGAGTAAAATTATCTTTAGTAGTTTTTGAATCTTCAGTAAAAAATACTGCATCTCCAGGTTCAACTCTTTCCTTTGGAATAAGTCTCTCTTTTAATTCCTCAGTAAACCAATCACAACTAGAAATAGTCTTTCCCGTATTAATTAATTCTTCATAAATGGATTTGCTTACAATAAGTGAATTTTCAAAAGCACTGGAATTCCATCTATAAACAAAAGCACTAGTCCCCAAAATCATCCCTTGGTTAATCAGTTTTTTGGCAAACTCATCGTGATTTACATAACCTTTATCGAACATAAATTTTTGCCAAAAACGTGAGTACAATAAATGACCTGTGGCATGCTCGCTACCACCAATATATAAATCGACTTGTTGCCAATAATCAATCGCTGCTTTCGAGAAGATTTCTTGGTCGTTTTTCGGATCCATGTAACGATTAAAATACTGCGAACTACCCGCCCAACCTGGCATGGTATTCAACTCCAACATATGAACGGTGGTGTTGTTTATTTTATCGTTGTCAACTACCCTGTTAGTTTCGGTGCACCAGGCCCATTTTGTAGCATTTCCTAATGGTGGCTCGCCCGTTTCTGTTGGTAAATATTTTTCAACTTCAGGAAGTTCAATCGGTAAATGTTCGGCATCAATCATTTGCGGCATACCATTCACATAATACACCGGAAATGGCTCACCCCAATATCGCTGACGACTAAATACGGCATCACGTAAACGGTAATTCGTTTTCCCCTCACCTTGCCCTAGTTTTTCCAATTCGAAAATAACGCGCTTGGTGGCTTTTTTATAGTTTAATCCGTTAAGGAAATCACTGTTTCCAATAACGGTTTTTTCTTTATCTGAAAAGGCTTCTTTACTAATATCGACACCTTCAAAAATGTTTGGAATAGGAATATTGAAATGCTTAGCAAAATCGTAATCGCGCTGGTCGCCACACGGCACACTCATAACCGCACCTGTTCCATAACCTGCTAAAACGTAATCTCCAATCCAAATCGGGATGGGCTCTTTAGTAAACGGATGTTCGGCATAAGCACCTGTAAATGCTCCTGAAATGGTTTTCACATCCGCCATTCGGTCGCGCTCACTGCGTTTTGCCGTGGCTTCAACATAAGCTTCAACTTCGGCTTTTTGTTCTGGTGTGGTGATTTGAGACACCAATTCGTGTTCTGGAGCTAGTGTCATAAAACTTACCCCAAAAATGGTATCGGGTCTTGTTGTAAAAACATCTATTTGATGAGACTGCGACGCTTCGCTCGCAATAACGTTGAATTTAACAGAAGCCCCCACCGATTTTCCAATCCAGTTGCGTTGACTTTCTTTTAAAGAATCTGTCCAATCTATTTTATCCAACCCTTGAAGCAAACGCTCGGCATAAGCCGAAATACGCATGCTCCATTGGGTCATTTTTTTACGTACTACGGGATGCCCACCACGTTCTGAAACGCCATTTACAATTTCGTCGTTAGCCAAAACGGTCCCCAGTGCCGGGCACCAGTTGACTTCGGTTTCTGCTAAATATGTTAAACGGTATTGCAGAAGTATTTCTTGTTTTTTAACGTCATCAAAAAGATTCCAATCGGACGATGTGAAAAATTTAATATCATCATCGCAAGCGGCATTAACGTTGGCATTACCTTCAACTTCAAAAATTCTGATTAATTCTGAAATATCTTCTGCTTTATTACTCTCGTAGTTGTACCATGAATTGAACAGTTGAATAAAAATCCACTGTGTCCATTTGTAATAACTAGGGTCTGATGTACGTACTTCACGATTCCAATCGAAAGAAAACCCAATTTGGTCTAACTGACGGCGATAGGTTTTAATATTTTCAGCCGTTGTAATAGCTGGGTGCTGACCCGTTTGAATGGCATATTGTTCGGCAGGTAAACCAAAGCTATCATAACCTTGTGGGTGCAAAACATTAAACCCCTGGTGACGTTTATATCTTGCATAAATATCTGAAGCTATGTAACCAAGCGGATGCCCGACATGCAGCCCAGCACCACTTGGGTAAGGAAACATATCTAACACATAATATTTGGGTTTATCGCTATGGTTTTCAGCTTTAAACGTTTGGTTTTTGGCCCAAAAGTCCTGCCAATCTTTTTCGATTTTATTGAAATCGTATCTCATTCTATCTATTTCGCATTTAAAAGCGCAAATTTAAACTTATTATAACAATGTTGAAAGTTTAAACGTTGTAATCCCTAACGAATCAAGTTTTCTTTTATATTTTTACGCCATTAATCCATTAATTATGAGTTCAGCTTTCGAAAAACACCAAAAACGCAGACTAATTTCTTCTTATTTTTCTGTGGTATTAAGTATTGCTTTGGTGCTATTTTTATTGGGTTTATTGGGCATGTTGGTATTAAATGCAAAAAAGGTATCAGACCATTTTAAGGAACAAGTGGTACTGACTATTTACTTAAAAGACGCTGCCAAAGAAGTAGAAATCAATCAGCTTGAAAAAAGTTTGGCTATGGCCGAATATGTAAAATCCACCGAATACGTTTCAAAAGAAAAAGCTGCAGAGTTTATGAAAGTTGAAACGGGCGAGGACTTTATGGATTTTGTTGGATACAACCCTCTTCAAAACTCTATTGATGTGCACTTAAAAGCCGATTTTGTTACTTCAGGCCATCTTGAAAAAATTTCCAATGAAGCCACATCAAAAAACTTTGTAGACGAAGTGACCTACGATAACGACCTCGTAAATCTAATGAACGATAATGTTAAAAAAATTAGTTTTTGGGTTTTGGTTATTAGTAGCATTTTTACGCTTATTGCAGTTTTACTAATTAATAGCTCCATAAGATTATCGGTTTATTCTAAACGCTTTACCATAAAAACTATGCAAATGGTAGGTGCTACCAAACAATTTATTCGCCGTCCGTTCGTTTGGAAAAGTGTAAGGCTTGGTATAATTGGTGCTGTTTTAGCCTTAATTGGCATGGCCATTGTGTTGTATTACGTCAATAAAACATTCCCAGAATTAGGACTGTTAAACACACCTATTTTAGTGGTAGCTTTATTTGTTTTCGTATTTGCATTGGGCATTATTATTACCTGGATTAGTACTCATTTTGCAACACAGCGGTTTCTGAACCTAAGAACTGACGAACTTTATTATTAGTTATTTAACTTTTAATTCCGTTAAAAACACCAATTGTTTATAAATATTAAAATGAAACATTTAAAAATCTTTCTTTCATTATTTGTTACAATTTTTGCACTACAAGGATGCGCCGACGATGACTTAAAAAACACGCAGGCCCTTATTCGAATTTCGAACGTAAGTACATTCGATTACAAAAACATTACCGTGAATTCTGCAGATTACAAAAATCTTAATTCAGGTGAAAAATCAGAATATAAACTGTTCGAAAAAGCATATCGCTATGGGTTTGTTGAACTTGAGATTAATGGCGAAATCTACACCATTCAACCCATCGATTATGTTGGGGAATCACCTCTAGAGAAAGGAAAATACACTTATCAAATTGATGCTAACGACTCAACAGACCAGTATGGAAAGTTGAACTTAACTCTAGTTGTAGAAGAATAATATTTAGAATACAATTAACACGGTTGTTTTAAATAAATCGTTTAATTTGCATAAACTTTCAGAAACAACAACTTATGGGAGAACAAAAACGAAAAGAAGAAGCTAAACCAATCTTTGTATTTGGAAAGAAAAACTATAAATTTATGTTTATAGGTTTAGCCGTTATTGCCCTTGGCTTTATTTTAATGGCCGGCGGTGGCAGTGATGACCCTAATGTTTTTAACCCTGAAATTTTTAGCTGGAGACGTATCCGTTTGGCGCCTATGTTGGTTTTAATTGGTTTTGGATTTGAGATTTATGCTATTCTGTTAAGCCCAGATAAATAGTTCGCTTATAGCATTTTTTTTGCAAATTCTGCAGCCATTTTTTTAATATAGCCGTAGCTGTTTACCATAGCATCATCAAAACTTTTAGAATAGCACATTACGGTATCAGCATAATCAATTCCCATTTTTTTTAACTCGGCTTTATTTAAATCTATGGCTCCACAAAGTGCAGCTACATTAATATTTTTCGCTTTAGCAGAAGACAATACGCCCTGAATGGCTTTACCCGAAAAGGTTTGCCCGTCCAATTTACCTTCGCCAGTAATTACCCAAGTGGCATTCGTTATTTTTGAATCGAAATCAACCAACTCTCTTATAAGTTGAATTCCTGGTATTAATTTTCCATCTAAAAATACTTTTGAAGCTATTCCCATCCCTCCAGCAGCGCCAGCACCTTTTATCGATTGCACTTCAATATTGTATTCGGCTTCAATAACCTTTGAAAAACTTTGAAGCCCTTTATCAAGCATCTCGATATCTTCATTTGTTGCTCCTTTTTGCAATGCATAAACTCTAGCCGCACCATTTTCTCCATACAATGCGTTGGTAACATCGCAGGCTATTTTAAAGTCTACATCAAATAATTTTGGGTGTACTTTAATTTTTTTAATAGAAACAATTTCTGACAAATTACTCCCGATGGGTTTGAATTTATTTCCGTCTTCATCTAAAAACTGGTATCCCAACGCCGTTGCCATTCCTATACCGCAATCGTTGGTTGCACTGCCGCCAATGCCCAAAATAATAGTCTTTGCCCCTCTTTCTATTGCATCACCAATCATTTCACCCGTACCAAAAGTCGTTGCATTTTTACAATCAAACTGGGTTGGGTTCAATAATTTAAGCCCTGAGGCTTCAGCCATTTCAATATAGGCGGTTTTCAAATTTTCAGCATATAAATAACTCGCCATTACTGGTTGAAAAAACGGATTATTAACCTCAATCTGAACCATTTTTCCTTTTAAATAAAAGTTAACGACCTCCAATGTACCATCACCACCATCGGCCAGAGGAAGTTTCAGGATTTCTAAATCAGGATTTACACTAAGCAAACCTTCCTCAGCCGCATTACAAAACTGCAATCCAGTTAACGAACTTTTAAATTTATCGGGTGCTAATATTATTTTCATCGAATTTATTTGACCAACCTAAAATAACATTTATAATTTATCTTAGAACAAACCTTTTGTATTGGTATTTTAATATTTTTGCCCCATGGAAATTATAGACGCAATTATTCTGGGCATTATACAAGGGCTTACCGAGTTTTTACCTGTTTCGTCCAGCGGACATTTAGAATTGGGCAAAGCCATTTTAGGTGACCACTCTGTACCGGAAGAAAGCTTGCTTTTTACAGTAGTTTTGCACTTTGCCACCGCATTGAGCACCATGGTGGTTTTCAGAAAAGACATTATGAATCTTATAGTAGGGGCATTGAAATTTAAATGGAACGATGATTTACAATTCATTGCAAAAATTGCTATTTCTATGATTCCTGCAGTTGTTGTTGGGCTATTTTTTGAAGAGCAATTAGAAGCTCTTTTTGGAGGCAATATATTTTTGGTAGGCTGCATGCTTATTGTTACTGCCGTTTTACTTTTTCTTGCCGATAAAGCTAGAAACACCAACAAAAAAGTATCATTTTCCAATGCGTTTGTTATTGGTGTTTCGCAGGCTATAGCCATGCTTCCCGGTATTTCTCGCTCTGGCGCTACCATTTCTACATCTGTTTTATTAGGTAACGACAAAACCAAAGCGGCACGTTTTTCGTTTTTAATGGTAGTACCTCTTATTTTTGGGAAAATAGCCAAAGACATTTTAAGTGGTGATTTAAGGTACGACAGCGGTAATTTTACGGCACTTTCCATCGGGTTTGCTGCAGCATTTGTGGCGGGGCTATTTGCCTGTACTTGGATGATTGCTTTAGTAAGAAAAAGCAAACTGACCTATTTTGCGGTCTATTGCGCCATTGTAGGCCTTGTTGCCATAGCATTCACTTTTTTCAATTAATATGCTTACAGTTGAAGATTATCTTTCTGGTCAGGTTTTGCTCATTGACAAACCACTTAATTGGACTTCTTTTCAAGTGGTCAATAAATTACGATGGGAAATAAAACAAGCATTCAAATTAAAAAAAATAAAAGTTGGGCATGCCGGGACCTTGGACCCTTTAGCAACAGGGCTTTTAGTGATTTGTACTGGAAAAATGACCAAGCAAATCGATACCTTTCAGGCGCAAATTAAAGAGTACACCGGCACCTTTGTTTTAGGAAGCACAACGCCTTCTTACGATTTGGAAACCGAAATAAACGAAAACTTTCCAACGGAACATATTTCTGAAGAACTAATAAATGAAACCACCAAACTATTTATTGGTGATATTGAGCAAGTCCCTCCCGTATTTTCTGCCATAAAGAAAGACGGAAAACGACTTTACGAGTTTGCCAGAGCTGGGGAATCGGTTGAAATTAAATCAAGGACCGTTAATATTTCTGAATTTGAAATCACGAGCATCGATGGTCAAAATATCAACTTTAGGGTAGTTTGCAGCAAAGGCACTTACATACGTTCTTTAGCCAACGATTTTGGAAAGGCCTTGCAATCGGGCGCGCATTTGTCGGCCCTTAGGCGAACCAAAATTGGTGATTTTAGCGTTAATGATGCTGTTACTATTGAAGCATTTATAAAAACCTTGAAGAACTAAACTTATTATTTTTACGTATATTTACTGAACCCAAATTATAATTTTAAGATTTGCACCTAACAAATCAACATAGAGCCATACTTATTACTTTTCTAATTTCTGGAACGGTTGTTCTATCCGTTTTCAATCTCGGACTAAAAAAAAACAGTGATTTTATTTCTGAAAGTTATTACGAAATTGAACCTGAAAAAGAACCCACCGAAGAAGAAATAAAACAACTTAAGGAATTAGAAAACACCAATAAAACAAAGGCCGAGACCAACAATGCTTTTAACGAATCCCAAGAAAACAAGCATTTTGCCCAAGCGTATAAACCTATTGCACCGCCAGAAGACTATATACCTAAAACCAGTGATTTTTCTGAAAACTCAAGTGCAACAAGGAAAGAGTACAAAATTCCTGAAGACTCTAAACTAGACCAACAGGAACTTTCAAAATTCGATAAGGCCAACGAGGTTTTAAAAAAGCAGTTGGCCGAAAACAATAATCATAAAAGCACCATTAGTTATTCGTTGACTAATCGTAAAAAAGTTTACATTCCCGTACCGGTTTACCTATGTGAAGTCGATGGTACAATTGTGGTAAACGTTAAAGTTAACGACCAAGGGAACGTTGTTGATGCTTACCTCAACACCTCTTCAACCTCATCGAACGAATGCTTAATCGGTCACGCTATAGATTACGCAAAACAATCTAAATTTAGTGCCGCTCCTTCTAAAAGAAGTCAGCTGGGATCCATTACCTTTAATTTTATTGGCAAACGCTAGGCTCTAGTTTACAGAGCATTTCGGTTACATCTTGCAGTATATTTTGCCCTTTATCCTTATTATACCAATGCTGCAAATCTTCTTTAAACTCTGGCGTTAGTTTTCCATATTTTGCCTTAAACCTCTTGACATACAACGTGGCTTCACTTGGTCGCGGACCGTAAGTGTTTATAACATCGCCAGTATCGTTGTCTACCATAATTATCTTTGGAACGGACCTTGCACCATTGGTCAAAAACTTATCCATCAATTCAGGGTTCTCATCACGCATCACAATTTTAAGATCAATATTGTCGTTCAACTCGGCTATTTTGTTAATCGCTGGCAGCACTTGTGCCGCATCGCCACACCAACTTTCACTGATTACCAACCATGTTGTAGGATGATTAAACTCCGCAATTTTTTTCTGCTGGTCTTCCGAAACCTTTATGGTTTTATCCAATCGTTTCATGCGGCGGTCGTTAAGTTTGGTATAGTTAACCAAAGTTTTTGTTTTTTCAAGGCCAGTAGTAGAGTTTTCACTTACCAATCGTTTCATCAAATCTCTATAGGATGTGTACGACAAGCCACGTTCTAAACTTGATAGTATTAAAGCATTCATGAATTTTATTATTTTGAACAGACAATATGATAACCTCAAAATTAAGCGCTTATCCTTTTAATTAAGATGATATTTGTCATACTTTTACTTTAAACCTTACTAATTAATTATGAGCACAAAACATAGATGCGGTTGGTGTATTGGAGACCCTCTTTATGAAGCCTATCATGACGAAGAATGGGGCGTTCCCGTTTACGACGACGATACCTTGTTTGAATTTTTAATTTTGGAAACTTTCCAAGCCGGGTTAAGTTGGATAACTGTTTTGCGAAAGCGTGAAAATTTCAGAAAAGCTTTTGACAATTTTGACTATAAAAAAGTTGCCAAATACAATCAAAACAAAATTGATTCGCTATTGCAAGATGCAGGTATTATTCGGAATAAATTAAAAGTAAATGCTACCGTCACCAATGCCCAGGCGTTTATAAAAGTACAGGAAGAATTTGGTGGTTTTGGCAAATATATTTGGGAGTTTGTTGATGGCAAGCCTATAAAAAATGCTTTAACCAACTATAAAGAAGCGCCCGCAAACACCCCTTTGAGTGACCGTATTAGTAAAGATTTAAAAAAACGAGGTTTCAAATTTGTAGGAACAACAGTTGTTTATGCGCATATGCAGGCTACTGGTATGGTTAACGATCATGAAGTGAGTTGTTTTCGATATGAAGAAGTTTAACCCATTTTTACTTTCAATCACCTTTTAGACGCTTATTTAGATTGGGCGTAATATTTTTTAAAGCTTCGTCTGCGTTGATGTAATAATCTAAATCTCTAATAGAGATCACTTTAAAACCATTGTCACTTAAATACTGAAGATGCTCCTCAAACAATTTTGGTGGTGTATTTACCCAAGGGTGCTCAATATCAGGAACCCCATGCACTGTTATTACAACTATATTTCCGTTTTTAGCTTCATGGAATGCTTTTCGAATGTCGTCCCTATTGTCCGACTTCATGGTCCAACTGGGTATTAAATATGGATGGTCAACAATTGGGCTATATGCCCTATTGCCTCCCGCTCTAGCATATTTATAACCTAATCCTTTTAAAATTTCCAAAGAAGTAGCATTTAAGCGGTAAGCTGGATAAGCAAACGATTGTGGCTTTATTATTCCCACAGAATCACATTTGTATTCAATAGCCTTGATTTCCTCAATGACTTCGTGCTTGGCGATTTGATTTATTTTACTATGTGAAAGCGTATGATTTCCAATTTCAAATCCATCTTCCGATAGTTTTTTCACTTTCGCCCAAGTCATGTACATAGTACTGTCTTTATAATTAGGCGGAAACTCACACATGAAAAACGTAGCATTAAAACCAAACTTTTTCAAAAGAGGTGCCACAACCGAATATTGACTCTCACAACCATCGTCAAAAGTGAGTGCCACAAGTTTATCAGGGATTTCTTTTTTTAAAATTTGCGAATACCCAAAAACAGAAAAAGTAATCAATAAAACTATAGTCAATACTTTTTTCATTCTTACAAGTTATATTAAGTTTATGAATTTAAAAAATCAACAAACACATTACGAGGTATCTCCTCAGCCCCGAGACTTTCAAGGTGTTTCGTATGGATTTGACAGTCTATCAGTTTGTAATTACTGTTTTGAATAAAGGTAATGAAACCCACTTTACTGGCATTACTTACTTTCGCAAACATACTTTCTCCACAAAACACACCATTGTTTAAATCGACTCCATAGAGTCCGCCAACTAAACTGCTCCCTTCCCAAACCTCAACAGACTTGGCATAACCCAATTCATTTAAATTTTGGTAAGCCTCCATCATCCTTTCGGTTATCCAGGTACCATCTTGCCCTGTACGTTTTATTTTTGAGCATTGGGATACAACTTCCCTAAAAGCTTTATTTACCGTAACATTAAACTTTTTGCGCCGTAAAACCTGTTTCATGCTTTTCGAAACTTTAAGATTTTCTGGAAAGAGCACAAAGCGCGGATCTGGCGACCACCATAAAATAGGGCTATAATCTTCAAACCACGGAAAAATTCCAGTTTTATATGCCAGCAACAGTCTTTCTATTGATAAATCGCCACCCACAGCCAACAGACCCTCTTGAGTAGCTTGGTTAACATCGGGAAACCATATTTTACGTGTTAAGTACTGCATAGGATAAAAATAAAAAACCTTTCAACATAATACGCTGAAAGGTTTAATTTATAGGTTCCTGAATCAAGTTCAGTATAAAATTTAAAACGGTAAATCGTCGTGCTCGTCTTCATTTAAATCGCCTGCAGGTTCAAAAGCATCAGCCGGTGGTACCGGTGGCACATTTCCATCAGCAGTTTCTGGTTGTAATGCTTCTATTCTCCACCCTTGAATCGAGTTAAAATATTTTGTTTCACCTTGAGGATTAACCCATTCTCTTCCTCGTAAATTAATGTTTATTTTTACTTGCTGTCCTACCTGATAACTATTCAACAATTCTGTTTTATCCTGAACAAACTCCACCATAATATGTTGTGGGTACTGCTCTTCTGTAGTTACTACAATTTCTCTTTTTCTAAAACCGTTACTACCAAAAGTTTGGGTTTCTCCAATCATTTTTACTCTTCCTTGAACTTCCATGTATTCTATTTTTATTCTTTATTAATACTCTTTATTTTTTTACGACAACAATATTTTCCAAGCGCTTTCTACATCACCAAAACTTAAATAATTTCGTGCCAACTTATGTTTTTGACGATGTGTTGCCGTTTTTATATTGGGATAACGCTTACCCAAATCTTCTATAAAAGCAACTACACTTTCTTCTGTTGGCAGTGTTTCTACATTGCCCAATATCCCTAAGTCGTTACCCGTCAAAACCATACTGTTTTTAACATGGTCTGGAAAACTATCTACGCCAATACCTAACGTGGACAGTGGTTTAGGTATTTGAAAAAAACCTTTTTTTGCCCGACTGTAATAGCTGCCCCCTGCTCTAGCTACCAAATCTAATTTTATTTGATCAATTGATTCGTTTTCATCTAAAAACTCATCGTCAATATGTAACCTAACGACTTCACAAATAATTAAATTTCCTGCTCCACCTTCAGTACCTAACTTAATAATATTGTTCACGGTACACTCAAATTGTACTGGCGATTCACCAACTCTAAAAGGTTTAACAATATCTGATTTGAGCATGGTAAACCCAGCCTTTTCAAATTCATTAACCCCATCAGGATATTCTGTGCTGCTCAACGACATCTGGTGAACCATATCAAAATTCACCATATTTATCACTACTTCTTTAGTAGCTTCAACGTTTTGCAGCGTATGTTTTACCGTATTATCCCTAACCCTTCTAGCAGGAGAAAACACCATAATTGGCGGATTGGCACTAAAAACATTAAAAAAACTAAAAGGCGACAAATTTGGGTTTCCATTAGCATCCAATGTACTCGCAAAGGCTATGGGCCTAGGAGCCACAGCACTCAACAAATAACCATGTAATTTACTGGTTGACAAATGCTTTGGGTCAATTGATGCCATAAGACTTTTTAATGAACAACAAATGTAACCAAACTATAACTCATGTAAAAACCGATTTACTAACAACTTGCACAATAATATTAACAGATTTACATTATATTACCAATCAAAAAATTATTTTTTAATGTTTTTTACAAAGCATAACAATGCCTTTAGGTGGATTATTATAGCAGCATCTTTCGCTATCGTTTCCCTTATTTTATGGAAAACATATGAGTTTTTTCAGCATTTTAAAGATGAAGAGAGAACGAAAATGGAAAACTGGTCGTTTGCCCAAACCGAATTTGTAAATGCCGAAACCAGTACCAATTTAAACCTTACGCTAAAAATTTTACATAGTAACACTACAACGCCCATGTTGGTTATAGACCAAGATGGTAATCTAAACAACTCGAACAACATTGACGAAAAAAAGTTAAAGGACAAACGCTCCATTCAAAAACTGATTGAAACTTTTAAAAGTGAAAATAAACCCATTTATATTAACTACGAAGGTGAAGTATTCTACACCATTTACTATGGTAACTCGCCATTGTTGAACAAACTAAAATACTACCCATTAGCATTATTACTGATTGTTTTTCTTTTTGGTGCCGTTATTTTCTTTTTTTACCGCAGCAATAAAAACGCTACACAAAACAAGTTATGGTCTGGAATGGCGAAAGAAACTGCACACCAAATTGGCACACCGTTATCCTCATTAATTGGTTGGACCGAAATACTGAAAACTGAAAATGTTAGCCCCGATTATATTTCTGAAATGGAAAAAGACATCGACCGATTAAAAACCATTACAGAACGTTTCAGTAAAATTGGCTCATTGCCAACTTTAGAAACAGCAGATATCATAAAGGAAACTGTTAACTCTTATGATTATTTAAAAGCACGGTCATCAAAACTTATTGAATTTGAAATTATAATCCCAGATGATGAAATCCCTGTTGAACTAAACAAACAGCTTTATAGCTGGTGTATTGAAAACTTAGTGAAAAATGCAATAGATGCGATGAAAGGTCGTGGAAAATTGACCATCGAAATATCGCAGTTGGAAAGCAATGTAAAAATAACCGTTTCTGATACAGGAAAGGGAATCAACAGAAAGGACTTTAGCAAGATTTTCGAACCTGGATTTACTACAAAAAAAAGAGGCTGGGGTCTTGGTTTGTCGTTAACCAAAAGGATTATTGAAGATTTTCATAATGGAAAAATAAGTGTATTGGAATCTGAAAAAGATAAAGGAACCTCGATACAAATTAACTTAAAACGCGCTCAAAGCTATGCCTGAAAAATTTATTGACTTTAAAGCCCTAGTTTTAAAGAACAACTGCCCAGAATGTTACAGCAACGACGGGTTACGTTTAAAATTTAGTCAAAAAATAATAGAAACCACATTTTACAAATCTATTACTTCTGAAATTGAACACGAATTGACTTGTGAGAACTGTAACTCCATAATATATCCTGTACAATGGACTGATGATATTGAACAGGTTGTAGACTATCAAAAAAAGGCGTTTACCCCTAAAAAAACATCTACTTACCTTAAAAGCATGTTCTGGCTGATTATTGTTAGCGTTATTTTTGTAGCTACCATTATATTTTTTACGGTATTTTACACCAAACTATAATTGTGCTTTTATAGCATCTGCAGTCTCTTGAAATTCTTCTGTCGAAAGTTTTTCCTTTTTTATAAATCGGGCATCGTCCATGGAATGCAAAGGGATTAAGTGCACATGCACATGAGGCACTTCCAAACCAATTACTGAAACACCTACACGATTACACGGTATCACCTTTTCTATGGCCAAGGCCACTTTTCTAGAGAATGCCATGAGTTCCATATACGTAGCTTCATCTAAATCGAAAATTTTATCGACTTCTTTTTTTGGGATGCATAGCGCATGACCTTTGGTATTGGGGTTAATATCTAAAAATGCCAAAAACTCATCTGTTTCAGCAATTTTGTAACACGGAATTTCGCCGCTGATTATTTTCGTGAATATTGAAGCCATCGTTATATTAAAATTAGTTTTGAAACCTTTATAAAGATAAAAGATTCCTGAATGATTTAATCAGGAATCTTTTAAAAATTAAGTTCTTACCTTATTCTTTTATCTAGTAATTTCGATAACATCAAATTTCATTATACCACTAGGCACTTGAATTTCAGCGACATCACCAACCGACTTACCTAGTAAACCTTTACCAATTGGCGAGTTCACTGATATTTTTCCTGATTTTAAATCGGCTTCACCATCAGCCACCAAAGTATAGGTCATCTCCATACCGTTGGTTTGGTTTTTTATCTTAACCTTCGATAGCACCAAGGCTTTAGAAGTGTCAAGCTGTGATTCGTCAATAACGCGCGCTCCAGCCAAAGCGTCTTCAAGTTTAGAAATACGCATTTCTAACATACCTTGAGCCTCCTTCGCAGCATCGTACTCTGCATTTTCACTTAAATCGCCTTTATCTCTAGCCTCTGCAATAGCCTTTGAAGCTTTTACACGCTCAACATCCTTGAGCTGCCTTAGCTCATCTCTTAATTTTTTTAATCCTTCAGGTGTATAGTATGATACTTTACTCATAACTTCATCGTTTATTTATAAAAAGATGCTGAATTTAAATATTCACGAATATCTATATAAATTAAATATTAATGAATAACCAAGTTCAGCAAACAAAAAAATCTCGCACATACGAGATTTACAATACAAATATACAAAATTTTATATCAGTTTGCTTTTTATCGTAAATTGCAAGTCTATTTTTTAAGTGAATTATGAAGTACATTATATGTCTTACCAGTTTTGTTTTATTGTGGTCTTGCAGCGGAAACAATGTTGATGACAAAAATTGCAGGTTCTTACTAGATATAGGTCTTAGTGAAAATATAAATCTAAACTTCCCACAATACAGTCAGCTGAAATCGATAAATGTACCTGTTCATATACCAAATATTGGAGGAAGAGATGGTATTATTGTGAACAATACTGGGGCACGCTATGTTGCTTTTGATGCCACCGACCCTAACCATATTCCTAACGACTGTTCTATGTTGAGGATTGATGGGATTATTGCCAAATGTAATTGTGACGATGGCAATGAATATAGTCTACTAGACGGAATTCCTCTTGGAAACACAGGAACCAAATGCCCTTTGCGCGGATACAATGCTGAAAGAAGCGGTGACAACCTTTTAATCTATAATTAAAAAAGCCCTAACGGGGAAGGCTTTTTTAAAATTGAAATTAAATCTTTTAAAATTTCAAAGTGGCTCCTACTAAAAAGTTTGTGGTGGCTTGTGGATAGTAACCCGCATAATATCCTGTTGTTATACCGGTTGAACTTGAGGTATCGTCATAATCAAACGAACCAAAATATCCATTAGAAACATACTTTTTATTGAACACATTGTTAACTAAGCCAGACAATACAATTGACTTAAAAATTTTGTTCGTTTTAATTTCATAATTCACGTTAAAATCGTTCACAAAATAGCCATCAAGCTTAGACTCTTCATTGTCTGTATTTCCCATGTATTGTTCCCCAACATATTTGCTCAAAAAAGACAATTGCAAACGTTCTGCTGGATAGAAATTAAGAGCATTTCCGACTACTATACTTGGTGAAAACGAAATATTGGTATTACCCAAATCTACTACTTCACCATTAATTGATGAATTAAAATCTACATTTTTATTAGTGCTTAATGCAAAATTTGTTGATGTACCAAAAGATTTACAAAATTGAATATTGGCATCAACCTCCAATCCTAGTCTATAACTTTTTCCACTGGTTGCCCTAACGGGGCTTCCAACATCATCTAACTCACCAGTTAGCACCAATTGATTTTGATAGAACATGTAATACAGATTGGTATTCAAGTTAATATTGTTTTTTTTGTATCGCCAACCCAACTCTATATCATTAAGAGTTTCGTTTTCGGTAACGCCTGCTTTAAAATCATCACGATTAGGTTCGCGATTAGCTCTCGCATAAGACGTATAAAAACTACTAAATTCTGAATTTCTATATGTCAATCCTAACTTTGGATTAAAGAAACTAAAGTCGGCATCGGTATTGAATTCAGCTCTATCGGAATTTAGCCCATTGGTTTTATAACTGACAAATCGACCCTGAAAATCTAGAAACCCCGTTATTTTTTCAGCAACTTTAAATGTAGCTTTTGAAAATACACTAAAATCATTTTTAGTAGCATCACCATCATAATAGCGGTCGCGAATATTGGTATTTTCAGTTAAATCACTTCCCCAAATCACTTCCCCAAAATGGTCACCCGTGTAGCTGCTCATCGAAAGACCTGAAATAATTTCCAGTCCAGTATTTTTATAGCTTAAGTTCGCATTCAACACATAAAAATCATTGTCTAACCACCGTCGCACTATAACATCGGAGCCTTCTTCAATTAAGTTATTGAAATCCTCAGCACGTTCTTCTGGTTTGTACTGCTCAAAATAGCCTTTCCCTTTAGTATAATTCAATCCTAGGTTTGTTGACCAATTGCCATTAAATCTTTGGTTCCAGTGAAATTGATAATGGTCTTGCCAATAGTTATCAGTTTCGTTATCATAAGTGTAAGGGTTTTGGCGACGATCTTCTTTCAACTCATCTGCAGTTAGTCCATACCAAGCTTGATAAGTGTATTCTTTATTACCAAAAGCTAACGCCTTTATTAAGGTATTTCCATCTTTATAAACCCCTTGCAGAAAATATGATTTTAAATCGGTGAACGCCCTATCGACATAACCATCAGAATCAATTTTTGAAAAGCGTCCCGAAACCTCAAAGCGGTCGTTCAACAAGCCTGTGCTCAATTTTACTGTATGCTTTCTTGTGCCATAACTACCAAAACTATTGGCAATTTCTCCAGAAGCTTCGTTGGAGACGGCATCGGTAAGCAAGTTTATACTTGCTCCAAAAGCCCCCGATCCATTAGTAGATGTTCCAACACCACGTTGTAGCTGTAAACTTTCAGTTGAAGATGCAAAATCCCCCAAATTAACCCAAAACGAACCTTGGCTTTCTGGGTCGTTGTAGGGAATTCCGTTAATTGTTACGTTAACACGCGTAGCATCTGTACCACGAACTCTAATCCCCGTATAACCAACACCTGCACCGGCATCACTTGTAGTAACTACCGATGGCAAATAGTTTAGTAGCACAGGAATGTCTTGCCCTAGATTGCGTTTTGCCAACTCTTCTTTTGAAACGTTGGTGTGGGTAATGGGCGAATCGGCATCAACGCGAACGGCCTTTACCAAAACCTCATCTAGGTTTTCTGTTTTTGTTGAATCTTGTTTTTTTTGATTTTGTTGTGCATTGGCACTGACTGATAACAAAAGTAGTGTTAAAAAAAGAAAAATGTTTTTCATGTCGATTATGGTTTTATAATCGAATAAAAAGAGGTAATTATTCTTATATTGTTAATAATTGATTTTGAAATAATTCCGAAAAAATGCTACGTCGTTAAAAAACTCCTCGCAATGACGCTATTATTTCTAAAACGGCGATTATCGCCTCCCTAAACAGCATTATCTGTTCTAGGTTCAATGGGTATGATCTCAGCCTATAATTGGCACCCCTTTTTTGAGAACGGTGCAAATGTAGCAACCAATTATCAATTAATAAAGCTTTCTTGAAACTATTTCCTAAAAAGAAAATCACTGAACCTAATCTGTTTTTTTAATCAACGCTAGGTTTCTTTCTATTCTCTTTTTTTTCAGAATGATTACGCTTATTTTTTAACCGTTTCCGAATAGCTGATTTTGGAATTTTGGTTGGCTTTCGTCTTTTAGGTTTTACTAAATTTGATTTAATCAAGTTTAAAAAACGAGCAAGCACCATATTTTTATTTTGATGCTGACTTCTACTTTCATCGCATTGCAAAACTAAAACTCCATCTTTAGTGAGTCTATTCTGAAGCTTGTTTTGAAGCCTGCTTTTTTGCTCTTCATTAAGTACCAAAGAGTCTTTCAAATTAAAAGTTAACTCCACTTTTGATGATACTTTATTAACATGCTGCCCACCACTACCCGAGCTTCTTAAGGCCTTGAAAGTTAATTCTTTTATTAATTGATCTACACTAAACATAATCTACACTTGGTGCGCCGGTTTAAGCAAATCGTTCACCGTTTTTACCGGATTGAAGGTTTCAACGGGTACCTCAACAAAAATAGAATTCCAATGCGCCATACTACCATTCCACAGTCCCGGAAGCTCCAAAGCTTGAATATCTATTCCGTTTTGTGTTTTCATGGTGACAAAAGCAGCCTCAGGATCTACAAACTTTTTAAGATCAAACTTTTCTCCTTTATAATTTTTTACAGCACAAACCAAATCGGTTGGGTTAAAATGCGTAGCCTTGTACACCAATTCCTGTTGTCCTTTTTTACTGAAGTTTATTTGCGCAAATTCCACAATTTGCAATGAAATTTTTCCGTCTTTATCTTTAACCCAAAAAGGGCCTCCACCAGGCTCCCCTTCATTTTTAACCATACCGCAAACGCGCATAGGTCTATTAAATTTTTCTTTTAAAAATTCAACTTTCTCATGATTAGCGAACCCTTCAACTTCTGCCGGAACAGGCTCATTTAAGCGAAATTTTAAAAACAGAAGCATAATTTTCAAGTCGGCATCTTCAAGATGACCTTCATCCAATTTATTGAGATATGCAAACACAGTCTCTTGAGCTTCGAGTAAAACTCCTGCCAATAACTTTTTATATTTTGAAACTTCAATATTTCGTTGAGAAACAACGATGTTGTCAATATTCTTTATAAAAATGAAATCGCTATCTAAATCGTTCAAATTTTCCAATAAAGCTCCATGGCCGCCCGGTCTGAACAAAATTGAGCCGTCTTCATTTCTACAAACTTCATCTTTAGTAGTTAGCGCAATGGTTTCGGTAGCTTCTTTTTGATAAGAAAACGACACATTAAATATTGTATTTGTTCTTCTTTCAAGCTCTTCTTTTATTCTATTGAACTCTTTTGTAAAATACACGTGATGCTTTTCAGACACCGTAAAATGCAAGTTGGCTTGACCACTTGATGAAGCATATAAAGTAGATTCGAACAAATGCTCTTGAAATGCTGTAATAGCAACATCTTCATACTTATGATAAAGTAAAAGCCCTTTTGGCAGAAAACTATAATTTAAACCATTTTCATCAAGCATGGTTTTCACAAATTCGTAATATTTTTTGGAATCAATAAGCGAGTCATAATCAGGCTTAGTTTCCTTTAATTTTGAAATCACTTCCTCATAAAACGGAAAGTCTTTTAACTTTGTTATAAAAGTTTCAATTAAGTCGTCGCTGCGCCCTTCAATATATCCTTCAATGGTATCTTTCTCAGGATTAAAATTCTTTAAAAACTTAAACAAGAATTTAAACATTCTGGTAGCAGCACCCGATGCCGGCACAAACTTTATAAGATTTAAATTATCTCGTTTTTGTTCAAAACCCTTTATAAATTCTTCAATATCTGAATTACTATAGCGCTCTATGCCCTTTCCAATGGTTGCAGCCGACAATAAATTTGAATAGGTCATCCCATTTTTTATACGACTTACTTGTGCATTTACTCGATCTACTGGAATACCTTTATCTCTTATTCGTTTTATATCGTTATCAGAAAACATTCTTTTTATTCTTTTTATAATTTATTTATGTGTTTTACCGCCGTATCGAAGCACTCTTTTTTACTTCCTTTGAGTAGTATGTATGGGCTTTTGGTTTTTAATAATTCACGCTTAAAAGCTTCAAACATTTCATTGCGCTGCATAGGCCTATCGCGAATATCATCAGCTTACCATGGGGTGTCAATATAAGTTAAAAAATACAAATTGTAAGAATTCATCGATGCATACTTCTTTATAACCTCTGGACAGACACCGGAGTAAAATACCTCAGAGTACACTTTTGTTTCTAATAAATCGGTGTCGCAAAATAAAACGCTATTGGCTTTCTTTGCCAACTCGTTTTCAAGTTTCATTTGCCCTTCCGCTATGGGAACCAAATCTTGAATTTCGCAAGTTTTACCTTTATTAGCCCATTTATTTTGAAGATACTCTCTAGCATATTCTGGCACCCAAACCGTATTGTAGTATTTGGCCAACTGCTTTGAAAGCGTCGTTTTTCCAGTAGATTCGGGACCGAACAAAACTACTTTTATACAGTTTGCAAATTCTTGTTTAAGGTCTTTCTCCATGCTTTATAACCATAAATAGCAATAATAGTAAACAACAAATATTGAAATGATGTAAACATCAAACCCTTGTAGAAATATAATGGCACAGAAATGACGTCGCCAATAATCCAAAATATCCAATTTTCAACTTTCTTTTTGGCCATTAACCACATGCCAACAAAAAATAGTCCCGTTGTTATTGTATCAATATAAGCCACCCAGCTCGTCCATTTATCAAACCAATCATAAACTAAATAAACAAAAAATAGTGTTGCCAAAAATACACCCACCATTAATTTTTTCTCATTTAATGTAGTTTTGGTAATTGGGGTTAAATGGGTTTCATCAATTTTACGTGTCCAAACATGCCAACCATAAATACTCATAATAAAGTAGTAAGCATTAATCAACATATCACCTAACAGAGCGTAAATCCATAATATATATACAAAAATAGCAGTACTGATAATTCCAGTAGGATAGACTAGAATATTTTCTTCTTTAGAAAACCATACGCTTAAAAACCCAAAAAAAACACCTATAAACTCCAAAATAATGAGGTGTGTTGGCACGTCTTGATATTGCGAAAACATCCAATCGAAAATAGAGGTCATAGATTCTGTTCTTTTATTTAATTCAAACTACTATCCGCAAATCTAGCATTCTAAATATTAACCATGGAAGAACAGGATGGTATTTTTTAACTTTAAGGTTATTTTTATCCTTTATAAAAAACTTTGAAAATGCAAAAAAAATACTTCTCTCAAATCTTAGTGACAAAAACTCTTGTTTTTTGCTTATTACTTAACTCTTTTGCTTCTTTTGCCCAAAGGCAAATGGAAAAATTAGACCGAGGTGTTTTAGCCATAAGAATCGACGGATCCCATGTCTCAGTAAATTGGCGAATTTTCGGTACTGAATTTGAAAGCGCCTCATATAACGTTTACCGAGGGGGCACCAAATTAAATTCAACCCCAATTACGGGAGCAAGTAATTATATTGACGATAAAGCTTTTTTTCCTGGCTCGTATAGTGTTGCCGCAATTATTGATGGCGAGGAACAAGAACGTTCTGAAGCCGTAGATCCTTGGGATGACATTTACAAAACCATACCAATTACTGCTCCTACAGGCGGAACAACCCCAGACAATGTAACATATACCTATGAAGCCAATGATGCCTCGGTAGGTGATTTAGACGGTGATGGACAATACGAAATTGTTTTAAAATGGTACCCGACTAATGCAAAAGATAATGCACAAAGTGGTTACACCGGAAACACAATCCTACAAGGCCTTGAAATGGATGGCACCGTATTATGGACCATAGATTTAGGAAAAAACATAAGATCTGGAGCCCATTACACCCAGTTCATGGTTTACGATTTGGATGGAGATGGAAAAGCGGAAATAGCATGTAAAACGGCCGATGGCACAACAGATGGAACCGGAGACATTTTAGGCAATGCTAGTGTAGATTACCGCAATAATACAGGTCGTGTTTTAGCTGGCCCCGAATATTTAAGTATTTTTTCAGGAGAAACAGGTGCTTTCATAATAAAAGATGAGCCCTATGACCCACCAAGGGGAAACGTTTCTAGTTGGGGTGACGATTACGGCAATAGAGTAGACCGATTTTTGGCATGCGTGGCCTATCTCGACGAAGATCGCCCAAGTGTTATTTTTGCCAGAGGCTACTATACCCGAACAGTTTTAGCAGCTTATGATTACCGAAATGGCACACTTACAAAAAGATGGGTCTTCGATTCTAATGTTGAAGGTAGTCAATACGAACACCAAGGAAACCATAGTGTAACTGTTGGTGACGTTGACCAAGACGGAAAAGACGAAATTATATATGGATCTTTAACAGTTGACGACGATGGATCACCATTTAGCTCCACCGGGTATAAGCATGGAGATGCGAGTCATCTTGGTGACTTCGACCCTAGCAGCCCCGGTTTGGAATATTTCACATGTCACGAATCCGCTGGATACGGTGCGGACACGCCACTAGGAAGCTTTGGTAATTTAAGGACTAATTCGATCCCAAAAGCTGATTTTCGTGGTAACCAACTCGGTACAATTTATTGGCAAATAAACCAAAATAGTGGCACTGCAGATATCGGTCGGTGTATGATAGCAGATATTGACCCCAATCACCCAGGTGCGGAAGCTTGGGCATCAGATGGCACAGGTATACATGACATTAACGGTAATGTAATTTCCACAACTTACCCAACAACTGCAGGAAATGGTTCATCTTTTAATATGGCAGCTTGGTATGACGGCGATCTATCAAGAGAACTGGTTGACAGAACTGTTATAACCAAATGGAACGGCAGCGGTACAGATAGGGTACTAACAGCATACAGTTATGACAACCTTGAATTGGCGAGTAATAATGGCTCTAAATCCAATCCATGTTTAATCGCTGATATTATTGGTGATTGGAGAGAAGAAATTATTTGGAGAACATCCGATAATACAAACCTAGTAATCGTTTCATCTACAGATTTACCCTCAGAACGTATTTTTACATTAATGCACGACCCTGTTTACAGAACCAGTATAGCATGGCAAAATGTAGCTTACAACCAACCCGCACACACAGGTTTCTTTTTAGGCACAGATATGCAAACACCTTCTGCTCCAAACATTTACCTAGCAGGAGAAGGCGCATTATCTACAGACGACAAGCTTTCTAACAGTACCTCTCAAATAAAATTGTATCCAAACCCAACTACAGGAATGGTTTATTTTGGTGGAAATAACATAGAAACTATTGAGGTCTATAACAATCTAGGGGAATTGTTAATTCAAAAATCCGCTAATAACATTAAAAGTGTAGATTTAAAAGGTTATTCCACAGGAATGTACTTTATAAAGGTGAAGAAAGACAACAAAACGCTAACGGCCAAAATATTCTTAAAATAAAAAATTAGTTAGCAATAAACCGGATTCTTTCTTATAAGAATACTAAATAGAACGAAGCATTTTAACAAAAACATTTTTTGTTTATTAGTTAATGTTTTTAATTCAATTTAAACCTTGAAGCTATTATACTGTCTTAATAATGTACACCATTTTTAACAATTAAGAAGTAACGAAAAAATCCAATTTCATTGTTTACAAAAAAACTATTATTGTTTATTGCTTGCAGTTTTTCATTATTTGCTTTGGCTCAAAGACAAATGGAAAATTTAGATCGAGGCGTTTTGGCAATTCGAACAACTCCAAATGAAGTTTTGATAAGTTGGCGCATACTTGGTCCAGAGTTTGAAAATGTTTCTTACAATATTTATAGAGGAAAGATTAAATTAAACAACAAACCTATTTCAGGCGCCAGCAATTTTGTTGACGAAACAGATAAAAATTCCGCATATAGTGTTTCGGCAATTATTAAAGGAAAAGAACAAAAAGCAAGTAAACCTGTAAAAGTCTGGAATAATATCTACAACAAAATCCCGATTTCGCCTCCACTTGGAGGTACAAGTCCAGACGGAAGAAATTATACTTATAGAGCTAATGATGCGTCTGTTGGTGATTTAGATGGCGATGGACAATACGAATTGGTCTTGAAGTGGCAACCGTCAAACGCACACGACAACGCTCATCACGGGTATACAGGCAATACTATTTTGCAAGGTCTAGAACTTGATGGTACCGTACTTTGGAATATCAATTTAGGGAGAAACATCCGTTCTGGTGCCCACTACACCCAGTTTATGGTTTACGACCTTGATGGTGATGGTAAGGCAGAATTAGCATGCAAAACTGCCGATGGAACAACTGATGGTGTAGGAACCTTTTTAGGCGATGATAGTGCCGATTATAGAAATAAAAGAGGGTATGTTTTAAATGGACCAGAATTTTTAAGTGTCTTTTCAGGAGAAACAGGACAATTTTTAGCGACAACAAATTATATTCCTGAAAGAGGAAACGTTTCCGATTGGGGGGATAAATATGGAAATCGTGTTGACAGGTTTTTGGCTTGCGTTGCTTATTTGGATGGGAAACGTCCAAGTTTAGTTTTTTCTAGGGGCTACTATACGCGCACCGTTTTAGCTGCCTATGATTATAGAGATGGAAAGCTAACCAATCGTTGGGTTTTTGACAGTGACAAAAAGGGAAATGAAGCCTATTACGGTCAAGGCAACCATAATATTGCAGTGGGCGATTTAGACGGAGATGGCAAAGACGAAATACAATTTGGATCATGCGCCATTGATGACAACGGAACTGGGCTTTATTCAACGGGGCTTGGACATGGAGATGCCAGCCATTTAGGCGATTTTGACCCTTCCCGTAAAGGTTTGGAATTCTTTATGCCTCATGAAGTGGCTAACGGAACAACCATTCCCGCAATTGATTTTAGAGAAACTAAAAAGGGCAACATTATATGGAGTGTTAATGGCAAAGGTGATATTGGGCGTGGGGTAACGGCTGATATTGACCCCAATCACCTAGGTGCTGAAAGTTGGGCAGTTAATGGTTCAGGAATACATAACGTTAAAGGCAAAGTCATATCAAATACATACCCAACGGCAGGAAGACGAGGCGGTAGTTTTAATATGTTTGCATGGTGGGATGGCGATTTACTTCGCGAAATAGTTGACAAAACAGTTATTACAAAATGGGATGCCAATACCCAAAGTACAAGCATGCTACTAAAAGCATATAACTACGACGGTATGCGCTTAAGAAGTAACAATTGGACCAAATCGAATCCCTGTTTAATTGCTGATATTCTGGGCGATTGGCGCGAGGAAGTGATTTGGAGGAATGAAAACAGCACCGAATTGGTCATTTTCTCAACCCCCTACCCAACCGACCAAAGGATTTTTACCTTAATGCACGACCCTGTTTATCGATTGAGTATAGCGTGGCAAAACGTGGCATACAACCAACCTGCTCATACAGGGTTTTATTTGGGTGTTGGAATGAAAAAACCGAAAGCTCCTAAGATTTATTTGACAAAAAAGCACTAAACCATGTCGAAACATATGAAATTTTGGAGTTTATTAATTCTTGCGACTACTTTTTTTCAATGTTCCCAACAACCTGAGCATATAAATTTAGCTGGTAATTGGACTTACAAACTTGACAAATACAATATTGGCATTAAAGAAAAATGGTTCAATCTAAAATTTAAGGATTATATTGAGCTCCCCACAGCATTGCGTGATAAGGGTATTGGTGAAAACCCAACCTTAACCACAGAATGGACAGGCAGTATTTACGATAGCACATGGTTTTTAAATCCTGCCATGAAAAAATACCGAAAGAAGGACAGTTTAAAATTTCCGTTTTGGTTAACTCCCAATAAACATTATTTAGGTGCGGCTTGGTACCAAAAAGAAGTTGAAATTCCTGAAAACTGGAGCAACAAAACCATTTCGCTAACATTAGAGCGGCCGCATTGGCAAACGCAAGTATGGCTTGACAGCATTTATATGGGTGCGGATAACAGCTTGTCGGTGCCGCATAAATTTGCCACAAACAAAGCAATAACTACTGGTAAACATACATTAACCATTCGGATAGATAATGCCATTCGCAATTTAGATGTTGGTATTAATTCGCACAGTATTTCAGACCACACACAGGGCAACTGGAATGGTATTGTTGGTGGCATAAAACTTTCTGTTAAGAACTGGAATTGCATTGAATTAGTAAAATTAACACCAAATATTTCAGATAAATCTGTTGAAGCTAGAATTGTTTTAGATAAACCGGCCGAAAACCTATCAGCAGACATCAAAATAAAAGGTCTCAACCACCAGCAAAGCTTTGATGTTCTCAATTTTGAATTTGATAACGCTTCAAATGAATTATTAGCAAGCGTTCCGATGGGTGACAATTTTAAAATGTGGAGTGAGTTCAACCCTAAAATTTATCAATTAGAAGTCGACTTAAGGAAAGGAAACAATACAATCGACACTAAAAAAGAAGTGTTCGGTATGCGCGAGTTTACAATCACAGGCACACAATTTAAAATAAACGATACGTTTATTTCATTACGTGGTACAACCGAATGTAGTGTTTTCCCTTTAACAGGTTATCCACCAACCGATGAGGCCTCTTGGGAACGGATATACCACATCTGCAAGTCGTTTGGTTTAAACCACCTACGTTTCCATTCCTATTGCCCACCAGAAGCCGCTTTTATAGCTGCCGATAAAGCTGGTTTTTACCTGCAGATAGAAGGTCCAAGTTGGGCAAAATATTCCACTAGCTTAGGCAGAGGAAAACCAATAGACAAATATTTAATGGAGGAAACAAAACGCATAATTGACACCTATGGTAACCACCCTTCTTTTTGTATGATGGCTTACGGAAACGAGCCTTCGGGAAACTACGTACCATATCTTGAAAATTGGGTTGAACATTTTAAAAAATACGACCCACAACGTGTATTTACAGGAGCTTCAACAGGAAAGAGTTGGGCTATTATAGAAAATAGCGATTTTCTTGTGCGCGCCGCTCCTCGTGGTCTAAACTGGAAAAATGAACAACCTCAAAGTATTTTCGATTATAGAGACAAAACCGAAAGCCAAAACCGCCCTTACGTTACTTTTGAAATGGGACAATGGTGTGCTTACCCTAATTTTAATGAAATAAAAAAATACACTGGTCCGTTAAAAGCTAAAAACTTCGAATTGTTTCAGGAAGATTTAGCAGACCATCACATGGGCAATCAAGCGCACGATTTTTTAATGGCTTCGGGCAAATTGCAAGCCTCTTGTTATAAGCAAGAAATTGAAGCGACATTGAGAACACCAAATTTAGCTGGTTTTCAGTTGCTTAGTCTAAACGATTTTTCTGGCCAAGGGACGGCACTAGTTGGTGTTTTAGATGCCTTTTGGGATGAAAAGGGCTATGTTTCAGCAGATGAATTCAGTAGTTTCTGTAATGCCGTTGTACCTCTGGTAAGGTTGCCCAAATACACCTTTTCGAACACCGAAAATTTAACGGCAAAAGTGGAGGTTGCTAATTTTAGCGGTGGTATTTTAGAAAGCCCAAGACCGAAATGGAAATTACTTGATGACAGCAATACAACTGTTCAATCTGGATATTTAAAAAGTAATGCTATACCAATAGGAAAAGGAAACGAATTAGGGACCATTGATTTGCCGCTTGGTTTTGTAAAAAAAGCCTCGAAATTCATCTTAAAAGTTCAGGTTGGAGATTACAAAAACCAGTGGAATATTTGGGTTTATCCAAATTCACTAGAAAAAACTAAAACTTCAAACATTCACATTTGCAAAACTTTAGATGAAAAAGCCAAACTAATCTTAAATAAAGGTGGCAAGGTTTTACTTTTAGCCGCCGGAAAAGTTGAAAACGGCAAAGACATAATACAGTACCAAACAACGGTGTTTTGGAATACTTCATGGTTTAAAATGCGTCCACCGCATACCACTGGAATTTTAATTAAAAATGAGCATCCTGTTTTTAATGATTTTCCAACAGATTATTACAGCGATTTACAATGGTGGGAAATAGCCAACAGACAGCAAATAATGAATCTAGAATTTTTCCCGCCTGACTTCAAGCCAATTGTACAGCCCATCGATACCTGGTTTTTAAACCGAAGGTTAGCTATGCTTTTTGAAGCAAAAGTTGATGGCGGCAACCTTATGGTCTGCAGCATTGATTTGGATAAAAATGAAGTTAATTTGGTTTCAAAGCAACTGTATAAAAGTATTTTGGGCTATATGAACTCTGATAGTTTTAAACCTAAAAAAGAAGTTGATTTAAGTGTAATAAACGAATTGTTCGAGAAAAAGGAACGTGAAGTTTGGAACTCATATGTAGCGGGAAAACCTTAAAATTTCAGGTTAATTCCTCAAAAAAAGATTCGTCGTTCTCAAAAGCATTACCAATAACCACCAAATCAGCTCCAGCTTTATAAGCAGCATCCAAATACTTTTTACTTCTAATTCCACCACCAACGATTAACGGAATTTGCAGTTCCTTTTTAACTAGATTAATTATCTCAGAAGTTATTGGGTGCAATGCACCGCTGCCCGCTTCTAGATAAATGAGTCTCATTCCAAGTAATTCTCCCGCTTTTGCGGTATCAACAATTTTTTGAACGTGATTCCTCGGAACGGGTAAGGTATCAGTGACACGTTGTACAGCCGTTTCTTTACCATTTTCAATTAAAATATACCCCGTTGGAATCACTTCAAGTTCTATATGGCGTAGTTTAGAAACCGCTTTAACTTGCTTTTCTATTAAATAATCAGGGTTTCTACCCGAGATTAAGCTCAAAAACAACAGTCCGTCTGCTTTCTCGGTAATTTGCGATACATCTCCAGGGAATAAAATTACCGGTAATTTTGTATGTACTCTTATTTCAGCAACTAAATGGTCGGTGGCATTATCATCAACCGTACTTCCTCCAACAAAAATGTGTGTTGCTGTAGATTGGTTTACTTTTTCAATAAAGCCCTTGATATTTGAAAGTTTAAACTTATCAGGATCTATCAAAACGGCTAACAGTTTTTTCCCTTTTGAAACAGCTCTCAATATATTGTTGTAAACCGCTTTCATTTATGCAATCGCGTAGGCACAAGTAAACCCTTCAAATTCTAAAAACTCAACATTATATCGGCTCTTTTTGTTTTCATAATCGATCCAAGCAACCGTTTCATTTTCATCATCTGAAACTGGGATAACCAAACAGTGTTCCTTAAAACTTAATCCTGGCGTAGCAAACAACTTATACAACGATTCTTTCACACACCAAATAACAGTGAGTTTTTCTATATAATCACCATTCTTTTCATCAAGATAATCATTTTCATAATCAACAAACTTACTGGCAATTATCTGGATTTTATCCCTTTGCTTTTCAATATCAATTCCAATTATTGATTCACTGACTATAATAGCTGAAAAATTAAATGAATGGGTTATCGATATTTGCTTACCATCCTTTAAATGTGGTTTTCCGTTTTCATCATAAAACAAATCCGAATCAGCATATCCAAACTCCTGTAACAACCGGCGTACACTTAAAAAACCACGTTGATGCATTTCGCTCTTCATACCCAAAACACGATTTAAACTCTCAGTTTTTAAATTTACCGACTTCATCAAATCATCAAAAGATTCGGTTATCTTCCAGATTTTAACACTAGTTTGTAAGTTTGGCCTAATGGTTTTATAAAGTGGCATTTAGTATTCTGAAAGTTATTGATTATCTTTGCACCGCCTAATACAGCTCAAACTTTTTTATTAGCGAATTTAAGTATTTTAAAAGCTATTAGCAATGAAGTGGGAGTTTAAAAACAAAAGAAAAAAGACTATGAGTACGAAAACAATTCCTTATGTAGCCAATAAAGTAAAAGACATTTCGCTTGCAGATTGGGGAAGAAAAGAAATAGAATTGGCAGAAGCAGAAATGCCTGGCTTAATGAGCTTGCGCGAGGAGTATAAGAATGAGCAACCATTAAAGGGTGCACGTATTGCAGGATGTTTGCATATGACTATACAAACAGCGGTTTTAATTGAAACTTTACAAGCTTTAGGAGCTGAAGTGACTTGGAGCTCTTGTAATATTTTTTCAACTCAAGACCAAGCCGCTGCTGCCATTGCTGACGCAGGAACTGCCGTTTACGCTTGGAAAGATATGACCGAAGAAGAATTTGATTGGTGCATCGAGCAAACCTTATTTTTTGGTGAAGACAGAAAACCGCTAAACATGATTCTTGATGACGGCGGTGATTTGACCAACATGGTTCTAGACAAATACCCTGAATTGGTTTCTGGCATAAAAGGATTGAGTGAAGAAACCACAACTGGTGTTCACCGTTTGTACGAGCGTATGCAAAAAGGCACATTGCCCATGCCGGCTATTAATGTAAATGATTCGGTTACCAAATCTAAATTCGATAATAAATATGGTTGTCGCGAAAGTGCTGTTGATGCTATCCGTCGTGCTACAGATGTGATGTTAGCAGGAAAACGTGTAGTGGTTTGTGGTTATGGTGATGTGGGTAAAGGAACTGCCGCTTCATTTAAGGGTGCGGGGAGTATTGTAACCGTTACCGAAATTGACCCAATTTGTGCATTACAAGCTGCTATGGATGGTTTTGAAGTAAAAAAATTGGAAAACGTAATTGGCAAAGCAGATATTGTAATTACAACTACTGGAAATAAAGATATTGTTCGTGGTGAACATTTTGAAGCTATGAAAGACAAAACCATAGTGTGTAACATTGGGCATTTTGATAATGAAATTGATATGGCGTGGTTGAACAAAAACTATGGAAACACCAAGAATGTTATCAAACCACAAGTTGATAAATATACCGTTAACGGGAAAGATGTTATTATTTTAGCCCAAGGCCGTTTGGTAAATTTAGGATGCGCTACGGGTCACCCAAGTTTTGTAATGAGCAACTCGTTTACCAACCAAACTTTGGCTCAAATTGAACTTTGGAAAAACAGCGATAAATACGAAAACAAAGTATATATGCTACCTAAACAATTGGACGAAAAAGTAGCCAAATTGCACTTGGAAAAAATTGGTGTGGAGTTAACGGAATTAAAGCAAGACCAGGCTGAATATATTGGTGTAAAGATTGACGGTCCTTATAAGCCAGAATACTACCGCTACTAGATAAACTTAGATTTTAAATATTTAGAACCCTTGCAGAAATGTGAGGGTTTTTTAATTGATTTAAATTCTTTATCTTCAATGTGCTATGGCTTATAAAGAGCATAAAATAAAAGTCCCAAGATTTAATGAAGCCTCTGGTTTTTACACGACCAAAAAGCGCTCTAAAATAATGAGTAAAATACGTGGAAAAAACACTAAACCAGAACTTATATTCCGTCGTGCACTTTGGGCTCACGGTGTTCGGTACCGTGTGGACACCAAAACTTTGCCTGGCAAACCCGATGTGTCAATTAAAAAATATAAATTGGCCATATTTATTGATGGTGAGTTTTGGCATGGCTATAATTGGAACGAACGCAAAAAGACCATTAAAAGTAACCGCCTGTTTTGGATACCAAAAATAGAGCGCAATATGCAGCGCGACAAAGAAGTAAATCAGCAACTGGCTGATATGGGTTTTACGGTTTTCAGATTTTGGACTAAAGAAATTAAGCAGAACTTAAACCAATGCATTAATGATGTTTTGGTTTATGTTTCTACGGGGTACAACTATTAGTTTATTCCACTATTCATCAACCAAATCTTCTTCAAAATACCACCACAGGCTTGAGTCTATCGCCTGTTTCATTTTATCAATATCTACATCTTCGTTTAAAAACACAGTAATGTTTTCATTGGCACGATTTTGCTCAACACTTTCCCGAATTTCAATAGATTCAATTTCCTTAAAATGCTCCAAGTGCTTTTTAATTCTTTCGTCTAAAGACTCATCGCTCAAAAAAATTTTAATAGTAGGTGTTTTAGGGGAATTTCTAATTTCAGATCTAAAGGGAAGCATAGCTACATTATTTTTAAAGTAAACAATAATATCAATTTCAAATGCAATTGCTTAAAGTTAAGCATTTAATTTATATCTTTTAAACAAACTTTTGCATTAACAATGAGCAAATGGACATCTTAAATCAGCGATTATCACAAATAGAAAAATTCATATCATATCATGAACAAAAAAATACTAAAGTTTCCAATAGTAGTATTGGCTGGCATTTGCATCACAGTTTACAGGTAATTAATGGTGTTTGTGGTATATTACTAAAAACCAAACCTGAAAATTATAAGCGAAATTTCAATTTAAAACGAGCTATTTTATTTCCCTTGGGATACATTCCCAGAGGAAAAGCCAAAGCCCCAAAAATAGTTTTACCTCCTAAATATTTTTCAACAAAAGATTTATACGACAAATTAAACTTGGCAAAAAAGAATATTGAAAAAACAAAGCCACTTCCTAAAAAATCTTATTTTATCCATCATGTTTTTGGAATACTAACGAAAAAACAAACTCTTCATTTTTTGGGCATGCATACAAAACATCATTTGAAGATCGTGAAGGATATTTTGAAAAGCCCATATTAACCAAAAAGGCAATAAAAAAACCCTCTCTGTTTCCAGAAAGGGTTCAATAAAATTTATCTTTTAAGAAAAAATTTCCTAAGCCTCAAAAGGCTCAATAGAAACATAAGATTTGTTATCTTTTTTCTTAGTAAACTTCACAACACCATCAACCTGGGCATGTAAAGTATGGTCTTTCGAAGAATACACGTTCTCACCTGGGTGATGTGTGTTTCCTCTTTGTCTTACGATAATGTTTCCAGCAATGGCAGCTTGACCACCAAAAATCTTAACGCCTAAGCGTTTCGATTCTGATTCTCTACCATTCTTAGAACTACCTACTCCTTTTTTATGAGCCATTGTCTTAAGTTTTTATATTGTTAATAATAACGGAATTATTTTTCTATTCCGCCGTCTAATCTGTCTTGTAATTCTTTTAAGTCATCCCATTTACCTTCTGCAGCCAAACCTGCTTGTTTTGGCCAAGTATCGGTAACGATGTGAGATAGTCTTGAACTTGCTTCAGAAAGAATATTACTTAATTCTTCTGGTGTTGCCTTGGCAACTTTTGCAAACGTATCAAGTCCAGCATTAACTAAAGCTTCGGCCGCTTTTGGACCAGCACCTTCAATTTTCTTTAAATCATCTGCTTTGGCATCTGATTTTTTAGGTGCAGCCTTTTTAGTTTCAGCTTTTGGTTCTACTTTTTTGGTTTCTTTTTTAGCTGTAGCAGCTGGTTTTGCTCCTGAAGCTACAATATTTTCAATAACGATTTCAGTTAAAGATTGTCTGTGTCCATTTTTCACACGATAACCTTTACGTCTTTTCTTCTTGAAAACGATTACTTTATCACCTTTAAGGTGCTTTAAGACTTTTGCTCCTACTTGAGCTCCGTCTATAGCCGGGGCGCCTACAGTTACATTGTCACCATCTCCTAAAAGGAGTACGTTATCAAAAGATACGTTCTTTCCTTCTTCAGTTTGTAAACGGTTAACAAAAACTTTTTGGTCTTTTTTAACTTTAAATTGTTGCCCTGCTATCTCTACAATTGCGTACATAGCGTAACGTTTTTATTAATTAATTTTGTTCAAAAATGAGTGCAAATATACTGCTAATTAATTAAACTACAAACGTTTTATAAGTTATTGAGAAATATTTCCTGTTTTTTTTAAAAGTTGCATAACAGTGAGTGTTGCCACTACAGTTGTAGCAAAGCCCATTATAGCCACTACGAAGGTTACCATGCCAATATCTGCATTAAAAGCACCATTAATCGTCTTTAACAATTCTGGCAAAAAACCAACATTGACTTCAGTAGCATAAAACAGAAAGAAAATGGTAAATATAATGGTCGCTACAGCTCCTGTAACAACGCCCGTTTTGAATCCTTCGCCATAAGAAAAACCACTGAAGTTCTCTAATTTCTTTAACCTAACAGCTTCATAAATACCAAAACCAGTTATTAAGGCGTTAAAGAAGCTAAAAGCCGGATTTGTATGCTTACCAGCTAAGGATAATACCAGAAAATAAGCGATTAAAACCGCACCGGTCACTAATCCGAAACGAAGGGGAAGAGAAATGTTTTTCATAAGAGTTAGAATTATTAATTCACTTAAATTTCGGAAAAAATCTTTAAAAAAAATAATTTCAACATCCTTTTTTCGTTTTGAACTTTTTTAGTCAACCAAAATAAACATACAATTAAATTCCATTTCTGATATAAAAATCCTTCTTATATAACTCTTAAACATATATTTAGTAATTTTGTAAAACAGAAACTTAAAAACATTTTAATGAAAACTATAAAATATTTTTTAGCGTTTGCAATAATTGCAACCTTCACTTTTAGCTGTAAGAATGAAGTGAAACCTGAGATAAAAACTGTTGAAGTCGAAAACAGCGAGATTAAAGAATTAGACCCCAACGCAACTTACGCTCAAGCCGAATTCACTATTGACGGAATGATGTGTGCCGTTGGTTGTGCCGCTACTATACAAAAGAAAATTTCTGAAATGGAAGGTGTAAAATCTGCTAAGGTAGATTTTGACAAAAAGTTGGCCAAAGTTGAATATGACGAGGCCAAAGTAACACCAACTTTATTAACCAAAACAGTTACAAATGTCTCTGACACCTATAAAGTGAGCGACATGAAAACCGTTGATAATCTTTAACTGGAAAAAACTATTAGGCTAATTGTAAAATGGCTGTTGCTCAAAAAAAGAACGATGGCCTAATTTATAATTAGGTTTTAGACACAAGAAAAGCTTCTAAGAAATTAGAGGCTTTTTTTATTTCCACTTTACAGTTTCCATGATGTGTTTCATATCATTTTGCAAATAGTGAGCCGCTGGCAAAATGGAATCGTAATTAGGTTTAGCGTAAAAGTAAAGTGACCCTGTTAAAAAATGATTAACACTATCGGTTATATAAAACTGTGCCATTGAAGCAACATTGCCTTTTACTTCTGCGAATGCGCCAAATACATTTCGCTTTTTATTTTCGTATACTGTAACAGGAATTTCATCTGCTTTAATAGTGTGCTTTTGAGTGAGGTTCTGGGCATCTCGAATAAAATCCCTGAGGTTTTTATCACTTTTTTCAACCGATTTATAGGTAAGGAAAATTGTGCCCTTCAATAAGGGGTATTCTAAATTGATACCGTAACTTTTTGAGGAAGCCTCTATTTGTTTTACCTCAATATTTTTAGCTAATTTATTGACTTCACAACTAAATGGTAAATCAAAATCAACATCAGCATATTTAGTGTCAGGGTAATCTAACCTTAAGTGTCCTTTGGGCTTAGGCACATAATTATCTCCACAAGACACCACCATTAAAGCCATGACAATCAAAAAATTCTTTGTTGAAAATATATCCCTGATTTTTATTGTCATAAAGATTTTATTTTAACCGTGCTGTAAAATTTTATAACATGGTGAATTTAACAAGCTTGATTCGTTTTTTGTCCATAGCTTCAATAGTAAAAACGTAATTTTCAAAATTTATTTTACTATTTAACTTAGGGAAGCTTCCCGAAATCTCAAGCACAAAACCAGCCACGGTTTCGGCCTCGCCTTTGTTGGTCTCAAAAACGGTCTCGTCTTCTAACTTAGTAATTTTATAAAAGTCCTTTAAGGCTGTTTTTCCTTCAAAAACATAATTATTTTCATCAAGCTTGGAATACGTTAAGTCTTCATCATCAAACTCATCACTGATATCTCCAACAATTTCTTCAATAATATCCTCTAACGAAATTAATCCCGAGGTACCACCGTACTCATCAACCACCACAGCCAAATGCACTTTTTTATCTTGGAACTCGGTCATTAAATCATCCAATTTTTTGTTTTCTGGCACAAAAAACGGCTCTCTAATTAAGGTGGTCCAATCGAATTGTTTTCTGTCTATATAAGGCAATAGGTCTTTTACATAAAGGATGCCTTCAATGTTATCAATATTATCCTTGTAAACTGGAATTCTGGAATAGCCATTCTCAACTATTTCTGGCATAATTTCCAAGTACTTGCTCTCGATATTTACAGCGAAAATATCAATTCGCGGACGCATAACTTGTTTGGTATCGGTGTTTCCAAAGGACACGATACCCTGCAATATTTTATGTTCTTCTTTTGTGGTGTCTTCCTCACTGGTTAACTCCAAGGCCTGTGACAATTGATCGACACTTATGCCCGATTTTTGCTTCCCTAACCTATTATGAATTGCTAAAGTTACACCGCGCATGGGTAAACTAACAGGAGATAAAAACACATCTAACACCCGCAAAGGATAAGCCATAAATACGGCAAATTTTAAATTGTTCCTACTGGCGTAAATTTTAGGCAATATTTCGCCAAACAACAGGATTAAAAACGTTATGAGTACAACTTCGACAACGAATTTTAACTCAGGGCTTGCTATATTTCCGAAGAGAAAATCACCCAAAAAAGCAAATAAAATTACAATAGCTATATTGATAAAGTTATTTGCTACTAGTATGGTGGCTAATAATTTTTTAGGTCGTTCTAAAAGTTTAGAAATAACCTCAATACGTTTAGATTTCTGTTCTAGCCCTTCTTTTATTTGGTCAGACGAGAGCGAAAACAAAGCCACCTCCGCTCCAGAAATTAAGGCAGAGCACACCAAAAGCAAAACCAAAAATGCCAAACCAAAAATAACCGAATAATCTACGGTTACTATTAATGAAATAAAACTGGAGGGGTCAGGATCCAACTAGAAGTGCTTTAGTTAAACATAAGTTTCTCGATAAACTACCGAGTGTATTTTTAAAACGGCAAATCATCATTTTCATCTTCAATGGGCTTGTTGGCAGGTTGTTGGTTTTCAGCAGGCTTTTGTGAAACTGTCGCGTTTGATGTAACAGTATTATTTCCACTTTCCTGTTTTGTGGTGAGAAAAGTAAAATCTGTGCATTGTATTTCAGTTGAATACCTGTCGTTGCCGCTATCGTCTTGCCATTTTCTGGTTTTCAATCGACCTTCAATATAAACTTTATCACCCTTGCTTAAATACTTTTCACAAATTTCGGCCGCTTTATTTCGTACCACAATATTGTGCCACTCGGTATTTGTAACACGCTCGTTGGTTTGCTTATTTGTATAGGTTTCGTTCGTTGCCAACGGAAAACGCCCAATGCAACCGCCACCTTCAAAATAGTGCATTTTCACCTCATCTCCCAAATGCCCTATAAGCATTACTTTATTTAAAGTTCCAGACATAGTTTTCTTTTTTCAAGAGGGCAAAAGTAACCATTTGCCATTCATTTTTTTAAAATTAATAAAAAAATATGATTGCCATTGATAAACGGTCAAAAATTAAACGATTCAATAAAATTACCTATTAAAATAGGAACAGCATAATCGCGAACTTGATTTACAGGAATGCCCATTACCGGTAACTTTTCCACGTTAACTATCCAAAATTTTGTATGCAAATGCCTGTGTGATAATTTATGAACAATACACTCCTTATTATAAGGTGTAAATTTAAACGGATGACCTTTTACTAAATCGTGACTTTCAATCAACGGCTCAAAAGACTCAGCATCAAAATTTTTATTGGTTTCTACCAACGGGAACTGATATAAGTTTTGCCATATCCCTTTGCCTTGTCGTTTTTCTAAAATCGTTTTTCCATCTTCTGAAACGAACACCAAAAAGTTGAAGTATTTTTTTTTCGCTCTCGCGGATTTATTTTTTACTGGCAACGCATCAATATGATTATGACCAAAAGCTACACAACTATTTTGAAATGGGCAATTGCCACAATCTGGATTTTTAGGTTTACACTGTGTGGCACCAAACTCCATAATAGCTTGGTTGAATATGGCAGGATTATTTCTATCGATTAACTCCTGTGCCATGGCCTTAAATTCCTTTACCCCTTTTGATGAATTTATTGGTGTATCAACTCCAAAATAACGCGAAAGCACCCGGTAAACATTACCATCTACTACAGCTGTCGGCTCATTAAAACAAATGGAAGCAATAGCACTGGCCGTATAATCACCAACACCCTTTAATTTTAATAGTCCTTTATAAGTATTTGGGAATATTCCGTTAAACTCATCGACAACGTATTTAGCTGTTGCATGTAAATTTCTTGCTCGTGAATAATACCCTAGTCCCTGCCATAATTTTAAAACATCACTTTCATTGGCTTTCGCAAGCTCAAAAACTGTTGGATATTTTGCAACAAAAGCTTCATAATATGGTAACCCCTGCCTAACCCGTGTTTGCTGCAAAATAATTTCAGATAGCCATATTTTATATGGACTATTGGTTTCGCGCCAAGGCAAACTCCTCTTGTTTGCTGAATACCAGTTAATTATGGTTTTTGAAAAATTCATCGATTCATTAAATAAAACGAACAAAAATAAACCTTTATAATATTAAATTTTAATTAATTAGGTTTGAAATATTGAATATTTAATTCCTATATTTGCATCCCTTTTATAATTAATAGTAACAAAAAAATATAATATTAAAATGACGAAGGCTGATTTAGTAGCAAAAATTTCTGAGAAGTTAGGAATTGAAAAAGGTGATGTTCAAGCAACTGTTGAAACATTTATGGAAGAAGTTAAAACTTCATTAGAAAGTGGCGACAATGTTTATTTAAGAGGTTTTGGAAGTTTTATCATTAAAACCAGAGCAGAAAAAACTGGTAGAAATATTTCTAAAAATACCACTATTAAAATACCTGCTCACAATATCCCAGCGTTTAAGCCAGCAAAAGTTTTTGTAGAAGGCGTAAAAACAAACGTAGACGTAAAATAATTAAGACATATGCCAGAATTGTTCTGGTATTAAAATAAATCATTAATTTAAAAAGACACTATTTATGCCAAGTGGTAAAAAACGCAAAAGACATAAGGTAGCGACGCATAAACGTAAGAAACGTAGACGCGCTAACCGTCACAAAAAGAAAAAATAAATCAAAAAAGTAGTTAGATTAGCTACTTTTTTTGGTTTAAAAGCAATCAAGTTCTTTGAAAATGAGTTCGTTTATTTTTTAAGCACCGCTTAATGGTAATGAACTCCACGGAGATTAAAAAAATCCTGTGAAGAAAATAATGTATAATCCATCTGTACGATTCAGTTGGCAGTAATCAGTCACAGTTAACAGTAATAAAAATACTGTAAGCTAAACACTGAGAGTGTAAACTAAAGAAGTATGGATAAAAATTAACAAAATGGATAAAGAATTGATCATCCGATCTAGTTCCGAAAATGTTGATTTTGCCTTATTAAAAGATGGAAAACTTATTGAATTACAGAAAGATGAAGACAGTAATGACTTTTCTGTTGGTGATGTGTTTATAGCCAAAATAAGAAAAGCCGTTCCTGGACTAAATGCCGCATTTGTTAATGTGGGCTACGAGAAAGATGCATTTTTGCACTATCACGATTTAGGGCCAAAACTGCCTTCGCTTTTAAAATTCACAAAACGTGTAAGCACAGGTAAACTAAAAGATTTTTCTTTAAAAAACTTCCCATTTGAAAAAGATATTGAGAAAGACGGTAAAATTACCGACGCCTTAAAATCTAATCAATCGCTATTGGTACAAATCGTTAAAGAACCTATATCTACCAAAGGCCCTAGAATAAGCTCTGAGCTTTCTATAGCCGGCAGATATATTGTTTTGGTTCCTTTTTCCAGCCGTATTTCTATTTCACAAAAAATAGAAGACCGTGAGGAAAAAGACCGTTTAAAACGACTTGTTAAAAGTATTACACCGTCAGGTTTTGGCGTTATAGTACGTACCGTAGCACAAGGCAAAAAAGTAGCTGAACTAGATAAAGATTTGCAAAACTTGCTTAGTCGCTGGACGGCAATGTGCAAAAAGCTACACAAAGCACATCATCCAAGTAAGGTACTAGGTGAAATGAATAAAGCCTCGTCTATTCTGCGAGACATATTCAATGACACCTTTACAGGAATTACTGTAGATGACGAAGAGCTTTACATTCAAATTAAAGATTACGTGCAAGAAATTGCACCAAAAAAAGAATCAATAGTTAAATTGTATCAGTCAAAAGTTCCAATTTTTGAAAAATTTGGAATAGAAAGACAAATTAAAACCTCGTTTGGCAAGACTGTTTCTATGGCAAAAGGTGCTTATTTGGTAATTGAACACACCGAAGCACTTCATGTTATAGATGTAAACAGTGGAAACCGCTCTAATAAAGCAAATAACCAAGAGGATACGGCGTTAGAGGTTAATTTAATAGCCGCTACGGAAATGGCCCGCCAATTGCGCCTGCGTGATATGGGCGGCATTATTGTAGTCGATTTTATTGATATGACCAATGCTCAGAACAGGCAAAAGCTCTTCAATCACCTTCGAGATGAAATGAAGGACGATAGAGCGAAACACAAAATACTGCCACCAAGTAAATTTGGTTTGATACAAATAACAAGGCAACGCGTTCGCCCAGAAATGAACATTAAAACTCGCGAGGAAAACCCCGATGAGATTATTAATGGTTCCGAGGTTGAAGCGCCAATAGGAATCGTGCAAAAAATAAACCACGACCTTGAAAAACTATTAAAAAAAGACTATAAAAAGTTGACTTTAAACACACATCCTTTTATAGCAGCCTTTTTAACAAAAGGTTTTCCATCTGTGCGTTCTAAATGGTTTTTAGAGCACAAAAAATGGGTTAAAGTTTTACCAAGAGATGCTTACACATACTTAGAATACCACTTTTTCGATAAAGATGGTAATCAAATTAAATAATTAAAAAACCCGCTACTTTTTCAAGTTAGCGGGTTTTTTTTTACTTCATTTTTTAAAACTGAAAATCAAATTTCAGAAATTAATTAAGTCGCCGGATTAGGGATTTCGGCATGTACTTTATTTATCTGCTCTAAAATATCGTCGCGCAAAGTAATATTAATAGAATCTCCATTCTCCTTAAGCTGTTTTAAAGATGTTGCTCCAATAATATTACTAGTTACAAATGGCCGTTGGGTTACAAAAGCCAAGCTCATTTGAGCCAAACTCATATTGTTTTCTTCAGCTATTTTTAAGTAGCGCTTTGTGGCTTCTGTACATTGCTCGCTGCTATAACGTGCAAACCTTGGAAATAGCTTTAACCGTGCATTATCGGCCGCTGTTCCTTTTATATATTTACCAGAAAGCACTCCGAATGCCATGGGTGAATAGGCCAACAAGCCTAAATTTTCTCGTATGGATATTTCTGCCATATCACCTTCAAAAATTCGATTTAATAGCGAATATGCATTTTGTATGGTAATTATTCTTGGCAAATTGTGTGATTTAGATTCATCTAAAAAACGCATGGCACCCCAAGCTTTTTCGTTTGAAATGCCAACATGCCGAATTTTACCCGCCTTGATTTGAGCATCTAGTGCACGCAGTACCTCGTTAAAGTTGTCCTCCCATTCATCGTTCGGGTTGTGTTTGTAGTCTCTTGTTCCAAAAGTATTGGTTAATCGTTCTGGCCAATGAATTTGGTAAATATCAATATAATCGGTTTGCAATCGTTTTAACTCTTTGTTTAAAGACGCTTCAATTGTTTGTGTATTTAAACCACCACTGCGAACGTGCTTGGTATAATCGTTTACACGTCCCACAATTTTACTGGCCAAAACCACTTTATCTCGATTTCCGGTTTTTTTTAGCCATGTACCAATAATTTTACTGGTATCTCCCTGTGTTTCTGGTGTTGCTGGAACAGGGTACATCTCGGCGGTATCTATAAAATTAATACCCTGGTTTATGGCGTAATCCAGTTGCGCATGTCCTTCCGCCTCAGTATTTTGATTTCCCCAGGTCATGGTTCCTAGGCAGATTTTACTAACTTTTATATTGGTTTGCGGTAGTGTTGTGTACTTCATAAAAAAATCTTTTTCTCATTTCCGCAAAGGCGGGAATATTATTAATCGAAATGTATTTTTAGTGGATTCCTGGCTACGCAGGAATGACAATTCACATATATTTTTTGACGAAGCGTAAAGATAAAAAACCTTTAAAAGCCTCAGTAGCTTTTAAAGGTTTTTTATGCGCTAGGGATTGAACGGCATGTTTGAAATCCCCGACAAAGGAGGGATTGAGTAGTGAAAGCCTAATCTCCCGATAGTTATCGGGAGTGGAACGCCCAAATTCTAATTCTCGTTCAAAAGCTTAGAAAGCTCATCTAACTTGGGTGTTAAAATTACTTCTATTCGTCTGTTTTTTGCACGACCTTCTACCGTTTCATTTGTATCGACCGGTGCATACTCTCCTCGTCCTGCAGCCGTAAGATTTTGAGGATTGATTTCCCGGTTTTCGCGTAAAATATTCACTATCGAGGTGGCACGTTTGGTGGATAAATCCCAGTTACTGGTTAACGGTCCGTTTCCAGAATACGGCACATTATCTGTGTGACCTTCAATTAATACAGCAACATCTGGATTGTCTCCCAAAACAGAACCCAATTGTTCTACGGCTCTTCTTCCCTCGGCACCAACAGACCAACTTCCTGAGCTGAACAACAGTTTGTTCTCCATACTAACATATACCTTGCCGTCTCGCTGCTCTACCGTTAAACCCTTACCTTCGAAATCGGTTAATGCACTTGAAATAGCATTTTTTAAAGCCGTCATAGCCGCATCTTTATCAGCAATTAATTTTTCAAGTTCGGCCACGCGTTCAGAACGCTCCTGTAATTCTCTCTTAATTTTTTCCAAACGGGCGTTTTCTGCTTCTAAAGCTTGTTCTTTAGCTTCTAGCTGTGCCAACAATTCTCTATTCTTTTGAGAGTTTTCAGTAATTGCTCTAGAACTGTTTTTCTCCAACGCATCATACGACGCTTTTAGATTATCTAAACTGGCCTTCGTGGCATTGTATTCGGCCTGCAGGTTATCACGTTGCTCAACGGCTTCGTCATAGGCCGATTTTAACTGTTTCAATTCGTTTTCGGCTGCCGTTTTTGCCTTTGACAACGATCTATTTTCTCTCGCTAGATTTCTATTTTCTTGTTTAAGGTCGGCATACTTGGCTTCTAAATCTTTATAAATTTTTGGCGAAACACAGGAGGCCAAAATCAATAAACTAAATACGGTTAACAGGCTTTTTTTAATCATTTACTTGGGTTTGTTTTTTAAATTTCTAATTTTCAAGCTCTAACAGAATAGGACAATGGTCGCTATGCACTGCTTCGCTAAGTATAACGGCTCGATTTATGTTTTCTTGCAAAGGTTGTGCCACCATAGCATAATCTAATCGCCAACCTTTATTATTGGCACGGGCATTGGCGCGGTAGCTCCACCAACTGTATTGCTGTAACTCCGGGTTTTTGAATCTAAAAGAATCAACAAAACCACTATCAATAAAGTTTCCTATCCACTTACGTTCAACAGGCAAAAATCCGGACACCTTGCTCAAGCCTTTCGGATTATGGATATCTAATTCTTCATGGCAAATATTATAATCACCACATATAACAAGATTAGGAGTGACTTTTTTCAAGTTATTGATGTACTCTTGAAACATATCCATATATTCTAATTTATGATCTAACCGGGCGTCGTTTGTTCCAGACGGTAAGTACAAACTCATTACCGAAACCCCATCAAAATCTGCACGGATGTTTCTGCCTTCAAAATCCATAGATTCTATTCCTGTACCATACTCTACATCATTGGGCTCGGTTTTACTTAAAATAGCTACACCGCTGTAGCCCTTCTTTTGGGCACTAAACCAATAATTGTATTTATATCCAGCCTCTTCAAAAACACTCAAGTCCAACTGCTCCTTCATCGCTTTTATTTCCTGCAAACAAACCACATCTGGGTTTGCTGCTTTTAACCAATCGATAAAACCTTTATTTATGGCGGCACGAATACCGTTTACGTTATAGGATATAATTTTCAAACTATTGAATTTTAAATTGTTACACTTCCAAAACCCCAAGGTTTTTAAACCTAACTGGTCTTTTAAAGATATTTCGGCTAAAATAAATAATACGCTACTTTTACGCCATACTTTATAACAGGAGTTTTAACGAAGCTATTAACAAAATATTTTAAACATATATCAGTTTAAGTATTCAATGAAGGGCATTTTATATATTCTGGCATTGCTTTGTGGTTTTTGCGGTTTTTCGCAGAGCCTTAACAGTAATTACAGAACAAAAACAATGGCTGTAAACGATACAATCAAAATTGATAGCGTAAGCATCAACCCCAATTGGTTTTCTATCAAAACGAAAGACCTTACGTCCGTTGATTCATCTTTCTATTCCGTTGATTTTTCCAAAGCTATTTTGAAAATTAAAAAGCCAATTAATACCGATTCCATTGTTATAAATTATTTGAAATATCCTGAGTTTTTAACCAAAACTTACAAACAGCTTGATGACCATATAATTGTTGAAAACAATGGTAACGACCAACCTTTATATAAATTTTCGGAATCTAACGTATCGAAAAAATTTATTCCTTTTGATGGATTGACTACATCGGGCAGTATTTCGAGAGGTGTTACCATTGGAAACAATCAAAATTCAGTTTTAAACAGTGAATTAGATCTGCAGATTACCGGAAAATTAAATGACAAAGTCTCGCTTCGGGCATCGATTCAAGATGCGAATATTCCTTTACAAGAAAGCGGGTATAGCCAACGTTTGGATGAATTTGACCAAGTGTTTATTGAGCTTTTTAGCGACCGCTGGAATGTGCGCGCCGGGGATATTGATCTGGTCAACACCAATTCTTATTTTGCCAATTTCTCTAAACGCGTACAAGGCTTAAATTTCAATTTGAAATTAGGCGAAGAAGATTCACAAACCAACATTTTTGCCGCTGGTGCATTGGTTCGCGGACAATTTACCACCAGCCAATTTACAGCCCAAGAAGGCAACCAAGGGCCGTATAAATTACAAGGCAATAACGGCGAACTTTTCGTGCTTATTGTATCGGGAAGCGAAACGGTTTACGTTAACGGAACACCCGTAAAACGCGGTGAAGACCAAGATTATATTATTGATTATAATGCCGGTGAAATTATTTTCAATTCCACATTCCCCATAACTTCCGAAATGCGCATCACCGTCGATTACCAATTTAGCGACCGCAACTATTCCCGTTTTGTAACTTATGGTGGCACCAACCACGAAACCGAAAAGTTAAAAATCGGCGTTTCGGTATATTCTGAAAACGATGCCAAAAACCAACCCTTACAGCAAAATCTATCAGATGAACAGATTGAAATTTTGAGTAATGCCGGTGACGACCGCTCGCAAATGGTGGCCCCTTCGGAAATAAGGGAAACACAAAATGAAAACCGTATTTTATACAGAAAAGAATTGATAGGCGGTAACGAAGCTTTTGTCTTTTCTAACAACCCAGACGATGAGCTTTTTCGTGTTACCTTTTCTGTTGTTGGTGACAACCAAGGCGATTATGCTCTCAGTAACATAAACGCTATAAACAATATTTACGAATATATTGGCCCGAATCAAGGCAATTATGCGCCCATCGTACAGTTGGTGGCCCCAACAAAATTACAAATTGCTGTTGTTAACGGCCATTACAAACCTTCTGAAAAAACCGATTTTGGTTTTGAATTGGCCGCCAGTAAAAACGACTTGAATCTGTTTTCAGGTGAAGACGATGATAACAATAATGGCTTCGCCGGAAAAATAATCGCTAACCAAGCCTTAATAAAAACCGATAGCCTTTGGAACGTAGATGCTTTTATAGACAGTGATTACATCAACCAAAACTACAGAAACATTGAAGGACTTTACAACCCCGAATTTAACCGTGATTGGAATTTAGACATCAAAAACATTAACGGTATTGGCTTTGGTTTAGGAAATCAGGCATTATTTTACTCAGGATTAAAATTGCATCATCAAAAAAAGGGTTTTATTAATTATCAGTTTGAACATTTAAATTTTTCTGAAGGATTTAACGGAAACCGACATGTGGCCCATGCCAATCTTCAGTTAAATAGATTTAATATTGCGTCATATTCCAGTTTTTTAGATGCCAATTCAATGGTGAATACCTCAACCTTTTTAAGGTCTTACAACCGAATCACCTATAACATGGATAAAAGTTGGCTGGGCACAAAATTCTCGGTTGAAGATAACGAACAACGCGAAAAGGCAACGCAAAACCTAACACCATTTAGCCAAAAATTCAAATCTTACGAAGTGTTTTTGGGTATTGGTGACAGCACCAAGATATTTACCGAAATTGGCTATAAAAACCGTGTTAATGATAGTATCAGAAATGATGAATTGCAAAAGGTAAACACCTCTAATACCTTTTATTTGGATTCTAGATTAATTCAAAACAAAAACACTAATTTGTCTTTATATGCCAATTACCGAACATTAAAAAGCGCAGACGAAGGCGTTGATGACGAGAGGTCGATTAACTCTAGATTGCAATTCAGCCAAAAATTGTTCAATCAAATTATACAATGGAACACGATTTTTGAAACCAACTCGGGCACATTACCTCAACAAGATTTCACATATGTTGAAGTGGAAGCAGGACAAGGCGCCTACACCTGGAACGATTATAACGAAAATGGTATTCAAGAACTAGAAGAATTTGAAATAGCCCAATTTCAAGACCAAGGTAAATACATTAGGGTATTATTGCCCAATCGGGTTTTTATAAAAACACACCAAAACAGGCTAAGCCAAACACTAACCATCAACCCCAATCAATGGTCCGTTTCAGAAAGTAAATCAAAAAAAATCTGGTCGCATTTTTATAACCAATCGAGTTATTTAATAGACCGGAAAACAAAACGTGAAGGCGAAAGCTTTAATTTAAACCCATTTAACGGCAATGAAGACGACCAACTCGGCCTTCAACTAAACTTTAGAAATGTTCTTTTCTTTAACCGTGGTATGCAGCGCTATACAACATCTTACACCTATTTAAGCAACACCACAAGCAACATTCTTTCTGTCGGCTTCATTGAAAACAGTTTAAAAAGCCATCAATTTAATTTTAACCATAAAATAGCAGAAAGTTGGCTGATTAATATGCTATCGGCTTTTGATAACAATGAGAGTATCAGTGAGAATTTTTCCAGCAAAAACTACAATTTCGACGAGTCCAGATTTAACCCAAAACTCTCTTATTTATTTAACGACAACTCCAGTTTCGACGTTTTTTACCAATACGCCAATAAAAGAAATACGATTGGCGCCAAGGAATCTTTAAAACAACAAAAATATGGAATGTCCTTCAGCCTAGCTAGCAGTCAAAAAAGTGCTATTAATGGCGAACTAAATTACATATCCAATAGTTACAATGGCAACGTAAACACACCTGTAGCTTATCAAATTCTTGAAGGTTTACAACCAGGAAAAAACTTCACTTGGACCTTATTGGCCCAAAAAAAACTGACTGATTTCTTAGACTTAAACCTTAGCTATTTTGGAAGAAAAACCGAATCCAGTAAAACCATTCATACAGGTTCAGTACAACTGAAGGCTTACTTTTAACATTTATTATACTTAATTTTTTGTAATATTGTTATTGGTATGAGTAAGCTAGTTGTAATATTCTATTCGTTTTTGATCCTTGCACAAAGCATCAATATTAATCTTGAAGATTTGTTAAAATTCAGTGTTTTAATTGAGCATGCGCAGTACCATAAAGAAATGTATGGCGATACTTTTTTAGAATTTCTTGCTGAACATTATGGCGATAAAGAAGCTCCGCATCCCAACGACCATAAAGAGCACGAAGATTTACCCTTTAAAAACCACCACCATATGCTTTGTCAAGTGAATGGCGTTTTTCTCATGGTTCCAGAGCTTGCCTGCCAATTAGTGTACCAATCTTATCAAAATATTCCTCTGAATTTTTTCTACAAAGAATCGACTTCTTTATTTGAAAAACCTTCTGTTTTTCAACCACCGCGCTTAGCATAATTTATTTCGAATTGTATTTATAAATTACTCATAGCAAGTTTATTGAGTAAGTTTTTCAATTGTTCATCAAAATGAATCATGCTAGAAACCATCATAAAATTCAGCTTAAAGAATAAGCTAATTATTATTCTTTTTACACTTTTTGTTATTGGCTTTGGGATTTTTTCGTTAACCCAAATCCCCATTGGTGCCGTACCCGATATTACCAATAACCAAGTACAGGTTATTACCACGTCAAGAAATTTATCCACACAAGATGTGGAACAATTTATCACCTACCCTGTTGAGTTGGAAATGGCCAATCTTCCTGGGGTTGAAGAAATTCGTTCGGTTTCAAAATTTGGATTATCTGTGGTTACGATCGTTTTTGAAGACAAAATGGGCACCTATTTACCCAGACAGTTAATTGCTGAAAAAATTAAGTCTGCATCCGAAAAAATTCCAGTCGGTTTTGGTTCGCCCGAAATGGGTCCCATTACAACAGGCTTGGGTGAAATTTACCAATACATCCTAGATGTAAAACCAGAATTCAAAAATCGGTATTCAGCAACTGAATTGCGAACCATCCAGGATTGGATTGTAAAACGTCAACTTTCAGGTATACCAGGTGTTGTAGAGGTAAACACTTGGGGCGGCTATTTAAAGCAGTATGAAGTTGCCATCAATCCGCAAAAACTTAAAGCCATGAACATTAGTTACATGGATATTTTTAACGCTTTAGAGAAAAACAACAGCGTTGCCGGTGGCGGTTATATTGAAAAAACCAATAAAGCCTTTTTTATTCGTGGAGAAGGTTTAGTGACTTCTTTAAAAGACATTGAAAACATCGTCATTAAAAACGAAGGTCTCCCTATTTACATAAAAAATGTAGCAAAAGTAGGTTTTGGCAGTGCAACTCGATTTGGCGCTATAACCGGTAATGGCGAGGGTGAAAAAGTATTAGGGCAAGTCATGATGCTTAAAGACGGAAACTCTAAAGAAGTTATCGATGCCGTAAAAGAGCGGGTTGCTTCTATTCAAGGTTCGTTGCCAGAAGGTGTTTATATAAACGGATTTTTAGAGCGTAGCGAACTTATAGGCAAAACCACTTTTACCGTAGCTGAAAATTTAATATTAGGCTCCCTTATTGTTATTTTTGTTGTTGTTTTACTACTAGGAAACATACGTTCTGGATTGGTGGTAGCCTCAGTAATTCCATTATGCTTGATGTTTGCCATTTCATTGATGAACATCTTTGGAATCGACGCCAATTTAATGAGTTTGGGTGCTATAGATTTCGGTATCATAATCGACGGCGCCGTTATTATTGTTGAGTTTATTGCCTTTAGGATTACATCGCAAAGTGCAAAAATCGAAACGCTTTCTCTATCAGAACAACAATCGCATATCAATACCATTACTCAAAAAAGTGCCTCAAAAATGATGAATTCGGCCATATTCGGCCAGCTTATCATTCTCATTGTTTTCATTCCTATTTTGTCATTAAGTGGTGTAGAAGGTAAAATGTTCAAACCCATGGCGCTCACCTTTAGTTTTGCGCTTTTAGGGGCTATGATTTTTTGTTTGACCTATGTTCCTGTAATATCATCCATGTTTTTAAAACCAAGTAGACAGACCGAAAAAAATGTATCAGTTAGACTGATGCGTTTTTTAAGTAAAGTTTACAAACCATCTATTCACTGGGCATTAGGAAACAAAAAGCTGGTAGTTGGTCTCGCTGGAGGTTTATTAGCGATAAGTATCTGGATTTTCACCAGCATGGGCGGCGAATTTGTACCGACCTTAGATGAAGGTGATTTTGTTATTCAACCTGTATTAAAAACCGGAACCTCACTCGGAAAAACGATTGAAATCACAACAAAAATTGAAAAAACACTTTTAGATAATTTCCCAGAAGTAGACCAAGTGGTGAGTAGAATTGGTGCAGCCGAAGTGCCTACAGACCCCATGAGTATGGAAGAAAGTGATGTGATTATTAAATTAAAACCAAAAGATGAATGGGTATCAGCCGAAAGTAAAGACGAGCTGGCCGATAAATTTAAAGAAGCTTTAGAGATTATTCCAGGCATGGAAGTGGAATTCACACAACCCATTGAAATGCGCTTTAACGAATTAATCACTGGGGTTAGAGCCGATGTGGCCATTAAAATTTTCGGTGAAGATTTATCAGTTTTGGCCAATATAGCCAATGAAATTAAATCGCTTATCCAAGATGTGGAAGGTGCTTCAGATATTATTGTTGAGAAAGTTGAAGGTTTACCCCAAATGAGTGTTAACTTCAATAGAGCAAAAATCGCACGTTACGGATTGAATATTTCAGATGTCAATCAACTTATTTCTATGGGGTTTGCGGGTACAACAGTCGGCAATATTTTTGAGGGCGAAAAACGATTTGATATGGTTGTACGTTTGGACGAGCAAAACCGAAAAAATATTGAGAACCTTAAAAATTTATATGTAGACACGCATCACGGAATAAAAATTCCGTTAAGCGAATTGGCCGACGTGGAATACACAACCGGTCCTGCAAAAATTTCGAGAGATGATACGCGACGCCGAATTGTGGTAGGCATTAATGTTAGAAATAGAGATTTACAATCGGTTGTAGATGACGTAAGAAAAATTATTGAAAGTAAGATTAAATTGCCCGTTGGCTATAGTATTACCTATGGCGGTCAATTTGAAAACTTGGAAAGTGCCAAAGCTCGATTAATGATTGCAGTACCTGTTGCCCTTATACTTATTTTTATTCTGTTACATTTTGCTTTCGGTTCCATAAAAGAAGCGCTTATGGTGTATTCGGCTATACCGCTTTCAGCTGTTGGAGGGGTTTTCTTTTTGTGGTTTAGAGATATGCCCTTTAGCATTTCTGCAGGTGTTGGGTTTATTGCTCTTTTCGGTATTGCGGTACTAAACGGTATTGTTTTAATTGAACATTTTAAAGACTTAAAAGAAGAAGGTATTACCAACATTGAAGAACGCATAAAACGAGGAACTACGGAACGCTTAAGGCCTGTTTTGTTAACAGCGGCTGCAGCGGCACTCGGGTTTCTTCCTATGGCCATTTCAACAAATGCGGGAGCCGAAGTGCAACGTCCACTAGCGACTGTGGTTATTGGTGGCTTGGTATCGGCAACAATATTAACGCTCATCGTTTTGCCAATTTTATATGCCTGGTTTGAAGAGAAAAAAGAAATTAAAATGAATAAAAAAACAATAGTCTCAATAGTTATCATCCTGTTATCCTTCAATATAAACGCACAGAAAAAGCCACTGACTATTTATGAAACCATGAATTTGGCCATTGAAAATAATGCAGGATTAAAAGTGTCTTTATTAAAGACAGCTGAAAGCAGGGCTTTAATCGGCAGTGCTTTTAATTTTGATAAAACTTCTGTTTATTATAGTTATGACGAAAACAACTTAGCTGTTAACAACGCCCCTTTAAAGGTCTTTGGTGTCTCTCAAGATTTCAAATTCCCAACACGTTACTTTGTCGATAAAAAGGTAAACAAAGCAAAATACCGTTTACAAAACGCAAAACACAACATAACATTAGAAAACTTAAAACGGGACGTGCACGCCGCATATTATCATTTAGTTTTTTCTAAAAACAAAGCCAAAACCTATCAATTTCTCGACAGTTTATATACCAATTTTGTTACAGCCGCTCAGCGCAGATTTGAATTGGGTGAAACCAATTACTTGGAGATGCTTAGTGCCAAATCCAAACAAAAACAGTTGGAAACTTCTTTTAAGCAATCGCAACAAGAAGTAACTTTGGCCACCGAGCACCTAAAAGCTATTGTACAAACCGATAGCCTAATAATAGTAGATGAACCTCTAAAAAAATTGGAATTAGAAACCATTTCAATTGAAAATAATAGCGGGCTTTCATTTTATGAAAATTCAAAATCCTACTACAAAGATTTAAATCAGCAACAAAAGCAAAATATGCTGCCCGATTTAAGTGTAGAATACTTTCAAGGTACCAATAGCTCGTTAAATGGTAACATCATAGGTTATCAATTTGGGGTTAAAATTCCTTTGTTTTTTAGCGGAAATGCTTCGAAAATAAAAGCTTCAAATATTGCTAAAGAAGCTGCCGAAGCCCAAAGGCAAGATTATGGAGTAAAACTTAAGGCAAAATACCAATCGTTATTAGCCAAACTTCAACAGCATAACGAGTCCATAAATTATTATGAAAATGAAGGCAAAAACCTTTCAGAAGAAATTATAAAAACGGCAGAACGCACGTTTAAAGAAGGTGAGATTGATTTCTTTCAATATATCCAAAGCATTGAAACAGCCACCGATATTGAGTTAACTTACCTTGAAAACCTTAACGCCTACAACCAAACCATAATTGCAATCAATTATTTAATTCTATAAAAATGAAATATCTATATATCTTAATCCTTTCGCTTCTTTTTATTGCCTGCGGAAATTCAGAAAAAAACGGAAAACCCGTTGCTGAAGCAGAACACAATTCCGACGAAATTATAATTTCTAAAATTCAATTTGAAGGCGAAAACATGCAGTTGGGCAAACTCGAGAAACATACATTCAACCAAACCATAATGACCAGTGGTATGATTGACGTGCCACCGCACAACAAAGCTACCATAAGCACTTTTATGGGTGGTTATATTACAAAAACACCTTTATTAATTGGTGACAAGGTAAAAAAAGGACAGCTTTTGGTAACCCTTCAAAATCCAGAATTTGTAGAAATTCAGCAACATTATTTAGAAATTTCTGAGCAGCTTAGTTACCTGAAATCCGAATTCGAGCGTCAACAAACACTTTATAACGAGAAGATTACATCTCAAAAGAACTTTTTAAAAGCAGAAAGTAACTATAAAAGTAATTTAGCACAACTGAATGGTTTGCGTAAAAAATTGCAAATGCTACATATTAGTCCAGAAGGCGTAGAACACGGTAAAATTTCTTCAACCATTAGTTTATATTCGCCTATTGATGGGTTCGTAACGAAAGTAAATATTAGCAATGGCGCATATGTTTCGCCCTCTGATATCGTTATGGAAATTGTTGACACAGAACATATCCACTTGGAATTAGCGGTTTTTGAAAAGGATATATTGAATGTGAAAAAAGGTCAAAAAATACGGTTTAAAATACCTGAAGCTTCCGATGAAACTTTTGATGCTGATGTTCATTTAGTTGGCACTACAATTGACGAAAACTCGCGGATTGTAAAAGTACACGGCCATATTACGAATGAAAAACAGGCCAATTTTATTGTAGGCATGTTCGTTGAGGCCAAAATACTAACTAATGCCACTTCTCATTTATCATTACCTAACGATGCTATTCTAGAAATTGAAAACGGTTATTATGCTTTGATACTAAATAAAAAAGTAGATGATAACTTCTATTTTAAAAAGGTAAAACTCAATATTGGAGAGCAAACTGAAGCCTTTACTGTTATTGAAAACCCGGAAACATTAGAAAATAAAGCTATTTTAACCCAAGGTGGGTTTATGTTGTTAAATGAAGGTGGTAGTGGACATTCGCATTAATGAAAATTGAAAAAGGCTAGATTTTTAAAGCATCTATTTTTTTAAATACCGAAATTATAGTTTTAACGGCATCGATGTAAAATTCTGAATCGATGTTTTCGTAATCATCGGTGGGCTCATGATAATCTTTATGATCTTCTACTCCAAAGTATAAAAACGGAATTCGTTTTTTGTAGAAATTGGTATGATCGGATGCGAACGTCCAATTATCTAGGCCATCATAGCCATCATGGCCTAAAATCAGCTTCAATGAATTTGAGTGATTTGTATTTTCAATTAAATATTTTAACCTTTTATTTTCTGAAGCACCAACAACAAATAACTCTTTTTTATCGCTTCGGCTAATCATATCCATATTAATATTTAGAATAATCTTTTTTAGAGGAATAACGGGATGATTCACAAAAAACTCAGACCCTTGAAGTCCTAATTCTTCTCCATCAAAAGCCGCTAAAATAACTGAATGTTTAGGCGGATTCGCTTTAAAGTATTCAGCAAAACTAAAAAGAGCGCTAACACCCGAAGCGTTGTCGTCTGCTCCATTATATATTTTACCTCTTTTTATTCCTTCATGATCATAATGCGCGCTTATTACAATGTATTCATCCAGAAATTCACTTCCTTTTATTAATCCAAGAATGTTGGCTCCGTTATACGCATTTTTCTTATGCATGAAAAAAAATGGTTGTACATAGTCCTCAATCAATGGCAGCACTTCTAAACTGTGAAATTGATTTACAATATACTTTTGGGCTTTTATAGTTCCTTTAGAGCCTGTCCGTCTGCCTTCAAAAGCATCGGAAGATAAAGATTGAAGATGTTTTAAAAGTGTGTCTTCATCAAAATATGTTTGTTTTTTATCTGTTAAAACTATTCCTTGCGAATAGACTGAACCACATAAAAACAAATAAAATACAAGAAAAGATATGATTCTATTCATTCCATAAATTAGCTGGCTAAAGCTAATAAAAAAACCCAAGCAATTGCTTGGGTTTTCTATTTTTACGATGAAAGTGCTACTTATTATGACAATGCCGCTTTCATTAATTCTCTATTCATTCTAGCGATGTTATCTAAAGAAATGCCTTTTGGACATTCAATTTCACATGCTCCAGTATTCGTACAATTACCAAACCCTTCCAAATCCATCTGCTCAACCATATTTTTAACTCGGTCTACAGCTTCAACTTGACCTTGTGGCAACAATGCATATTGTGAAACTTTAGCACCCACAAAAAGCATCGCACTAGAGTTTTTACAAGTTGCAACACACGCACCACAACCTATACAAGTTGCTGCATCCATAGCTTCATCAGCAGCATGTTTAGAAATTGGAATTGAATTGGCATCCTGGGTGTTTCCTGAAGTGTTTACAGAAATGTACCCGCCTGCCTGTTGGATACGCTCAAACGAGGTTCTGTCAACTACTAAATCCTTTATTACCGGAAAAGCAGCAGCTCTCCATGGCTCGATAGTAATCGTATCACCATCTTTAAACATACGCATGTGCAGTTGGCAAGTTGTAATACCTCTGTCAGGACCATGGGCTTCTCCGTTTATATACATGGAACACATACCACAAATACCTTCGCGACAGTCATGATCGAAAGCTACAGGCTCTTCGCCAGAGTTTACCAATTGCTCATTCAAAACATCCATCATTTCTAAAAAAGACATATGCTCTGAAATATCCGTTATTTTATAATCGACCATTTGACCCTTCGCATTTGAGTCTTTTTGTCTCCAAATTTTAAGCGTTAAATTCATAATGTCAACCTTATTTGTATGAACGTTGTTTTAGTTCAATATCTTTAAACTCTAATTCTTCTTTGTGCAGCACTGCATCAGAAGGCTCTCCTTTATACTCCCAAGCTGATACGAAAGCAAAATCTTTATCGTTTCGTTTAGCTTCACCTTTTTGAGGCCCTGATTCTTCAGCAGATTCTTCTCTAAAGTGACCTCCACAAGATTCCTCTCTTGCTAACGCATCTTTAGCAAATAACTCTCCAAGTTCTAGGAAGTCTGCAACTCGCCCTGCTTTTTCAAGTTCAGGATTCATTTCGCCGGCACTTCCTGGAACAGAAACGTCTTTCCAGAATTCTTCCCGAATAGCTTTAATTTCAGCCATGGCCTCTTTTAAACCTTTTTCGTTTCTGGACATACCACATTTATCCCACATTACTTTACCAAGTTTTTTATGGAAATAATCAACAGACTTGGTTCCTTTATTATTTACAAAAAAGTCAATTCTATCATTTACTTCTTTCTCAGCTTCATCAAACTCCTTAGTGTCGGTTGGAATTTTTCCTGTACGGATATCATCAGCCAAATAATCACCAATAGTGTAAGGCAACACGAAATAACCATCGGCTAATCCTTGCATTAGCGCAGAGGCCCCTAGCCTGTTTGCACCATGATCTGAAAAATTAGCTTCACCTATACAATAGAGTCCGGGTACAGTAGTCATTAAATTATAGTCCACCCAAACACCACCCATAGTGTAATGCACGGCAGGGTAAATCATCATTGGTGTTTTGTATGGATTTTGATCAACAATTTTCTCATACATTTGGAATAGGTTTCCGTATTTTGCTTCAATTATTTTCTCGCCCAGATCAATTATTTTTTCTTTTGAAGGGTTTGAAATATTATGAATTTTAGCTTGCTCTTTTCCGTAGCGCTCAATGGCCGCAGCAAAATCTAAATATACCGCCTCACCTGTTGCATTAACACCATAACCAGCATCACAGCGCTCTTTGGCTGCACGAGAAGCCACATCGCGAGGCACCAAGTTACCAAACGCCGGATAGCGACGCTCTAAGTAGTAATCTCTTTCGTCTTCAGATAAATCAGTTGGCTTTTTTCTGCCTTCACGAATAGCCATAACATCTTCCATGTTTTTTGGCACCCAAATACGTCCGTCATTACGCAAAGATTCAGACATCAACGTAAGTTTAGACTGGTAGTCACCCGAACGCGGAATACAAGTTGGGTGAATTTGTGTATAACATGGATTAGCAAAATAAGCGCCTTTCTTATGTATTTTCCAAGCAGCAGTTACATTACTTCCCATGGCATTTGTAGATAAGAAATAAACATTTCCGTACCCACCGGAAGCCACCACAACAGCATGTGCCGAGTGTCTTTCTATTTCACCTGTTATTAAATTTCTAGCGATTATACCTCTTGCTTTTCCGTCAACTTTTACAACATCAAGCATTTCATGACGGTTAAACATTTCTATTTTACCACGAGCAATCTGTCGGTTCATAGCTGAATATGCTCCCAATAACAACTGCTGACCTGTTTGCCCTTTAGCGTAAAATGTTCTTGATACCAAAACACCACCAAACGAACGGTTATCTAACAACCCACCGTAATCTCTTGCGAAGGGTACACCTTGGGCCACACATTGATCGATGATATTGGCCGACACCTCAGCTAAACGATATACGTTAGCCTCACGAGAACGGTAATCACCACCTTTTACGGTATCATAAAACAATCTGTATGTAGAGTCGCCATCACCTTGATAGTTTTTAGCAGCATTTATTCCGCCCTGTGCAGCAATAGAGTGCGCACGACGAGGAGAATCTTGATATGCAAACGCTTTAACATTATAGCCCAACTCTGCTAATGTAGCTGCTGCTGAACCTCCTGCTAAACCTGTTCCAACAACAATAACATCAATATGACGTTTGTTCGCTGGATTAACAAGATTGATATGGTTTTTATAGTCTGTCCATTTATCTTTAATTGGACCTTTTGGTACTTTTGAATCTAAAGCCATTTTTTTTAAGATTAATGGTTAAAGTGATGAACTACGGCAATAATTATAAACCCTAATGGAATAATAATTGAATACACTTTGCCTAAATTTTGCAATGTTTTTTTGCGTCCGGCTGAAGAACCCATTGACTGGAATGCCGAGGTGAATCCGTGTGCTAAATGCAGCCCAAGTAGAACAAATGCCAAAACATAAGCCCCTACCCTTAACGGATTTTCAAACTTTGCGACCAATTCGTGGTAATATCTAAAATCACCATCGTGCATACCAGACATATCACCTAAAACATACTTAGTGTTTAATTCTGGTATCCAGAAGTCGATAAAATGAAGCACAATAAAAGCGAGTATTACCAACCCGCTGTAAATCATATTTCTACTCATCCAAGTAGAATTTGCAGCTCCATTATTTTTTACATAAGCGACTTGTCTTGCTTTTTTGTTTTTTATTTCCAGCACAAACCCCATAACAAAATGGAATACTACACCAAAAATCAAAACGGGCTGTAAAGCAAATTGCACTAAAGGATTTGTACCCATGAAGTGCGACATTTCGTTAAACAAATCTTCACTAAAAAGTGACATGATATTAACGGCCAAATGTATAATTAAGAAAAACATAAGAAAGAAAGCAGATAGCGCCATGGCTACTTTTCTTCCAATCGAAGATTTAAAAAATCCACTCATTTTAATAAAGTTAGTTATTTGGTACAAATGTAGTTTAGGAAGGTGTCTTAGACAAATAAGAACCGTTAGTTTTTGCTATTTAGAATGGTTTTAATTAAAGTTTTATTAATAAAAAAAGCACTTTAAATTAAGTACTCTTATTACAACTTTCCTATCACCTATTCAACAACAACCTTTTTTTCAATTTTAGCATTTCCCAAAAAAATATTCATTAAATAAACACCTTTAGAAATATGACTTAGATCAATCCTTTTGGTCCTTGAAGCATTGGTCAAATCGACTCTTAAAATAACTCTACCACTAACATCACATAAAATGGCTTCATCCATATTAGCAGAGGCGCCATTCTTTATATACAAAATATTTTCAACAGGATTTGGATAAACACGTACTTCGTTTGCCAAAACTTCTCCTTGCACCCTCAAACTGCACCCGGCTCCAGAGTAATCCGTCATCATGGTTTGTCCACACATTTGAGTGGTTGTACTAAAATTTTGAATTATTCCTGCTGCAGTGGCATTATTTCCGCTTAAAAACCTTTGAGACTCACTGTTGGAAATGGCATAATGCATAACATCATTAGTTTCAATAACATGTGCAAGTTGGTGTCCATGGCCCAGTTCATGCAGAGCAACACTTTCAAAATCGTATTGCTCGAACGCAGGCAAGCCCGTGCCAAAATACCAGCTTTCCTCAAGACCAGTTTCCGGGTCGTCAATATCATTACTAAATACAATATCCAGTTCGGTCACAACGTCTCTTGTGTCTCCACAGCTTCCGCTGGTAGTTATACATTGACCTAAAACACCTTCATCCAAAGGATCAGCATCATCAAAAAGAATAACATTGGTACCATCTACAACACCTTGATTTATCGAAGTCGTTGTTCCTATCACCCAATTAATACCTGTTTCACAACGCCAAGTATCAAAGGCCCTTAAAAACGCTTCCTTAGCTTGGGTATTAGAGTCAAAATCTATATTAAAGTCCCAAGTTACACCCGTACCATTAACACCAATATGCTGAATTAAAAAGGCACTTCCCGAATTAACCCTATTAGTTAGAGCATAAGAAATGAATAGGTCATCGCCAGTCGAAACTACCGATGCATCATTGCTATCGGTAATCCTAATGGAACCTGTACCAGCTTTAGACGGAACTTCAACAACAATCTCTTCGTCCGTCCACGAAAGCACTTGAGAATCGAGTGCGGCTATGTAGGTATCTCCCCCGTCATCAGCGTTTTTAAATTCAACCATTCCCTGTTCATCTCCGAACCCAGTGCCGACAATGGTCAATGAATCGCCATTTCCAGCTGATACACTAGCTGGACTAAACCCAATTATAACAGGCGCTAAAGCTTTACTGCTTAAATTCTTTAATTTTTCAGATTCAACTTTTACGTCGAAGCGCACTAACTCTTTGTAGGGCTGTCCAGTTATTTTTGTTATACGATTATGCAGCCCATTAGAAATATTCTTGCTTTTAGCAAAGGGGTTTGTTGCCGAATTATCCAATAAATCATACTTGTAAAACCCTTGCAAAGAGCTATAAGTTTTATACTTTTTAAAACTTGAGTTTGCTCTTTCAGAGAGTACCATATTGTTATCATACAAAGTAAAGACCCCTATCTCGCCTTCATTCAAACTAAGACTTGGGGTTACTGTTTGGGTAATCGAACCCACTGTCCCACCTGGCGTAACAACCTCTATTTTCAAATTTGTTTTCCCTTTAAAGACTTTGTAAACTTCTACCGTATTTAAAGTTAATATCCTGTTCTGCTCTGCATTCCAAACTGATTTTTTTGCAACAACCAGACCTTCGACGACCAAGCTGGATTTATCAACCTGCCTTTCTAATGGCACTTCACGAAGCATTCCTTGAGCCTCAATATTGTAATGAAGAGCAAACAATGCCGCAATAGCCATAAACCATTTTAATAGTAATTTCACTTTCATGAAAACAGAATTCATATTAGAAGATTATCAAATATAAACAAATATGATTAGGATTTGTTTAGTTTTGTATTGATATATTACCAAATAACACAAAAAACAAGATTTATCGATGAAATACAACCCAATAGACAAGTCGCTATTTGTTAAAAACAGAAAAAAATTCGCCAAACTAATGCAAGCCAATAGTTTGGCTATCTTTAACTCTAACGACATATACCCTATTAGTGCAGACAGCACCCTGCCCTTTCAGCAGCATCGTGATATTTTCTACCTCAGCGGCGTAGACCAAGAGGAAAGTGTTCTTGTACTTTTTCCAGATTGTCCAAAGGATAAACACAAAGAGATTTTGTTCCTTAAAGAAACTAATGAACATATTGCCATATGGGAAGGCGAAAAACTAACCAAAGAAAAAGCTTTTGAAACCAGTGGCATTAAAACAGTTTACTGGCTTCAAGACATGGAAAAAATTTTGTTCGAAATCATGACACAGTGTGATACGGTTTACATAAACACCAACGAACATTATCGAGCGAATATAGAAGTTGAAACTCGAGAAGCCCGATTTACGAAGTGGCTTAAAGAAAAATTTCCTGCCCACAGTGTTGCGAAAAGCAATCCCATTTTACAAAAATTACGATCTGTAAAAGAAGACATTGAAATAGATTTAATGCAACAGGCTTGTAATATTACCGAAAAAGGATTTCGGAGGGTTTTAAGTTTTGTAAAACCTGGAGTATGGGAATACGAAATTGAAGCCGAACTCATGCACGAGTTTTTAAGAAATCGCTCCAAAGGCTTTGCCTACACTCCCATCATAGCATCAGGAAACAACGCAAACGTATTGCACTATATTGAGAACAACCATCAGTGTAAAGCAGGCGATTTAATTTTATTTGATACGGCAGCAGAATATGCCAACTATTCAAGTGATTTAAGCCGAACTATTCCTGTATCAGGGCAATATTCCAAAAGACAAAAAGAAGTATACAACGCTGTTTTGAAGGTGAAAAATGAGGCAACAAAAATGTTAGTCCCAGGAACGATATGGGCCGATTATCATGTTGAAGTTGGCAAACTTATGACTAGTGAGTTGTTGAGTTTAGGCTTACTTGACAAAGCCGATGTAAAAAATGAAAACCCAGAATGGCCAGCCTACAAAAAGTATTTTATGCATGGCACATCGCACCATATAGGCTTAGACACACACGACTATGGTATTTTAGCAGACCCCATGGAACCCAATATGGTTTTTACGGTAGAGCCTGGGATTTACATTCCTGAAGAAGGTTTTGGAATCAGGCTAGAAGACGACGTTGTCATTCAAAAAATAGGTGAACCTGTTAATTTAATGGAGAACATTCCTATTGAAGCTGATGAGATTGAAGAACTCATGAATACTTAAAATAATAAAGGGCCGTCAAGTTGACGGCCCTTTTCGCTAAAATACTAATATCGTAATTTAAAGAGTGACTAATTCAAATAAATAATTGTTTAGTTTTTGTAGCGTGTTTATTTTATCTTTTGAATCAATAAGTAATGATATATTGTTTTTACTTCCACCGTAAGAAATCATTCTAATCTTTACGTCCTGAAGAATTTGAAACAACCTATAAGTATCTTGATGATTAACCACAGAATGCCCAACCAAACAAACAATGCTTTGGTTTTTATCTACCTCAATAGTTGCTATTTTATCTAATTCCAAAAAGATAGCGTCTAAATTTTTGTCGTCATCGATAGTCAATGACACAGCTACCTCAGATGTTGTAATCATGTCGATTGAGGTTTGGTGCGTTTCAAAAATTTCGAAAACTTTTTTCAGGAAACCGTGCGCCTGCAACATGCGCGCCGATTTTATCTTAATGGCTGTAATACCATCTTTAGCAGCAATGGCTTTTATTCCGTTCTCTGATGTAGTACTTGAAATCAAAGTTCCATGTGCATCAGGATTCATCGTATTTTTTAATCTAACGGGTATATTATCAGCCCTTACTGGAGTTACAGTCTGCGGGTGCAATATTTTGGCTCCAAAATATGCAAGCTCGGCTGCCTCATCAAACGATAGGTTTGATATAGGATTGGTGTTTTCAACATATCTAGGGTCGTTATTGTGCATTCCGTCAATATCGGTCCAAATCTGAACTTCCTCAGCTTTTATGGCTGCTCCAATAATGGTGGCCGTGTAATCACTTCCACCACGTTGCAGGTTGGATATGTTATCCTTATCATCCAAGCAAATAAAACCCTGTGTTATGTAAATTTCAGCCACCTCTGTGTTATCAAAAACCTCACGTAACTGTTCCTTTATATAGTTAATATCAGGCTCTTTAAAAGCATCTATCCTCATAAAATCCAAAGCTGGTAATAAAGTCGAACTCACACCCTCTTGCTTCAAAAAGCTATTAAACATATATGTTGAAAGCAATTCACCCTGAGCGACTATTTTATTTTCCAGTAGTTCAGAAAATGTTTGACCGGCACACTCAGTTAAGAAACTAAATACTTTAGAAACATAAGCCTTAACGTCGTTGTTCAAATCGGCATGGCTTAACAAGCTATCTATGGTCTTGCTATAATTTTCTTTAAGATTGTTTATTTTGCCTATTGCTTCATTAACGTTTCCGTTCTTAATTTCTTCAGCAATTGCCACCAATTTGTTGGTTGTGCCTGACATAGCAGAAAGCACAACGATTTTCTTATCGCCATCGTTAATGATACTTTTAACGTTAGCCATATTTTCAACCGAACCAACAGAGGTTCCACCAAACTTTAATACTTTCATTTTCATTATTTTGAGGTGCAAAATTATAATTCATTTGCATACTAACTATGTTTATTAAAAAAATTGTTTATTTTTACACATAATGTTAAATATTTAACAAAAGTTTTAAGTAATGAAGACCGTATCGAATTGTGTTGAAGACATTTTGATTGCACAACCCTATCTAGAAGAAGCCCTTTCAAGAAATATTATAAATTTTAGCGCGCTGGCTATTGAACTTACAGAGCCGATAAGTAAAATGCTAAAAAAAGATGTAAAACCTGGCGCAATAATGATGGCCTTAAGGCGCTACAACCCTCCCGTGGCTCTTTCTAATTCTGTTAAAATGAAACGTGTTATTCAGAATTTGGGAGATATTACGGTGCGCTCAAATCTTACTGATTTTACCGTTAAAAATTCTGAAACAATTATCGATAACCATGCTAAAATTTTAGAACGGATTAATCAAGAATCAAAACTATTTTATACGTTCACGCGCGGTATTCACGAAAGCAATATTATAGTTTCGAGCAGTTTAAACGATTTTATAAAAGAATCTTTGAAAAACGAAAGGTTTTTGGCCGTTCAGGACGGACTATCTGCCATTAGCATCAACCTACCACAGGACAACTCAAAAATAGCCGGACTTTACTATCACTTTTTTAAGCGTTTAGCTTGGGAGGGAGTCGTGCTTTATGAAGTCCTATCAACTACAAACGAATTTACTATTTTGGTTGAAGACGAATTTGTTGACAAAGCATTTACAGCAATTAAAAAGGTGAAATCTTAGATTTTTAGTAAGTATGATTTTATCGTTTCAAAAGATAATGGCAACATGATGTTACGACACAAAGGCATCAACATTAATTACACGGATAATGGCAAGGGGAATGCCCTAGTTTTACTACATGGGTTTTTAGAAAATATTAATATGTGGAAACCCTTTTTATCCGAACTCTCAAAAAAACATCGGGTTATTTGCATTGATTTATTGGGTCATGGTCAAACCGGCTGTTTAGGTTATGTTCACACCATGGAACTTATGGCTGAGGCTGTAGACGTGGTACTCAAAAGGTTAAAGATTAGAAAATCTACCATTATTGGACACTCTATGGGTGGTTATGTGGCACTCGCTTTTGCCGAGAAGAAACCCGATGCTCTAAGAGGCCTCTGCCTCATGAATTCTTCTGCGCAAGCCGATACTACAGAAAAAAAACAAAATAGAGACCGCGCAATATTAGCAGTAAAGCAAAATCACAAAACATTTATTAGAATAGCCATTGTAAATTTGTTTAGACCTAAAAATAGAACCATATTTTCCGATGAAATAAAACAAATAACAAAAGAAGCTCAACAAACCCCTCTACAAGGGATTGTCGCCGCCCTTGAAGGCATGAAAATAAGAACGGACCGAGAAGCCCTTCTTCACTTTACCCCTTTTAAAAAAATGCTCATGCTTGGGAAAAAAGATCCTGTTTTAAATTATAATTCTTTGATTAACCAAGCCAAAAATACCGAAGTTGAAATAGTAGAATTTCCAGACGGACACATGAGTCATATTGAAAATAAACATGAATTCCTACAAAATTTAATGCATTTCATCGAAAATATATGACTTTTTATCGGTTTTATTGTTTTTTATTCTTAAATTTATACTCCTAAAGAATATAATCATGGAAAAACCTACTTTATTACCAAGAATGTACTGCAGCCTTTTTGGGCATGATTATCAGGTAACTAAAAAAGTAACCTATCATGTAAAGGAGTACACATGTCGGCATTGCAAAAAAGAGTTAACCACAAACAGCAATGGGAATTTAATTGAACTCACCCCTAAATTTAAGGAGATTAATAGCATACTGGAACGCATACACCAGTCAAGAACTGCACGTTTAAAGAAAAAAATGTACGCTTCATCGATTTACTAACGGTTTATTAACAATTATCTGCCATTTTTAATAATTTTAAGGGTCTCTCCCTAAAAATTAATTATGCAGTAAGAATGAGAAGTATTAATTGTAAAGTATTTGGCCACGACGTTGAAGTAACCAAACAAATAACCTACCATGTTAAGGAGTATAAATGCAAGGTCTGTGGCAAACAATTCACCACTAATAGTAATGGGCGTTTAACAGAGCTCACTCCCAAATTTAAGGAAATTAACGAAGTTTTAGAGCGCGTGCACAATAAACGACTTTTAAAGTCCTTTAAGGAAGATAGCCCGATTAAATTCGAAGACCTTTTAGTTTTTAAGCATTAAAGTTTTTCCACCCTTGAGCTTTTATAGGTATTTTAGTACCAGCTCGTGTTACGAGATGCATACCATCCCTTTCCTCTTTTATAAAACCTATGACCGTCAAGTTTGGGTTTGCTTTTATTTTAGGATAATCGTTCTGTGAGACGGTAAATAACAATTCATAATCCTCTCCTCCATTCAATGCCACTGTGGTGCTATCAATATTAAATTCTTCACAGGTAGAAATAACTTGTGGGTCTAAAGGTATTTTCTCTTCATACAAATCGCAGCCTACTTTACTTTGTTTGCATAGATGCATAATTTCAGAAGAAAGCCCATCACTTAAATCAATCATTGATGTTGGTTTTACATTCAATTCCTCCAACAGCTTAATAACATCCTTCCTAGCTTCGGGTTTAAGTTGCCTTTCAATTATGTAAGTGTAAGGTTCCAAATCTGGCTGATTTTGAGGGTTCACCTTATAAACTTCCTTTTCCCGCTCTAAAACCTGTAAGCCCATATATGCTGCACCTACATCGCCAGATACAACTAACAAATCATTGGGTTTTGCACCACTCCGATATACTTCAGCTTTGGGGTCAACTTCGCCAATAGCGGTAACCGAAATCATCAATCCTGTTGTAGAAGATGTGGTATCACCACCAACAACATCTATATCATAAATAGAAGCAACCGTTTCAATCCCGGCATACAATTCTTCGAGTGCCTCAACCGGAAACCGATTCGATACTGCCACCGAAACCGTTATTTGTGTTGCCTTGGCATTCATGGCATAAACATCAGATAAATTGACTATTACAGCCTTATAGCCTAAGTGCTTTAGTGGCATATAACTCAAATCAAAATGAACCCCCTCAACCAACAAATCGGTTGTAACCACCACATTTTTATTTTCAAAATTTAAAATGGCAGCATCATCACCTATTCCTTTTACAGTCGACTTATGCTTTATTTTAAAATTTTTGGTCAAGTGGTCTATTAACCCAAACTCTCCAAATTCACTTAACGGCGTACGTTGTTGGTTTTTATCTTCTATCATAGCGCAAAAATAAGAAGCTAATTTTGTTTTTACTATTTTTATACTAAAACAAGCTATATTTAGTTTTTAATATAAACTCTGCTATGAAAAACTTAAGGTATTATTGCTTTATAATTCTGTTGGCAATACCGATGTTCGCTTTTGAATCGTGTAACACTGAACCCACCGAGGACATTATTGAATCTATGGATAGCGATAACGATGGCATTCCAGATGATATTGACAATTGCCCAAATCAACCAAATGCCGACCAAAAAGATATTGATAAAGACAATATTGGCGATGTGTGTGATGATAATATTATCGTTCCCTTAGCTTTTTGTGAGAACGGTTTTGCCGATATTTACCCTTGTAATGATTATGATTTAATGGGATTTGTTCCAATCGAACAACTTGGCGGGGCAGTATCAGAAGGAAATGATTGCTGGGGTTGGACCGACCCCACTACCCAAAAAGAATATGCACTTTTCTGCGCCACAACTGGGGTGGCTTTTGTTGACATAACTACACCTAACAAACCCATTCTAATAGGTAAACTTCCAACGGCAACGGTAAGCAGTCCATGGCGCGACATAAAAGTTTACAACAACTATGCTTTTGTTGTTGCCGATAATGCCACAACACACGGCATGCAAATATTCGATTTAACCAAACTAAGAAATGTTTCCAATCCCCCAGAAACTTTTACGGCAGATACGCGATATACGGGTTTTGGAAGCGCGCACAATATAGTAATTAACGAAACTAGCGGTTACGCCTATGCCGTTGGCACTAGCCGATTGGAAACGTATGCTGGAGGCCCTTTATTTATTGACATTCAAAACCCATTAAACCCAATAGACTCTGGTGGCTTTCTGGGATACTCGCATGATGCACAGGCCATAACCTATAATGGTCCAGATAGTGAACATAACGGTAAGGAAATATTAATTAGCAGTAATGAAATTGAAGTTGTTATTGTTGACGTCACCAACAAAGCAAATCCTATTTTGCTTTCAAAAATAAGTTATAATAATGTTGGCTACACACACCAAGGTTGGTTTACGGAAGACATGAAATATTTTATTTTAGGCGACGAAACCGACGAGATAAACTTTGGAACAAACACCCGTACTATAGTTTTCGATTTTTCAGATTTGGATGCACCTAAATTCCACACGGATTATCTAGGCCCTTCTGCTGCTATTGACCATAATGGCTATGTTAAAAACGATTGGTACATTCAGGCAAGTTACACTGCTGGTATGAGAATTTTGGACATCTCAGACATAACATCAAAAAACATTACCGAAATTGGCTACTTTGACACTTACCCCGAGAACAATAGTACAAGTTTCAATGGAGCCTGGAGCATATATCCTTATTTCCCAAGTGGCAACATTATTATTAGCGATATCAATAGAGGTTTGTTTATTGTTAGAAAAAGTGGCGCCTAATGTTTCTTCATCAGAAAAATATCTTTTTCAGATTCTATTTAATTACAATATTTGCAGTTTTTAGTTGCTCTAAATCGAACGACTCTGAAACCAGCCTACCAACAGGGAACAACGTAAATTTTATCAAAACCATTGGAGGTTCAAAAAATGAAAGTGCTCAGGCGATTACTAAAACAGATGATGGCGGCTATGCCATATTAGGCCACACCCAAAGTATGGATGGCGATATAACCAACAAATTAAACGAATCTTTTGACTATTGGTTAATCAAGTTCGATAAAAATAACAACACGGTATGGCAAAAAACGTATGGCGGAACCGATAACGATAGAGGCAAGGACATTAATCAAACCAATGATGGTGGTTTTGCGCTAATTGGCTTTAGCCAAAGTAATGATGGTGACATTACCGAAAACAATGGTGCTGGTGACTTTTGGGTAATTAAAACAGGTGCTGCTGGGGAAATAATTTGGGAAAAATCATATGGGTTTCTTGGAGCCGATACAGGCACATCTATCATACAAACCTACGATAATGGTTTTTTACTTACTGGTGTTTTAGATGTTTCCGCTTCCCAAGGACAAGGCAATAGTAAATCTACCAGAAAAATGCACGCCGGAGGCGATTATTGGGCTATAAAACTCAACACGTTTGGCGAAAAAGAATGGAGCAAATTTTATGGAGGCACCTTTACCGACACACCATACGACGCCATTCAAACAGCCGATAACGGATACATAATTGTTGGCTCTTCCGACAGTGATGATGTTGATATTAAAGGCAACAATGGCTCATACGATTTTTGGGTAATAAAAATTTCTGAGGGCGGCACTTTGCTTTGGGAAAAATCGTTTGGCGGGAGCGAGATTGATGAAGCCTATGCCATAACTCAATCCAACGACGGCAATTATATCATAGTTGGCGATACTAGAAGTGACGACCAAGACGTTTCATTTAATAACGGTGCTGCAGATTTGTGGGTGATAAAAATTTCACCAACTGGAGACCTCCTTTGGGAAAAGACTTATGGCGGAACAAGTTTCGACGTGGGTCGTTCAGTATCAAAAACCAATGATGACGGCTTTATCATTTCCGGAAGCTCTCGAAGTGCCGATGGCAACATTACTAAAAACAATGGCCAAAACGACGCTTGGATAGTCAAAATAGATACAAACGGCAATTTAATATGGCAAAAAACCATTGGTGGCTCCAATACCGATTTTGCCCACGATACCATTGAACTGGACAACAGCAGAATTATAACTGTCGGTGAATCTAGCAGCTCTGATTTTGATATAAAACGAAACCAAGGTTTCAACGATGTATTAATTTTTGAAATTGAATTAAAAGAAACGCCATGAAGAAAACAACAGCCCTAATTCTATTAAGTATTTTTACTTTTTTATCGTGCAGCGAAGATGTCGACGATAAAGTATCGCAAATTAGCACAGCCTTTAATTTTAGCCATACTTGGGACGGCACGGAAGTAACCAACACCAATTTCAACGCCATTCAATATACTAATGCCAATGGCGAACAACTCAGCATTTCAAAACTGCGTTATTTAATTTCAAACATCACCTTTGAAAAATCTACTGGCGAAATATACATATTGGATGGTTACCATTTAATTGATGTAACAAACAACGAAAACCTGAGCTTCAATTCTACCTCTACCATTCCAGCTGGTCAATATAGCAATGTTTCATTCACTTTCGGATTTAACAACGAAGACAACTACAACAATAACTACACCGACCTTAATTCAGCTTCATGGAACGTACCCGAAATGTTAGGTGGAGGATACCACTACATGCAATTGGAAGGCAAATTTATTGATAACACCTCAACCGAAATAGGTTATGCATATCACGCCATCAGGGCCGTCGATAACTCAGGAGTAACACCAATATTTGAAGATACTTTTATTGAAGTTAATTTAGGTGAAATCAACATAAAAGATAGCACAACATTTAATATTGAAATGAATATTGCCGAATGGTTTAAAAGACCGAATATTTGGGATTTAAATGTGCTTAACAACATGCTTATGCCCAATTTTGATGCTCAAATCATGATTTTTGAAAACGGGCAAAATGTGTTTAACTTAAAATCTATTGATTGATTGAAAACATGTGGGCTTCATATTAATCTGTTTCTTATTTTCATTTGCTTATCCTGCTCAGATGAAAAGACAGAAAGTTATGTGCCTACACCAAGTCCTTTAGATATTCCGCAGTTATTTGAAGACAATATTCTATCGCCCGTTATCCCTGTCGATAACCTGCAAACCGTTGAAGGTATTGCTCTGGGTAAAAAATTGTTTTTCGACCCGATTCTTTCAGTCAATAAAACTCAAGCCTGTGCCGATTGTCATGTCCCACAAAATGCATTTACTGACCCAGATAGATTTAGTGACGGTGTAAATGGCTCTTTAGGCAATAGAAATTCCATGCCGCTATTCAATTTAGCCTGGAATTACGATGAAAATTTCTTTTGGGATGGCAGTGCCTTCAGTTTAGAGCATCAAGCTTTTGACCCCGTAAGAGACCATAACGAAATGGCTAGTAGCTGGCCCGAGGTAGAGCAAAAATTACAGCAACATACCGAATACTCCAATTTATTCGAAAAAGCTTTCGGAACCCAAAAAATTGACTCCAATTTGGTAACCAAAGCCATTGCTCAATTTGAACGCACATTAATTTCTTCAAATTCAAAATTCGATAAATTCCTTTTGGGTGAAACCAATTTAACTTCAGAAGAACTTAATGGTTTTAATGTGTTTATGGACGAAAACAGAGGTGATTGTTTCCATTGCCATGGCAGCGACAAAAATCCACTCTGGACCGATAACCTATTTCACAATAATGGTTTAGATGAGACATTTACCGATTTAGGCTTAGGTGCAGTAACTGGCGACCCTGCGGATAACGGCAAATTCAAATCACCTTCGTTACGTAATCTGGCATTTACAGCACCTTACATGCATGATGGGCGCTTTGAAACGCTCGAAGATGTCATTAACCATTATTCCGAAGGCCTAAAAAACTCTAACACTATTGATCCACTGATGAAAAAAGTTGCCCAAGGTGGTGTGGGTCTATCTGAAAAGGATAAATCCGACTTAAAAGCCTTTCTACTCTCACTTTCTGATTACGAATTCATTAATAATTCGGCCTTTAGCAACCCATAACAAAAAACTATAAAACTATATACTAATATAATGTTAGGTTCTATGGTAATCCATGACTTATATTGTATATTTGCACTCTATTTAGAGTTAATCTAATTAATAATTAACTATGATAAAAGTATCTGAAACAGCTAAAAAGAAAGTGATAGAGCTTATGGCTGATGATGGCTTCAATGCTGCCAGCGACTATGTTCGTGTGGGGGTAAAAAGTGGCGGTTGTTCTGGATTATCTTACGATTTGAAATTTGATAAGGAACAACAAGAAGGGGATAAAGTTTTTGAAGACAATGGTGTTAAAATTATTGTAGATAAAAAAAGCTTTTTATACCTCATTGGAACCACTTTGGAATATTCTGGGGGACTAAACGGAACAGGTTTCGTTTTTAACAACCCCAACGCCAACCGTACATGCGGTTGTGGCGAATCATTTTCACTATAAAATTTAAAGAAGAATTATGTCGAAGTATACCGAAGATGATCTTCGCGAAGAACTAAAAACCAAGGAATACGAATACGGTTTTTATACCGATATTGAATCGGATACGTTTCCTATTGGTTTAAACGAAGATATTGTGCGCGCTATTTCCTTAAAAAAGGAAGAGCCGGAATGGATGACCGAATGGCGATTGGAGGCTTTTCGTATTTGGCAAAGCATGGAAGAACCCGAATGGGCCAATGTCAAATATGTAAAACCAGATTTTCAGGCCATTTCGTACTATTCAGCACCCAATAAAAAACCGAAATATGAAAGTTTGGATGAGGTGGATCCTGAATTATTGGAAACCTTCAGTAAACTAGGTATATCGTTAGACGAGCAAAAAAAGCTCGCTGGCGTAGCTATGGATGTTGTGGTCGATTCCGTTTCCGTAGCAACAACTTTCAAAAAAACACTTGGTGAAAAAGGCATTATATTTATGAGCATTTCTGAAGCTATAAAAGAGCACCCGGAACTCGTAAAAAAATACATGGGCACCGTTGTTCCCCAAACAGATAACTTTTATGCCGCCTTAAATTCTGCTGTGTTTAGTGACGGTTCATTCTGCTACATACCAAAAGGAGTGAAATGCCCTATGGAATTATCAACCTATTTTAGAATCAACCAAGCGGGAACCGGGCAATTTGAAAGAACATTAGTAATTGCCGACGAAGGCAGTTATGTAAGTTATCTTGAAGGCTGTACTGCACCAAGTCGTGACGAAAACCAATTGCATGCGGCCGTAGTAGAATTGATTGCTTTAGATGATGCCGAAATAAAATACAGTACAGTACAAAACTGGTATCCCGGAAATGCCGAAGGAAAAGGTGGGGTTTACAACTTTGTAACCAAACGTGGTTTGTGCGAGAAAAATGCAAAAATCTCATGGACGCAGGTTGAGACCGGCTCTGCCATTACATGGAAATACCCAAGTTGTGTTTTAAAAGGTGATAATTCGGTAGGGGAATTTTATTCTATTGCCGTAACCAATAATTACCAACAGGCTGATACGGGAACTAAAATGATTCATTTGGGAAAAAACACTAAATCGACCATCATTTCAAAAGGTATTTCTGCCGGAAAATCTCAAAATAGTTATCGCGGATTGGTTCAAATAAATTCCAGAGCTGAAAACGCACGTAACTTTTCACAATGCGATAGTTTGTTGATGGGTAACGAATGCGGGGCACATACATTTCCGTATATCGAAGCTAAAAATAAATCGGCTAAAATAGAACACGAGGCTACAACCAGTAAAATTGGTGAAGATCAAATTTTTTACTGTAACCAACGTGGTATCGATACCGAAAAAGCTATTGCGTTAATAGTAAATGGTTTTAGCAAGGAGGTTTTGAATAAGTTGCCAATGGAATTTGCCGTTGAGGCTCAAAAATTATTGGAAATCAGTTTAGAAGGTAGTGTTGGATAAATTAGTTCTAGTTAAAATGAAAAAAACAATTAGTCTACTTTTGTGTATTTCAGCCTTTTTAAGCTGTAAAAATGATAAAAAAGCAGAACAACACGAAGAACCCATTTCTATTGAGAGTTCAGAAAAAACCGCAAAGCAAAACGACGGTTTAACCCTGCTAAAAGGTGATTTTATTTATTTTGCCGATGCTGCCGTTTTGCAGACGCATGCCGAAATTTATGGTGTGGTAATAGACGAAACCATGCACAAACTTGACAAGCAAGTGCAACAATATAAATCTGTAGATACAGATATGGTTCCTGTTGAAATAAGAGGGAGAATTTCAGCAAAACCAGAAAATGAAGAAGGTTGGCCATTTAGAGTTGAAGTGAAAGAAATTTTAAATGTTTACAAACCCAAAGAAAAAGATAGTAACGTTATTAAACTAGGAGAAGAGTAGTATGTTAAAAATTAACAATTTACACGCAGGTGTTGACGATAAAAGCATCTTAAGAGGTATCAACCTTGAAGTAAAGCCAGGAGAAGTACATGCCATTATGGGACCAAACGGTTCAGGAAAAAGCACATTGGCATCAGTGGTTGCAGGAAAGGAAGAGTATGAAGTTACCGAGGGAAACATTGAATTTGAAGGCGAAGACATTGATGAATTGGCTGCCGAAGAGCGTGCTCACAAAGGCATCTTTTTATCATTTCAGTACCCAGTTGAAATTCCAGGTGTTTCAGTAACTAACTTTATGAAAACGGCCATAAACGAAACTCGAAAGGCCAAAGGATTAGAGGAAATGCCAGCTAAAGACATGCTAAAACTTATCCGTGAAAAATCAGAACTGCTTGAAATTGACCGTAAATTTTTATCGCGTTCTTTAAACGAAGGGTTTTCTGGTGGCGAGAAAAAACGTAACGAAATTTTCCAAATGGCTATGTTAGAACCTAAATTGGCTATTCTAGACGAAACCGATTCTGGATTGGATATTGATGCGCTTCGAATCGTAGCCAACGGGGTTAATAAATTGAAAAGCAAAGACAATGCCGTCGTGGTTATTACACACTACCAACGTTTATTGGATTATATCGTTCCAGATTTTGTTCATGTGTTACACAACGGGAAAATCGTGAAATCCGGATCTAAAGAATTAGCTCATGAGTTAGAGGAAAAAGGATACGATTGGATTAAAGAAGGTGTAAAAGCGTAAAAAAAGTTTGCAGTATTCACTTCGCAGTTTGCAGTAGCTCACTCCATACTGAATACTCAAAACCTTAAAAATAGTAAACAGTTTCTTACTTAGTAACCATTATCTGAATACTGAGACCGGGACTGAAAACTGAAAAACATGGAATTAAAAGACAAATTAGTATCATCATTTATGGCATTTGAAAACAATGTGGATGTAGACGCCTATGTTCACGATGTTAGAAGTGACGCCATAAAAATATTTGAAGAAAAAGGCTTCCCATCAAAAAAAGAAGAAGCTTGGAAATATACGTCTTTAAACAAAATATTAAAAGAAGATTACAGCGTATTCCCAAAATGCGAAAGAGTTTTAGAATACAGTGAGGTAAGAGAGTATTTTATCCATGATATCGACAGTTATAAAATTGTGTTTATCGATGGCAAATACTCATCACATTTATCACAAACTACGCACGATGGCATAGATGTTTGTTTAATGTCGGCTGCACTAGCCAAGCCAAAATACCAATTGGTAATTAAAAACTATTTCAATAAAATAGCCACAAAAGATAGCCTATCGTCTTTAAATACTGCTTTTTCTCAAGAAGGTGCATATATCCATATTCCTAAAAACAAGGTTGTTGAAAAACCAATTCAGATCATTCATTTTTCAACAGGCAATGAAGCGGCTACCATGCTTCAACCACGAAATTTGGTCGTAGTTGACGAGAACTCGTATGTTCAAATCATCGAACGTCATCAAAGCTTAACCAGTAATGCTGTTTTAACCAATAGCGTTACCGAAATTTTTGGGAACAAACGTGCCATTGTAGATTATTACAAAATCCAAAATGATGCCGAAAACGCATCGCTAATAGACAACACGTTTATTAACCAAAAACAACAAAGCCATGTTTCTGTTCACACCTTTAGCTTTGGTGGTAAATTAACGCGCAACAACCTTAATTTTTTCCAAAACGGCGAACATATCGATTCTACTTTAAAAGGCGTAACCATTATCGGTAATAAACAGCATGTAGACCACAACACGTTGGTGCACCACATCGAGCCAAACTGCGAAAGCCACCAAGATTATAAAGGTATTTTTGATGAAAACTCAACTGGTGTTTTTAATGGAAAAGTGGTTGTTAACAAAGAAGCCCAAAAAACTAATGCGTTTCAGGCTAACAACAATATTTTAATCAGCGACAAAGCAACAATAAACACTAAACCGCAATTGGAAATTTTTGCTGATGATGTAAAATGCTCTCACGGTTGTACCATTGGCCAGCTAGACGAAAGCGCCCTGTTTTACATGCGCTCAAGAGGTATTCCAGAAAAGGAAGCCAAAGGGCTTTTAATGTACGCTTTTAGCAACAACGTATTAAGCTCGGTTAAAATCCCAGAATTAAAACAACGTATCACCAAAATTATCGCCGAAAAATTGGGCGTGAATATTGGGTTCGACCTTTAAAAATTTTTGAAGCTATTTCCCGCTATCCGCTATATCTTTTTTGCTTTTAAGGGCAAAAAAGGATGCCGCTTCTATCGGGGCTAAACAACAACGCTATGTTCAATGTACACAATATCCGAAAAGACTTCCCCATACTTTCACGCAAAGTAAACGGGAAACCTTTAGTGTATTTTGACAACGCGGCTACATCTCAAACGCCACAACAGGTTATTGATGCTATTGTAGATTATTATTCAAACTATAACGCCAATATACACCGTGGCGTGCACACCTTAAGTCAAGAAGCCACAGACTTATACGAACAATCGCGCGAAAAAATAAGAGCCCATTTCAACGCTAAGTTTACCCACGAAATTATTTTTACATCGGGGACTACACATGGAATAAACCTAGTTGCAAACGGTTTTGGGTCATTCCTAGAAAAAGGAGATGAAGTCATAGTTTCAGCTTTAGAGCATCACAGTAATATTGTGCCTTGGCAAATGCTTTGCGAACGTACAGGAGCCACTTTAAAAGTCATCCCGATGAATGAAGAAGGCGAATTATTGATGGACGAATTCGACCAACTTCTTTCTAGCAAAACCAAACTTGTTTTTGTCAATCATATATCAAACGCTTTGGGCACCATCAATCCCATAAAGTATATCATTGAAAAAACCCATAAGGTTGGTGCGGCTGTTTTAATTGACGGGGCGCAATCCTGTCCGCATATAAAACCAGATGTTCAAAAATTGAATGTTGATTTTTACGTGGCTTCGGCCCATAAAATGTGTGGTCCTACAGGAGTTGGCATACTTTACGGAAAAGAAGAATGGCTTAAAAAATTACCACCATACCAAGGTGGTGGCGAGATGATTGCCGAAGTTACTTTTGAAAAAACCACTTACGCCGAATTACCCCATAAATTCGAGGCAGGCACCCCCAACATTGCAGGAGGTATTGTTTTTGGCACAGCCATCGATTACATGAACAACATTGGCTTTGACGATATAGCAAACTACGAACACGAACTCCTTGAGTATGCTACCGAAAAACTTTTAAGTATTGAAGGCTTAAAAATATACGGCACATCAAAGCATAAAACATCGGTAATTTCATTTAATTTAGAAGGCATCCACCCTTATGACGTTGGTACTATTTTAGACAAAATGGGCATTGCCGTTCGTACAGGCCACCATTGCGCGCAACCTATTATGGATTTCTATAGAATTCCGGGTACTGTGCGTGCTTCGTTTGCATTCTACAATACCAAAGATGAAATCGATGCTTTGGTTGAGGGTGTAAAAAAGGCGAAAATGATGCTATCTTAGCGTTGACAATAATTCGAAACGAAGCATTATCATTTTAACTAAATTTCGAAAAAATGAAAACAACAACATTTCTAACATTTGTGGGTAATCAATGCGGAAAGGCAGAAGAAGCTATAAATTTCTATACTTCAATATTTCCAAATTCGGAAATTAAAAGCATAACAAAATACCGAGAGGGAGAGGATGGCGGAACACCGGAGCTTATCAAATATGGAGTATTTACATTGAATGGTGAAGAGTACATGGTTTCCGAAAGTAATTTTAATCACGCTTGGTCATTTACGCCTGGGGTATCACTTTTCGTTGCATGCAACTCTGAAAGTGAGATACAAACATTATTTGAAGAACTTTCAAGAAAAGGAGGCCAGATTATGGTTCCTCTTGACAACTACGCAGGTTCAGGGGATTACGGCTTTGGTAAAAAATTCGGGTGGTGCGAAGACAAATATGGCATTTCATGGCAACTTAACCTTTCAGAATAAATTCGAAAAATGCTAATAACTGCTGCAACAATGTAAATGAAATCATAGCTCCCATTCAGTCGTTAAGCTTCATATACTAACCGTTATGGCATTTATCTAATCTACCATTAAAATTCAATAAATGTTATCAATTTGCAAAAACATTGAATAGCAATTTTACTTGTTGTATTTTTGCATAAAATTACTGATTGTGAGTATAGAAGACATTCAAAATGAAATAATAGACGAATTTTCCATTTTCGAAGATTGGGAAGAACGTTACCAATATATGATTGATTTAGGGAAAGATTTACCCCTAATTGACGACCAATATAAAACCGACAATAATATCATCAAAGGCTGCCAAAGCAAAGTTTGGGTACATGCTGAAATGAAAGACGATAAAATAGAGTTTACAGCCGATAGTGATGCCATCATCACCAAAGGTATTATTGCTATTTTAATCCGTGTGTTTTCAGACCAACGCCCTAAAGATATTATTCATGCCGAAACTGATTTTATTGATAAAATTGGACTAAAAGAACATTTATCACCAACGCGTGCCAACGGTTTAGTAAGTATGGTAAAGCAATTAAAAATGTATGCCATTGCATACCAAACACAACTTAAGTAAGTTGATTTGTTTAGTCGTTTAACTGTTAATCATTAGTAACAAATAAACGCATAACAAATAAACGCATAAACATTATAGAGATGAGCGAAACAACCATAGACACCGCAGAATTAGGAGAGAAAATTGTAAACGTTTTAAAAACCATTTACGATCCAGAAATCCCAGTAGATATTTATGAATTAGGATTAATTTACGATGTATTTGTTAATGAAGATTACGATGTAAAAATCTTAATGACACTTACAACCCCCAATTGTCCAGTGGCCGAAACATTACCTCTTGAGGTAGAAGAAAAAGTAAAATCTTTGGATGCTGTAAACAGTGCCGAGGTTGAAATTACTTTTGATCCGCCATGGACACAAGAGTTAATGAGCGAAGAAGCCAAATTGGAACTAGGAATGCTGTAACAACAAAAACTAAATAATATTATCATGTCAAAAGAAGTCATCAAACATAGCGAAGGGTTTGAAGCCTTAAACCCCAACTTAAACCGCAAAGTGGTTCATTTAAATGATTTAATGGTTACAGTAATCGATTTTACCAACGGCCCAATGGAACAACCTGATCCGCCGCACAATCACCCACACGAGCAAATTACTTACGTGGCCAGTGGTTCGTTAAAGTTATTTGTTGAAGATCGAGAATACCTTTTAAACGAAGGTGATGTGTTCAAAATAGCATCTAACCTAAACCATTCGGTACAAACCCTAACCGAAAATGTGCGTTTAATTGACAGCTTCAATCCAATTCGTGAAGATTTTCTATAATTAAACCATTATATAAATATGGCAGACGAAATCATCAACCGCGTTGCGAACAGTAAATTGGTTACAGTAAACCTCGAGGATTATTATCCTAAAGGACAGCGGGTGCTTTTCGATGTAAAAGATTGGCTATTTGAAGGTTTTGTTTTGCGTGAAAAAGATTTTAGGAACCAGGTTAGCGAACATAATTGGGAACAATACCAAAATAGTTATGTGGCACTGACCTGCAGTTCTGATGCCATTATTCCAGGCTGGGCTTATATGCTCATTAGTATTCATTTAGAGCCCTACACTGCGAAGGTGGTTATAGGTAATCTTGAGCAACTGGAAACTTCCATTTACCAAGATGTTATCCATAATTTGGATGTTTCAGATTTTGAGGGTAAACCACTTATTATAAAAGGCTGCTCCAAAAAACCCGTACCTCAGAACGCCTACATCATGTTAGCCAACAAATTAAAACCCATTGCAAAATCTATAATGTATGGTGAGGCATGCTCTTCTGTGCCGCTTTACAAAAAGAAATAATTTCTTATTACTTTTGTGACTTAATTCCCAATAATGGGTCTTAAGCCATAACCACAGATTTATAAAAACCTTAAACAATTAATATGAAAAGAACGTTATTATTACTTGTATGTCTTATCGGAATGGTTTCGGTAAAGGCCCAAACCATGGAAGAACTTAAAGCCCAAAAAAAAGTTAAAGAAGATTCTATAAGCACCATTAAAGACAGAATAAAAGAAATACAAAAAGAAATGGATGCTATACCTGGCTGGAGAATAGGAGCCTTTGGTATTGTTGGAGGTAGTATTTCAAACTTTAATAACTGGTATGCTCAAGGAAAACCAAATAACTCTTCAGGTAATTTTGGAATTACATTTAATGGTTATGCCAATTTAATTCAAGAAAAATATTTTTGGAGAAACACATTAACCTCTAATTTAAATTGGGTTAAATTAGATGATAGAGACGACCCCAATGATGATGATAGTTTTAGCCCTACAACCGATGTATTCAATTTATCATCTTTATACGGTAGAAACATAACCAAAACCTTGGCTGTTTCTGGTTTGATGGAATACCGAACTACCTTGCTGGATAACTTTAACGACCCAGGTTATTTAGATTTAGGTGTTGGTGCCACTTGGACGCCCATTGAAAACCTGATTGTGGTGATTCATCCATTAAACTATAATTTTGTTTTTAGTAGTGGCGATACGGTTTTCGAATCGTCTTTAGGAGCAAAAATATTAGCTGATTACACCAGAGAAATTGGGGCCATAAAGTTTAAAACAAATCTGTCTATGTTTCAAAGTTACAAAAGCAGCGACTACTCAAACTGGACGTGGACCAACTCGTTTAGCTACACGCTTTGGAAAATGATTGGTGTTGGTTTCGATTTTGGTTTACGTAGCAACAAGCAAGAAGCTTTAAATTACGCCTTAGGTCAGTTTGATCCTATGGCAGTTCCTGCTCAAACCGAACCAACTTTTGATAACGTAGATAACAAATTACAAACCTATTACACCGTAGGTATATCGTATAAATTCTAATTATCCATTAGAATGGCTAACTCTGAAAAACGTTTCCTGATTGCAGGGGGCGTTTTTTGTTTTAAAAAAAACATATTGGTTTCTAACTTACTCAAACTTCCGTTTCTTCTTCCTCCCAAACAAGCGTTTAAAAAAGCCATCACGCTTTTCGGGTTCGCAATCTAAATCTTCTAAAACGTCGTTTGATGGTTTTTCAAATTGTGCCTTTGTTATGGCGTTAAAGTTACTATCCGCATTCAGTTTTTGGTAAAACTTGGCAAAAATGGGCAATGCCGAGTTGGCGCCCTGCCCCAATCCCGTGGTTTTAAAACCAATACTGTGGTTATCGTTGCCCACCCAAGTTACGGTTACCAAATTGGGGGTTAGACCCACAAACCAACCATCTTTATTGTTTTGTGTCGTGCCCGTTTTTCCTGCGATGTCGTTTTTTAAGCCGTAGGTACTTCGCAAGCGCGAAGCCGTACCAGTGTTTACGGTTGCTTTCAAGATTTCCAATAGCACTTCCCGGGTGTAGTCGCTATAGGCTTGGATTGGGTTTATTTCAGGCTTAAATTCGGCAATCACTTTGCCATGTTTATCCTCAATTTTGGTGATACTGTAGGTCTTAACGGATTTGGAATTGTTTACATAACTGGCATAAGCACCTGTTAAGTTTTTAAGATTGATTTCGGCAACACCCAAAGCTAATGAGGGTTCATTGGGCAAATCTTTTTCAATACCCAGTTTTTTAACTTGCTCATGCACCTTATCGATGCCTACTTTATCCAACACTTTTACGGCAATGGTATTTACGGAATGGCTCAGTGCTTTTTCTAAAGTGTAATTAATATTTGGGTCTTCTTCTTTGCTTCCCGAGTTGGTGGGCGTCCAGTCGTCATAATTGGTATAAGTGACTTCTGCTAACGAAAAGTAAGTACAAGGTTTCATCCCACCATCAATAGCTGCGGTATAAACAAAGGGTTTAAACGTAGAGCCCACTTGTCTTTCGCTTTGCGATACATGATCGTATTTAAAAAAGCGGTAATCGATGCCGCCAATATAGGTTCGTATAGCACCTGTTTGTGGATCAATAGCCAGCATACCGGTATTTAAAAACTTGAGATAATGTTGTAAACTGTCTTTTACCGAAATGGTTTTTATAGTATCGCCTGTCCAACCGAACAGCTCAACAGGTCGTTTTTTAGCTAATGAATCTTGGATTTTCTCTTCTGAAAATCCCTTGTCCTTCAAGGTTTTATAAACAGGCAGGTTTTTCACTGCGGCTTCAATAAGGCGTTTGTTGGTTTTCCATGGGGCACTATTTCCGTAGGACACTTCAAATTTGGCTTGCAGCTTTGCCAAATGTTCTTTCATGGAGTCTTCCGCCAAGGTTTGCATATCGTAATCTAGTGTGGTATGTACGATTAACCCATCTTTATATAAATCGTACGCTTCTCCGTCTGGCTTTTTTATGGAGTCTAAAATAGTGGCTAATTCTTGTTTTACCTGTTCCCTAAAATAGGGCGCTATACCCAAATCGTGATTGAACGACCGATAGTTTAATTCGAGTTTTTTATTCTGAAAGGTTTCCAAAGAATCTTTTGATATATAATCGTATTTAAACATTTGATTAAGCACCACATTGCGTCGTTCTTGACTGCGCTCCACATTCAACCGAGGATTAAAATAATGATTGGCTTTTAGTGTACCAACCAATGTAGCGGCTTCAGAAATGCTTAATTCTGAAGTGGTTTTATTAAAAAATTTTTGCGACGCACTTTCAATACCGTAAGTGTTATCGGAAAACGGTACCGTATTAAAATACAGGGTTAAAATATCGTTTTTGGAATAAATATCCTCAATACGCTTAGCGATGATGGCCTCCTTAAACTTGTTTATAAGCATAGTGAAAACCACATAATCTTTCCGCCCGAACAAGTTTTTAGCTAATTGCAACGTAATCGTACTTCCGCCACCTGCTGACCTATCCCTCAAAAGAATAGTCTTTATAAATACCCGCGCCAGACTCACATTATCGACACCATCATGCTCATAAAACCGAATGTCTTCGGTAGCTACTAATGCATCAATAAGATGTTGGGGAAAATCGTTGAACTCTAAAGGTTGCCTATCGTAAATATAATATTTACCAATAAGTTTTGCGTTCCTATCTAATACTTGGGTAGATTCTTCCTGCTTGATGGAACTAAGTTCTTCTTTGGTGGGCAGCTTACCGAAAGCACCCCAATAAATGCTGAAGTAAAGCACAATAAAAAAAGTAACCACGGCAGTTCCAGCCATCAAACTCCATCTAATCCATTTATTTTTGAGCAGTTTTGAAACCCATTTCATATAAACTATAGCAGTTTTCTTTAACTTTCCTCATCGTAATCGGGATAAAGAAAGTGATTGTATGGAAAACGGGTAATATGAATTTCTCTCACCTCATCATAAACCCGTTTTTTAAAGTCTTCTAAATTCTCCTTATTTAACGCAGAAATAAACAAAGCATTGTCTCCTACCTTGTTCATCCAGGTTTTTTTCCACTCGGTAAGCGTGTAGTGTTTTTCGGTGCGTTCGGTTTCCAAATCGTCTTCCTCAAAAGGTTCGGGTTCGTAAGCATCAATTTTATTGAACACCATAATGGTTGGCTTATCGTTGCTATCAATTTCACCTAGAATTTTATTTACCGAATCGATATGCTCCTCAAAATTAGGATGCGAAATATCAACCACGTGCAATAGCAAATCGGCCTCGCGAACCTCATCAAGAGTACTTTTAAAACTTTCAACCAACTGGGTAGGCAGTTTTCTGATGAATCCTACCGTATCGCTTAACAAAAACGGTAAATTTTGTATCACCACTTTCCTAACGGTAGTATCTAAAGTAGCAAACAGCTTATTTTCGGCGAACACCTCACTTTTACTTATCGTATTCATTAAGGTAGATTTACCAACATTGGTGTAACCAACTAGTGCCACACGCACCATTTTACCTCGGTTACCGCGTTGCACGGCCATTTGTTTGTCGATGGTTTCAATACGTTTTTTTAAAAGTGCAATTTTATCGCGCACTATACGTCTATCGGTTTCTATTTCCGTTTCACCGGGTCCGCGCATCCCAATACCCCCCTTTTGGCGCTCAAGGTGGGTCCACATACCTCGTAATCTTGGTAGTAAATATTCGCATTGGGCTAATTCCACTTGCGTGCGGGCATAACTGGTTTGGGCGCGTTGGGCAAAAATATCCAATATCAAATTGGTTCTATCCAATACCTTAACATCCAATATTTTACTAATATTACGTTCTTGTGCGGCCGAAAGTTCATCATCAAAAATAGCAGTGTCAATATCGTTTTCTTTTATAAAATGGCGTACATCTTCCATTTTCCCTGTACCAATAAAGGTTTTCGGGTTGGGCATATCCATTTTTTGGGTAAAACGCTTTATCGCATCGCCACCCGCCGTATAGGTTAAAAACTCGAGTTCATCCAAATATTCTTTAGATTTTTCCTCATCTTGATCCTTGGTAATAATTCCTATTAAAACAGCTTTTTCTAAGCCCATATCATTTAATTGTAAAATCCCTGCAAAGTTACGCAATTACAAGCATTTTCTTTTTTATATTTTTAAGCCTATTTTTGATTTATGATTGAAAACTTAGAAGATATCCCTGTTCGGAAAGATTTACAAACCATAGGGTTTTATAATCTTGAAAACTTGTTTGATACTAAAGACGACACCAAAACAACAGGTGATAACGATTTTTTGCCGACTTCAAAAAAAAAATGGACTCCAAAACGCTATGACAATAAGTTACGGAAATTGGGATTTGCCATTTCAAATATTGGCAGACAAGAAACAGGGAAACACCCAGCCATCGTTGGTCTGGCAGAAGTTGAAAACGCGAAGGTTATTGAAGATTTGATAAGCTCCAAACATCTGGAAGAACTCAATTATGGCTACGTACATTATAATTCCCCAGATGAACGTGGCATTGATACAGCCTTAATCTACGATATGTACGCCTTTGAAGTTTTACATTCCGAAGCTTTCAGCGTGCCTTTGGTTGATGACGATGGCGAACCCGATTACACACGTGATATTTTGTTGGTTTCGGGATTGCTCGATGGCGAAAAAATACATATGATTGTAAACCATTGGTCCTCAAGACGTGAAGGTGCCAAGGAAACTGAGCATAAACGTTTTGCCGCCGCCGATAGGGTAATATCAATTATTGACAAATTAAAAACAGATGACACGAATGCAAAAATTGTGGTGATTGGCGATTTTAACGACGACCCATCGAGCAACAGTATAAAACGAATGGTTAATAACCAAGATTTGTACAACCCCATGGAAGTACTGCATACCTATACCAGAGGAACAACCTCACACCAATTTAGGTGGAACCTCTTCGACCAGATTATCTTTTCTACGAATTTTTTTGAGGCGACGCCTGATACCTTAAGTTTTGATAAAGCCGAGATTTTTGATACCGAATTTTTAAAACTCTTTAAAGGGAAGTATAAAGGAAAACCTTTTAGAACCTACGTTGGTCCAAAATACAGAGGTGGTTATAGCGACCATTTTCCTGTGTATGCTATTTTTAAAAAGTAGCATCGTTGCGAATGAAGTAGCCTGCTCTGAGCCTTTTGGCTACGCTCAAGATAAACTAAATCGAAGTGTAACAATTTTAATTCCAACTCCAAACAAACTGATTCTCACGTCGCTCCTAGCGTCACTCCTCAGAATGACAAGGCTATAATAAAACCTGAAATATAAATGGACACGTCATGGTGAGGGAGGCACAACCGTGAGCATCTCTCGATTAAGACAAAAAATTAAAAGATTCAAAGACTATCACTCAGAATGATGGAAAAAATAGTCGCTTGGTGAGACCCTGAATCGAGTTCAGGGTGACGTCATAAATGACGTCAAACCGCTTGAAGCAACACAAAAGCCAAACCTAAAATAGCCATTGGCAAAAACCAAAGCAGTCCTATACTGTAATTCAACTTTTTGTTTTTAAGCATGTTGGCGTTTAAAACTTTACGTTTTCTACCGCCATACTTCATCCAATTTTTAAAATAGATAGAAACAACCACTAAACCAAATAGCGTCCATGCTTTGCCTGCCGACATCACGGCTACATGCATACTTCTAAAAAAACCAGTAAAAAATACGCCCAATACCAGTAGTAAACTACACTGCAAAAAGCTTATGTAAAATACCGCAATGCCGCTGGCGCTTTTGATTTTTTTGGTTTTGTAATGTTGAAAAACATTGAAGAAAAGGGCATCGAAGGTTGTCATTCAGTTTTTTGGTAAATATAGCATTTAGAAAACTATTCTATATAGTCAACCCTAATTTCGTCCAATTCATAAACCCCATCAAAATTATCAAATCCGCTACCTGTATATTTAAATGCGATATGTATTGTTCCTGATACGCAAGATAAATCTACAGTTCCAGAGTTAAACCAAGGAGCAAAAGAGTCAGTATCCTTCACCACATAGGCATCAGTAAGAATGCCCCAAGTAGCTAAGGTTACACCTGCTTCGGTACCATCCCAATCGAGCGAATAAAGAACTTCCATGTAACTGCTATCAGCCAAACTGTTCGAAGTTTTAAAACGTAAGGTTTCCCCATCTTGAGCATCTAAATTAATGGCTGGCGTTATGAGCCAACCTATGTTGCTCACATCTCCAGAACTAGCCGATTGAAACCGTGCCGAACGACCTAACGAGCCATTTGATGATGTTGATGAATAGCCTTCCCAAGCCTCGGTTCCTGCTTCCATATAATTGGTCCAGCCATCAATTTCAATGGGCCTATTGTTTCTTTGCGGCTCGAAGTCTTCATATAATAAATTACCCGTTCCTAGCTTTGAAGCTATACCGCATGACAGTTCCATGGGGTCGCAGCGTTGGTTGTTTTCAAAATTAACGTCGGCAGAACTATTTAATATAAACACATTAAAATCGTCGCCAAAATCGCGACTAAAAATACCCGTTACGCTGCCTTGCCCTTGGGGCACTATCAAGGATTTAAAATCGGCGAATGTGCTAGTTTGCATCATAATGGAAATTCCCGATTCGCAACTTTCCAGCAGACGGAAACCATCAAATTCATCAAAAGATTCGCTGGCATAACTGGCTCCCAACTCAAAACGGTTGAGTTGCACATTGTCCAATTTTATTAAAGTATTTTGGTCCCAATCGGATAAATCGGCCAACCCAACGGTTTTTGGGATAATGGTGGCTATTTCGTTACTTCTTAAAACAATATCTTTATATTCGGCAGCCTGAATTTGCTTCACGTTTACGCCATCACCTTTACCAATGTTTATAACACCATTTTCTTCACCAATAGTCAATCCGCTCATTTTCACATAAACTTTTTGCCCAAATTGATAGGTGTCCGACAAGCTGCTGACATTGATGCTTATACGAAACCCAATCCTCGGGTCATTATCAGGATTGCTATCGTCCGTTTTGTTTTGAACGATGAGTTCCTCAAAAAAGTTTCCTGATTTATCGGAGGACACCACATAACCTTCAATGTACAAATCGGTTTCATCATCAATCATTGCAGTACTGTTTCCATTATTTACAGCTTGCTCGTACAAGGCTTTAATAGCCTTAAAAGTGGTGATTTGTTCTTGTGGGATTTCAGGCTCGGTAATTGAAATATCTGGTGTGCTAAAATCGTCATCCTGAACACAGGAAGCCAAAAGAGGCAGCACCATTAAAAACCCGAAAATTGATCTTACATTCTTCATCTATTTATTTTTTTTGAATACGCATTACTCATAATCATTGCTCTTGTTTGTCATTCCGAATTTACTTCGGAATCTCATCATTCTACAATCAAAAACTTTATGAGAACCTGAAACAAGTTCAGGTTGACAAAACCTTTTTTATTACCATTTACAACCCGTTATTTGTTATTATGCCAAATGCCCATTATTGGTTAGAACCTAAAGTTTAAATTTAAAAAATAAGTGGTTCCACGGCCATACCAGTATTTTGGTCCGAAAACGGGTGTTGACAACGCTTTATCGTCTCGCAGTTCACGGTAATTCGCATTTCTTCCCTGTTCAAAACCTCCCGTTTTGTAAATTTCATTTAAAAGGTTGTTGATACTTGCGAACAAGCCCACGTAATATTGGCCAATTTTCCAAGATTTTCCACCAACAAGATTTACAACCATATAATCATCGAAACGCTCTTGTTTTAAAAGTTCTTTAGCCAATTCTTCGTCGTAATCATTAAACACGTTTCCATCAAAATCAGTATTAAAATTTGAAGAACGCGTTAATGGGCTCACATCAATATATGTATTGCTGAAAAAATTGGCAGTAGCGCCGAACCACCAATAATCGGGGTCGCGGTATTCAAAGCCCACCGAATAGGCATTTTGTGGACCCGAAGCCAATCTGTAATTTTTTAAGTTTGATTTACCGAAATCTTTAAAGCCGTCAACAAAACCAGCTGCTACCGATTCGTCATCAGGTTCTGTTGATAAATACAAATTCGGGTTATTACCATAAGTAAATTGTCCAACGGCAGCAGCACCTTTAAGTTTTATGGTGGACGTAACCTGGGCTTCTACCCCAAGCTCTGCTCCAAAATGTTTTTTGTCAATACCTTGCAGAATTTCTTGGACAAAAACGGCATTATCACCACCAATACCATCGGCGAAATAAAATGATATTTCATTGGCATCAGTCATTTTTGTAAAATACCCCGTGAGCTTGGCTTTAACTATTGGAGACCGAAAAACATAACTCGCATCGGTAGAAGTTATTTTTTCTTCGGAAATATTAGGAGTCACATTATGGTTTTCCCTAGAGTTTGAAAAGGTATTTTGAATGGATGGCGGTCTGGAAAGATAACCCGCATTGAGATTAAAAACATGTTTTCCTGATAATTTATAGGTAAAACCACCTTTACCGCCAAAGCCCATAAAGTTTAATTTTTCACCCTTGCCAAGGGAATTATCTGGAAAGCCTCCGTTTTGGTAAATACCCTCACGCTGGTATTGGGTATTTTTCAAACTTCCCGCAACGTAAAAGTCAATTTTTTTATAGCTGAATTGAGCTTGTGCAAAAGCACTAATTTCGTTTGCAAATATGTTGTAATGGTATTTAAAGGCATCGCCTACCGAAACCAATCGATTGGGATTGAGCAAATCGCTTTGTGCTTCATTAATCTCAGTAGCAAAACCATCAATATCCAAATAAGTTGAGGCTCCCATAAGGTCTATAACCTCCGCAAAGTTTGTAGATTTTAAGTTTTTATAATTCACACCTGTATTGAAAATAATGTGGCCGTTAATTTCTTTTCTTAAAATAGAATTGACCGTAAGTTGGTTATCGTCCACTCGGTCCTCGTAAAGTGCATAAATAGCATTGCCCCCATTTTGGGCATTTATAATGTTTGCTTCGTACATACTCCTCCAATTAATTTGACCATCATTTTGAAAGGTTTTTAGCGCGCCATAGGCAAACTGCAAATCTTCAGGAAAATTACGCTCAAAATAACTGGGAAGTTTCTGATAATACGACGGGCTTGGGTTAGCCCCACCACCTTGTGGAAAACCGTCAATTAAATCGGTGCCATTATAATCCAATCGACTATTTCCCATTTTTCCAAATTGATAAGACACATTAGTATTTAAAGAAGTTTTGCTGTTTATATCCCAATAATGGTTGAGAATTACAATGGGCTCATTGATTTCTTTAATTCGGGAATTTCGCTTTTCACCATCCTGCCAACCCCAATATCCGTTGTACTTTATATCCTTTAAATTGTAAACTTCTTGCGTGTTGGGTGACGATTTACCTCGTCGGTTTGGTGTGTAAATAGCCGTTAAATTCAAACTGTGTTTCTCATTAAATTTCTTTTCTATTGAAGTGAAAAACGAGTTGGCACTATATAATGTTGCATCTTGGTAGCCTTCATTTCCCCAACGCCTTCCGAAGGAAACCGTGTATGCCCAGTTATTTTTTAATAATCCAGAGGCGTAAGTGGCCATAAGTCTATTGGTATAACTCCGGTTTGATGACGAATAGGTTATGCGGCCACCGGGACGTGCCTGTGTTGCTCTTACATTCATATTGGTTGTTCCCAAAACCCCTCCAAATGCGTAACTAGAGGGTGTTAATCCCAACGACAGCTCTTGGTTTCGCAATACATCGTTTATACCGCCCCAATTACTCCATTGTGGTCTGCCGTTAAAGGTTTTGTTCATTTCGATACCATTAATTAAAACAGTACCGTTGTTGGAATCGAGCCCACGCATTCGGAAGAAGGATGAACTAAACTCAAATGCGGCCGTTCTTTGGAAAACATCGAGCGAAGACGCCAATAGCCCTGAAATATTATCGGCACCACTGGTATCGTCGTTAAGTTCGTCATCAGATAAGGTTATGGTAAATAAATCGGCTGCATAAGCAGTGTTATGCTCTAAAATCATATCAGAGATATCAACCGTTTCGCCTTCATTAACTATAATGGGATAGCGATTGGTTAGATACCCCGTTTTAGTAATTCTTAAAACCTGTTCACCCAAAGGCACATCCTTATCAAACACAAATTCACCCAAAACATTGGTCAAAACGTATTGATTTGTTTCTTCGATGGTTACCGTAACATCTTGGAGAGCATCATATGAAAGAGCATCTTTAATACTTCCTCTTATGAGCGTTTCTTGCGAAAAAGAAGCACTAGAATACACACTAAAAAGAAAAAAAAGCAATACCTTATTCATAGTAAATTTTATACAAAATTAGTTAAAAAAGCAACTTATTGTGTAGAAATTTACAACATTTATAAGAAACACGTAAATTTGTCTTAGGTTTTGTACAATACTTTAAAACTAATAAGTACTGCATAATAATGAAAATATCAAAATATAGCTTTTTAGTGTTCCTTTACTTTGGAATGATTGCTAACGCCCAAGAAAAGACATTTAAAATCCATACCGTGGCATTTTACAATCTTGAAAATTTATTTGACACCATAAACAATCCCCAAAAGTTAGACGAATACAGCCCCATAATGGAGCTAAAAACCAATAGGCAAGATGCGTATAAACAGAAAATAAGTAATATGGCTCGGGTAATTGCGGACATTGGTAGCGATGTAACTCATAACCCACCCAGCATTATAGGTGTTTGCGAAATTGAAAATAAAAATGTTTTGGATGATTTGGTTAACGATTCGACATTAGTTGATAAAGATTATGGTATCGTTCATTTTGACGCACCAGATGCCCGAGGCATTGATGTCGCCTTGTTATATCAAAAAAAGGCATTTATGCCTATAAACACGAGTAATCACGAACTTAAAATTTACGACGACCAAAGTCAGAAACGCGTTTATACCCGTGATCAACTTTTGGTAAGCGGAACACTTGAAGGTGAATTGATTCATATTATTGTTAATCATTGGCCCTCTAGACGGGGTGGCGAGTCTAGGAGTCAACCCAAACGTATTGCCGCAGCTAAACTTAACAAATATTTAATGGATTCGTTACAAGTAATAGACCCCTATGCTAAAATTATTACGATGGGCGACTTAAACGACAACCCCAACAATAAAAGCGTAACAAACATCTTAAAGGCCAAAAACAAGCCAAAAAAAGTAGGACTTAAAGGTATTTACAATCCCTTTATTGATTTTTACAAAAATGGCTTGGGTACTACAGCATACCGTGATAATTGGAGTTTATTTGATCAAATTATGCTTTCAAAGCCTTTCTTGAAAAAAGATTTTTTGTCTTTTATGTTTTACAAGGCTGGCATCTTTAACAAGAATTATTTAATCCACAACAAGGGGCGTTACAAAGGCTACCCTTATAGAAGCTGGAGCAATGGCGCATTTAGCAATGGTTATAGCGACCATTTCCCTGTCTATGTTTATCTCATTAAGGAAGTTGATTAACTACCCTATCCAAGCACCCCAAGGGATTCTTGATAAAAACAAAATTAGGGCAATGCTGTAAAAAATCGCAATGGTTTTAAGCTTAACTTTTGATGTGAGTTTCTTTTTATGTTTAGAATAGCCAATGGTAATTAATGCCACAGCCAAAATATTTATGATAGGGTGCTCAACCAAATACAATCTATTTAAAGAATCTTTCATGATTTCACCCATACCTAGTTCGCTAAACAATTTTAATCTTGGCGAAACAAAATAAAGTACCAGACCAATGAGTAATTGAATATGTGATACGATTAAAGTGAACAGCGATTTTCTAAAATCGTTGGCTTCGTACTCTTTATCTCCAAAGGTTTTAACAATAGCATTAAGCGTTGCAATTATTAGAACCAATAATACCAAATAGGCCCAATAGGAATGAAGTGCTTTTACGGTTTCGTACATGAATTTCTAAATTTATTTGTTGTTACATATTTAACAATTTGTCTAGTCCTAAAAGAATCGACACAGATTTTTAAACAAATTCTATCGTTTCCCTTTATAATAATTCAACAAATTTGTAGTTGAAGAATCATGGCTATTGGTTGCGCTATTGTTAAATTCCTGTAAAATTTTGTTGGCCAACTGCTTTCCTAATTCTACTCCAAATTGATCGTAACTAAAAATATTCCAAATTATACCTTGTACAAATATTTTATGCTCGTACATCGCTATTAACTTTCCTAAACTTTCTGGTGTTAGTTTGTTAATGAAAATGGTGTTTGTAGGTTTATTGCCCTGAAACACCTTGAATGCAATGACATTGGATTGCGTGCTTTCAGCAATGACTTGCTGTTCGGTCTTACCATTCAACAACGCTTCCGTTTGAGCCAAAAAGTTAGACATCAATTTATCTTGATGATCTTGGTTGCCATGCAACGCCTCTGCAAATCCAATAAAATCGGCTGGAATTAATTTTGTACCTTGATGTATCAACTGGAAAAAGGCGTGTTGTGCATTTGTACCTGGTTCACCCCAAATTATTGTACCTGTTTGGTAGTATATTGGTTTTCCGTTTCGGTCTACACTCTTACCGTTACTTTCCATAATGCCCTGTTGCAAATAGGTTGCAAACTGATTTAAATACTGAGAATACGGAATAATGGCTTCACTTTCAGCTTCAAAAAAGTTATTGTACCATACACTTATCAGAGCTAAAATTACTGGTATATTAGAATTGAAATCTTCATTTTTAAAGTGCTCATCCATTTGGTGCGCACCCGTTAACAGGCTATCAAAATTATCGTACCCAACAGCTAAACTGATACTCAAACCTACAGCACTCCAAAGAGAAAAACGACCGCCAACCCAATCCCACATCGGAAAAATGTTGTTTTCGTCAATACCAAAAGCTTTCACATTTTTAATGTTAGTCGATACCGCCACAAAATGTTTCGCAATTGCATCTTCCGAAGCCGATTTTAAAAACCATTCTTTGATGGTATTGGCATTTGAAAGTGTTTCCTGAGTGGTAAACGTTTTTGAAACGATTACAAATAGAGTGGTTTCTGGGTTTAATTTTTTTATAACTTCATTTACATGATCACCATCAACATTACTCACAAAGTGTGTTGTTAAATGGTTTTTGTAAAACTGTAAGGAATCAACCACCATGGCTGGACCTAAATCTGAACCACCAATTCCAATATTAACCACATCGGTGAATGATTTGCCAGTGTGCCCTTTTCGCTCACCGTTTACGACTTCATTGGTAAAGGCTTTTATTTTTTCTTTAACCTCATAAATCTCAGGCATAACATTTACACCATCAACTTTCAAATCGGCTGTTTTAGGTGCTCTAAGTGCTGTATGCAATACCGACCTTCCTTCAGTTTTATTGATGGTTTCTCCAGCAAACTGACTATTAATTGCTTCTTTTAACTTCACCTCGTCAGCGAGTTCCAATAAGTGTTTTAAGGTTTCTTCCGTAATTCTGTTTTTAGAATAATCTACATAGAAGTCGTCCCATTTAATGGTGAAATTATTTGCACGATTAGCATCTTTTGCAAATAAGTCTTTCATGTGAAGACCTTTTACATTTCCAAAATGCTCCTGTAACTTTTTCCAGGCTCCCGTGTTTGTTGGGTTGATAGTTGGTAGTGCCATATTATGAATTTGCTTGTGTTATTGTTGGTTGAACTGGTTGTTCTTCTTTTATTTCTGGTTTAAAATACAAATTATCTAGCTGATACTTTATAGGTTCTATAAAATCTAGATATTTTACCTTTAAACTATCTGAAATAGGCTTTGCTTCAGGCAATTTTTGCTTAAATGGATCGACTTGTCTGCCATTTTTCCAGAAACGGTAGCAAACGTGCGGACCACCTGTGTTGCCGGTCATACCCACCCAGCCAATAACATCACCTTGCTTTACAAAATCACCTACTTTAGATTTACGTCTGCTCATATGCAGGTATTGTGTTTCGTAAGTGGCATTATGACGTATTTTTACATAATTACCGTTACCTCCTCTTCTTTTCGATTCGGTTACAGTACCATTTGCAGTAGCCATAATAGGTGTACCTATTGGCGCGGCAAAATCGGTACCTTTATGTGGGCGCACTTTATAACCATAAACCGCAATACGTCGCCTTAAATTATATCGTGACGAGATTCGGCTGAATTTTACTGGCGCTTTTAAAAAAGCGCGACGTAAATTTTTGGCTTCTTCATTAAAATAATCTACAATACCTTTAACACTATCGGTTTGAAATCTGAAAGCATAAAATGGTTCGCTGTTATGTTCAAAGTATGCTGCCTTAACATCATGTACACCTGTATAAATACTGTCGTCAATATATTTATCGGTGTAAATCACCTTAAAGCGGTCTCCTTTTTGAAGACGTCTAAAATCTATAGTCCATGCATAAATTTCATCTGCTAATTTGTTGGTTAAAACGGCACTCACCCCTTGCTCGTCTAAGGTTTCAGAAATACTACTATTGATAACTCCCGTTACCGTTTTTTCAACATAGGTAATAGGTTTTACGCCTTTAAAAGCATGAATAGTATCTTTAAAATTTATTACCACATATTCTTCTTTTGATGGCTGATAAATAAAAGATTGAGGCGACTCTAAAGAATCTTTAGCGCATAAAATGGTATAAGGCTTTCCTCTTTGAAAGAACCTTGCTATGTTATAGATTTCCTTTGTTTTTTCGGCGATATGGAAGATTTTAGGGTATCCAATATTGTTACGCTCCAAAATTTCACCAAAACTTTCTCCAGCCTTGACGGTGTCTCGTTTAACAATATAATCGTTGAGTTTAAAGCCAAATTCTATAATCTCTTTAACTTCCTCAACAACTTTTTCTGGTTTTTCAACTAGGACTTTTTCTTCCTCTTCTTTACAACTTATAAAAAAAGCTGCAATCGCTAGTAACGCGATTAAATATCTGTTCCCCAAGTTTCTTTCTCGTTCTCTGTCCATAAATCTGGAAAAAATATTCTTTTTTGGTATTTTGGGTGCATATACTTTACCCATTCACTTCCTCCTGTGGCTTCTGCGGTTTGCCCCCCAATATTTAAATAATGGTTTGCCGTATGGTAATGGGCCATCACCCATTTTATATTTACCGTGTAATCGTAATGCCGCATGGCCTTTATCAAATCTTTATTGATTTGCGAAGCTTTGGGCAATGCCTTAAACTTGATCCACAAATTATTAAATTGATAAAATTTTGTAAATCTAATAAATTCCTCTTTATATCGCTCTTCAAAAGCCGATAATGTATAGGTTTTTTTTCCTGTTTTATAGTCTTTACCAGCTGCTTGCCAATACAAATGCTCAAAAGCATGCTCGTAGGATGAATTTCTATCTATAGTGTCTCGAAATCTCTTATCGATTAAATTGATAAGCTCGGTAGATGCAAACTCAATTTTTCTATATTGTGCACTTTGGAAACCGCTCGCTGGAGTTAAAGTTGTTCTGAATTTGTTGTATTGGCAAACATCCATCCCATCTTTCATAATACTGAAAGATGAGGTTAGCACATCAAAGTATCTGCTAATGCGCATAATTTTATCGGTAAATACTTCTGTCGTTATTTCATCTGCCTTCGCCAACTGCTCTATTTCACTAAGAATCATTTTGAACAGCAACTCAGATATTTGATGGTACATGATGAAAACCTTTTCATCAGGAAAATCTGTTCGTTGTATCTGAAGATTCAGCAAGGCATCTGTTTGGATATAATCCCAATAATTAATAGGTTTGCTGTGCAGCAATCCTTCTAAATGTGCCTCGACATCTTGGTCGATAGCATCGTATTTCTCCTTTAGTTTTTTATTTAAGTTGGTGCTCAAAATGCGCTAGTTGTTAACTATTATTCTAAAAGGATGCTTTAACCCTTTAAAGGCTTCTAAATCTGCTCTTAAAGAGCCCACAGCCAAATTGGCCTTGATACGTAAAGGTATTTTATTTTTGTCTTTAGACACCCATAATGTCAAACTTTCTTCCTCTTTAAACACGCGGCCGGCCATTACATAGGGCCTAAACTTTAACGATTTAATGCGTCCAAAATCAGTTTCAATTGTTTCTTCACCCAGGTACTGCAATTTAAAGCCGTAATTTTCTTCATCAAAAAACATATCTACTTGAAGCTCGTCTCCTATTTTTAGGTTATCAATTTTTAAATGATTACGTAAATAATAGTAAGTAGATACCATGTCTTGTATATTCGGTCTGGTATCAACAACTTTTTTCGTATTGTGTTTTTTGTCGTTTATGTGGGCCTCATTTTTTTCATGGTCAAACTCAATCTCGAGATCTTTCGTATAACCGCCCTCATCAATATTCCTAATGAATTTATATGGTCTTATAGAATCCTTATCGAAGTAACTTTCATAACGGTCTTTTACTTTAAAAAACCATTTAATCATTCCTGTAGTCCAACCTTTACCAACTACGTGATAAACATCTTTGTCGTTTAATTTCGCATCTTTTACTGTAAGTGTAGCGTTACCTGCTTTTAGCCAATTGCTATAGCTCATTCTAAACTTAAACCATTCGCCATCGCCAAAAGCAGATTCCTGCTGTGCGAAAAGCACTTGAGCCGAAACAAAGGTTATTATTATCAGTAGTGTTTTTTTCATCGTATTTGGAACTTAAGATAGTGTAACTTCTATGTGCCACATTTATTGTTTTTCAATCAAGAAATTACAATTACTGTTCCAAAAATAAAAATTTTATCCAAACGGCTAAGGTTTATACCGTTATAGTTCTGTTAGAATTTCCTTCAAAAAACAACAAGGGCGTTTTGTACGTTACCACAAGGGTAGAGCTATCCACTGCAAGTCTTCACTTCTCACGATATCAACAGCATTACATTGGGCTTTCCTTTTCTATCGCTAACACAGAAGTAAGTTTATGCTAAAAAGAATACCGAATTGAAAAAAGACACATTTCTTGAAACAAAATATTTTAAAGCATCTTTAAAGTATTAAGTTCCTGTTCGGTTAAGTGTTTCCAATGGCCACGTGGAATATCCTTTTTGGTTAAATGTCCAATGGCTACACAATCGATACTTACAATATCGTAGTTAAAATGTTCAAAAATAGTACGGATAATAGTATTGCCGGTGTTTTTAATTTTCACACCAATCTCACGTTTTTTGGCACCATCTATATAGCTTATTTCCTCAACATCAATAAGTTTTCCATCTACTTTAAAACCGTTTTGAATGGTCTTAAAATCTTCATACTTTAAGTTTTTATCGAGTTCAATATGAAATAAACGAGCCACGCCATTTTTAGAATTGGTGAATTTTTCAACAACCGAATCATCGTTGGTAAATAATAACAAACCTTTTGAGTTGCGTCCCAATCGACCAATGGGTTTTATATTGGCATTGGTGGCATTGGCTACCAAATCCATAACCGTTCTTCCTTTACTTTCACTAGTTGTAGTCGCAAACCCTTTCGGTTTGTTAAGCAATACATAGGTGTCTTTTTCAGGGTTTATTCTTGAACCATCGTAGCGTACATCGTCGCCAAGCTTTACTTTATAACCCATTTCCGTAATAACTTTTCCATTTACCGTTACTAAACCAGTGGCTATGTGTACATCGGCCTCGCGGCGTGAGCAAATACCCGCATTGGCTACATATTTATTCAATCTGATTTCATCAGGATTACCTGATTTTTTCTGATTTGGATTCGATTTTTTTACGGGCGCATTTCCTCTGGCATAACTAGTAAACCGTTTGTTACCACTACCACGCCCTGATGGCTTTCCTTTTCCTTTACCCCCTTGATGTCTGTTCATTCTATTAAATTTTATACAAAGATATACTTAAAATTATGATTGTTCGTTTTTTTGATTAATGAGTTAATAAAAATGAAAGAATAAGGCCCAAGCATTGCTATGATATGAAAGCTAGTAATACTAAAAGGGTTTTAAATGTGGTTTAAAACCACACTAACTTTAATTAACACAATAGAAAAAACCCCAGCTACAATAATAAATTTAAGAATATTATGAAGAATTAAATAATGCATTTTTGTTCGTGAATGCCAAAGTATAAGTAAAAAAACGAGCAACAACGCCAGGCTTAAATAAAAATATAGGTACATATAGCCAATATCGTAGTGATACAATAACAGGTATGTTGGAATTAACGTTAAAACCGCAAGTATACTAAGCATGATTTTTGAAGCCTTATCCCCATAAACTACTGGTATCGTTTTATAACCCTGGGCTAAATCGCCCGTTATGTTTTCTAAATCTTTTGTGAGCTCTCGCATTGAGATAAGCAAAAACAAAAACATGGCGTGTACAAAAATGACGGTTTCGAAATTTTTGTAATACATAAAAATGGCAAAAAACGGCGTAATAGTAAGTATAGCAGAGGTTAAATTACCAATAAATGGCCTTTTCTTTAGTTTATGTGAATAAAACCAAATCCCAAAAATGTAAAAAGCAAAGAAAATTACAGCATTAAACGACACATAACTGGCCATAACCACCGCAATAAAATTTAATACAAAGTAAAATGAAAGCTTGGTGTTTTGACTTACAAGTCTATCTAATCTACTTTTTATAGGCCTGTTTATAAGGTCTTTTTCAGAATCGTAAAAATTATTGATAATGTAGCCACCTGCTATTGTTGCGGCCGATGATAACACAAGCATAAGTAAATTAACATCAAAAATCACTTGTTTTAATGGCAGGTCGTGTGCCATAATGTAAATAGATGCCAAATATTGAGCAACTACTATAACCAATATATTATAGCCTCTCACTACAGAAAACATACTAAAAAACTTGAGTAGAATGTATTTCTGCCTACGACTTAGCATAAAAAGTTATTTTGGTGATTGCTTATAAAGCAAATCTAGGAAAAAGCAAAATCTTAGAAGTTGTAAACAACCTCTAATTTGTGTGAACCAAGTTCTTGCTTGGCTTTTTGAAAATCTTCAGTAAAACCTAAAATATAGCCCCCACCGCCAGACCCACACAACTTCAAATAGTAAGCGTTAGTATCAATGCCTTTTTGCCAAAGCTCATGGAATTGCTTTGGAATCATGGGTTTAAAGTGATTCAATACAATCTTTGAAAGCTGTTTGGTATTCTTAAATAAAGATTTAATATCACCTTTTAAGAAATCATCAACACAAGCATCGGTACGTTTAATAAACTGGTTTTTAAGCATATTCCTAAACCCTTCCTGTTTCATGTTTTCCATAAATAGGCTCACCATAGGAGCCGTTTCACCAATTACGCCACTATCGATTAAAAACACCGCACCTTTGCCTTCGCTTTGCTGTGCAGGGATTCCGGTGGCCTCAATATTGTCTTTTGAATTGATAAGAATAGGAATGCTTAAATAGCTATTTAAAGGATCTAAGCCCGATGATTTTCCATGAAAAAATGATTCCATAGCAGAAAAAATCGATTTTAAATTTAACAGCTTTTCACGGGTTAAGTTTTCAAGAACCGTAATTTTATCAAACGCATATTTATCGTAAATCGCAGCTACCAAAGCACCACTACTGCCCACCCCGTAACCTTGGGGAATGGATGAGTCGAAATACATTCCTGCATTTACGTCTTCGGTTAGTTTTTGGATATCAAAACGAACTAAATCATCATCAATATCCTGAATGTAAGCTGCAAAACGTTTTAAACCTTCATTCGATCTCAGGGCAACTTCTGAAGTATTTCCATCATTTTTCAAAGCACCGTTGTAGAAATTGTAAGGGATTGACAAACCTTTGGAATCTTTTATAATACCATACTCCCCAAAAAGCAAAATTTTAGAATAAAATAGAGGTCCCTTCATAATGTAGTGCGGTTTAGAGCGACTTGTTTAACAAATATACAGTTTTTTTAAACAAAAAAATAAATTTTATAAAATGTTTTTGGCGCCTAAACCAACAACATCACAAATATAATGACCATTTTGGCAATACGCAACTAATTCATTCTTAATGAATTTCAAAACATTTTCGCTTTCGTTTTCGGGATACAACACATGTACGTTAGCCCCTGCATCTAAGGTAAAGCAAACCTTAGAGTCCATCTTTTCTCTGAAAGTCCATATTTTGTTAATAATTTCCAAAGTATTGGGTTTCATTAAAATAAAATAAGGCACGCTGGTCATCATCATGGCATGCAAGGTTAAGGCCTCACTTTCCACCAAGGCCATAAACGCATCTAAATCTCCTGTTTTTAGAATATTTTTTACTTCTGAAATACTCTTTTTGGCTTGTTTAAACCGCTCTTCAGCAAATGGGTGACCATGCATTAAGTTATGCCCTACTGTACTGCTCACTTGCTTTTCTCCTTTGTCAACCAATAAAATAGTGTCTTGGTAATTTTTAAAATTTTCGTGGACTTTGTAAGGGTATTTTACCCCGAATAAATCACTGCTTCCTTCAACCGAGTCGTGTTCGCCCCAAATTACCAAATCGCCTTCAATACTTCGGCATGCGCTTCCCGAGCCCAATCGTGCTAAAAACGATGCTTTTTGAATAAAAAAAGCATCTGAAATATCTCCTCCAACCAACTCATTTTCAATACTCATTAAACACAAAGCCAATGCGCTCATCCCTGAAGCTGAAGACGCAATTCCAGAACTATGCGGAAAGCTGTTTTCTGTTTCAATTTTAAAATAAAAATCTTTTAAAAAAGGCAAATAAGCTTCAACCCGTTCAAAAAAAGTTTCGATTTTAGGTTTAAAATCATCTTTTTTATCACCATCTAAAAACACATCAAACGAAAAATTATTTTTGTTTTCTTTTTTCGAAAAACTCAGTTTTGTAATTGTTTTACAGTTATTTAGAGTAAAACTTATGGATGGATTTTCTGGAATTTGGTTTTTCTTTTTGCCCCAATATTTTACCAAAGCAATATTACTTGGTGACGACCATGTAAAAACTCCAGATTCCATACTTTTGGAATAAGACTTCGGAATAAAATCGCGTTCTACCATGTTTTTCTTTTAACGGGCCAATTTTGGCAAAAATAGAAAATCCCAACGGTTTTTCTCATTTAAACTATGATAATGCCATACTTTGAGCAGCAATATAAGCCCCTGTCCATGCATTTTGAAAATTGAATCCACCTGTTACAGCATCAATATTTAAAACTTCACCAGCAAAATAAAGGTTTCTAACTATTTTACTTTCGAAGGTTTTAAAGTTTACCTCTTTTAGATTTACGCCTCCGGCGGTTACAAATTCTTCCTTAAACGTGCTTTTTCCGTTTACATCAAAAATGGCGGCAGTAAGTTGATTAGCCAAATCTTCTAGTTGGCCTTTGTTTAAGTCTGCCCAACGAGCTTCAGCTTTTATACTTGATGCCAAAACCAATTGATGCCAAAGTCGTTTCGGCAAATCAAATTGCGTGGATTTATATACCGTTTTTTTGGTCAATTCTTGTTTTCTCGTTTTTAAAATCGCTAGACAGTTGTCAAAAGATTGCCTTATGAAATTAATTTCAATTTGAAATTTATAATCACGTTTGGCCAATTCTAAAGCACCGAATGCCGAAAGCTTCAAAATGGAAGGCGCACTCATTCCCCAATGCGTAATGAGCAGTGGCCCTTCGCTCCAAAGGCTAGCATCCAAAACCTTAACCTCAACGTTTTGTGCCACCACCCCAGGGATATCTATAATGCGGTGGTCTTCTATATTAAAGGTAAAAAGCGAAGGTACAGCTGGCGAAATGGTATGCCCAAAAGCCTCTAAAAGCTTCCACATTTTTGAATTGCTACCTGTAGCGACTAAAATTTTTTCTGCGGAAAAACTCCCTTGAATGGTTTCAATTTGAAAAACATTATTTTTTTTTGATATAGATTTTACCGAGTGGTTGTAGTATAACTCAACTCGATATTTTTCAGCCTCATTTAAAAAACAATCGATGATGGTTTGTGAAGAATTTGAAACTGGAAACATCCTGCCATCATCTTCAATTTTTAATTCTACGCCTCGTTTTTCAAACCATTCAATGGTGTCTCCGGTCATAAATTGATGGAAAGGCCCTAACAATTCCTTTTCTCCACGCGGATAATTTTGAACTAGTTCCTGCGGAATAAATTCGGCATGCGTTACATTGCATCGGCCACCACCAGACACTTTCACTTTGGTTAAAACCTCTTTTCCACGTTCTAAAATGACCACTTTTAAATTAGGATTTTGCTCGGCTATATTTATTGCTGCAAAAAATCCTGCTGCACCACCACCAATTATCACGATGTCTTTTTTAATCATAATCTATCTGGGAAATCTGAAATAATACCATCAACGCCATAGTCTTTCATTCGTGCAATGGTATCTGGGTCATTAACCGTCCACGTATTTACTTTATAGCCACTTTGCTGAGCAATTTTAACATTTCCTCTAGTTAACAAAGCAAAATTAGGATGTATGATTTTAGTGTTTATGGTTTCAGCAAACTCAATGGCCTCGGCTACACTAGCCTTGGTCAAAACCGCTAACGGTATTTGCTTGTTGATGTTATAAACATCTTCGAGTTCATGATGTTGGAAACTGGACACAATAAAATCACTATATCTCCACCCTTTTTCGTTAACGTAAGTTTCTATAACCTCACAAGTTTTAGCTGCCGTACCCCTTCCTTTTAGCTCAATATTCAAAAGGCATTTTTTATCTATAACATTTAAGACTTCCTGTAACGTTGGTATTTTATATTCCTCTTTAACCTTCAATTGCTTTAATTCGGAAAGCGAATGCTTTTTAAGTTCACCCTTTCCGTTGGTTACCCTATCTAGAGTAAAATCGTGAAAAACGACCAATTCGCCAGTAGCGCATAGGTGTACGTCAACTTCAATACCATCTATATTAAAACTTAATGCTTTTTCAATGGATGGAATGGTATTTTCTGCAATATATGCCAATGCACCTCTATGTCCCATTTTTATACATTTTTTGGTCATTAATTATTTTTTATTGGTCGCATTAGTCCCTCTTGTGCTACAGAAGCTATAAGTTTTCCTTCTCTTGTAAAAATGTTTCCCCTAGCGAAACCTCGCGCGTTTGATGTGCTTGGCGATTCCATTGAGAACAGCAACCAGTCATTAAACTCAAAATCTCTAAAATACCACATAGAATGGTCTAAACTAGCAGTTTGGGTATTACCCCAGTGCGCTTTACTGGCATGCGGATTAAGCGCTGAAACCAAAATATTATAATCGGAAATGTAGGTTAAAATCTGTTGCTGTTTTTCTAAATCCAAACCACTTACGTCACCTTTTAATTTAAACCAAACATCTGTATATGGTGGTAAATCTTTTGGCTCCATGGGGTTTGGTATGTAAGTTGGCTTAAAATCAATGGGACGCTCAATCTCAAAAAAGGCCTTTAAGCTTTTGGGCAAAAAATCACCATATTGATGCAAAATATCAGTCCAACTCAATAAATCTTCGGGCTGTTTTAAACCTTCTTTCATATCAATCTGGTGGTTATAACCTTCTTCTTTTTTATGAAACGACGCCGACAATATAAAAATCGTAGAATCTTTTTGGTGTGCCGTAACACGCCTAACAGAAAAACTACCTCCATCCCTCACTTTACTTACGTTATAAGTAATACGTTGCTTTAAATCGCCAGGTTCTAAAAAATAGGCGTGCATGGAGTGCAATATTCGCCCATTGGTTATGGTTCTGCTAGCTGCATGAACCGCTTGCGCCAGTACCTGTCCACCAAAAACAATAGGACTCCCAATGGTTTTGCTTTCACCAGTAAACTCACTTTCCGTAACTTTCTCTAAGGTGAGTAAATCTAACAGATCATCAACTGTGGTCATTTTAATTTTTGATTTTAATACCATAAATCTATTAAATTATGGAAGCTTTTTAAGCATCTTTTACGAATAGTTTAAGATTTTTAATTTTCCATTGCATAACAAAGTGTGTATTTTGGTTTTAAATTAAAATACATGATATATCAAATTTCAAAAATATGGTCTCTTGTATTCTTGTTCACTTCTTGCAACACAGGAAAACTAAATGTGATTGCAGATTTACCTAGTAACCTAAAAGAGGCATCTGCCGTTGAAACCATAACGAATTCTGATTTGCTTTGGACTATTGAAGACGCTGGAAACAAAAACAACATTTATGGCTTTAATGAACAGGGGGATTTGATAAAAAATATTGAGATTAAAAACGCTAAAAATATCGATTGGGAAGACTTAACTTCAGACAACAATGGCAACCTTTATATTGGTGATTTTGGCAATAACAGTAAAAACAGAGAGCACTTTACCATTTATAAAGTATCAAATTTTGAAAAGGATGTAACTACTGCCGAAAGCATACATTTTACTTTACCAAAAGATGTGAAACCCGAGGATTTTGAGGCCTTTTTTATTTTGGAAAATTTCTTCTACATTTTCAGCAAAGAAAACAAATCCAGTATTCTATTGAAAGTACCCAATGCCATTGGAAAACACACCGCTGAATTGGTTACTGATTTTAATTTAGATGGGAAACACCACAAAATCACCTCTGCCGATATTAGCCATGATGACAGTACTATTGTACTTTTAAACCATGATAAGCTCTGGAAAATAACAGATTTCGAACCTGATTCGTTTTTTAAGGGTACGATTGAAGAACTCAAGTTTGAGCACGATTCACAAAAAGAAGGTGTTTGTTTTAAAAACACCAATACCGTTTATATAACCGATGAAAAAAATAAAAGTGAAGGTGGTAATTTATATACTTTTAATTTAAAAGTTTAATCCAAATCCAAACGAAAACCGTAATCCCTCGTTACTATTAAAAAGGTTAAATGTACCCGATAAACTCTCGGCTGCGGTTATCCAAAAACCGCCGCCGTAATCGTTATGCCATTTATCTGAAAAATCATCTTTTAACCAAACACGCCCCACATCGGCTCCTCCAAAAACACCAATTTGAAATGGTAACGTTCTCGTTTTAAACGATGGAAAACTATATCGTAAATCAGCACTACCAACAAAAGAGTTTTTACCTGTAAAACGCTCGGTTCGATATCCTCTTAAGCCATTTTTACCTCCAATATTTGCGGCTTGATAGAACACTAAATCGTCTCCAATACGAAACTGTGAACGCACATCGGTTTTTAAAACAAGCTTTTTATTTGTTGTTAGAGAGTTATAAAATCCTAAATTAGAATTAAGATAGCCGTAAGTGTTTTTAGTTTCTTGAAACTCTGTTTTACCTCCAATTTGAAGATTAAATACCATACCTTTTTTAGGGTTTATTTTATCATCAAAACTCTCGTAATTAAATTGAGCTTCCAGACCTCCAAAATACCGACGTTTATAAAATTCTTTATTACTTATGGGTATAAAGTCAGCAATAAATCGATTTTCGGTTTCTTCTATTTCAATACCCTCCAAAATAGCCCTAACACCATAATCGCTACCAAAACTTCCTTTTTTCAGAATCCCGGCTTTAACGGCATAAATACTTGTTTTTACACGATTATAATCTAAATCGAGTTCATCATCATTATTTTGGGTTTCGTTGCCATAGCCAAAGAAATTATTGGTGAAGTTTTCAGAAGTAAAAAGACCACCTATATGTAAATTCCAATCGTTCATAATATTAGCAAACTCACCATCATAATTCAATGAAAATCCGCTTGTAGCAAAATAATACCCGCCCTTAAACCGGTGTTGTTGGGAGAATGGATTACGCTGAAACCCTTTAGTAGTTATAGAGTAAGATACCCCTAACAAAAACCCATCATCTGGATTAAACCCTATTGCTGGTGTTAATAAGCTTGTTTTGGTAATATTTTTATTAAAATCAAATAGATTTAACTTGTAAATATCTGTAAGCCTAATGGTTGCCCCATTGCTTTCCTTTATAGTGTTTTTCTTGCTTTCATGGTCATATACCTTAACGCGTCGTCCATTCTTAATGATGTAAGTGTCGTTTTCTTGTCCTCCAATCAATCTTGTGAAAATTAAATTATTGGCCTTTCCCGTAACTTCAAAAATATCTTTATCATCTAAACCATACACCCAAAGTTCTTTGGTGACGTCTTTATTTAAAGTTCTATCTACTACAACCTTATCTTTTTTACCATCTATAATTCTCGAAATCTTCACGTGGGTTTCGTTATCGCCAATACGGGTTACTTCAATGTAATCGTCTTTATCCGTTCCAGTTAAAATAACCAAAGCATTCAGTTCATTATAATAGCGTGCTGCGATATCTTGAAGGTTGCTTCGCCTACCTTTAAGTTTTTTCTTGATATCTGACAAAGTTTTATCCTGGACTGCCTTTGGCACCTTTAAAAATGCTTGTTCAATTACTTCGTCTGTCACATGTTCCTGAATAAATTTGGCATGATTAAGCCATGTTTCTAGCCCTGCATTCTGAATAAGTACGCGATCTAATTTTATTCCCGCACTATTCATCCACTTAATATTTTTTAGTTCTTCATCATAAACTTGCAATTGTTGCGTAGAGCCCAAAATATTGCGCATAATATCGAGTAATGCCCCGTCAAAACTCGAAAATACTTGATCTCTGTCCCTTGGTATTGGCCTATAGTAATGATCGCCGTTCTCTTTATCAAATTGCGCCCAACGCCATTGATCTTGGTGCCTGTCCCAATCTCCTAATAGCATATCGAACAAACGTGCTCTTATAAAGGCATTTTCATCTATTTTATGCTCTTCGTCTTCTCTTATTTTTTCGATGATATCGTAAGTGCTTTCAATATCATCAGCATAACCAAAGTTTTTTTCGTTAGAATAGTTTTCTTCCGGACGCTCTTCAATCAAATAAAGCTCTCCACCATATTCCTCGTTAAACTTACCTAAATGTTTGTGTTTAGGTATAAAATACAACCTTGGGTTGGTATGATAAATTTCTGCTGCATCAGATAGATTTGGAACTACCAAAAATGCATAAGGATGTGCGGCGGTATAAAAATCGAGAATAAGTTCCTCAACGGCTGTTTTCTCAAATTGATCTTGAATATAAGTATCTTTAAAAAGGACTGTTTGCAAGTATTGGGTTGCGCTTTTTCTAAGTGCTCGCATATTCAACTCTTTTCCATCTTTTGTTTTTAAACGCAATGAGCGCGTTTGGTGCCCTCCTCCTTTTCTCACCACTTCCAAACCACCATAAAGGGTATCTAGAGTAGCCACTCTTGCTTTTATTTTGGTACTGTAAACATCGCGATAACGGATACCCCAAACCGATTCAAAAAAACCTGTAACATCGGTCTCTTCTTTTGAATATATGGAAACCTCAACAGCTTCGGGAAAAGTATCCGGAAGTTTTGAAACATCATACGTTTTTGCAGGAGGCCAAATCTCTTTTGTAAACAACAGTTTAGGATTTCCATTTTCTTCTCCAAAATACCGAACCCAACTACTGCCATCCTTAAAAACTGAAAGTTCAGCAAACCCTTGTCTGCCATAAGTAAACAAACCATTTGTATTCAAATCAGCAGAAGATTCTTTAGCACCAGAGCCAGACACAATCTGCTTGACGCCCTCCTGTTCAATGTATTGCAACGTGTGTTCATGGCCTGATACGAACACAAGATTCTCTACCCCCATTGCCATGGTTTCCAATCGGTTCATCAGTTCTTGATACCGTTCGTTGTATCTATCCTGAATGGACACGCCACCTTGCGTTCTTATTTGTGTGACCAGTGAGGCCAAGCCTGGCATCGGGATTTTTTTCTGCAATGGGTATAAATGTTTTCTAAAAGCATACCTACCACCATGCGTGCCGTTTGTGTACATGGGGTGATGCATAGCAAATACAATAGTTTTGTTTTGGGCCTTTTTTAATTCACTTTCAACTTCTAGCAAAAACCTTTCTCTAGTTTTTATATCGCATTCATCGTTTACTGTAGGATGCCTGTTCCAGTTTTCCAAATACCATTGGGTATCAATGATTATAAGCTGAATGGTTTCGCCAATATCAATACTCTCTAACGGACATCCATTTTCTGGCTGAAACGTATTCTTACCCAGTGCATCTTCAATAAATTTCTCTTGTCTTTTTAATCCTTTTACACCATTGGAATACCAATCGTGATTTCCTGGTATAAATAGCACTTCTCCTCTAAAATTTTTAACCGCCTTAATTTGTGCATTTAATGTATTTTCAGCTGAAAAACGACGTTTATCATCCTTTTTAGGCAAACCAGCTGGGTAGATATTGTCTCCCAAAAAGACGGTATAACTGTTTTTTGTATCCTTCCCTTCCAAATGTTTGCTGAATGCCATTAAGGCTTTAGACATACCACCCACTGGCGACACTCCGGCATCACCAATTAAATAAAACGTCTGGTCTATTTCATTATTTGGAAAAGTGACATCGGTATGGTTTTCATTAGAATATTGAGGTTTGTAAGTAGCACAAGCACTCAGAATTATCAATATTGAAGAAATCGAAATGTATTTAATTATTTTCATTTTTATATTATCTAAGTCCAAAATTAAAGAATCCGATAACCTAAAGATATTGCATTTACTTAAATAAGTACTTCAAAAGAAATGGCAATTACTAAACTTTTATACTTTAACATAGGTTGACGACTATTTTTCGGCTTTTTTTAAGTGTGCTAATTGATTATGGTCAATTAAACCAGAATACTCACTCAGCAAAAACTGAAGTTTTGGATTGATAAAATTTCTACAAAATGGCTTTTCGGGATTCCTGTAATAGTAATTTTGGATTTGCGTTCTTGATACCTTAAAATAACCAAACGGAAGCACTCGCGTTATTAGTTTATGGTCAAATTGGCTATTTAACTCATCCAAAATCAGCATTGATTCATTAGCTTGTTCTTTAGAAAATGAATAAATAGCAGACCGGTATTTACTTCTCATGGAATGATTTGAAGTGCTCTTGTGCGTATGTAAATGAACTTCGATGAGGGGTTTTAATGGAATTTCATTCAGATTAAAGTGAACGATGACAGCTTCAGATAACGTAGATTCTTTTCCTGTTGAAGCCACGTAGCCTTGCTCAACTTTCTTAACACCTTTCAGCGACTGAAAAACCGCCTCAGTACACCAATGGCAACCACCACCAAAAGCTATTTTAGCTAACCCATCCATTTTTATGAGCTACAAGATAACATGGAACAACCCACCTTATGCCTTGCCCATTCTGGCCTTTTGGCAAACCATTTTTCGTATTCTGGTTGTTCATCATAAGGGTTTTTGAGCATTTTAAATAATTCATCAATTAATCCATAATCACCTTTATCAGCGTCATCAATAGCCAGTTGTGCCATATAGTTTCGCAACACGTATTTTGGATTGACGGAATTCATATGTTGTTTTCGCTGTTTGCCGGTAAGATCTTCCTGCTCTAGCCTTGATGCATACCGATTAAACCAATTTTGCCATTTTTGCTTTATTTCCTCTGAAAGTTCATCCAAATTGTAAAAGGCATCTTCAATAATTTTTAATCCCTCTGAAGATTTTTGAGGCACAAAATCGCTTAAATTTCTAAAGAAAATTGTCATGTCAGTTTCGACAAGCAACAAATTATCTTCCAATTCTTGAATAAGCGATTTATCGAAAACATCTTCTTTCACCAATCCCAATTTAGCTTGCATCATTGTTAGAGATTTTGCATCAAACTCCGTCTTATAGCTATCCAAAATGACTTGAAAGGGCTCCACTTCTTCCACTAAAGGGTATAGCGCATTAGCCAGCTGGTACAAATTCCAAAGCCCAATGTTGGGTTGGTTACCGTAACGGTAACGTCTGTGTTGGCCATCGGTGGTATTGGGCGTCCAACCGTAATCAAAACCTTCTAACCAACCATAAGGACCATAATCAATAGTCAATCCCAAAATAGACATATTATCAGTGTTCATGACGCCGTGCACAAAACCAACACGTTGCCAATGTATAATCATATCGAGTGTAAGTTCGGCGACCTCTTTAAAAAAATCAATGTAGATGCTTTTCGAAGGTTTTCCTAAATGTGGAAAATGATGCTTTATAGTGAAGTCAACTAATGTTTTTAGTGTATCATGATCCTGCCTTGCAGCAAATATTTGATAGCTACCAAACCTCAAAAAACTTGGAGCCACACGGGTAACTATTGCGCCTTTTTCGTACGCAGGATTACCATTATACATAACATCTCTTAACACATTGTCACCAGTTAAAGCCAAAGACAATGCCCTGGTTGTGGGCACACCCAAATGAAACATGGCTTCACTACACAAATACTCCCGAATGGACGAACGCAACACGGCCAAACCATCGGCAGATCGCGAATACGGTGTTTCGCCGGCGCCTTTCAACTGAACCATCCAATGTTTATTTTTATGCTCGATTTCGAATAGGTTTATGGCACGCCCATCACCCAACTGTCCTGCCCAATTACCAAATTGATGACCGCCATAGCACATGGCATAAGGCTTTGTATTTGAATATACGGCGTTGCCAGTAAATAGATTTAAAAACTTTTCAGTTTTTGCTTCTTCTTTGGTTATCCCTAAGTTTTCCAAGATTTCTGGCGAAACATGAATTAATTCTGGATTTGAGGTTGGCTTTGGTGAGACAAAAGAGAAACATGCATTGGTCACCTGCCTGCGACTATTCTCTTTAATGGAATCGGCAGGTAATTCAATGTTGAATCTGTCTTTTATATTAAGCTTCATTTATTCAATTTATCCGCATGTAACTTTCTTAGTTTTGATAACTTTGGTGTTATTACAAAGCTACAATAGCCTTCAGTTGTGTTGTTACGGTAGTAGTTTTGATGATAATCTTCAGCCTTATAGAAAGTTTCCAGTGCCGAAATTTCAGTAACTATCGGGTCATCATAATAGGACGCTACTTTATTTAAGACGGTTTCGGCCATTTCTTTTTGATTTTCATCATGATAAAAAATAACCGAACGATACTGCGTACCGTGGTCTCCCCCTTGTCTATTTAGGGTGGTTGGGTCGTGGGTAGTCATAAAAATAACCAAAATATCTTCGTACGAAATAAGGTTAGTGTCAAATGTAATTTGAACCACCTCGGCATGACCTGTTAAACCAGAGCAAACCTCGCGATATGTTGGATGCCCAGGCGCATTACCTCCTGAATATCCAGAAAACACTGTCTCAACACCTTTAATTTCTTGAAACACTGCTTCGGTGCACCAAAAACAACCACCTCCTACGGTGGCGATTTCTAAATTTTTATTTATCATTTACTTCTTCCTTTATTAATTGCATGGCCTCAGAATTGATGCAATACCTTAAACCATTAGGTTCGGGGCCATCGGGAAAAACATGCCCTAAATGGGCATCGCATGTATTACACATAACCTCTACCCGAACCATGCCCAACGAACTGTCTTTTTCGTACTTAATGGCATTTTCTTTTATAGGTTGCGTAAAACTAGGCCATCCAGTACCAGAATTAAATTTAATAGTAGAATCGAATAGCGGTGCGCTACAACATACGCAACTGTATTTACCTTCTTCATAAGTTGTACAAAGTTCGCCACTATGAGGTCGCTCAGTACCTTTTTTCCTAGTAATTCTAAATTGTTCGGGGGATAATTGGTTCTCCCATTCGGCCTCGGTTTTTTCTATTCGTTTATCCGGTTTTGGGTTTCCATTTACGGCAAATTTTATCACATCTTTCCAAGTCAGCATTTTAGATTCCTTTTTTTAATTAATATTTCAACTTTAACTATGATTAAGTCGGAAACAACTAACATTTCTTACCGTCAAAATCTTTATAGATAAAGCATGCTTAATATATTTAAATTTTAGTAATTTGTGTTAATAATCCAATTTCATTTTATGTCGAAATTAATTGAAGCTACCGAAAAATTCGTTTTTGATTTATTTAAAGAAGAGTTAGATAATACGTTTCACTACCATAATTACATTCATACCAAGCGCGTTTTGCGAAGTACACGTGAAATTATTGAAAACTCAGATATAAATAAAAAGAAGGCTGAAGTACTAGAGCTTGCGGCATTGCTGCATGATACTGGCTATACTAAAACACGTGAAGACCATGAAGAGGAAAGCGTAAAAATTGCCACTGCATTTTTAAAAGAAAACAATACTGCGCCGGAAACCATAGAGGCTGTTAACGCGTGCATCATTGCAACCAAATTCAAAAATACCCCAGACAACGAGTTGGGTAAAATAATACGAGATGCAGATTCCTCGCATTTTGGTAAGGAATATTTTTTTGAGGCTAGCGAATTTCTAAGAAAAGAGCTAGAAATTCAAGGAATTGAAACTTACACACCGTCAGAATGGCTTAGAGAGAACATTAAGGTTCTTACAAAAAACCATCAGTTTTACACAGATTATGCCTTGAAAAACTGGCAAAAGCAAAAGGAGAAAAACCTATCTAAACTAAAAAAAACGATAAAAAAACAGAAGAGAAACCTTAAGAAGGAGGAAATGAAAGCCAAATATAAGGCGCAATACAAAAATGAAAGCCCCGAGCGTGGTATACAAACATTTTATAGGGTAGCTTTAAGAAACCACATTAAATTGAGTGATATTGCCGATACCAAAGCCAATATTTTGCTTTCGGTAAACGCCATCATTATTTCGTTGGTTTTAGCCAATTTAATTTCTAAACTTGACACTAACCCCTATTTAATTTATCCGACTGCAATTTTTACGCTATCGTGCATAATCTCCATGGTACTGTCTATTATTGCAACACGGCCAAATGTAACTAGCGGCGAATTCACCAAAGAAGATGTAGCCAATAAAGAGGTTAATCTCACCTTTTTTGGAAACTTCCATAAAATGGAGCTTAAAGAATTTGAATGGGCGGTGAGTGAACTTTTAAAGGACAAAAATTACGTTTATAGCTCGCTTACCAAAGACCTTTATTTTTTAGGAAAAGTGCTGGAGCGAAAATATAGAATTTTAAGAATTACCTATACCATTTTTATGATAGGCATGATTGTTTCTGTTATTTCGTTCGGAGTAGCATTGAAAAGTAATGGAGCCGAAATTGAAGATGTTTTACCAGAGGAGCCTCCACTGCCTTCCCATAATCTTGAAGCCGACAAAGAAAACCCCAGCCAGAAAATATTTAGGCTTTAATTTCCTTCATAAGGTCATCGTAGGTGTAAAATGTTTTATTGTCATCTTTATCATGATAAAGAATACCAACTCTTAAAGCTTTTAAACCTGTAACCCCTTGCAAATTTTCAAGTTCAAGAACCTCAACGTCTTCGTTTAAAAAATTTTTGCTTTGCAAAAACTTGATATATCTTAAATATTCCTCTTCGTCTTCTTTTTGTGAATATACAATGGCTATTTTTCCGTTTTGGGTAATACGCTCTTGAGTGCCTTTTATAAAGGCTTTATCTACACGTTTTTTCACCACTTCATAACGGGCATTGTAAGTGCCATCTACATCAAATTGTTTTTCATCCATTCTAAACCTTATGGATAATGGTTGATTAAACACTAAAATCATGGATGCTACATCTAGGTTAACTGGGTACAAATGTTGGTTGCTGTAATACTCATTTTCCATTTCGCACATAACCTGCAACTGCCATAATCTTAAATTATATAAATAAATGGGATTAAAACTGACTGTTTTGGTAATGGCCTCACCTATGTACATGTTATGTTCTACTCCATCAGTTTTATATCGTTCAAAATAATGCGGGTACATGCCTTGAGCATCTTTCTGTTTTTCATCTAAAACCGATGCCATATTTTTATTGATGAGCATTATGGTTTCATCATAGTTTTTTCGATAGTAATAAATCAGGTTTAGATCACTATCCATCTTACTAAAGTAATCTTCAATTTCCTCCTTTAAACCCTCATTTTTGTTTAACTGGAATTTAAATAAAGGATCAATATCTTTTTTAAAAAAAGCTATTACACTGTGCTCGCTATCAACTTTAAAATTTGTTTTTAAATTATCGACAAAACTGGATATTTGAAACAAGACTTCTTCATAAATTAGCAAAGGCTCGGTTTCATTTATTTGTGAAACGATTTTTTCTGCTAACGACAATTGTAACATTAAATCTTTTTGGGTGGCAGAATTTCTAGCATCAGAAGACCCTTTTACATCAATTTGTCCGAATAATGGATATATGTCTTCAAAAACTATTTCTTGGAATACTGCATTACTTCCAATTTCCATCTTATCCTTTAAAAACTGACGTGCCGCAGTGACAAACTTCCAATAAACACTGGAGTGAATTGAAGTACATTCCTGCTGGATTACAGCTTCAATGGTATTTTGTTCTTCGTTTTTAGAACGTTCTACAGCCGAAACTATAAATGGCATAACATCAACCAATTTATTGGCGTTTATACTGTTGAGTGCCATAGGTTGAGTCGATACAATTTCCAATACCCCCATTACCCCATCACTATTGGCAATGGGTGCAAAAATCGCACTTTTTATACCTTGCTCATGTAATCGTAGTATATGTGGTGGGTGTCGTTCTGAGCTTTCAAAAACCTTATCGACATTAGATACGGTTACATATTTTTTTTCAGTCATTAAAGTATTGTATGACCAACTGCACAATACCTCTAAACATTTTGCATTATCGTTATTCCCGAGCAAAAAACTGTGCATTCCAGAACCATGTACGCACTCAAATATATCCTCCGCTTTGTTAAAAATGGAAAATCCAGCTCTTATGTCTTTAATTCCTAATAACGAACGGAAAATTTCCTGAAAGTTCTCCATAAAACCTTCATCCTTACGCTTGCCCCCTACAATAAGACTCGATTTTATATTAGATATAGATTGGTCGTCGGTAACTTCAAAAATATTAGAAATTACAAAGCCCTTGAAAATATAACTCTGTGGAGGAAATTTTTCTCGCCACAAATCGATGTTCTCAAAGTTATCCAATAATTCGTCGAAGTCAGCCTCTGTAATTTCCTTGGCCTTATCGGTTCTGATAATTTCACAGAAATCGCCATTGTACAAAATTTTATAATAGCGCATTATGCCATTGACGTCAGGTATTTCGTAAAAGAATGGTCTCTTAAAATTAAGATTATAACCGTAACAAAAACTTAAAATAATAGTACAGGCGATGATATACGTATCATCTTGAGGCATATTTTTTATTTGAAGTTCAAAATTATCACCTGCAGAGTTTATAATATTTTTAAAACGTTCTGAAGAATTGAAAATCAAATTGTGCAAGGGTACCGAAGCCGTTTTAATTTCATTGTTCGTTAAAAGTGGGCTAAAAGTGTCTTGAAGAACAAAAGCTATTTCTTTGGCGCGTTCTTTTAAAATGGAAAATTCACTAAAGCCATTGCGTAGCTCAGGATAACCCTCAACACTTTTCAAAATACGTTTTGCCTTCGCTGCGACATACTCATTTTCACCTCTTGCCAAGGTTTCGTAACGCTCTAACAACTTGTTAAAACTAACCTTTAGCAATAATGGTGATTCGATATCATTATTAATATCCATAAAATGAAAGTTCTTGTAAAACAAAATTACGAAATATTGGGTTAGTCGATATGATTTAGACTTACTAACGCCAAAATTGTTAGGTTTAAAATCTGTTGAATTAGAAACTCTTAAGTATTATGGAACTTTTTCTAAAAAAATAAAAAGACTAGTTTACCGCTGGGCAGTGACACGCATAACGTTTAGGACTACAATTAAAGTTATACCCTAATGTTAACTGGTGGAAACCACCGTTTGTAAATACTACAGAATTGGTTTGATACGTGTAAGTGTAAGCAAACATAAACTGGTTATAATCAATGCCCAGAATTGGAGTTATTTGTTGTAACCTTTGGCTATCAACTCCATTCCCAGTGGAGAACTCGGCACCGTCAAAACTATTTCTATAAGATAAACCTCCCCATAACGTTCCGAAGTCCATCTCTTTATAAGCCTTAGCATTAATATCGATAGCAGCCTCTTCAGTTAAATCTCTGTATTGAAGCATCACGGAAGGCTCGAAACTCCAACTACTTCCAAGTTTATTAAATACGTAACCTGTCGACAATAAATAACGTCTTAAATTACTGGTAATTTCAATATTGTCATTTACCCCCGAATTATTCAGAACATTTTTTACAGTGGCATGCGCATAAAAATTAAGAAAGTGATACGAGAAGCCAAAATCTATATTAAAATTAGTTTCGTTCTGTACAGTACCACTAATTATTGGATCCGGTATGGGAGCACCGTTTAAAAATGATGTTTCATCCAATTGGTATTGTATAAAACCAGCACTTAAGCCAAACGATAACATATTTAAATCAGCCTCACTTCTTGAAAACATTAAATGATGCGCATAAGTAGCATAAGCTCCTTTTTGAGAATGATAACCATTTTTGTCGGCAAAAACAATACCACCTATTCCCGATTGCGATTCACCAATTCTACCATTCATACTTAAGGTTAACAATTTTGGCGCATCATCTTGCCCAAACCATTGTTGCCTACCTGTGAGTCTAACCTTAGAACAATTGGCTGCACCAGCCATAGAAGGGTGGATTAAGTAATAGTTATCAGTTAGATAATCTGTATATATTGGCAACCCCTCCTGCGATGTAGCTAGTTTGGAGCATAACAAGAACGTTACGGCTAAAAAAAGAGTTCTTAGTTTCATAATAGTTTCATCAAGTAGGCTTGGTTTTATAAAAACACTTTAACAATCAAAACATTAAACCTTAAAAATTGCGCTGTTTTTATATTTGTTTTATGCTATTAAAACATACAACAAAACTCAAATATATGATATCTAATGTTTTCTTTTAGTATTTTTGTAAAAAATTCGCTAAAATGAACACTTACAAAGTTTCTGTGCAAGAAACATCAAATAATGCCATTATAAAATTTGAAATAAACCAGTTTGTTACTAAACAGCAAAGTTTTGAGTTTAATAACATTGATGAAGCTAAACATTCACCATTGGCACAACAGTTATTTTATTTGCCATTTGTTAAAAAAGTATATATAACCAGCAACTTTATTGCGGTTGAGCGATACAACATTGTGGAATGGAATGACGTACAGGATGAAGTAGCCGAACAAATTGAGGCTTATTTAAATGATGGAGGTGTTGTGGTTGAAGAAGAAGCTGCGCCAAAAAAAGTACCTGTAACCGTTTATGCCGAGAGTACTCCTAACCCAGCAGTTATGAAGTTTGTGTCTAACAAGAAAATTGTAAATACCCTATTTGAATTTACATCAATTGAGGAGGCAAAGCTATCGCCATTGGCTACAGAATTATTTCATTTTCCTTTTGTAAAGAGTGTTTTTCTGGACGAAAATTATGTTTCGATTACAAAATATGATATTACGGAATGGCAAGACATTACCATACAACTTAGGGAGTTCATAAAAAACTATATTGAAAACGGAAAAGAAGTTGTGGCTCCTAATGCTGCCGAATCCTTGGATAAATCGACTGTACAACTTGACAGGCGTTTTGATGGTTTAGATGATACTTCGAAAGAAATCATAAACATACTAGAAGAATATGTAAAACCGGCTGTAGCCAGTGACGGCGGAAACATCCAATTTATTTCGTATGACGAGGACACCAAGAATGTAAGCGTTATGCTTCAAGGCGCTTGCAGTGGCTGCCCATCTTCAACACTTACTTTAAAAAGTGGCATTGAAAACATGCTAAAACAAATGCTGCCAGGAAAAGTTGAAATGGTTGAAGCCATAAATGGATAACTTTTTGTGCTTTGATTTTTCTAAAATATAAAACATCCGAAAGGAACTTATAGAAAGCGATCTTTTCCAGATCGCTTTCTATAAGTTTTAATTAACTTTGAAAATATCACATAAAAATGACAGTTTTCACTATCTTTTTGGTTGTATTGGTTGCCTTAGAGCACATCTATTTTTTAATCTTGGAAATGTTTCTTTGGACCAAGCCACAAGGTATCAAGACGTTTGGATTAAAATCAAAAGAATTTGCTGAAGAAACTAAAGTTTTGGCGGCTAATCAAGGGCTATATAATGGTTTTTTGGCTAGTGGCCTTATTTATTCAATAATTCAAAAAGATAAAAGTATCGCCATTTTTTTTCTAGTATGTGTGACAATTGCCGGTATTTATGGGTCTTACTCAACAAAGCAAATAAAATTGTTTTATATTCAAGCTATACCTGCAACTCTAGCATTAGCAAGCTGTTATTTTTAAAAATTAACAATCTCATTATATAACTAATAATTAACTTAATACTTTATGGATTTAGAAAACGTAGATACAGAAAAATGGATAGACTTAGCAGCCGATTATGGTTTAAAAATAATCGGTGCTATTCTTATATGGATTATTGGCTCTTGGTTAATAAAAAAACTGATAAAGGCCACACGAAGTGTCATGACCAAACAAAACTACGACGAAAGTCTCCAAAAATTCTTAATGAATCTTTTAGGTTGGATTTTAAAGATTGTTTTGATTATTGTAGTACTAGGTACTGTAGGTGTTGAAACTACATCATTTGCAGCCATTATTGCCGCTGCTGGTTTAGCCATTGGTTTAGCGCTTCAAGGTTCGCTGGGTAATTTTGCTGGTGGAGTTTTAATCATGATTTTCAAACCTTTTAAAATTGGTGATTTGATTGAAGCCCAAGGTGAAATTGGAGTCGTTAAGGAAATTGAAATTTTCACTACCAAATTAACTGGTTTGTCTAACAAGGAAATTATTATTCCCAACGGTTCGCTTTCAAACGGTAATATTGTAAACTACACAACTGAGGGCACACGCCGAGTGGACTTGGTTTTTGGTGTGAGTTATGATGCTGACATCAAGAAAACCAAAGAGGTAATAATGAATGTTCTTACATCGCACCCAAAAGTATTAAAAGACCCTGCTCCAGGCGTTACTGTTCTGGAACTAGCAGACAGCTCGGTAAATTTTGCGACAAGACCATGGTGTAAAACTGAAGATTACTGGACCGTGTATTTTGACGTTACTGAAAATGTAAAAGAAGCTCTTGATGCTACCGGAATTGAAATTCCTTATCCACATCAAGTTGAAATACACAAACAAGGATAATAAGACAAAAAACAATTAATTAAAACCCTATTGTATACCATATGCAATGGGGTTATTTTTTTGATTTTAGTGCAACAAAATCTTTTAAATAATAAGGTTCAAAATAAGCAACATCTTCCATGTTATTTTTTTGATATTTACTATAAGCAATTCTGCTCATTTCGTTGGCAGAAGGTAGTTCATTTTCAACGAAAACAGCATTGTCATGATTTAATAGCAATTTAGTTTTTTCAACGCCATTGCCAACAAAATATACTTTACCTCGTTGTAAATATTCCGCGAAAGCATTTTCATCTAAAATCTGTGCTTGGGTTTCCCTTATTTCATAATAATTTGAGTCGAATATTGCAGAATAGACCTCCATTCTTCTCGCATCAAGCATTGGTACAATAATACCGTCTTTTTGATTTACTTTATGTGCCAAAGCCTCCAAAGTTGGCACCGAAATTAGTGGCTTGTCCAGCGCGAAACAAAGACCTTTAGCTGCCGATACTCCAATTCGTAAACCCGTGTAAGAGCCAGGGCCTTTGCTGATGGCTATAGCCGACAAATCTTCAGGGGTAATTTTAGCTTCCTTTAGTGCGGCATCAATATAAACGTGAAGTCTTTCGGCGTGCGAATAACTTTTATCATTGTCTTCTTTTAAAACTATGGTTTCGCCATCTTTAGAAATGGATACTGAGCAATTTGTGGTTGCGGTTTCTATGTTGAGGATGTAGCTCATGGTGCGTTTAATTTATTATAGAGATGCCAAAATAAAACTCTAATACCTTTATCCCAAAAATATAATCGAATTTGGTTCGAATAACATCCGATTGTGCATTATCAAACAAAATACGGGATTGGTTCAAATCAAAGGCATTGGACAAACCTAAATCATAACGTTCTTGCGCATAATTGAAGGCTAATTGTCTAGCTTCCTCAACCTTTAAAGCAGCATCATAGGCTTTTTTTGCATTTTGGGCATCATTATACGCCTGATAAACTTTAGACTCTAAATCGAGTTCGACCTGCTTTGCCTGGTTTTCCAAGCGGCTTATATTAATTTTACTACGCTTTACACTGTTTCTAGTGTTAAACTGATTAAAAATTGGAACATTAAGACGTAATCCAACAGCCGTACCATCGAATAAATACAATTGGTCTATAAAATTAATTTCTTCCCCAGTAAAGGGATTGGTTTGCGAACTGGACCAACGCGCATTATAACTTACAAATCCTGAAATTGTTGGGTAATAGCTAGACTTTGCTATTTCTAAATTCTTTTTGGCCAAATCTAAGTTAGACGTTGCTATTTTTAAATCATTGACAGTTTCCTTGGCTTTCTCAACAATCTCTTTTGGGTTTTTAGATAACATGGTATTGGGTACCAAGTCATAATCCATATCAACAACATCAAAAGTTTCATAGTTTTCCAATTGAAGGGTTTGTGCCAAACCTAATTTTGAAATAAAAAGAGCGCTCTCTGCTTGAATAATCTGTTGCTGCTGTGTCGCATCGGTGGCCTTAATCTCCAATAAATCACCTTTTGGCAAAACCCCAGATTCTACCAGTTGGACTGTATTTTTTATATTTTCCTTCGTTATTTTGTTTTGTCCTTGCAATACTCTAAGGCGTTCTTTATTGGCCAAAATTTGTAAAAACGAATTAGCTACAAAAAGTGAGATATCGTCTTTCATTTTATCTAGCTGATAACTAGCTGCTATTTTATTAAGTTTGGCGCGCTGAAGATTTTTCCAATTTTGAAGACCTGAAAAAATATTGATTCCAGAACTTATGCCTCCGGAAGATGACTGGAAAGTTGAATTTTCAAATTGGTTGGTTGCAGGATTAATATTAGCTCCAGTATTTATATTATATGATGCATTGGAATTCAAATTGGGCAAAAAGTTATATACCGCCTGTTCTTTATCTAAATCTGCTAAATTTTGGTCTAGCATAGCTTGCTGCACCGATATATTATTCTCTATTGCATAATATACACACTCTTGTAAAGTCCATTTTTTTTGTTGCGCAATAGACAGTATAGACCAAAAAAGACCTACAAATAGTATGACTTGTTTTATTCTAGTTTTATCCATTGTCTCCATCTCCATTGTTGTCTTTTGATGCTTTGTTCCAAACTTTTATTTTGTCACCCTCATTAACACCTTCTTTAATTTCAACATTAATACCATCTGAAATACCCAATTCTACATTCTCTTTTTTGAATTTATTATCGTCTTTCAAAACTTCAACAAATGGCTTTTCGGTAATTCGGTTATATTGAAGTAAGGCCTCTCGAATAGCCAATACACTATCTTTGCTTTCTAAATCCATTTCCGCATTGGCACTGTAACCCGCCCTTATATTTACGTCGGAATGAATTTTCACATCAGCCTTAATGGTAAACTGTACGGCTCCATTTTCTTCAATTCCCTTTGGTGCTACAAATGTTAATATGGCTGGAAACTCTTTATCTTTTATCGCACCCAAAATCACTTTTATCTCTTTACCCTCTTTTAGCTTGCCTACTTCGGCCTCGTCTACTTTTCCTTCAAAAATCATTTGACTCATATCTGCAATCGTAGCAATGGTTGTTCCAGCATTAAAGTTATTGCTTTGAATAACCTGATCACCTTCCCTAACGGGGATTTCTAAAATAGTTCCTTGAATTTGAGCCACAATATTTGTGTTCGCCGAACTGCCACCAGAAATGGAGCCTCGCCTAATTATCTGGTAATCGTTTTGCGCTTGTGCCATAGTCTCTTTGGCTTGATTATACGATAGTTCGCTATTTTCAAAATCTTGTTTTGAAATTACACCTTTTTCAAACAGAGCTTTATTACGATTGTACAAGGTTTTGGCATTATCAAAAGACAGTTTTGTAGAAGAAATTCTACTTTTGGCACTTACCAAACTTTGCTCGTTGGGTACTACCCTGATTTTTGCAATTAAATCGCCTTTTTTTACCACATCGCCTTCTTCAACCAGAATCTCATCAACTATACCCGAAATTTGGGGCTTTAGTTCAATTTCTTCTTCTGGGTTAAGCTTGCCTGTTGCAACAGCCTTGGTATTAATAGATGTATAAAAAGGCGCTTCCACCTTATAATCTATAATATCATCTGAATTGGCATCCTTAAAATACTTCAACACAAATGCCAGTGCTATTACAGCCACCAATACTAAAATAATCTTTGCTGTTTTGTTCATTTTTTTGATTGTTTATTCTTCTCTTAATGCTTCAATTGGTTTTACACTAGTAGCTTTAAATGCAGGAATGAGACCAATTAATATTCCTAAAGCCACAGATATAACTAGCGCAATAAAAACTACTGCTATAGATACCGATGCGTTTACAAGCGCTGCATCCTCCCCTTGCCCAAAGAAATAATCCAACAAAATAAGAATCCCACCTCCTGTTATGATTCCGAAAAAACCAGCCACCAAGGTTAAAAAAACGGCTTCGATTACGATTTGTCTTTTTATTTCGAAGGGCGTAGCTCCTAATGCCCTGCGTACACCAATTTCTTTGGTACGTTCTTTTACGGTTATCAATAAAATATTGCCAATAGCAAAAACACCAGCCAATAAAGTAGCTAAACCCACGAACCATGTTAAAAACTGCATTCCTGTTAAAAAGCCCGTAACCTTGGCGAACTCTTTTCCTATATTAAAACTTCTGAAAGCTCTTTTGTCTTCAGGATGGACGTTGTTTAAGTTTCGCAACAACAATAGAGCATCCTCTTCAATCTGTTGAATATCAAACTCGGGCTTTCCTGTAATCATAAAAAAACCAATTTTTTCGCCTTGGTTGTAAACTTGCTGAAAAGTGGTAAACGGTATGTGAATGTCTTCACTCGGACCAAAATTAACATTACCCTGATCATACATACCAATCACCATATAATTAATATTATTTATCTGTATGTATTCCCCGATAGGATTTTCATCTTTTTCAAAAAGTTGTTTGTAAATACTTTCTGAAATTACCGCTACTTTTTTATGGTCGTCGATATCGTTTCGGTTGATAAAGCGACCATGCACCAGTTTCTTTTTTTGCACTTTATCTAACACCGGATAATCACCCATAACATTGAAGTTTCCAGAAAGAAAGTTTCTAACAACAAGCCCTTGATTCATATTTCTAGGAACTACAAATTCAATACCCTCAACATTATCTTCAACTTTTTTAATGTCCGCTAAGGTTAACTGTACGCGCCTACCTTCCTGAAAACCTTTAAACGGTTTACCCGTTGCACTACCCATTATAAAAACACTATTGGTAGCGAAATCGCCAAAGATTCGGTTAAAAGCATTTTCTAAACCTCTAGCCGAACCCAGTAAACCAATGAGCAATAATATGCCCCACCAAACACCAACCATGGTTAAAATAGAACGGAGTTTGTTTTTATTGAAGCTATCAAAAACTTCTTGCCATGTATCTCTATCTAGTAAAAATCTAAACATCGCTAATCGTTTCTTAGTGCTACAATGGGTTTAATTTTGGAAGCCCTTTTTGCCGGCACATAACCGGCAATGGCTCCAGCAATTATTAATACAATGGTAGCGCCAATAACCAAATTATTACTTACGCCAGGATTCTTTATAAAGTATTGTTCCAAATATGGAGCCACCCATTCTAAAACGCCAACCCCAATTAATAAGCCTACATAACCTGCAGCCGCGGTAATTAGTATAGATTCAATTAAAATAATAGATACAATGGATTTTGGTGTAGCGCCCAGTGCTTTTCTGATACCAATTTCTTTGGTTCTTTCTTTTACAATAAAAATCATGATATTGCTAATACCTACCACTCCCGCAATTAAAGTACCAAAGCCTATTACCAAAATAATTATGGTTAACCCATAAGTCATCATATCTACTTGTTTAGTAGCTTGTGCCATATTTTGAACTCTAATAGCACGTTGATCACTTCTGGCCACAGAAAAACGTTCTTTCATTTTTCTTGTAATCGCATTTCCGAAGGCCAAAGCCTCATTGCCGTTCATTTCTGGGTTATAGGTTAGATGCATGAAGTCGATAAAATCGTTATTCCCGTACAAAAACTGTGCTGTAGAAAGCGGTACGTAGATTACGCGTTCTTCATTGTCACCTTCATCGTCTGTAAAAACACCAACTACTTTAAAAGAAATACCGTTTAAACTAATGTACTTCCCAATGGCGGTTTCTTTTAAAAATAATTCGTCGTTAACCACATTGCCAATTACGGCCACTTTAGTTTTATTACTTAAATCGTTTTGGTTTATATAACGGCCCTCACTCACTACATTATTCTCGATAAACATGTATTCTGGATGTACGGCGCGCATTTGGTAACTGTTCTTTTCTCCTTTGAAAGTGGCTGTAACATTTTTATTTACCTTACTGGTAATGTACTGCACCTTTTCGCCAAATTCGTCCAATATAAAATCGTGGTCTTCGTTTTTAAATCGAATTTGTCTTCCCGCTTGAAGTCCGTCATGCGCTTTGGTTGTTCTGCCAGGATAAATAACTATGGAATTATTAGCATCAGTACCAAAGGCTTCAGCGAAATAGTTTTGTAGCCCATTGGCGATACCAAATAGAATGGCAAATAAAAGAATAGCAAAAGACACCGTAAAACCAGAAAGCAAACTTCTGGTTCTGTTTTTATTAATACTTTGGAATATTTCTCGCCAAAGGTCTAAATCAAACATGTTGACCCGCTCTTACTTGATTTACTTTTTTATCTTCCATTATTATCCCATCACGCAGTCTCACAATACGCTTACACATATTGGCAATATCTTCCTCGTGGGTTACCATTAAAATGGTTTTTCCCTCATCGTTTAACTGTTGTATAAACTCCATGATTTCATACGAGGTTTTGGTATCTAATGCTCCTGTAGGTTCATCGGCAAGAAGTAATTTAGGATTTGCTGCCAGCGCCCTAGCAATGGCGACACGTTGATTTTGGCCGCCTGATAATTCCTTTGGTAAATGTTGCGCCCAATCAGCTAAGCCAACCTTTTCCAAATGAAAAAGCGCCTTTTCTTGACGCTCTTTACGCTTCATTCCTTGATAATACAACGGTAGTGCTACATTTTCTAAGGCATTCTTGTAATTTATAAGATTGAAAGATTGAAAAATAAAACCTAAAAATTTATTTCGGTAAACAGCGGCTTTTTTTTCGGTAAGGTTTTTTATTGGTAGTCCATCTAAAACATATTCTCCCGAATCGGCTTCGTCCAACATGCCTATAATATTTAAAAGAGTGGACTTTCCGGAGCCAGAAGACCCCATAATGGCAACCATTTCGCCCTCTTCAACATTAAGATCGATACCTTTTAATACATGTAAACTAGAATCACCTATAGGATAGGATTTGTGAAGCTGATGAATTTTTAACATAACCTTGGTTTATTTAACTAACCCAATAATTTAAAAGTTAGACTATCTACACAAAGAAATGTTACAAAAAACGCAAATAAAACTTTTTATTACTTTTTTAACGTATTGTACTTACGGTAAATAATATAGCCCAGACCCGCAACCAAAATATACGGAATGGCCATGAGATAAACTATGCCATCGTTAATACCCTCTGCTGTATTTTGGCCTACTTCACTCTCTAACACCGCACGGCACATGGCACACTGGGCATTGGTCTTTATAAAAAAGACGACAAAGAATAATAAAAAGACAAGCTTTCGTTTCATTTCTATGCGTAATAAGGAGAAATCATAATATATACTATAACACCCGAAACAGCAACATATAACCATAATGGAAATGTTATTTTTGCGATTTTTTTATGCTTCTCAATATTGTTAGTAATTGCTCGAACATAAGTTATCAATACAAACGGTATAATTATAATAGACAATAAAATATGTGAAATTAATATAATATAATAAACATATTTTATGAAACCTTCACCTCCAAATTTAGTAGAATCGCTTGTCATGTGATAGGCTACGTACATCACCAAAAAAGCAATAGAACACCAAATAGCGGTGGTCATTAAGTTTTCGTGAAGCACTAAATTTTTATTTTTAATAGCGATGAAAGCAATAACCAAAATAACAGCCGTTAAACCATTTATTGTGGCATAAATGGGAGGCAAAAAGCTTAAAGGTTCTACATTTGGTATTCTAACACCAAATAGAACGGCCACCGCCACCGGTATTAAAATAGACAGTACAACAATTAATTTATTGTATTTTTTATCGTCTAAAATCTCCTTTGAATTATTCATTAAGCAATTTCTTTATGTCTTCTTTTAAGGCACTTATTTCTTCGAGTGAACCGTCGTCATCTACTTTTTCTTCTTCTGAGGTAATGCCATTATAATAAATTATCGGGTTACCAAAATCATCTTTTCTAGATCTAATAAACCCGTTTTTATCAATAAGCGCAAAATTTCCTGAATGTTCAAAACCACCAGCTACACTTTCTTCTTCAGCCGTATATAAATTAAAGCCTTCATTAGCCAATTTATAAATAGCATCTTTATCTCCAGTCATTAAATGCCAGTTGGGATTGGTAATATCATATTGCTCGGCATAGGCTTTTAGAACCCCGGAAGTATCATGTTCTGGATTAATGGTGAATGACGCCACACCAAAATCCTCAAATGCCTTAAACGTATTTTGAATTTGGACCAAATTTCGGTTCATTCTTGGACAAATGGTTGGGCACGTTGTAAAGAAAAATTCAATAACGTAAACCTTACCTTCGTAATTTTTGTTGGTGATGGTTTCTCCATTTTGATTGGTAAATGAAAATGGGGGTACTTTTTTAGGCACACCGTTAATTTCGATAAAAGCCAAACCAGAATCGGTCGACTTTTTGTCATCAGCAAAATCGCTCCTACTTTCTTGTCTCACTACATCTTGGTTTGTAATTCTATCTACAATTTTCGGAATAAAAATAATTCCGAAAACCAAAATAATAAAAGCGATTCCTATATATGAATAGTTACTTTTTTTCATCGTTACTTTTTAAATCGTTAGCCCTTCGTGTGTCAGAATTAAACTCGCCTTTACGTTTTTGTCTGTATTCGGTAAACAAAACACGCATGTCTTCGCTCATTTTGTTTTTTAATTCTGCCACTTCTATACAGTCATAGCTATTTAAACCATAAACAGATCTGTTTATACTCAATTCATTATCGGTCCTGTCATCCAACCTTCCACGTTGATTTAAATCTTTATCGACAATAAAAACATGGTCTGTCGATAAATCGCTAAGTAATTCCTCTTCACTTTTTAAACTATTGAACAGCCTTTTTATTTCCTGTGGCTCGCCAAATACGAAATGCCAAAACCTTAAGTCTTCATACGAACTGATTTCAGCCTTTAGTTGCTTCACATCTTCCTCTGTTCCATAAGGAGCTGCAATAACAATCTGAAAACGCTTAAAGCCCTTAAATTTATCGTAAACCAGCTCTTTTAAATTTGATGCGCTTGTTGCACGTTTCATTGGACTAGCACCTATAAAGCCCAAAACCGTAATATGATTGTTTAAAAGAATTTTTTCTTCGGAAGTTGAAGTGAGGTTTTCTAAATCGGCAACCGATTCATTAACAATATCAAGTGGTGTGTAGTTGTGCGTTGCCGGATACAAAAACAGCAAAAACGTTACAGGAAGAAAAAATAAAATTCCTAAAACACCATATCGTCTCACTTTTTTGTAATCCATAGTTACTTACTAATTGCACTTAAAATTGCGCTGCAAAAATAGAAAAAGGCGGTTTAAAAACCGCCTTTATACTTTTATTTAACACTTAAATTCCAGCTTAAAATCTGAAGTAAAATTTAAAAATCTCTTTTTATAAAACCTTCGTCATACACTCTAAAAACATACCCACCTTCTTGCAAAAGGATAAAAATTAAATAAAGTATTAAGAAAATGGTTGTCCAAATAACGGCTCGTCTTAGGCCTTTTGTTTCGTCACGCATGTGCATAAAGTCCCAAGTAATGTAATAGGCTTTTACTAAAGTAAGAATAATGAATATCCAGTTAAGGCCTTTCATACCTAAAACCTTGCCCATAAGCGATTCTGGTTTATATATACCTAAAACAACTTCTACTGCAGTAACAATCGTTAAAAAGACCAATACACCCCAAATTTTCTGGGTATTGGATTTAAACTTTAATAACCCTCTAAATATTTCTAATTTATGTTCGTGTGCCATTTTTTACGTTTTGTTATTTAGATTCCCGTCTTCACGGGAATAACAATTTTATATGATTCCGCGATATGGTCGCGGAGCTATTTTTTAATTAAACTAGGTAGAAGAATGTAAATACAAATACCCAAACTAAATCTACAAAGTGCCAATACAACCCAACTTTTTCAACCATTTCGTAGCTTTTACGTCTTTCGTAAGTTCCCAATACCACATTAAAGAAAATAATGATATTGATTACTACACCTGAAAATACGTGAAAACCGTGAAAACCAGTAATAAAGAAAAAGAAATCTGCAAATAACGGTGAGCCATATTCATTTACATGAAGATTAGCCCCTTCAACAACTTGCCTACCGTTTTCCTTTACTTGCTTTAAAGATTCTGCCCTTGACAATACTGTTTTTTCACCTTCTTCGGTTAACAACTGTGTTCTTACCAAAATATTATCGTGACTTTCCAAGCCATGTATTACTTCTTCAACCGTGTAAGTTGGTAAAGTCCCTTCACTTACAAACCATAATCCGTTTTTACGTTCTTGTTGTGTTCTTTCCCCATGGGTATCAGCAACAACAAAATCTCTTAACGCAACACGATGACCATCGGTATCAACAAACTGTAAAATATTTCCACCTTTAGTTTGTATAGCACCATAATCACCCTGAATAAACGTTGCCCATTCCCATGCTTGAGATCCAACGAAAATGAGACCTCCAATAATGGTTAAAAACATGTAAAGAGTAACCTTTGCTTTGTTTAAATGATGACCAGCATCAACGGCAAGTACCATAGTTACAGACGACATAATTAGAACGAACGTCATAAATGCCACATAAATCATTGGTAATTCCTGTCCGTGCAAAAACGGTACGTGTGTAAACACCTCATCGGCAATTGGCCATGCATCAATAAATTTGAATCTTGAAAATCCGTAGGCCGCTAAAAATCCAGAAAATGTTAAGGCATCTGAAACGATGAAAAACCACATCATCATTTTACCATAACTTGCTTTTAGTGGCTGGTTACCACCGCCCCAAGTTTTACCTTCTGCTACTGCTGTACTCATATATAATGGTTGTTATTTAAAAGTTGCACAAAAATAATCAATTTATTTATCTAATAAAATATAAAAACAAAAAGAGGTACACCCACAGTATGTCTATAAAGTGCCAAAAGGTTGCGGCCAGTTCAAACCCTAGCATTTTTGTTGGATTATACTTTTGTTTATAATGATTATAAATTACCACCAACAAGCATATTAACCCAGCAATAACATGAACAATATGAACAAAAGCTATTAAAAAAATGTAAGACATCGTTACGTTACTCGTTGGCCCAGTAAAATTATAGCCCAAATCAATAATTTCTTGAAAGCCCGAAAACTGATTAAAAATAAACACGACACCCAAAGCAAGTGTAACAAATAACCAAAGCATCGTGGTCTTTCTCTTATTGTTTTTTAAGGCATTTTTAGCCAAAATAAAAGACACGCTACTTAAGACAATAACCACTGTACTTATTATAAAAGCATTGGGCAGCTGAAAATCTTTTAACCAATCAGGCCTTGAACTACTCACTATAAAAGCACTCGTCCACCCCATAAAAGACATAATGAGTGAAATAATACCAAACCAAAGCATCATTTTTTTGGCTCTGGCGTGTTTTTCTTCTTGAGTACCTTGCGTTAAATCCATAGTTATCTAATAAATTTATCTATAACATATATTATTTGCACTAGTGTGATATAGGACACACTGACCAACATGAGCTGTTTCGCAGCCTTTTCGGTCATTATCCTAAATAGTCTTATAGCGTAATACAGCATCCATATTCCCGAAGCCAAAACCAATATGGCCGCCACTATCGATAATTGTAACCTTCCTGTAAAACCAAATACCGGAATGATGGACACCAAAATCGTCCAAATGGTATACATAATGGTTTGAACGGCTGTGCCTTTATCTTGTTTTCCAGTGGGCAACATATAGAAACCACCTTTTTTATAGTCGTCGTATAAAAACCAACCAATGGCCCAAAAATGCGGGAACTGCCAAAAGAATTGTAACGCAAATAATGTACCCGGTTCAATACCAAAATCGTCGGTTGCAGCCACCCAGCCTAACATAAATGGAATAGCCCCCGGAATAGCTCCTACAAACACCGCCAATGGCGTTTTAGTTTTTAAAGGCGTGTAAACACAGGTATATAAAAAAATGGAAATGGCGCCAAACATGGCCGTTTGTTTGTTTATAGTGTACAAAATAACCACTCCCGCAACGGTAAATATTGAAGCTATTATAAAAGCTGTGGTTACCGACATACGTCCCGATGGAATAGGACGGTTTTTGGTTCGATTCATCAAGGCATCCAAATCTTTTTCAATTATTTGATTGAATGCATTCGATGCGCCCACCATAAAATACCCACCAAAAGCCAGTAAAACAAGTGTTTTAAAATCTACCGTTTCAACCCCCAACAAATAGCCCGCCAATGACGAAAACACCACACTTAATGCCAAACGCATCTTAGTGATTTCCTTAAAATCTGAAATTATAGAAGGTGTTACTAATGAATATTTTGAGTTACGCAATGGCCTAAATTCTTAACCGCTTTTAAATGCGAGTGCAAAGATACTCTTTAAAAGCGTTTTGGGCAATGGTTTTGGTGGTGAAATTGAAATGGCTGTAGATTATCGTTTAATCAGGAGTTTTTCGGCGATTAAACTGTAAAACTTTTTACTCGCGTAAAGTATTTATATAAGATAAGAACAGTGCGCTTTTGTTTAAGCCTAAACAAAAATTAATTTTTTATAGTGTCAAAAACGCTTTTAAAGAGTATCTAATTTAAACTGGTAAAAGTTAAAGCATTCAAAAATACTAAATGGGAACTTCAATACCTAAACCAGTTCTTAATCCAGACCAATTAGTTTTTACTTTGTCTCCATTATTATTTTCTAAATAAAAGTCGTTATTCTCTTTAAATTTTAATGTACCCCCAAAGGTCATATCATAGCCTAATGAAGCTTTAATGATTAAAAATGACATCGGGTATTCATAAATTAATCTGCCTCCAATTCCAAAGCCAACAGATTGAAACTTTATGCTCTCATTAGTGATATTATCTGAAATTTGAGTATAATTTTCTAATTTTAAATTTGATAACACACTAAATCCTTTAAGACCTAAACTTAAGTTATTATTGGTTTTGGATAGGTTAATCTGATACTCACCTCCAAATACGTATGCATTCAATGGCTGTGTTATTCTAATAACTCCAGAATAATCTGAATACGATATTTTTCCTCCTGTTGAATTATAACTAAAAAATAAGGACGTATTAATTTGGTTTAGTTTATAACCTAAAGTAAAACCAATGTTTGAAGGGAAATCATCATTAACCTCAATGGGTATTTCGGGGATGTCTTCAACAAATTCTTGTTGAAAAGACTTTAAAGAAGAATGTGAAAATGTATTGTAATTTAACTCAACAAATATTCCTCCATTTTGACCATAACCTACTAAACTAAAAGAGGTTAACAAAATAAATACTACTTGCTTTTTCATTCTATTCGTTTATGTAATGATCTAAATAAAATCCTAGGCTAGGTTGATGTGAATAAATTAGCTTATTGCTTTGGAACCAATATGCTTTAGGGATTCGATTTGGAAAAAATATCGAAACAACATTTCTCACTTCAATTCTTTTGAAATTTTTCGTTTTAATATCATAAACATATGCATAAGAGGATTGTGTATTGTTTACACCAAATTCACTTCTAACAAATAACAGCTTATTTGTTGCTTTGTCATAATCCATAATATTAATTCTTGTAAAATCACTTAAAGTTGATTTTGCTTTGGTTATCAAGTTAAGCATAATTGGGTTTCCATCATACGAATTGTAAACACAAAGGTTTTCTGACTCAATAAATTCTACTAGATTTATAGAATTATTTGTTTCTGTTGTATAAACAAGATTTACAGAATTATTTGTAATTTCAAAAATAGAATCGTTCACATAAAAATACCTGCCGTTTGCCGACTTTTTAAAATAGCCTGTTTTATTCAGAGCGTAAAATTGCTCTTTAGTGGTTGAATCATAAAAAGAAACTTTATCATTGTGCTCAATACCGATAATATTGTTTATGTAAAAAATACTGCCACTTTGTTTACCAAAATCTAAAAGCGACCATTGATTTATAATTGACAAACTATTATTATCTATTAAAAACGAAATGCTACCAGCATCAACAATCAAGTTTCCCGTTGTAGGGTCTATCGCTAAATTTTCAATATCATAATCATTAACTCTAGCTATTTGTTTTGAATTAAGTACTGATAAATCATTAGAATCCCTTTGTTCTATTGTAATTTTATCATCACAAGTAGGGCAAGCACTGTATATCCGTAAAGTATATGTGTAACCATCTGATTCATTATAAAGAAATTTGTTGTACCCACCTGGCCCGTAATCCGATTGAAAATGTTTAAAGTAAGATTCGGATGTATACAAAGAACCTTTATAAATATCTTGACCTCCAGATTCTTCATATAACGTAAAATTGGCACCAATATCATAATCAGGAATTATAATAGGCTTATTTACTACTATTTCCCCTCCTTTAGAATTTACTTTATATGAATTACCCATTTGATCAGTAAATAAATAGTAATCAAAATTGTTATACAAAGTATGTTGAGGTATAATTAATTTATATTGATTTTCATTTAAGATTATCTGTTTAATTTCAAATTTGTCCGTAAAAACATTTACTTTATTGCTAACTGTGTTCCCTCTTGTATTTTTAAGCCGGATTTGATACTCTATATCATGTTCCATTTGTTCTTCTCCTGCAGGAATGAATGTATGCACATTTGTGTCATTATAATTCAATTTTAACAATTCTTGTTTAGTGATTTCAAAGTAGTTTGAAGAACCATTATTAGTAATTATTAGTGTAGCACTATCAAAATTTAATTTAGTGATTGGTTCCCAAGACAGATAAATAGAACCATCAATAATTTCAGCACTTTTCATATCAATAGTCTCTGGAGGAGATTTATCAACTATGAAATTGTATTCTTCAGTTTTTATATAAGCCTCAACACCGCTTATATCAGCTAAACTACCAGTTCCTGAAGAAAAAATATACTCAACTTTTAAAATATGATTGCCATCTTCTAGTGACTCTGTATCAATAACGAATTCCCCATAATTGTATTCGCTAGTTTTAATTAAATTATCATCAATGTAAATATTTATTTCATAAAGGAGGTGTTTGTTATTTCCTTGATAGTTATAAGTGATTTCAGTGGGAACATAAAAAGGTTGATTGTCACTTATGGAATTTAAACTAACAGATGCAGATGGGGGTTTTTGACTAACTTCCAAGAATGAATCTTCTGAAAATTCATAAGCACAATTTGATAAAATAATTGATATGGTAAAAACCAATAAAAACTTACTAAATTTCTGGAGAGATAATTTCATATATTTTACCATTATAACACATTTAAATATAATTGAATACCCATTAAAAACAATTGGTTTTTTTATTTATTATTTTGCACATGTTTCAACGTGTTATAGCATAACTTTTATCTACTGATATCCCACAAATTAGTAAACGTAAAGTAAGATTTTTTACTACTGCGTGGTAAATATAATTGTTTCACGCTATTAATTAATCGTCTTTTACATATTTAAACTCTTTTATTAAGAGAATAATCGCTCAACAACGTCATGGCGAGGAAGCATGACTAGACCATCTCATCAAAGAAACTTCAATTGAACAGATTACGTCGGTCATCCTTCCCTCGTAATGACGAAAAGCTGCTTATTTGGTTCTAGTTATGAGATAATGAGACCCTGAAACCAGTTCAGGGCAACACCTGTAGTGTCAAAAATCAAAATACCAATTAAACAAATCGGTTCTAATTCCGAAATTAAACCACACGGTATTGCTTTCAAAAGTAGATGCTGTACTAGCCTCAGGGTTAAAGTTTCTTATGGTGACATCGGTAAAAATCTTCAAATTAGATGTCGGATTTATCAAGTAGCCTGCTTGTAAATTGCCGTAAAAGCTATTGGTTTTTATGCCTTGCCCCACTTCAATGCCAGTATCAAACGGGCGGTCGTCATAATCGCGGTAAATATCACCGCCGTAACTAAAATCGTCTGTGCTATTGTTATAATCCAAGCCGCGCATACCAAAAATAAACTTCGCATTACCATACCAACGTTTGTAACGGTAGCGGCCAATCAAAATAACTTCACTAAAATTGGCTCCCCACAAATGCGCCATACTTTGGTTGTTGTGCGCATAATTCAATACGATAGTATTATGTGAATAGGTATATGGACGAATGCGATTGTATTCAAACTGAAACATTAAATTATCCACCTTAAAGGCGTTATAATATTTCACCCCAAGTTGGTAACCGTACTTATTTTTCCAACTTTTATCACCACCTTTAATATCACCCAACGAAAATTCATCTAGTATAAATTGCCCGTAAGCGTTGATATTGTCATTGAATTTATATTTGGCCGAAGCTCCCAAAAGTGCATTGCCCGCACCTTGACCAGTTTCAAATTCTATGGCACGGTAAAAAATTATGGGGTTTAAATAATTAACATCGAAACCTCGGTTGTTGGAGTTGGTCCAAAGAACGGATTCAAACAAACCAATATTTAATCGCTTTGATACGTTCCAACTCAAATAATGATTAGCCATGTATTTGGTTAAAAAGGCTTTATCGGCAACAACCTCGTCCCTAACATCTTTTAACCACATCCATGTATTGGTATATTTTATCTTCCAAAATTTTGTGTTCAGTTTTAAAAATGGGTGCGGACTTGCCACATCGCTCATTAATAGTGAGCGGTAGCCATCACCGATAAAGTTTTTACCGTGCCCAAATTGAATATTCATGAAATCGGTTGGAGCATACGACAAATAGGCTTCGGCCACCGGGTAATCGTAACTATCGGTTTTAAAACGCTTGGCGATACCACGTCCTGGAATAATAGCAGGGTCTGGACCGAAGGCTTTTAAGCTTTCCGAATAACGGTTAACATAATCGGCAAATCGGCCTTGGCTTTCAAAAACCGTTGTATAGAAATTCAGCTTTTTACCCAAACCACCTTGGACCAAAAGCCCACGCGTGTTGTTGTATGTAGACCCTGCTTCAGCATCATTACCCAATTGCAAATCGAAAATCGGGTCGATAGTAAACCAATAGTCTTTTCCTTGAAGTTGTACCAAATGTTCGTTCCACAGTTTTTTTCCAGCCCAAGTTCCTGTTTCTTTTTTAAGCCTTTCTTCTTCATCTTCAAAATCATGGTATTTTGAAACCTCTTCATATATAAAGGGCTTTGATGCAGTATGACTGTTAGTACCAATAAGGTTCATCCCTCTATCAAATCGGGTGTAATCACTATGCGTAAACGGGATATTTAACTGGCTCTTATATTTAGGGTTTTCAAATTTTTGCAAACTGGCGTTTACACTATCAAACTCCATTTTAGACCTCGCCATTTGGGTTTCAATCGCATTTACCTTCTGTAAATCTTTTCGCTTTATATATTGGTTTTGAAGTGGTATTTTAATAGGAACAGAATATTGCCTAAAGGTGTTTCTACCATTATAAGTGGCAGGTTTTATTTTTGGAAATATTGAAAACACCCTTTTTACTTCATCTTTCAGCTCTGGGTAAATCGCTTTGGTATAAACAACTTGAAACTGCCCAAGGCTATCGACTTCAAAAACAATCACAACTTCACCTTCATATTTTTCGCTTAAAACTTGCTCTGGCACTTCAAAGTTGTTGTAAATATGATTATAAAACTGCTTGTTAAAACAATCCTGCAATGCTTCAACTTCTATGCTTTCACATTCAGGAAACACAGGTGGCTTTTCATTAAAATCATTTTGGGCATTGCCATATTGAAGTACAAAAAGTAGGAATGGTAAAATGAATCGCTTCATGTTAGTTATTAAGCGTTAATTTAGGGCTGAAAGATACTATATTTTTTTAGATTCGTGATGCTTATAAAAATCGGCAAATGAATAAGTTCAAAGAGTTCATTTTTGAATAAAAATAGGGTGTTGAGATAAAAAAACCGCTATTACATCATGTAATAACGGTTTTGAGTACAATGAATTGTAATGTCATTTACTCGACTTGAAATATGATGGGTACATCATATACAACACCAACATTTTTGTTGTTTTGCCTACCAGGCGTCATTTCCGGTATTAATTTAATAACCCGTTTGGCTTCTTCACGAAGCTCTGGAATGGGCGCCTTTGTTTGAATATCTTTTACATGTCCTGTTTTATCAACCGTGAATCTTACAAAGATCTTTTGTTTTCCAGTTAATCCATAATCGGATGCAATATTTCCGCCCTCAAATTTTCTCTGAATCAGCTTGGTGATTTTATCAGACATGCATTTTCTGCGCTCATCATTGCTTTTAGATTTTTCACACCCTGGATAAATGGGTACATTTTGGATGAAAGCCACAGGGATATTTTCCTCTTCGGGCTTATCAACTACATTAACCTTGCCAGGGTCAATGGGTTTATCAGGTGAAGTATTTTGCTCCGCTGTAACGACATTCAATTCTTTTTCAATTTTATAATCATTATCCACTTCATCTATTTCATCAATTAATTTAACTTCCTTTTGCAACTTCTCTTGCGGTTCAGGTTTTGATTCTTCATAAACTTCAAAATTTTCAATTGAAACTTCGGCAAAATCATCTTCAATTGCAATAGTACTCACAATATCCACAGATTTTGTTTCAAACTCCATTTCTAACAAGCCATAAGCGGTTAGTAAACATACAATCAACCCTATTTGGAAGTAAAGGGTGGAGTTTTTTTGTAAATTTGTGTCATGCTTTTGTGATTTTTTCACGACGTGTCCATTTTGCCGAATGGTGTCGTGAGAATCTTTTTGATTTCTCATAATAATTATAGTTTAAATGTTAATATTATGATAAAGTCACAATAAGCATACCAAAAAGAAATCCCGTTACAGTTCGTAACGGGATTTTGATTTTATGAAAAAAGCCCTGAGGTTTTCTCAGGGCTAATATTTATTTTTTTGGATTCCCGCTTCCGCGGGAATGACAATTTCTATTAAATCATTAATGCTAATCGCATTAATGAATATTTTTTCAAGTTAATCTTGAACTTGGAAAATAATTGGTAAAGAGTAAGGAACGTTTACTGGCTTACCACGTTGCTTACCTGGTTTCATTTTTGGCAACAGTCCAATAACACGCTTAGCTTCTCTTTCTAAACCTGGGTGCGGTGCTCTGGCACGAATACCTGTAACTGTACCTGTTTTGTCTATTTTAAAAATAACATTAATACGTTGTCTTCCTGATAAACCTAAATCGCTGGCCAAATCTGTATTAAACTTTTTATTTACAAATTGAGATATTTTTTTAGACATACATGCTCTTTTCTCGTTGTTACTTCCTTTTTCACAACCTGGAAAAACCGGCACATTTTCAATTACTGAAAATGGTACATCAATATCTTCCTCAACCTCTACAACCTCAACTTCTTCCACCTCTACGATTTCAGTTTCTTGATCAACCTCTGTAGATTCTATTACCGTTTCTTCAACCTCAACTTCATCTTCAACAATTTCAATCACCTCAGGTGCGGCTGGTGGTGGCGGTGGAGGTGGCGGGGTTTGTATTTGTTCTGTTAAAGGAATTTCTTCTTCAAGCTCCTCCTCCATATTTACCATACCTATATCTATATCAGATTTATCATAGGTTTTGTAATTAATGGCATAATTGGTAATGAATAGCATTAACGCTAAGCCAATGGCGAAATAAAGTGAACTGTTACGTCCAACATTTGCTTTAGGATTTTTTTTAGGTTCCATAATTTATTCGTTTATCAAGATTGCTAATTTAACCATTTATTTGCCAAAAAAGCAAGTCTTTATTGGTTTTTAACTTGTAATTTTTCACTCAACCACAGTGCTACGGCAGTTAATAAAGCACCGAAACCATTGGCAAGGACATCATAAACATCAAAAGCTCTATAATCTGTGGCCGTACCTTGTAATACTTCAATAATTATACCAAAAATCATTGAGAAAATCAATGCATATCCAATAGCTTTAGATTTTTTAAGCCTCATATTAAAAAAGAAAGTGCCAAACCATAAACAGGTTAAAAGACCATAGGCCAAAAAGTGAAATAGCTTATCGCCAAAAGAGACCCCAAGATTAGGAACATCTTTTAAACGTACAAGGCACATGGCTGTTAGAGCCAAAGTATACAATAAAGTTACCCAGAGAATTAGCTTTTTAAGCACCTATGAGAGCCTTATAATCATCAGCAGACATCAATCCGTTTACCTCTTCAGCATCCGACAATTTCACTTTTATCATCCAGCCTTTACCGTAGGGGTCCGTATTTACTTTTTCTGGCTCATCTTCCAACGATTCGTTAAACTCAATAACTTCACCTGAAAGTGGCAAAAACAAGTCGGATACCGTCTTTACGGCCTCAACCGTTCCAAAAATTTCTTCGGCATCCAAAGTCTCGTCCAAAGTTTCAACCTCTACATAAACAATATCACCCAATTCGCTTTGCGCAAAATCGGTTATTCCAATGGTGGCAATATCATCCTCAATAGACACCCACTCGTGGTCTTTTGTATACTTTAATTCGGAAGGAATGTTCATATTATTTTTTTATTAAATTTTATTTCAGCAAATGTATCTATTCACTTGTAAAATTCAAATATAAAGTGTGTTAATTGCCGAAATTATACCTTAGAGTAAGCCCAGACCGAATAGTTGTTTGTGGAAATGCCGTTGAAATAGCATAATCGGAAAACGTGTAATCGAAATAAAAGATACCGGTTAGGTTTTTACTAAAAGCATAATCAGCCGAATATTTCAGGCCCCAAATGGTTTGGCCAGAGGTGATTTGATTGTTCTCTAAATCTAAATACCTGATGATGGTTTTATTGTCACGCACCGAGATATCAGCTTTCATATTCAAATCGCTTACAATGCGTTTACGCGGCCCGGCCAGTTTAGAACGGATACGCAAATCTTTTATGCGATAGCCTAACCCTAAAACATATTCGTTACCCAACACTTCTGTCATTAAATTATTATCAAAACTTAATGAAAGCAGTCGGTCCTTTTTAATCTCAGCCAGAATTTTTACCGAGTTATTCATTTCAAAATCCAATCGCACCAACGGACTGAACATTTCCGTTAAATTAATATTACTAAACAAACGGGCATTTTTAAAATTACCTGATTGGTCTTTTGACCCTGGCACTTGATCAGAATATGATGCTCCGGGAACAGGCACGTCGCTTTCGGTTAAATTTAAATTGGTATTGAATTGATTAACGGTATAAGTTGAACGGTACCCATGCGTTAACGAGAATCGTTTAAAACGTTTTTTAAACCACTCGAACTTCATGAAGCCCGTGTACTTTAAATCCCAGTTTGGTATAGGTACATCTCTAAAAGCAGAAGTTTTGACCTTGTTGGCATCTTGCCCAGAATAGGCTGCTAAAAATGCTGGTAACAGAACTTTTTGGCTATTTTTTCCAAAACCTAAAGGGAAATTATCTTCTGGGTCTCTTTCATAGGCTGTTGTGCCATAAAATTCTTCTGCCAAACGCTCTGCCACCTTCAACCTGTTTGACCTAAAATCATTAAACGCAGCAGATTGTGTTTCGTCACTTTTACTAAATGCCGTTTTAATCAACACCGTTGAAATATTAAAATTCCCAAATGTATTTGGAGTTAATGAATTATAAATGCCATTTTGTACATTATAATTTTCGGCATAATTTTCATAATAAGCCCTATTTCCAATTAAATCAATTTTTAAATCCGTAACAGGTTGCAAACTGGCCGATAAATCCAATTGCTTGGTGTTTGTAGCTGTGTATTGCTGATTAAACTCTGGAAAAACAGTTAACCAACCACGTCTTGCCGCTAGATAGCGTACATCGCTCTGGCTACCAAAAGTAAAGCCAACGGTTGGCTTTAGTGTTCCTATAAAACCAGGTGTTCTGGTGTAACCAGGTAAAAATATTCCGTTGTTTTCAGAGTAGCTTGCCTGGATTCGCTTTACGCTGGTTAAAATATCAACACCAGCATTTAATATTTTTGTTAGTGATTTATTTTTGGGTTTTGGAGCTTTATTATTTTTCGCATTACCTTCCGGAAGTCCACCAGGTGTTGCTGCTCTTCGCCTCACCGTTCTAACAGGTTTTTTAACCAACCCAATGTGTTTATAGAATTGGTTCATGTCCAATGACACATTAATATTGTGCACGTTGGAGTTTTGGACGGTATTTCCAAGATCATAGAATTGCCCATCCAATTCAACATTCCCAAACAAATCCGATCCCTTTTGCCATTGGAAACTTCCAGTATATTGATAAGTAGCATCAATAAAACTAAAGGTTGGAATTTTGTTTATTGGCAATTGATAGGTGACACCCAGGTTTTGGGTTTGCCTATTCGGGTCGCCCACATCCAACAAGCCATCCCAAACATCCAATCTGTCGTCCTGTTCGCCTCGGATTAAATCGTTGTCTTTAAAATAATTTCTAACAATGTTGTTGTTTGCGGCCGTAAAGTTAAGCTGTAAGGCATCAGTTAAATTGTAATTGATAGTGTATTGAAAATCGAACGTATAATTTCTTCTGAACAACTCTTCAATACCAATATTATCACCTGTTAAATCAACTTCTCTAAACTTTTGCCTGTTGAATTGCCTATTAATATCGGTATTTACGACAAAACTAGATGGCATTAAATTTAGGTTGAAATCTTTAATGATTTTCCAATATTTATTTCTAAAAAGTGAATCGTTATTTTTAAAAGGCTCTACTTTTACTGGATTGAAATTATGTGCGTAATTGGCTCCAACCCTTAAGGTTTTGTTTACCGAGTTTTCAATTTCGAAATCACGGTGCTCCACTTTATTATAAGAGTAGTTTAAAGTAACATTCTCAACGTCATAAAAACGAGGTTCTTTATCTGTAGTCCTATTTTTTCTAACCCCAATAAAGTTAATGCTTTGTCGCTTGGTATAATCTTCCGATTGCTTTTTTACCCTTTCACGTTGAGCATTATCATTGGCGGCTTCCAATCTCGAATCCAAGGTCAAATCTTTATAAAATTGATCGTACTTTGGTGTAATCAACTCTTCACTTTGTCCATAATTAAACGGTAATTGTATACCCCATTCCTTTGGTAAAAGTTGACCAACATTAACATTCGTTACAACATCATACTGCTTTACATCCTCTAAACTACGTTGGCTAGGCCCTTGCTCTAAGCCACCAAAACCAGAGGTGCTTTGTCTTGCTGTAGCACTAACGTTTGCAAAATCGGCAATATTACCGTCCATACTAACTACAGCCGCCCAACCGCCTTCATTATCTAAATCGGAAAGACGTAATTCATTAAACCAAATTTCGGCGCAAGTATTATCATCACCCGATGCATTTTTTACACCAACCATTAAGGTTCTAATATCACCAAAACTCGGATTCCCCTTTACCCCCACACGATGTTGGTTGATGGTATAACCCCCAAAAGGGTTGGTCGCTAAAACCAATTCGCCATCTACGATGTCATAAAAGGTTGGGTCTTCATTGGCTAAAGTCATATCTGAAATGCCTTGTGCCTTAACTTTTCCCAATATTTCAATAGGCAGGTTTATTTCATTTTCGGTTGGCCAGAGTCCTTCTCTTGTTGTTGAAGTTGAAACTACCAGCGGTATTTCAATTTGATAATAGTTTTCAGTAAGGTCATTACCCATCCTGATAAAACCAACCAAATCGCCATCGGTTAGATTTCCTGTACCTGAATCATCGCCGTCTTCAGCATGCATAAACATCCTGATGCGTTTGTATTGGCGCATATCCAAATCAATGTTTTTGAATGCCGCTCTGGCATCTTCAGATTCTAGGTTACATACTTTTGTTACTAAAGATTGTTCATTTTGACGTACCACGGTGTTGTTATTAAACAACTCTTCAGGCTCAATACCAGGTGGCCTGTCGTAGCTTCCTTCGTTTTCAATGGTTCCTATAACACCAACCGAAAAATCAGTTTGAGGGTCACTTGGATCTGGGTCATCTTTGTCTAGAGGCTGGGTGAATCTTCTCCAATCACTACGCACCAAATCTAATGTACCAAAACGGAATACAGTTGGCTCTTGAAATTCTTTTAGATAAATTCTTGTAAATCGCACCGACCTTAAATCGCTAATCCCTCCAATTGCTTTGGCGTGAGCACCCTCAACAGGAATTCTAAACTGATACCACCTTACATTTTCAGAATCGCCATTTGGAAAACTACGCTGTCTTTGTTTAAAGTCCCTTAAAAATTGCTTTAATGGATTGGAATCCGGAAGGTTTTCAAATTCCTCAAGGGTTTCTGGCAAATTTTGTCTGGTAAGATTTAATTCATATTCAAAATAGCTATCAATCGTGTTCATGGTGTTGTCACGATTAATGTCTTCGACATCGGGTTGTGTGTTGGCGCCTCTATTTGTATTTGAAAAGGTGTCGGGCGTGTTGCCATCTACCCCATTAAATCTTTTGTAACGCTCAAAAATACCACCTTCAGCGTTTAAGAAATAGGTGTAGTTATCGTTTGAAGGGTCTTCTAAATCTCTAAAATCAGAATATATAGTATTAAGCTGATTGATGTTCGGGTCATTATCTGGGTTTTCTAAAATTGGAGCCTCATCATTATCGCTATACCCATCATATCCTACATCTTGATTGGCGCGTTCTTGCCCAGTGGTATCGAAAGCATAGACCAAACTTTGGTTTTGAGGTGTAACGGTACCCCATGTTGTTTTGCGCAATAAATCTATGTTCCCATCTTCTGGCAGGCCATTCTCGTATAGTTTTTTACCATCTCGAACAATATCTTCCGAAATATTCCCAAGGTTAAACACCAGTTTACCTCCTGGATTGTTAGGATTACCCTGAAAGGGGTCTTGCAGCCAAAAATCGATATATTCTACATTTTGTTGTTCAAAATCGGTTGATGTGATTTGTCGCGTGATGCCTGCCCATGAATTTTCAGGATCAGAAATTGTACCATCGGCAGTGTTAGGGTCAAAGTTATATGGCCCTCTCTCGTCTGGATAATAAGCCAAGTCTAGCGAGTACAATACTGAATTCTGACCTTGTACAATATCCCTATCAGGAAACAATTCGTTAATAAATACTCGACTTGTATATAGATTTGAAAGGTCATCGTCGGTTATACCATCGGGACGTCTGTTCGTATAAAAAATAGGATCGATAACATACCAGTTTAGCATGGCCCTGCCAAAACCGTTATTTATTATATTATCCTCTTCTGGGTCTGGGTTTACACCATCGCCTCTAAGGTCAACTGGTCTACTTGATAAAAACCACGATTGCTGCGAGGTTAAATCGATACCGTTTTGCGAACCCTCAAAATCATCGATATACGAGGTAGCCTCGCCATTTAAATTGGTTCCTTTTGGAGCTCCTGGCGCTAAATAAGCGAATTCACCTCGAAGCGATAAATTAGATTCTACATCGGTATCGATATTGGGCAGTTTATTAGCCAAACGTGTTAAAAAAGGCACTTTGGTGGCGTAATTTCCATTGAAACCAAATATAGTATTGTTAATAGACTCCGATCCGTAATTCGCCTTTTGTGTGATTGGGCGTTCGTTTAGATTTAAAAGTGTACCGCCCAATACAAAGTTTTCGTTGAATTTATGTTCAATATTAAATCCTGTAAAACGGCGGGTTTGCTGACCGAAAACGGCATTGTTTTCTGTTGAAACCTCAATTGGCGTGTTTGATGCTTTTAAAGCTTCATCTAAAATTTGAACACGTCCCAACTGATAATTCACCGTATAATCAATGCCTTCAACCAGCACGCGACCACCAGCAGTAACACGCACCGAGCCTCTTGGAACATTAAATGAACCTATTGGAATACCGTCTCCACCACTCGATTTGTAGCGTCCTTTAATTTTGAATTTGTTTTTTTCTGCCTCTTCTAACGCCGCAGTTTTTGTACTGTTATATAGCGTACTGAAAACATATTTTTGTTGGTTTTCGTTCCATGTGGTGTTATTGTCGTAAGTTCCCGTTCCCAAAACGTTGAAGAGATATTCACCAAACGGTTCGGCACTGGTAAACACAATCTTTCCGTTTTGCGGAATAACAGTAATTCTGGGAACAAAATCGAAAAAGCCATCACCGCGTGTTTGCGGGTCGTTGTTAAAATTCAACTTATCTAAATTGAAGACTCTTAAAAGTGGTGAGTTTTGAATTAAATCGTCTTCTGGGGTGGCCCCATTGACTGGGTTTCCATTGATATCGAATTCAAAACCAGAACCGCCAACAGGTTCAATATAATTCAACGGTGACGCTTCGTTGTAAAAAATGTTCAGTTTAAAATCTTCCTGACTTAAATTGTACGCGCCCGTGTCATAGATGTTTTTCATCATTAAGTCCCAAACCGGTAAGTCTACATTTGTGATGCTACTCTTTAGCATCTTTAATATTAAGCTAGAGTTAACAACCGAAGTTACCTGGCCTTGACTATTGGTTTCAACGTCGGTAGCATCAACACCATCATTGGCAAATTCGCCAACTTGGTAAACATTACCTCCAACTGTATATTGAAAAGCAACCGCTAGAATTTCATCGTTATTTAAGCGCTGGTTTAACGAAATATAGCCTAATTCGGTATTCAAGGTATATTCTTGTCCCTGATTTAGTTTTCTAGCATTTTCCAGTTTAGCGTAATCAAAGCCTTCATTCACTTCTGATGACAAACTTCCAAACCCTTGTCCTGCCGTGGAAATATCTCTAATCTGTTCAGTAAGCACTGACCCTGAACCAATAGATGTAGGGTTGAATGCATTATTTCCATTATCCGGGAAAGCACCCGGACCAGCAGACACGCCAACATTAGAATATACTTTATCGCTCTCCCCTAAATCTTGAAGTGCCACGATATTTCTAACATTTTCAGTACGGTTACTTCTGTTGGTTACCCAAACTTCCAATCTCGTTATCTGTAATCCTTTGTTGTTTATAAATGGGTAGTTTGCCAAAGAAGCATCATAGGTATCCCTAAAATATTGCGCTAAAAAAAAGTGCCTGTTTTCATCGTAATCTCTGGCGAACAATTCAAATTCTTCCAATGTTCCGCCACCCTGAGCTACAACGGTGTTGCCTTGTGATTTTTGTTCTGAAAACACACCTGTAACCGTAGTTTTTCCGAATTGAAGCTGCGCTTTCACACCAAACAAGCTTTGCGCCCCGGTAATCAAAGAACTATTTAAAGGCATACTAACATTACCTACTTCTATTTTTTGAATGATATCGTCTTCTGTTGGGGTATATTCTAACTTGATTAAATTTTGAAAATCAAAGGTAGATTGTGTATCGTAATTTGCGGTTACTTGAAGGCGTGTACCCACTTTACCCAATAAACTTAAACTAATACGTTGGTCGAAATCGAAGGTGAAGTTGCTTCTATTTCGTGGTGAAAAGGATGGATTATCTTGTTTGGAAAATAAAATCCCCAAATCCATTTCAACCGAACCTTGAGGTACGACTTCAATAACATTACTACCAAAAATAGTTTCAAAAAAATCGGATTTCACGTAAAATTCAGGCAAAAGGTTTTTCTGCTCTTCTTCTGAGCCTTCCTTTTTTCCATCAAAAGCATCAATCTTTTCTTTGTAATAGCCTTTTAGATTTTCCCTCGCCACCAAAGCGTAGTATTCGTCAGGTGTTAAAATTATGGGGTAGTTAATGTTGAAGCTTCCTATTTTTTCTGTGTAAATATACCTGTCGGTTACTGGGTCGTATGTATATTTGGATTCAATACTGTCGGGGTTTGGCACTTTTAATCTCCCAACGTTATAACCCGTTTGCAAAGAATCTTGAGCCGGCTCTTGCCCCCAAGACCCAATGGCAAAACACAAAACAAAAGCTAAAAAAGTATAATGTTTATAAGATTTTCGGTTAGTTCTGTTCAAAATAATTATAAATTTTTTAGAGCTTGTTTTATAATAGTTTCAACGTTGGCATCGGGTTGGGTCGCCACAATCTTATCTATCACACGTTCTGCTTGTTTTTTGGCAAAACCAAGCACTTCTAAAGCAGATAACGCTTCATCTTTGTTGGTATTGTCTTTTGAAACAGAAACTTCGTCAATATCGTAAATCTTTAAAATTTTATCCTTGAGGTCAATAATAACGCGCTGTGCCGTTTTTGCGCCAATCCCTTTAATGGATTGTATTAAGGCAACATCGCCTTTCGCAATACCTTCCCTAACCTCTTTTGGTGTTAAAGACGACAGCATGGTACGCGCGGTACTGGCACCAATACCGCTTACAGAAAGCAGCAACCTGAAAATTTCGCGCTCTGTAATAGATGAAAAACCATAAAGTGTATGAGAGTCTTCTTTAACTTGAAGATGAGCAAACAGCTTTAAACTCTCGGCATCAGGTATTTGCGAATAGGTATGCAATGAAATATGAAGTACATACCCCACTCCATTACAATCAATAACCACATGTGTTGGATTTTTTTCAGTAAGTTTCCCTTGAATATGTGTTATCATCTACAGCACTTCGTTAACCGACCAAATGTAATAAAATTATTTTCAATTGAATTAGTTTGCCATTGCCTTTTCTTTATCCAATTGTTCCTTGTGCTGTGCGTCAATAACAGCAATTGCCGTCATATTAACAATCTCATCAACACTAGCGCCTAACTGAAGAATGTGTACTGGTTTTCGCATACCCATCATGATTGGCCCAATGGATTCTGCTTCATTTAAAGCCTTTAAGAGCTTGTAGGTGATATTTGCAGAATCTAAATTTGGAAAAATAAGTGTGTTTACTTTTTTGCCAACTAATTTTGAAAACGGAAAACGCTCTTTCAACATTTCGTCGTTTAGGGCAAAATCGGTTTGCAATTCGCCATCAACAATCATATCTGGATAATAACGATGGAGGTTGGCCACCGCATCGCGAACTTTTGAAGCTTTTTCGTAAGTTGACGAACCAAAGTTTGAATATGAAATCATAGCCATTACGGGGGTCATTCCAAACATTTTAACCACCTGCGAAGTCATTTGAGCAATCTTGGTCAACACCTTAGAATCCGGATCAATATTGATGGATGTATCACTCAAAAACAACGGACCACGTTTGGTCATCATCACATTGGTAGTCGCCACTCTATTTACGCCATCTGCCATTCCAATTAACTCCAGCATAGGTTTTACTACACTTGGGTAATTTCTGGAATAACCCGAAATTAAAGCATCGGCATCACCTTCATTCACCATCATGGCCGCAAAATAATTACGTTCACGCATCAATCGCTGTGCGGAATAATATGTTACCCCATGACGTTTACTTTGCTCCCAATATACTTTGGCGTATTTATTTTTTCGGTCGTTTTCCTCTTCAGTTTTGGGGTCTATTATTAAAACATCATCAGCTTCAAACTCAATTTCCTCCATTAAACTTTTAATGGTATCTATTCTTCCCAGTAAAATAGGGATAGCCACGCCTTCTTCATAAACAATTTGTGCAGCTTTAATAACAGCAAGCTGATCGGCCTCTGCAAAAACTACACGTTTTGGATTAATTTTTGCACGGTTTAGCAATAACCTGACCAATTTATTATCAGAGCCTAAACGCTCTCTAAGAACATCTTTATAATCTTCCCAATCGGTAATTGGAGATTTAGCCACACCACTCTCCATAGCTGCTTTCGCAACTGCAGGTGGTACTTCTGCGATTAATCTAGGGTCGAATGGTTTAGGAATAATGTAATCTCTACCGAATGTTAAGCGGGTTTCCCCATAAGCAATGTTTACCTGTTCTGGCACGGGTTCTTTTGCTAAATTTGCTAAAGCCTCTACTGCAGCCATTTTCATGGCTTCATTGATTTTTGTAGCTCGCACATCCAAAGCGCCTCTAAATATAAACGGAAAACCAAGCACGTTGTTCACCTGATTAGGATGGTCGCTACGGCCTGTTGCCATAATAACATCTTTACGTGTAGCAGTAGCCAAATCGTATTTTATCTCTGGATTTGGATTTGCCATAGCAAAAACAATAGGGTCATTTGCCATGGATTTAAGCATATCTGGAGATAACACATCGGCCATAGACAAGCCAATAAACACATCGGAATCTACCATAGCTTCATCAAGGGTATCAATTTTTCTATGCGTGGCAAATTCAGCTTTTTCAGAAGAAAGGTTATCGCGATCTTCACGAATAACACCTTTACTATCTAACATAACCATATTCTCGCGTTTAGCACCAAAAGCCTGATACAAACGAGAACACGAAATAGCGGCAGCACCTGCTCCACTTATTACAATTTTTACCTCTTCAATTTTCTTTTTGGTCAACTCTAAAGCATTAATTAATGCTGCGGCGGAAATGATGGCTGTACCGTGCTGATCGTCATGCATTACGGGAATATCGAGCTCCTCCTTTAAACGGCGTTCAATTTCAAAAGCGCCAGGCGCCTTAATGTCTTCCAGGTTAATCCCTCCGAAAGTAGGTGCTATATTTTTAACCGTTGCAATGAACTCATCAACATTTTCCGTATCCACTTCAATATCAAAAACATCGATATCGGCAAAGATTTTAAATAATAAGCCTTTACCTTCCATTACCGGTTTTGAAGCTTCTGGACCAATATTTCCTAGCCCTAAAACCGCTGTACCATTTGATATGACGGCAACCAAATTTCCTTTAGCTGTGTATTTATAGGCATTGTCTTTATCCTTTTCAATTTCCAGACATGGTTCGGCTACTCCAGGCGAGTAGGCCAAAGACAAATCTCTTTGGGATGCATATTTTTTTGTTGGGACTACTTTTATTTTACCCGGAACAGGTTTTGCATGATATATAAGGGCTTCTCTACGTTTACTTTCTTCGCTCATGGGATTATGTTAATTATACCAAACAAATATAATAATCCTATTTATGGTTACCCCCATTCTTTATGAAAATTGATTAATTCTTTTTTTAATAAAAAGGAATTTTTTAAAACCCCAGTAGTATTCAAAATACTAAATACTATTAACCAAAAAGACTTCCAATTTTTGAAAGTCTTTTTTAATAATAATAACTGGCTAAGTCTTATATAAATAATAATTGGCACCCTTCTTGATCGGCTCTACTGTAAAAGTCTCCAATTGTCAAAATACCATCCAATTCATCAATAAGGTCTTCTTCCTTTAAGTGAAACATATCTACTGCTAACTTACAGGCCCAAAGTTTGCAACCCGAATCTGATAGTATTTCTAAAAACTCTCCTATTGGTGGCATATCCAATTTATCCATTTCTTTCTTCATCATTTTTGTTGCCAATGCCTCAACTCCTGGCAAGCCGCCTAACATTGTAGGAATGTGCATTCCTGGATTACCTACGGTTGCTACATGCAAGCGTTCTAACTTTTTCTTTTGAATAGCTTCTAATCCAAAAAAAGTAAAAAATATCTCGGATTCAATGCCTTCCATTCTTGCACCATTTGCCATTACAAAGGCTGCATAAGCATTTTCAATTGTTGCTTTCGATAATATGAAAAGCATTTTTTTAACTTTTGTACCCATAATTTCTGTTTTTTCGATGATTTAAATACAACTTTTGGGTTTAGGAATTCCCGCAATAAGTGTTGCTTTTTTTAGTGGTCCTCCTGGAAATAAGCTGTAAAACTCCTTAATATTTATAACACCACTTTTTTTAATACCTCTTATTGATAATGGTTCTTCATTTTGATATTTATCGTGGATATAATCTATCACTTCCCAATGCTTATCTGTCATGGAAATACTTAACTCTTCGGCTAAAGTTTTACCGATTTCTTGATCCCATTGTTTAAAATCAACTAGGTATCCTTCTTCATTAACATCTACTTCTTTATTTGCGATTACTTTTTTCATGATTATAAAATTTAAATATTTATATTTTTTTAATTTTGTTCTATATCGAGTTTTTTTCCTTTAAAACTCATGTTTCTGCCAACAAATGGAATTGGAATCCCTTTTAACAACATATTCCAATAAATCCATCTAAAGGCTAATTTCCCCCAATGGTTAAATATGCTTTCTTTTAATAGTTTAAGAGGTCCTATTTTTGCAAACGGAAATGTACCATGAACTGGTTCCTGCTCATAATTAAAATCTATTAATAAAGCTTTATTATCTCCTGTTTCAATAAAGCAATTGGCATGACCGTCAAACTCTTGCTTTAATTTATTGCCTTGTATGTATAAAACAATATTATCAGTTAGTGTTTCTGCTTGAAAGTGTGCAACAGATCCTGCTTTAGAAGCTGGCACATTGGTTGCATCTCCTATAACGAAAATATTATCATGAGCTATAGATTGTAATGTGTGTTTATGTGTTGGAATAAAATTTAAATCATCACCTAATCCAGATCGTTCTATAACTTCATCTCCCATGTTTGTAGGTACCGTTACCAACAAATCAAAAGGAATTTCCCTGTCAACATAATCTACAATGGCTTTCTTTTCATTATCAACTTCCATTATTGCAAAATCGGTCTCTATCTTAATTTGTTTTTCCTCCAACAAGTAATTTAATGCTTTGGTACAGGTTGGTTTTGTGAAAGCACCGTCTAAAGGTGTTACATAGGTAATTTCAACCTTGTCTCGCATCCCTTTTTTCTTAAAATAAGAGTCAGCCAAAAATGCAAACTCTAATGGGGCTACTGGACATTTTATAGGCATCTCTGTGATATGCACTACCAGTTTGCCACCTTGCCAATCTCTTAACTTATTACGTAATGCCAAAGCTCCTTCATAAGTGTAAAAATCAAAAATGTCTTTTCTCCATAAAGAGCCCAATAATCCATCTGTTTCATCTGGTGCAATTTTAGACCCTGTTGCTACAATTAAAATATCATAATCCAAGGATTCGTCTTCTAATTTAACTTTATTCGATTCTGGTAAAATCTGTTCAATCTTTTTCTGAATATAATTGACTCCCTTTGGTATAAATTTCTTTCCCTTCTTTTTAACTTGATCCTCTGTGTAGGTATCAAAAGGAAGAAACAAAAACCCCGGTTGATAGTAATGTGTTTTATATTGATCTACAATAGTAATCTTCCATTCTTTCATTGGCAGTTTGGAAACTAAATGATTAGCCATCATCGTTCCTGATGTTCCCGCGCCTAAAATCAATAAATTTTTCATTTGTTTTATTTTTAAACCAAACCATTTTTTTCAAATAGTTATGATTTTAATTTGGTATAAAACTAATACAAATGTACCTCATAAAACATGACAAAAATCATTATAACCCCTTGTGTAACAAAGGTTACACAAGATTTACCATGGGTTTTAAAAATATTTTGGGGTAAGTGATAAAAATCATAAAATGAAATAAGCCTTAGGTGTAGCTTTGTTAATATTCTTAATTTTTTAACACACGCTGTTTATAGAAATTACATTTTTATAGAAGCGCCTAAATATTTCAATCATGAAATCCTATTTGTTAAATTTTATTTTTCTGCTATTTTATTCAACAATTTTATCACAAGCCGGGCATATTATGCAGGGTGTTGGTGCTGTTAATATGTCGATGGGAGGTGCTTCAACAGCTCAACCTTTAGATATTTCTGGCGCATTACACTGGAATCCGGCGGCTATATCAAGTTTTGACAACACCATAATTAAGTTAGATATTGGGCTGTTCTATTCTTCACCAGAACTATTCTCAACCGTACCAGAATTCGACTCTAACAACATGCCTACTGGCAATTCTTTTAGTGGTAACACCAAAGACGATAGAGGTGTTTCACCTATGCCAGCATTAGCCATGGTTTGGGGCAAAGAAGATAGCAAACATACTTTTGGAGCTTCAGCTTTTGGGATAAGTGGCTTTGGTGTTACTTTTCCTGAAGACCTCAACTATCCTATGGATATTATGGGGAATTCTAACCCAAACTATAATCCATCGCAAAGCTCTAACCCAATAAACTTTCCCCAAATGGCTGGTGGGTTTGGACATATCGAATCAGACTACATTCTATTACAAATAGGTTTATCATATGCATATGAGGTTACCGATAAATTATCTTTTGGTATACAGCCAAATATAGACTACGCAACATTAGAATTAATGCCTAACCCAACAGCAAACCCTAATGCGACTGGTTACGCTTCTGCAGACAAAGCATCCGCTATCGGTTTTGGAGCTCAAGTAGGTATTTTCTTTGATTGGGGGAATGGACTGAAATTAGGTGCTTCGTATAAAACTACCCAAAAGTTCAGCAAGTTTGAATTTGAAAATACATATTTGGATAATTCAATAGCAAAAAATGAACTTCAAATGGATTATCCAGCAATTTTATCCTTTGGTTTAGGGTATTCTAAAGGCGATATTGATTTAGCTTTAGATTACAGAATAGTAGATTATGAAAACACTGATGGGTTTTCTAAAACAGGGTGGACACAAACGGCCTCTGTATCTGGATTTGGCTGGGAGAATATTAATATAATTTCAGCTGGCCTTTAATATAAAGGTATTGACAAACTCCCGTTAAGATTAGGTTACACATATAGTTCAAATCCGATAAATGAAGATGTGGCATTTTTTAATATTCCAGCTACAGCCATTATAAAAAATGCATTTCAATTTGGTTTAAGCTATGACCTAAATGAAAGCTGGAAAATTGATGCGGTTTACCATTATGGCGATAGTGGAGACAAAACTTCTGGTCAAATTCTAAATCCGATGTTTATTCAGGCCTACCCTCCCTATGGAGCTATTCCAGGAAGTAATGTATCTTATGATATGACGACATCAATGATTCAATTTGGTGTAAGTTATAAGTTCAAAAAGGCTGAAATTAAATAGCTTACTTTTAATTTAGAAACTAAATAAAGCCCTTAAACCTTAAATTTTAAGGGTTTTTGTTGATATCTAGAAGTTATTATTTTTTAAAAAGTCAATATTCCTTTTTAAACCTGTAAACTTAGTACGTTTTACAGCAGATTTTTTAAACACTTTCTTAAAAGTTTCCTCCGTGATTTCTTCCCAATCTTTTTTACTCATGGAAAGTAATTCTGGATGCGAATTGAAAAGCGGCTCGTTATGGGATTTTGAAAACCGATTCCATGGGCACACATCTTGGCAAACATCACAGCCAAACATCCAATCGTCCATTTGCCCTTTAAATTCTGTAGGGATGTTTTCCTTTAACTCAATGGTTAAATACGAAATACATTTGCTGCCATCAACTACGTATGGTTCAACGATAGCTTCCGTTGGGCAAGCATCTATACAAGCGGTGCAGGTGCCGCAGTGGTCGGTGGTTGGGGTATCATATTTCAAATCTAAATCAATAATCAATTCGGCGATAAAATAAAACGACCCGACTTGCTGGGTCAACAAATTGCTATGTTTACCCATCCACCCCAAGCCACTTTTTGCAGCCCATGCTTTGTCTAAAACTGGAGCCGAATCTACAAAAGCACGTCCTTCCACGTCACCAATTTCCTCTTGAATATAACTTAAAAGCGATTTAAGTTTATCTTTTATCACAAAATGATAATCGGTGCCATAGGCATATTTGGATAGTTTATAGCTTTCTGTATTTTGTTGTTCTGAAGGAAAATAGTTCAAGAGCAATGACACAACGCTTTTTGAGCCTTCGACCAATTTTGTTGGATCTAAACGCTTATCAAAATGGTTTTCCATGTACCTCATTTCGCCGTTCATGTTATTATTCAACCATTTTTCCAATCGGGGCGCTTCTTCTTCCAAAAACTCCGCTTTACTAATACCACTTGATAAAAAACCGAGGCGTTTGGCTTCGGTTTTGATGAGTTGGGTATGTTTTTCTTTGTTATTTATCATTTTTGAGATTCTGAAAATAAATTCAGAATGACCCCTTATATCAAAACAAACCACCTTGTGTTGGCCCTTTAATTTTACCAAGGTGTTTATAAGCTTGCTCGGTAACCTCACGCCCACGCGGTGTACGCATGATAAACCCTTGTTGAATTAAAAAAGGTTCATAAACTTCTTCAATGGTTTCTGGGCTTTCACTTACGGCCGTAGCGATAGTGGTTATTCCCACCGGACCTCCTTTAAACTTTTCTATAATTGTAGATAGGATTTTATTATCCATTTCATCCAATCCGTGGGCATCTACATTTAAGGCTTCCAACGCAAATTTTGCGATTTTTATATCAATGTTACCATTACCCTTTATTTGGGCAAAATCGCGAACACGTCGTAACAAAGCGTTTGCTATACGCGGTGTTCCTCGACTTCTTCCGGCAATTTCTACAGCGGCTTCCATAGAAATGGGAACGTTTAAGATACCCGAACTACGCTGAATGATAGTGGTAAGTAAATCGGTTTGATAATATTGAAGCCTGCTTTGAATACCAAAACGCGCACGCATCGGCGAGGTTAAAAGCCCTGAGCGTGTAGTGGCACCTACTAGAGTAAACGGATTTAAATTGATTTGAACTGTACGGGCATTTGGCCCTGTTTCAATCATAATATCAATTTTATAATCTTCCATGGCCGAGTACAAATACTCCTCTACAATGGGGCTTAATCGATGGATTTCATCAATAAACAACACATCACGTTCTTCAAGGTTGGTTAACAACCCTGCAAGGTCGCCAGGCTTATCTAAAACAGGTCCTGAGGTGACTTTAATACCAACCTCCAATTCATTGGCTAAAATATGTGCTAAAGTCGTTTTTCCGAGTCCTGGAGGCCCGTGAAACAATGTATGGTCTAAAGCTTCTGTACGTAAATTGGCTGCCTGAACGAAAATTTGGAGGTTTTCCAACACTTGATCCTGACCCGTAAAATCATCAAAAGATAGGGGTCTTAATTTTTTTTCTACATCAACTTCTTCAGGAGAAAAATTATCGTTTGTTGGGTCTAGGTTTTTGTTCATTAAAATTTAAATGAAATTATTAAGGTGTCGAAACAAGTTCAGCATAAACAAATATAAACAAAAAGCCTTTCCGATCCGGAAAGGCTTTACCAAATAATTGGTTTAAATTAAGGTTGGTTATAGGTTCTATATTAATTCAAAATGGTAAATTCACAACGACGGTTAATATCGTACTCATCGTCATCACAAATACCTTCTTTTACGCATTTGTTAAGCGGTTGCATTTCTCCGTATCCAATGCTTTTCAATCGGTTACGTTCAATACCCTGGCTCACCAAATATTCCAACGTTGAAGCGGCACGACGTTTAGATAAATCTAAATTATATTGGTCTGGCCCTTGGGCATCGGTATGTGCCGAAACCTCAACTTCCATAGTTGGATATTTTTTCATTAAATCCACCAACACGCTTAATGTTGTTGCAGCATCTTTGCGGATATCAGATTTGTCGAAATCGAAATAAATTTTTTCCAGCTGTACCTGCATATCACCTTTGTCATTCTCTTTTACACGCTCTTCGGCATCTGCAAATGATTCTAAACTTAAGTAAATGTTATGTTGCATTTTTCCTTTGCTGTCAGTTGAAAATTCTACATCTTGCGGAATGTATGCTTTTTTTGTTCCGCGAACTTTATATTTCTTATTTGGTTCAATTTTGAATTTATAATAGGCATCATCGCCAATAATGGTATCTTGAATTACTGTGTCGGATTCGTCAAACAAAGTTACTAACGCCCCATTCAACAATTCTTTACTGTTTTTATCCTGAACAATGCCTTCAACTTGATATTTGGTCAACAGATTTTCTTCTCTGTCAAAACCAAAAATTCTATCATAACCCGTGCGGTTTGAAGAAACATAGCCTTGGTTATCTTTCTCTCTAACTACATATGCAAAATCGTCCAAATTACTATTTACTGAGCTTCCTAAGTTCACAGGTTTATCGAACTTGCCGTTTACCATGTTGCTTCTAAACACATCCAATCCGCCATAGCCTTGGTGACCTATTGATGAAAAATACAACACGTTATATTCGCTAATAAACGGGAATTGTTCACGCTGTTTTGTGTTAATGGTTTTACCTAAATTTTCGGGCTCTCCATACGCTCCATCATCATTTATCGCAACTTTATAAATATCAAAACCCCCTATAGTACCGGGCATGTCACTAGCAAAATAGAGTGTTTTTTCATCTTTGCTCAATGCTGGATGTTCGGTACTGTAACTATTTGAAGTAAACGGTAATGCTGTAACGTTGGTCCAAATGCCATCAATCAATTCGGCCTTATAAATTTTGATGTGCGCAATCCGCTCTTCATCGGTTTTTTTACGTGTAGTATTGGTTCTGTTGAAATACATGGTTTTACCATCTTTAGTGAAAACTGCATTACTTTCGTGCGAATCGGTATTTATGGCATCAGAAAATGGTTGGATATCTTCCAAAGTATTCGCATCGGTTAACCTGGCGCTGTACAAATCCAAATAAGGTAAATTGTTCCATGAATAGGCTGGATTTTCAGAGTTTCTTGCCGAAGCAAAAACCACTTTATCATCGCCATAAAACGATAAGCCAAAATCGCTACTGGAACCTTGGTTTACTATTTGTTTTAAATTAAACACATGCGGTGTGGTTTTATCAGTTTGCTCAATAAAAGCAGTCGTATTAAAAGGTTCATTGTAATACATGCTTAAATGCTTATCGGCTTCTTTATAGTTTTTTATGCCTTTTAAGGCTTGTGCAAAACGAAAATGATAATCAATATCGATAGAATCGCCATACTCAACAAACAACTCCCTGTACGTTTTAACAGCCTTTCGCAAGCTGGTATTGTAATAATAACTATCGGCCAAATTTTGTAGGACCTCTTGCGTACGATCTTTGGTTTCATAAGTTTCAGCAGCTTCTGTGTAAGCTCTCATTTCAAAAAGTTTATTGGCTCTTTTTATGTTTCCTTTTTGTGCTAATGCCGTTCCACTAACTAATAAAAGGCTTGCCAGTATGTATATGTATTTTTTCATTTTTCCTTGTTATTAAATATTAGAAGAATCTTGGCGAACGGTCGTATCCGCTTTTAAATCCAAATAAATCCACATCGAACAGAACGAATATTTCGTGCGAGCCCGAATTGTAATCTCCTAAATTAGTAGTTGTGTAATCGTAGGCATAACCAATCCTGAGTTCTGATGTTACCCTAAAATTGACCAAAGCACTTAAGGCGTCGCCCAAACGGTAACCTAAACCGGCTTCCAATTTTTCGTTTATCAAAACGTTTGCCGTAACATCAACCGCCAACGGGGCACCTTTTACGCCTCTGGCCATAAACGCGGGTTTTAATTTTAGGTTTTTGTTTAAATCAAACACATAACCGCCCGTAAAGAAATAGTGGACATTTTGAACACCTGTTGCTTTTATGCCATTTTCATTCTCCAGGTGTTTTGTAGATAACATGTTTGGAGCCGATAGTCCGAGATAGTAATTCTCTCCAAAAAAGAAAGTTCCTATACCTATATTTGGAAAGGCTCGACTGATGTTTTCATCAAAAGCACCATCAAGACCATTTGATGCATTTCCTGATTGTAACATAAAACCATCAAAATTGGTATCGAAAAGTGTTACTCCTGCCTTCAATCCAAATGAAATTTTACTTTCAATACCCACGGGTAGGACATAGGCAAAATCGGCGTAAATGTTATTTTCGTTGACTACATCTCCAATATTATCGTTGGTGAATGAGATGCCCATTTCAATTTTTTCATTTATTGGTGTATGGGCAAAAAAGGTTCCAGTTCTTGGCGCACCCTCAATACCAACCCATTGGGTTCTGTAAAGTCCGCCTAAGTTCAAGATACCTTCTTCGGAGGTGGCGTAGGCCGGATTTATCACACTCAAGTTGTACATGTACTGCGTAAATTGGGGGTCTTGTTGCGCAAAGCTTTGAAATGACAAGAACGTCAAACTTAACAAAGCAGCTATTTTATGATATATATTTAAATGTTTCATCCTTCTTAAATTTTGCTTTATCTATAAATTATCTGCTCAAGTATAAGCGCCCTTGTTCTGGTTTATTTTCTCCGTCGTTAAACTTGAAGATGTAGAAATACACTCCAACTGGTAATTTTCCTTTTGAAACGACTCTCGATTGATTTGAAGTACCATCAAAACGAGGCGTGTTGGCATTACCTTTGTAAACCACGTTTCCATTTCGATTGAATATTTCTATTTCAAAGTTTGGATAAAGCAGTGCTAAATTGTCAACATCATAGGTATCGTTCACGCCATCGTCGTTTGGTGAAAAGCCATCCGGTAATTCTATTTTGCCACATGCAGTAACATCTGGGGTAACGGCCAAACGTATGCTGCTTTCACAACCCGAGGTAGGGTCTATTAGTGCAGCGTAATATGTGATATCCGATAATGTTTCACTTACGGAGATGATTGAATCTCCTGTTGCAGCATCGTACCAAATCACATTATTTGTGTTAGAATCGTATTCCACAATATTATTAGCCAAATCTAAAACAGTTGGGCCATCATTGATACAATATTCTTCTGAAGCATCATCTAAAGTAGGTGTTGCAGCATCGCTGATTGTACCATTTATTTGAACTGCTATTGAGGATTCACATCCCGAACTTGCAGTTTGTGTGGCGTAATAATCTTCGCCGTCAACCAAGGCTTCTGTGCCAGTTAAGAGTAGTGTTAAAGAGGCATCTTCATACCAGTTTACCGTTCCACTTGGACTAATGGCAATTACTAAATCAGCAACCGTTGGATTATCAATTAAACAGAATGATGGATTAGGGTCGTCAACTATTATTGCCGGACTATCGTTTACCGTTACCGTTATTTCGGCCATTGCATCTGGTGAACACGGTGAAACTGCAGTAACGGTATAAGTATAAATGCCCGCTGCATCAACAGACGGGTCGAAAACTCCTGTTCGGCTGGCTAAAGCCGGTGACCAAGTTCCGCCACTTTGCGCAGCAGTTCCTAACAAGTCAAATAAATCTGCCGGGGCATCAATTACACATAAAGCAACCGAATTGTCCGCACCAGCATTTGGTGCTAGAGTTACTGTTACATCAATACTACTTGATACTGTTCCACATGCATTTGTTAGGGAATAAGTATAGGTTCCATCTACATCTACTAACGGATCAAAAACTCCTGTCCCGCTGGTCAAGGCTGGCGACCATGTTCCGCCTGTATCTGGTGTTCCTCCAAGTTGTGTAAACAAATCGACCGTACCATTATTACTGCATAAATCGAGTGGTGCGCCATCTGTTCCTGCATTTAGAGGTTCTTCGATCGTTACAGTTATTACGGTGCTATCGTCAACGCATGGTGCCGAAGCTACAGTATAGGTAAAACTGTACGTACCCGCCGAAACACCCGTGGCATCAAATGTGTTTCCTGTTAAAGTGCCTACGCCATCATCATTATTCCATGTTCCACCAGCATCTTGCGAACCATCTAAACCTGTAAATAAATCGATATTGTTATCACTATTACAAGCTACGATAGCCGTTGTGCTGGGAACACCTGCATTTGGGGATTGATAAATAGTCACGTCAACCGATGTTCTCACCGATGATTCGCAACCTGTTGTTGCATCGGTTTGGGTGGCATAATAGGTTTGCCCATCGACTAAAGCTGTAGTGTTTATAAGTGGTGTTCCGTCTGTTGAAACATCATACCATTGAATACTATTCCCAGTAGCTATTAAATCTGCAATCGTTGCCGAATCGCAAAAATCTTGCGGTGTAGTTGCTGTTGGCGCAGGAGTATCGTTAATTACAATACTTACGGTTACATCAACATCGTCGCAGCTTCCAATGGCATCAACATCAAAGGTATAATTATAAGTGCCTTGAGCCAACCCATCTAGTGTTAGAGTGTTTCCAGATAATGCTCCTGAAGCATCATCATCGTTCCATGTTCCGGTTTGATCTTCGCCAGTCAGTAAATCAAATAAATTATAGGTCTGCCCTGTTGTAATTTCAGAAAGACAAAACTCAACTGGTGTATTTGGTGTCCCTGATTCCGGGGCGTCTACAACAGTCACTATTACCGTGCTGCTGTTCGTACAGCTATTGACATCTGTTATTGTATATGTGAAATTATATGAACCGATAGTCAATGCTGTTAAATCGACATTGCTTCCGGAAAGTGCTCCGGAGGTATCGTCGTCACTCCATGTTCCACCAGTATCCTCGCCCGTTAATTGTCCGAATAAATCCAAGGGTGAATTAGCTACCAAGTCGTTTTCACAATAGTTGACATTTGAAGGTGTTCCTGTATTTGGCAATGGATTGATGATTACGCTTACCGTTACATCCACGTCGTCACAGCTTCCAATAGCATCCACATCGAAAGTGAAATCGTAAGTTCCAGCGGTCAAGCTAGATAAATCAACGGTGTTTCCTGCTAACGCTCCGGTGGTATCGTTATCATTCCAAGTTCCAGTTTGGTCTTCACCAGTTAACAGGTCAAATAGATTGTAACTTGAAGGTGCAGAGCCTTCGCAAAATTCAGCAGGCGTGTTTACGGTACCCGATTCCGGGGCGACTTCAACGGTCACTATTACCGTGCTGCTATTTGTACAGTCGTTAACATCTGTAATTGTAAAAGTGAAATTATATGAACCGATGGCTAATGCTGTTAAATCGACATTGCTTCCGGAAAGTGCTCCGGAGGTATCGTCGTCACTCCATGTTCCACCAGCATCCTCGCCTGTTAACAGTCCAAATAAATCCAATGGTGAGTTGTCAATTAAGTCGTTTTCACAATACGTTGCATTTGAAGGTGTTCCCGTATTTGGCAATGGATTGATGATTACACTTACCGTTACATCCACATCGTCACAGCTTCCTATAGCATCCACATCGAAAGTGAAATCGTAAGTTCCGGCAGTCAATCCAGATAAATCAACTGTGTTTCCTGATAACGCTCCGGTGGCATCGTCATCATTCCAAGTTCCAGTTTGGTCTTCCCCAGTTAACAAATCGAACAGATTATAATTTGATGGGGCTTCACCTTCACAATATTCAGCTGGGGTATTTACCGTGCCAGATTCTGGGGCAGGTTCAATGGTAATGGTTATTGGTTCGGTGTCTGAACATGAGCCATTATCAATGGTGTAACTAAACGTGTACGGGCTCCCCGAAACGTTAAGCGCTGTTAAATCTAAAGTATTCGATATGGTTGTATTGCTTGAATCAGTCCAAGTACCACTATTATTATCTTGAGAACCATCTAAAGCGTCAAATAAATTGAACGGCGAGTTTGCTGCCAAGTCGTTTTCACAAAACGTTTGGTTTATGGCGACTCCTGCATTAGGGTCTGGCAATACGATAACTTGTACCATTGTTGATTCCTCTGGACAAGGGTTTGGTAACAAGTTTTGGGTATACGTAAAATTATAGGTTGCTGGTGTAAATCCTGTTAAATCTATTGGTGATGTTACGACGGGGTCTGAACTCGTTGTTCCCTGAGTCCATTGGCCGCCTCCGCCTGTATCGTAATTTTCTATTAACGAAAACAAATCAAACGATGCAGGTAAACCAGATTCACAAAATGAGGCTGGATTTGTGGAGGAAGGTGTCCCAGAGCTATATGTCTCATAAACTGTTATTGAAACGCTAGAAGTAGCATCAGGGCACGCACTATTACTCAATACAGTATAAGTAAAAGTGTAGATTCCGGCGGTTGTTAAGGATGAAATATTAACCGTCCCTTGATGACCACTTGATGTACTTAAAGGCCCTGACCAAGTTCCTGTTGTATCAGGTGTAGCTCCCAATTCATCAAACAAATTAAAATCTGAAACAGGCAAACTATCATTACAGTATTCTAATGCGGCAGATGTTCCTGCGTCAACAGGATCATCTATATTTACAATTACTGCAACCGGATTGCTTACACAAAAAACATCATCCACTTGAATGTAATACGTGTTTCCATCAACCAATGGGTCCAATAAGGATAAGGATGGTTGAACTGGATTCCCAAAGGCGTCAAGGCTGTCGTACCAAGTATAGTTTGTAGCTGTTGTTCCAGGGTCTAAATTTCCAACAGTCGGATTAGTATCTGAACAAAAATCTTGCGGATTAGCAGGCGTGGGGTCTTCTGGAGCTTTGAAAACCCCAACTTGTCCTATTTCCAATTGGCTTTTACATCCACCGTTATCAACAAAAACAATAAAGTAGTTGGAAGCACCAGAGGGAAGTATGTCAGATGGATTTGCTTGATTTGTTAGAGCATAATCTGTATAAACCTCTACGTAACCACCTACTGGTATACTAGACTGCAATACATCATCAATATAAGTTTGAATAGTAGCATTTTCATTACTACAATAAATTCGGTCAAGATTTAGACCACTATCATTTACCTCAAAATCAATAACTATTGCAGTTCTTGCTCCACAAGATCCTGAGTTGTCATCAATATAATAAGTACCCTCTTGTACTAGCTGATTATCATTAAATAGCAGCCCTCCAGTAGATTGGTCATACCATGTAATACCATTACCATTATCGATGGCGTAATCGATACTTAAATCTGAAAAAGTATAGCCTGATGCATCGCAAACTGGCGGCGGTGTAGGGTTAGTTACCGTGGGACATTGGGCATTTCCATCAAAAGACGTCCACAGAAAGACCATAATAAAGGCTACAAATGCATTTGATTGCCTTGAAAGTAATTGTGTCTTCATAGATTTGGTTAATTAAGAACGGTTAATTACATTGAAAATCTGATATCTAGTACTATAAAATTTTATAACAGTATTTTTCGCACGGTAATTTAACGATTTTTTTTGTATTTCATCGTGTTTTTTAGCTATTATTTGTATTTCATCGAAAAAATAAGTACTTAAACAACAAGAGCCCACCTAACGGCGGGCTCTTAAACCTTATATTTTTTTTATAATTATTTATCTAGTGTTGAAGTTCCTCTTCACCATCTTTTAAAGGTATATTTTGAGGAACAAAATCTACATCATGCCCAGGTTTACTGTAATCGTAAGCCCAACGATATACATGCGGAATTGCACCTGGCCAGTTACCATGCATATGCTCTACTGGGGCTGTCCACTCTAATGTTGTTGACTTCCATGGGTTTTGCGTAGCTTTCTTTCCATAGAAAATACTGCTAAAGAAGTTGTATAGATACACTATTTGAACGACTCCACCAACTAATGCAAATACAGTAATGATAACATTTACGTTAGCTAAATCATCAAATAAAGGAAAGTTACTATTTGTATAATATCGACGCGGTAAACCTGCCATACCTATAAAGTGCATTGGAAAGAATACACCATAAGCACAAACAGCAGTGATCCAAAAATGAATATACCCTAAGTTTTTGTTTAGCATACGACCGAACATCTTTGGGTACCAATGATAAATACCGGCAAACATACCATATAGTGCAGATATTCCCATTACTAAGTGGAAGTGAGCTACAACAAAGTAGGTATCATGTACATTAATATCTAAGGCACTGTCTCCAAGAATAATTCCTGTTAATCCACCTGTTATAAATGTTGATACAAAACCAATAGAAAATAACATGGCAGGATTCATTTGTAAATTACCTTTCCAAAGTGTAGTTATCCAGTTAAAAGCTTTTACCGCAGATGGAATTGCAATTAATAAAGTTGTGAACGTGAATACCGAACCTAAGAATGGATTCATTCCTGAAATAAACATATGGTGACCCCAAACAATAGTTGAAAGGAACGCAATGGCTAATATTGAAGCAATCATTGCACGGTAACCAAAAATCGGTTTACGTGAGTTAGATGCCATAATCTCAGAAACTAGACCCATCGCAGGTAAGATTACAATATATACCTCTGGGTGACCTAAGAACCAGAATAGGTGTTCAAATAAAACAGGCGAACCACCTTGATAATGTAATACCTCACCTTGAATAAATATATCTGATAAGAAGAATGAGGTTCCAAAACTTCTATCCATTATTAATAGTAGAGCTGCCGATAATAAAACTGGGAATGAAATCACACCAATAACAGCGGTAATGAAGAAAGCCCAAATAGTTAATGGCAATCTTGTCATTGACATACCTTTTGTACGTAAGTTTATTACAGTAACAATATAGTTAAGTGAACCCAACAAAGAGGAAGCGATAAATATGGCCATAGATACTAACCAAAGTGTCATACCCATACCTGAACCACCTTGAGCCATTGGTAACGCACTTAATGGTGGATAAATAGTCCATCCAGCTGCTGCAGGTCCTGCTTCAACGAATAAGGAAATCACCATGATTACACTTGATAAAAAGAATAACCAATAGGATACCATATTTAAGAATCCTGATGCCATATCACGTGCACCAATTTGCAACGGAATCAATAGGTTACTAAAGGTACCACTCAAACCAGCTGTTAATACAAAGAATACCATAATAGTACCATGTATTGTTACTAACGCTAGATAAATATCGGCATCCATAACGCCACCTGGAGCCCATTTGCCCAATAAAGCCTCAAACAATACGTTTGGCTCTTCAGGCCATGCGATTTGCATACGGAACATCATAGACATTAAAACCCCAATAACTCCCATTATCGTACCTGTAATTAGATACTGCTTAGCAATCATTTTATGGTCTTGACTAAATATATATTTAGTTACAAACGTTTCTTTATGATGATGTCCGTGGTCCTCTTCGTGAGCGTGGTTATCTGCGTGTGCTGACATAATCTTATATCGTTTTTCTTTTTTTTAATTAATTAACTAGAGAGTTCTTGAATTCCTTTTGTTCAGCAATCCAAGCATCATATTCTTCTTGCGTTTCTACTACAATCTTCATTTGCATATTGTAGTGGGACTTTCCACAAATTTTGTTACAAAGCAATAGATAATCAAACTCATAGCGTTCTAAAGGATCTTCACCTTTAGCAACAAGTTTTTTACTATTCTCAACTCTAATATTGTTAATGTTTTGAACTTTTTCTTGCATTTGAGGTGTTTGACGCATCTCAGCAGTGGTAACAGTCGGGGTAAAACCAAATTGTGTTATCATACCAGGAACACAGTTCATTTGTGCTCTAAAATGAGGCATATAAGCCGAATGCAAAACATCTTGTGAACGCATTTTAAACAATACTGGTTTTCCAACAGGTAAGTGCAACTCTGTAGTAATTACATCATCCTGCGCATTAGGATCAGCTTCATCCAATCCTAAAATATTAGCACGGTCTATATCAATTAATCGAACATTGGCTTTACCTAAGGTATTATCGGCTCCACCGTATCTTGCTTTCCAGTTAAACTGTTGCGCGTAAAGCTCAACTACTAATGGGTCATCACTTTCATCAACTCCCATGATATTTACCCAAGTACTCAATCCGTAAATAATTAAACCAGCTAAAACAATTACGGGAATAATAGTCCAAATAGCTTCTAATTTATTGTTATCTGCAAAGAACAGAGCCTTTTTACCTTTTTCGCCTTTGTATTTATAAGCGAAGTAGTGTAATAAAAACTGTGTTACTGTTTGAACAAAGAATATAATTACCATTGAAATAATCATTAAATTATCAATGGTTGGTCCATGCTCTGAAGCTGAATTAGACATTAATGGTAAATCGCCCCACTTAGCAAAACAAACAATGGTTATTATATATATGAAAGCCAAAAAGCCCATCATTAAATATCCATTTATTCTATTGTCCTTATCGGTAGCTACACCAGTATTGCCACTTTCGTTTTTAGCTTGTGCTAAATCGAAAATCTTTACCATTTGCCAGATGGCAATTAAAATAAATACTAAAACTATAATTGTTAATAAAGCAGTCATTGGTATCGTTCGTCTTTATTTATATCTTAATTAATAATGGAATTCTTCGCTTTCCTTTCTGAAAGGATAGCCCTTTACAAGTAATGGTGCTTTTGTTAAGGCTGTAAATACTACAAAAATGAACAATCCTGCGAAAAGCAACACTGAGCTTATTTCTGGAATACCAATAAACCATCTGTCACCTACAGTAGCTGGCATAATCATGTTAAAAATATCAATGTAATGTCCAAATAATATTACTAAACCTGCCATAACTACAAACCATGGAATACGTTTATAATCAGCATTCATTAGCATTAATATCGGGAATACAAAATTCATTACTACCATACCCAAAAATGGTAATTTATAATCTTGGAAACGTGTAACAAAATAAGTTACCTCCTCTGGAATATTTGAATACCATATCAACATAAACTGTGAAAACCATAAATAGGTCCAGAAAATACTGAAAGCAAACATAAACTTGGCAACATCATGTAAATGATTTTCGTTTACAAATTCTAAATAATTTCTTGATTTTAAATAAATTGTTATCAAAGCGATTACCGTTATACCACTTACAAACATACTAGCAAACACGTACCATCCAAACAATGTTGAAAACCAGTGTGGGTCAACACTCATAATCCAATCCCAAGACATCATCGATTCTGTATAAATGAAGAATACTAAGAATCCAGCTGAAATACGAAATGATTTTTTGAAGTTACTTTTATCGTCTGCAGTATCTTGAGCGATTGAGAATTTACGTGAAAAATGACGGTATAAACTCCATCCAGCAATAAAAATCAATCCGCGAATAACAAACCAAGGCAGGTTTAAAAAACTAGATTTTCCTTGAATTAATTTATCGTGTGCTACAACTTCTGGATCCATCCAAACAAATAAATTGTAATGGCCAATTGTACCTGATGCCACAGCAATAGCCAACACAATTAAAGCCCCAGGTAACAGATAAGCTGTCATGCCTTCCATAACTCTAAACAATACAGGAGACCAACCTGCTTGCGATGCAATTTGAATCGCATAAAAAGCTAAAACACCTAATGCTATCATCATAAAGAAAAACGCTGCTACATATAGTGCAGACCAAGGTCTGTTTGCTATTTGATGCTGTACATGCTCAATGTGCTTAGTATGCTCGTCGACTTCTGCATGAGCTTCCGCAGCATGATTGTCAACAGTTGCGTGCGCACCATGACTAGCTTCTGCATGAGCGGCTTCTTCACCATGACCACCACCATGATGTGATTCTTCTGCAAGCAAGGTTTCAACCTCTTCAAAAGATTTATGAGATGTCATAAAACCATATCCAACTCCTAATAGTCCTAAAACCATTAGAATGACAGAAAATGTCTTTAATTTATTTGAAAATGTATACATATCTATTATAATCTTATCAGTCTTACTTTTCTAAATCAGCCTTTAACATCAACACATACGAAACCACTTGCCAACGCTCTTCTTCGTTCAATTGATTCGCGTATGATCCCATAGCGTTTTTTCCGTAATAAATAACATGGTAAATACTACCTTCATTTATTGCTCTTCCAGCATCGTCGTAACTTGGGATACCAAGTATTTTTTCGCGTTTTACTAGTTTACCCTGTCCATCACCTTTATTACCATGACATATTCCACAGTAAATATCATAAAGTTCCTTACCTCTTTCTAAATCTACTTGAGTAGAATCTAAAGGACTTTTTAAAGTTTCTTTAGCAAAAGTGTAACCTTCAGTTGTATTTTCTATATCAAAAGGCACATACCCTCTAGGTATTGAACCCTCGGCTGGCAATTGTGCTTCAACTCCATTTCGAAATGCCTTAGACTCAGCATACGTTTCATAACTCACAGCCTCATACATGTTGGGCATGAACTGATAGTTTGGTGCAGTACTTTTATTACATGATACAGCCACAAAAACGACTGCTATTGCTACTATTTTAATTAAGCTTTTCATATTATCATTAATGGGCTTTATCAACTAAATTAACTTCAACTGCACCGGTTTCTTTAAGTAGACCTGAAAGTTCTTCTTCATTGCCATGCACAGCAACTTCCATTAAAAAATGGTCGTCTGTAGTTCTTGGGTCTGGATTTTCAGCATTTTTAAACGGCCACATTCTACTTCTTAAATAAAACGTAATGACCATTAAGTGGGCTGCAAAAAATACTGTAAGCTCAAACATAATTGGCACAAATGCTGGCATGTTCTCTAAGTAACTAAAACTTGGTTTACCCCCAATATTTTGCGGCCAATCTTCTATCATGATAAAATTCATCATGACAATAGCAACGGTAAGACCTACCAAACCATACATAAACGATGTTATGGCAATACGCGTTGGCGCTAAGCCCATTGCTTTGTCTAGCCCGTGAACCGGAAACGGTGTATATATTTCTTCAATATGATGTTTTGCTGCCTTAACTTTTTTAACGGCCGACATTAATACATCATCATCGGTATAAATAGCGTGAATAACTTTTGAAGCTTCCATTGACTATAATTAGTTTATTAATTTTTTAGCTTGACCTGCCCAATCATCGCGCTCTGCCCTTCCTGGGAAAGAACCAGTGATACTGTCTAACAAGTCATATTCTTTCTTGGTCATTTTACTTACTTGAAGGAAGGTATAAATACCAATGCCGTTTAGCACGTCCTCCATTTTAGGTCCAACACCACTTATTTTCTTTAAATCATCAGCTGTTTGAGTAGCAGTATCAAACGAACCAATACTCTCAAGCAAACTATTAACTTTATCTGATTTCTCTTCCTCCCAGACTTCAACTACTTCTTTTGTAGCAGCTTTAGCTGAAAGAGAAGATGTTCTTTGATCGGCACCCGTTCCTACTAAACTTTCGCCTCTTTCTCTGATGTTTTTATAACGCTCTCCAGAAGATTTTAAAATGGTTTTTACCTCTGCTTGTGCAATTACTGGGAATGTTCTTGAGTACAATAAGAACAGTACAAAGAAGAATCCGATGGTTCCAATGAAAATTCCAATATCTACGAATGTTGGAGAGAACATGGTCCATGATGATGGTAAGTAATCTCTATGCAATGAGGTAACGATAATTACAAAACGCTCGAACCACATTCCTATATTTACAACAATTGAGATGAAGAAAGAGAACATAATACTTGTTCTTAATTTCTTGAACCACATAAACTGTGGGGAGAATACGTTACAGGTCATCATTGCCCAGTACGCCCACCAGTAAGGGCCTGTTGCTCTATTTAAAAACGCATATTGTTCGTACTCAACACCAGAATACCATGCAATAAACAACTCGGTAATATATGCCACACCTACAATAGAACCTGTAATCATAATTACAATGTTCATCAATTCGATATGTTGTACGGTGATATAATCTTCTAGATTACACACTTTTCTCATAATAATAAGAAGCGTATTTACCATGGCAAATCCTGAGAATACCGCACCAGCAACGAAGTATGGTGGGAATATCGTGGTATGCCAACCTGGAATAACCGATGTGGCAAAGTCAAAAGATACAATGGTATGTACGGAAAGTACCAGAGGTGTTGCTAAACCTGCCAATACCAATGATACTTCTTCAAAACGTTGCCAATCCTTAGCACGTCCTGACCAACCGAAACTTAACAAAGAATATATTTTCTTTTGAAATGGCTTTACAGCTCTATCACGAATCATAGCGAAATCCGGTAATAAACCTGTCCACCAGAACACTAATGATACTGATAAATACGTAGAAATCGCAAATACATCCCAAAGTAATGGTGAGTTAAAGTTTACCCATAACGATCCAAATTGGTTTGGAATTGGTAACACCCAATACCCCAACCATGGACGACCCATGTGAATAATTGGGAATAAACCGGCTTGAACTACCGAGAAGATAGTCATTGCCTCTGCAGAGCGGTTAATAGCCATTCTCCATTTTTGACGGAATAACAAAAGTACTGCAGAAATAAGTGTTCCTGCGTGACCAATACCTACCCACCAAACGAAGTTAGTAATATCCCAGGCCCAACCTACGGTTTTATTTAAACCCCAAGTACCAATACCCGTAGATATTGTATATAGTATGCATCCAATACCCCAAAGAAAAGCGGCAAGTGAAATACCAAAAACTATCCACCATTGTTTATTTGCTTTTCCCTCTACAGGCTTTGCTACATCCACAGTAACATCGTGGTATGATTTTTCGCCTGTAACTAAAGGTCTTCTAATAGGTGCTTCGTAATGAGACGCCATAATTATATAATTGATTCTTTAATTAGATTTATGCTTCAGTTGTATTTCTCACTTTGGTTTGATACTGCACGTTAGGTTTTGTTCCTACATGCTCTAACAAGTGATACATACGGTTATCTTCTTTAAGTTTTGCAACTTTGCTTTCCTTATCGTTGATGTCTCCAAATGTCATCGCACCACTGCTACAAGCTGCAGAACAAGCTGTTTGGAATTCACCATCTTTAATTTCACGTCCGTCACGTTTTGCGTCAAGAATAGTTTTCTGTGTCATTTGAATACACATCGAACATTTTTCCATCACACCTCGAGAACGCACCACCACATCTGGGTTTAATACCATACGACCTAAGTCGTCATTCATATGATAGTCAAACTCATCATTTTCATTGTACAAGAACCAGTTAAAACGACGTACTTTATAAGGACAGTTGTTAGCACAGTATCTTGTCCCTACACAACGGTTGTACGCCATGTGGTTTTGACCTTGACGACCATGAGATGTTGCTGCCACAGGGCAAACTGTTTCACAAGGCGCATGATTACAATGCTGACACATTACTGGCTGGAATGCTACCTGTGGATTATCAGAAGCATGTTCCATTTCAGCAAATTCGCTTAACGAACTTCCTAAACCAGAAATATCGTCTTTCTTATCGTTATCGCCTTCAAATGATTCTTCAGACGAATAATATCTATCGATTCGTAACCAGTGCATATCACGGCTACGACGAACTTCAGTTTTACCAACAACAGGCACGTTGTTTTCAGCGTGACAAGCTATAACACAAGCGCCACATCCTGTACATGCATTTAAGTCGATTGATAGGTTAAAGTGGTGACCAATAGAACGGTCAAATTCATCCCACAAATCAACTTCAGGTGATGTTACTGGAGTTTCTTCGTGGTTTAAAGACACTACAGGAACAGCATTCCAGTGTTTTTTATCTTTAGTATTGAATATTTCTAAAGTAGTTTCCTTTACAATATCCCCACGACCCATTAAGGTATTATGCAACTGAACACAAGCAAATTCGTGCTCGCCGGATGCTGCTTCAATGGAAACACTTTGAACGTTGTTAAAGTTCTGATATAATGAATATGCATTAACACCAGTCTGCATTTCTTCTTTCACGCCTAGTGTTCTTCCGTAACCTAGTGAAAGTCCAACAGAACCTTTTGCTTGTCCTGGCTGAATAATTACAGGCACAGTGATGATCTTACCGTTTACAGTAACATTTGCATAGCTACCGTTTAGGGCACCATTCGCAACATGCTTATTAACTAAGCCCAATGCATCGGCATCAGCCTTAGACACTGTTAAGTAGTTATCCCAAGACGTTCTTGTAATAGGGTCTGGAAACTCTTGTAACCATGGGTTATTGGCTTGTTGGCCATCACCCATTCCAGTTTTTGTATATAATGTTAACTCTAAGCCTTCTGATTTTGCAGAAGCTGCTAAAGCTCTTGCTGCATTACTAAACGGTGTAGCTTGTGTTGGTTCTTCTTCAGTTCCTACCTCGGCTGTTTCTTCAACTTCTGTTTCAATTGAACCTACATAAATACCATCATGCAAAGCTTTGTTGAAAGAACTTTCACCTAAAATAGAAGATCCCCAAGCATCCTTGATGTAATTATAGTAAGACGTATCATTACCCGTCCACTTTAATAAAGCTTCTTGAAATTGTCTAGTGTCAAATAACGGACGAATAGTTGGCTGCGTTAATGCATAATGTCCTTTTTTAATCTCAACATCACCCCAAGATTCTAAATAATGTGGTGCCGCTGCTATATATTGTGCTTCAGTAGATGTTTCATCAACTTTCATTGAGAAGGCTACTGATAATTCAGTTTTTTTCAAACCTTCAACAAAATCTGCTGAGTTTGGCAATGTGTAAACTGGGTTAACACCACTCATAATGATGGCCCCAACTTTTCCGGATTTCATATCTAAAACCAATTGGGCTACCGCCTTATCACTACCTTGTCTTGTTTTTATTGGTGTTTTAGGGTCGAATGCTTTACTTCCTAATGCTTCATTAATCTCAAGAACCACAGTTTGTGCATTAACATCCTGAATTCCTGAAACAACCAATGCTTTACTTCCTGCCTTTTTCAATTGTGACGCCGCCTTTATTACAGCGTCTTCAATTTTCTCAGGAAGACTTCCAGACACAGAACCACCAACGATATAGCTATGTAATTTAGCTAAAGCGATTTTTTGTTGTGATGGTGTTAACGGCACACGCTTATCTGCATTAGCACCAGTTAACGACATATTAGATTCAAACTGAATGTGGCGCGACATTTTTCCGTGATCTGGCACTCTATTTTTAGAATAACCAGAATCGAATCCTCCACCTTGCCAATCACCTAAGAAATCAGCGCCAACAGAAACAATAGTCATGGCTTCAGCAAAATCGTAATTTGCCAATCCACGCTCTCCGTATTTAGCTTGGTAAGCATCTAGTGCAGCAGATTCTGAAACAGCATCATAAACTATATGACTTACATTACCGTATTTTTCTTTAAACTCTGAAATCAACTTACTAGTAGAAGGACTTGCATATGTTTGAGTCAACAGTACGATTCTCTTATTAGTAGCTGCTATATTTGTAAGCTTTCCTGTTGTTTCAGCATCAAAATCACTCCAAGTAATAGATAATTCACCTTTCTTAGGACCTTGAACTCTTAAACTGTCATACAGACCTAAAACTGAAGCATTCACTCTGGCATTCGCATTACCATTGGCAGCTGCCATCGAATTGTTTTCAATTTTAATTGGACGACCTTCACGCGTTTTCACCAAAACACTTGCAAAATCGAAACCATCCGCAATCGTGGTTGCATAGTAATTAGCAACACCCGGAATAATTTCGGTTGGTTGAACTACATAAGGTATCGATTTTTTTACAGGCCCTTCACATGCTGCCAAAGAAGCAGCAGCTGTACTAAACCCTACATATTTTAAGAAATCGCGACGAGTAGTTGAAGAAGATTCTAATGCCTCTTTATCACCTAAAAATTCATCAGCAGGAATCTCGTTAACAAACTCGTTTTCTTTTAGCGCCTCAACAATAGAGCTATTCTCGTTTAGCTCTTCAACACTTTTCCAGTATTTCTTGTTTGATGACATATGATATAATTGAATTACTTCTTGTTAATAATTAATAGTGACATTTACCACATTCTAAACCACCCATTTGAGCAGCGGTTAACTCATCAACCCCATACTTTTTAGAAAGTTCTTCATGGATTTTCTCGTAGTAAGCATTGTCTTTTACATCCACATTGGTTTCTCTGTGACAGTTAATACACCAACCCATTGTAAGCGGCGCATGCTGATAAAGCACTTCCATTTCTTCAACAGGACCATGACACGTTTGACACTCTACACCCGCCACTGTAACGTGTTGCGAGTGGTTAAAGTAAGCGAAATCTGGCAAGTTATGAATACGAACCCATTTTACTGGTTGTGATTCTCCAGTATATTTTTGATCGGCATCACTCCATCCTGCAGCTGCATATAGTTTTTGAATTTCCCCATCATAGAATTCTTTAGAGTACTCTGGAGATGTTTCACCATTGTATTCATAAATAGATTTATGACAGTTCATACAAACATTCAAAGATGGAATACCCGAAGTTTTACTAACTCTTGCAGAAGAGTGACAATATTTACAATCGATACCGTTATCTCCAGCATGTATTTTATGTGAAAAATGAATAGGCTGCACTGGCTGATACCCTTGGTCTACCCCTATTTGAGACAAGTAGCCATATACAAAATATGCACTTGACAACAAAAAGAATATCGCCACAACAATCATTAAAAATTGATTTTGCACAAAAGCTTTCCATAAGGGTTTTCTTGAAGTTGCTTCTGGCAAATCAATATTTTGAGCTGAGGCAAAACGACGCAATGTTTTGTTTACCAAATAAAGACCAGCAGCTAAAAGAATAAATAAAATAGCTAAGGCTCCTAAAATAATTTCATTTGAAATACCTCCTGATGAAGAACCACCTCCTTGAGCGCCTTGAACAGCTGTTGCGGTTTCAGCCGGAGCGGCTTTTTCTTCAGCTGTGTAGGCCAAAATATTACTTATATCTTCATCTGATAATTGTGGGAAAGCCGTCATGGCTGCACCACCATACTCATTATAGATTTTGTTCGCGTAAGCGTCGCCAGATTTAATAACCCCAGCACTGTTCCTAATCCACGCATAAATCCAATCTCTATCTAAGCCTTGTTCGTCTGACAGACGCTGCTCTACATATCGCAACGCAGGACCTGTCATTTTTTTGTCTAATTTATGACATGCCGCACAATTGGCATTAAACAAAGTTTTTCCTTTTGCAGGGTCTCCTTCTTGAGCAGAAAGAGAGGTTGTGAACGCTAATAAAAAAATTAAGCCTAATCGAAGTAAGTTTTCGCTCAATTTGCGGTGAATCACCTGTTTCATATTGTTGGTTATATTAACTTCTAAACTTTGGTATGATTTTTTCATTTACTAAAATAGTAAATTACATTTTAAAAAATCTGTCGCAAAAGTAATATTAAAAGTCCATTTTAGAAATGTTAGCGAAGTGTTAATTGTTAATTTAGAGCAATTCTAAATAATAAAAAAGCACACTTTTAAGTTAATAACTTATACATTTGTGAAAAATATTTGAAAATGAAAGCATTGAATAAAAGAATACGTTTTTTAAGCCTTTTTGTTTGCATTTTGAGTACTGTTTACAGCTTTTCCCAAGAGGGAGGTGTTGAAGTGAATCAGGACAAAAAAATAGACATTTTGTTAAACTTGAAGAAAGAAATGAACAAAAATGAAAATGATTCCGACCGTTATAAAATACAGGTATATTCTGGAAATCGCTCTGGTGCACGTGAGGCGCAAAGTGAATTCAGTAAGTCATTTTCTGACTGGAATCCTTCTATGCAATATGAAACCCCAAACTTTAAAGTGTGGGCAGGCAATTTTAGAACGAGGCTTGAAGCAGACCGCGCTCTGCTAAATATAAAAAGAAAATTTCCGGCCGCCTTTATTTTTAAACCGAAGAAATAGATATTAAAATATTCCAAAAAATAAAAAAGCGACTGTTAAGTCGCTTTTTTATTTTCTATAGTTTCATTAAAAATTACTTCAATTTCTTTTTAACCTCAACTTCATGGAAGGCCTCTACGATATCACCTTCTTTAACATCGTTGTAGTTTTTAATTTGCATACCACAATCGTAACCTTTGGTCACTTCTTTGACATCATCTTTAAATCGTTTTAACGACGCTAATTCTCCTGTGTACACAACCACGCCATCACGTATTAAACGAACACCAGAGTTTCTCATAATTTTACCATTGGTTACCATACAACCGGCAATAGTGCCTACTTTAGAAACCTTAAATGTTTCTCTTATTTCTGCAGTACCAGTAATCTCTTCTTTAAGCTCTGGCGACAACATGCCTTCCATTGCGTCCTTAAGATCATTTATGGCATCATAGATAATAGAGTAAGTTCTAATATCAATCTCTTCCTTATCTGCAATCGAACGGGCATTACCTACCGGACGAACGTTAAATCCTATAATAATAGCATCTGAGGCCGTTGCCAACAACACGTCACTTTCTGTAATGGCTCCAACTCCTTTATGGATAATATTAACATGGATTTCTTCAGTTGATAGCTTTTGGAATGAATCTGTAAGGGCTTCCACAGAACCATCCACATCCCCTTTAAGGATAATATTGAGTTCTTGGAAATCGCCAAGCGCAATCCTTCTACCAATTTCATCAAGTGTAATATGTCGTTGTGTTCTCACCGATTGTTCACGCTGTAGCTGAGAACGTTTGGAAGCAATTTGCTTGGCTTCACGCTCATCTTCAAAAACATTAAATTTATCACCAGCCTGTGGGGCACCGTCCAATCCTAAAATAGATACTGGAGTTGATGGGCCGGCCGCCTCAATATCGTGGCCTCTTTCATCGTGCATAGCCTTAACTTTACCACTGTGCTGACCAGCCAACACATAATCACCCACTTTTAATGTTCCTGCTTGAACCAAGATGGTAGACACATAACCACGACCTTTATCTAAAAAGGCCTCAACAACCGTACCTTGTGCCGGCTTATCTGGGTTTGCCTTGAGCTCTAACAATTCTGCTTCAAGCAATACCTTCTCCAAAAGCTCCTTGACACCTGTACCAAATTTGGCTGAAATATCATGGGATTGAATTTTACCCCCCCAATCTTCAACCAAAAGGTTCATATTCGCCAAGCCTTCCTTAATTTTTTCAGGGTTGGCATCTGGTTTATCAATTTTGTTGATTGCAAAAACAATAGGTACTCCTGCAGCTTGAGCATGCGATATAGCCTCTTTGGTTTGCGGCATAATATCATCATCTGCAGCAGCCACAATAATAGCAATATCAGTAACTTGGGCACCACGAGCACGCATGGCCGTAAAGGCCTCGTGACCTGGTGTATCTAAAAACGCTATCTTTTGTCCATTTTCCAACATTACGCCATATGCTCCGATATGCTGCGTAATTCCACCAGACTCACCCGCGATTACATTCTCTTCACGAATGTAATCCAAAAGTGATGTTTTACCATGATCCACATGCCCCATTACGGTAACAATTGGAGCTCTAGGTTCTAAATCTTCTGGTTTATCTTCTACTTCTTCAATAGATTCTTCTATATCTGCAGTTACAAACTCAACTTTGTAACCAAATTCTTCAGCAACGATTGACAGTGTTTCAGCATCTAATCGTTGATTCATGGTTACCATCATACCAAGTGACATACAAGCTGATATGATTTCGGTTACACTAACGTTCATCATAGTTGCCACTTCACTAGCGGTTACAAACTCGGTAACTTTAAGCACCTTGCTTTCTGCCGCCTCTATTTGTTGGTCTATTTCTGTTTGTTCTCTGTGCTGATCTCTTTTGTCTCTTCTGTATTTGGCGCCTTTACCTTTGCTAGATTTACCTTGAAGTTTTTCAAGTGTTTCACGCACTTGTTTTTTTACATCCTCTTCACTAGGCTCTTCCTTGACAGTACTTCTACGTCCTTTACCTTTAAAACGGTCGTTACCACCTCTGCCTGCGCCTCTATTATCTTGGGGACCACCAGCTTTACTAATTCTACGTCGTTTTCTCTTATTAGAACTTCCAGAATCACCAGGTTTTGAATCGGCTTTCTTTTCTTCTTTCTTTTTCTTGGGTTTATTAAATTGGGATAAATCAATTTTATCTCCCGCGATTTTTGGTCCGCTTAATTTTTTATACTGCGTTTCAACTTTTTCATCAGACTTAACCATCTCACCATCAATCTCAACTTGTCTTGGCTCAACCTTAGATACCTCTTTCTTTTGCTCCTCTTTAGATTTTTCTTCCTTTTTAGGAGTTTCTTTCTTTTCTTCTTTTTTGGCTACTGGTTTTTCTTCAACCTTTTCTTCTTTAGCCGCAGGGCTTTCTTCTTTTTTCTTAGGCTCTAAATCTATTTTACCCACTTGCTTTGGGCCTGATAGGGCTTTTGAGGCCTTTACAACTTCTTCTTCCTGCTTGGCTTTTTCTTTGGCTTCTTCTTCTTTTTGTTTGGCCTCCAGTTCTTTCTCGCGTTTAATACGCAAATCTTCCTTTTCCTTAAGCTTAGCCTCGCTAACTTTTTGTGACCTCATTTTTTTGTTAGCGTCTGTCTCAAATTCATCGGAAAGAACATTATATGTTTCCTCAGAAATTTTTGTAGTAGGACGCTTCTCTATTTCGATACCTTTTGAATCTAAAAATTCAACAGCTCGATCTAGTGAGATATTCAGTTCGCGTAATACTTTATTTAATCTAATTGTTTCAGCCATAAATTGCCTTTAAAATACTCAAATATATATATTATGCCTGTATTAGTACATAATGTTGTGCAAATCTGCACTATTTTTATTATTCTTCAAATTCTTCCCTAAGAATTCTGATAACATCGTTAATTGTTTCTTCTTCTAGGTCTGTTCTTTTAACTAAATCATCAACTTCTTGCTCTAATACGCTTTTCGCAGTATCTAATCCAGCTTTACTGAATTCAGCGATAATCCAATCTTCAATTTCATCAGAGAACTCTCTTAATTCTACATCTTCTTCTGCTCCTTCTCTAAATACATCAATCTCATAACCAGTTAGTTGACCAGCCAAACGAATGTTATGCCCACCTCTACCAATGGCTTTGCTCACCTCTTCTGGCTTTAAAATAACCTCAGCTCGCTTAGTTTCTTCGTCGATTTTTATTGAAGTTACTCTTGCCGGGCTCAATGCACGTGTAATGTACAATTGCAAATTGTTAGTATAATTTATTACATCGATGTTTTCGTTACCCAACTCACGCACAATACCGTGTATTCTGGAACCTTTCATACCTACACAGGCACCAACTGGATCAATTCTATCATCATAAGAATCTACAGCCACCTTTGCTTTTTCGCCTGGTATTCTTACCACGTTTTTTACGGTTATTAAACCATCAAAAACTTCTGGTATTTCTTGTTCGAATAGTTTCTCTAAAAATACTGGAGAGCTTCTTGACATGATGATGGTAGGCTTAGCCCCTTTTAGCTCTACACTATCAATTACACCACGAACGTTATCGCCTTTTCTAAAGAAATCTGATGGTATTTGTCTGTCTTTTGGAAGAACAATTTCGTTGCCTTCATCATCCAATAGGATTACAGCCCTATGACGGATATGATGCACCTCTGCCGTATAAATTTCGCCAACTAAATCTTTGAATTGCTTGTAGATTATAGCATTGTCGTGCTCATGGATTTTAGAGATTAGGTTTTGGCGCAATGCTAAAATAGCACGCCTTCCTAAGTCTACTAACTTTACTTCTTCAGATACATCTTCCCCTACTTCAAAATCGGGTTCAATCTTGCGTGCCTCAGTAAGTGAAATTTCCTGATTTGGCTCTTCAACTTCTCCGTCAGCCACAACAATTCTATTTCTCCATATCTCCAAATCCCCTTTATCTGGATTAACAATAATATCAAAATTATCATCATCTCCAAATTTCTTTTTAAGGGCACTTCTAAATACATCTTCCAAAATAGCCATTAACGTTACTCTGTCAATTAGCTTATCGTCTTTGAATTCTGAAAAAGATTCAATTAACGCGACATTTTCCATATCTCTTTTAAATTAAAATTTAATCATAACTTTTGCTTCTACAATATTTTCATAAGGAATTTTTGCTTCCTTTTTTACGGTTACTTTGCCTTTTCCTACTGGTTTTGGCTCTCTAACCTTCCACTCTAATTTTATAAAGTCATCATCGGCTTGCGTAAGTACGCCTTCTATTGTTTCAGAATTTGTTTTTACATTAAGCGTTCTGTCAATATTTTTTTTGTACTGGCGTTTGTGCACTAATGGCGATGCTGCACCTGCCGACATTACCTCCAACGAAAAATCTTCTTCTTCACGATCTAAATTATGTTCAATGGCGCGACTTACAAACATACAGTCTTCAACCAACACACCGTTATCGCCATCAATAATTACTTTAATATGGTTGCTTGGCGAAATGTTCAAATCTATCAGGAATAAATCAGGTCTTTCAATTAAGGCGCCTTCAAGTAATTCTGTAACTTTCGTCTTAAACATTTTTTAGTATAAAAAGAGGGGACTTTCCGTCCCCTCATAATCTTTAATTTCGTCTTTCGATGGTGCAAATATATAATATTTTATTGATTTTTAAAGGAATATTTCATAAATTTAAATATAACTTACGTGTTAAAGTGAGTGAACTAAAAAGCACTTTGGCCTAAGTTTAACGCTTGGCTTATTTCATTTTAAAAGTATTAACTTAATAAACCTTGAACCAATGAAAAAATTACTTGTTCCAACCGATTTTTCAGACCAAGCCGAAAACGCACTTAAAGTGGCCGCCCAAATTGCTAAAAAACACGATTGTGAAATCTTTTTACTGCACATGCTTGAAATTCCTTTACAGGAAGTAGACCCTATGGGTGCCCAAAGCAGTTTGCCAGAAGCTATGTTTTTTATGAAGTTGGCCCATAAAAAATTCGAACAGCTAAAACAAAAAGATTATTTGGATGGTTTAACGGTGCATGAAACAGTTGATTTTCAAGAGATATTTAAAGGTATTTTTCATATTTCTAAAAAAAATGATATCGACTTAATTGTTATGGGTTCCAATGGTGCTAGCGGCTTGAGGGAAATGCTTGTTGGAAGTAACACCGAAAAGGTTGTAAGAACTTCTGAAACCCCTGTATTGGTGGTGAAAAAAGAACATCCTGTTTTTAATATTTCCGAATTTGTTTTCGCTTCGGATTTCGAAAACGATAACAAGGATACTTTTAAAAAGGCAATTGATTTTGCCAAAACTTTTGGGGCAAAAATACATTTACTTATGGTAAACACCCCTAATAGGTTTATTACTACAGACGAAGCCAACAAACGCATTGAAGAGTACATCAAACTTTTAGATTCTGTACCCTACACGCAGAATATTTATAACGACTTAAGCGTTGAAAAAGGAATTATGAACTTTTCGCAATCTATTGGGGCGGATTTAATAGGTATGAGTACCCATGGGCGCCAAGGTATATCGCACTTTTTTAATGGGAGCATTAGTGAAGATTTGGTAAACCACGCCAAACGCCCTGTGATTACTTTTAAGATTTAAAACTTAATTATTTAACCAAAACCCCTTTAGATTCCATCAGCGGAATAGTCTGCAAAGCGTTTTTGTTAATGGTATTTTTCCTGAATAGATAAGTTTTATCAAACATTTGGTTGCCCTCAAAAAAAGACACTTTAAAGGTATTGTTTAACGCAAAAAGTTCTTCCTGCATCAGTTCTATTTTAGCATAACTTTTTTTAGGAAGCAGGTCTGTTTTTTTTCTAAAAACCGAAGTTGTTTTCTCATCGGAGTAGCCACTAGTAACAATAATCACCATCTCTAAATCAACATCCTTATCGTTTATAATGTAAGCGTTCCAATCTTCAATTTTGTAAAGATCGTTGTACTCGTTGACAACAGCAACGTAAACACCTTCAACCTTTGGAATTTGAATGTCTTTTTTCATTTTCTGTTTTTCCCGCGAAAGCAGGATCAATTTAATTGAAGTTTTACAAAGCAGACTTAAACTGCTCCAAGAAACGTACATCATTTTCGCTCAACAAACGGATATCTCCAATTTGATGCAACAGCATGGCTATTCTGTCTATGCCCATACCGAAGGCAAATCCTGAATATTCTTTAGAATCTATTCCGCAATTTTCTAAAACATTAGGGTCTACCATACCGCAACCCATAATCTCCAACCAGCCCGTACCTTTAGTAATACGGTAATCTATTTCGGTTTCTAAGCCCCAGTATACATCTACCTCGGCACTTGGTTCAGTGAAAGGAAAATATGATGGACGCAAACGAATTTTACTTTTTCCAAACATTTCAGTGGTAAAATGCTGAAGCGTTTGTTTTAAATCAGCAAAACTCACATCCTTGTCAATGTATAAACCTTCTACTTGATGGAAAAAACAATGCGAACGTGCTGAAATAGCTTCGTTTCGGTAAACCCTTCCGGGAGAAATGGTACGGATGGGCGGTTTGTTATTTTCCATATATCGCACTTGCACAGAACTTGTGTGTGTACGCAATAAAATATCGGGATCCGTTTGTATAAAAAATGTATCCTGCATATCGCGTGCCGGATGGTACTCTGGTAAATTTAATGCCGTAAAGTTATGCCAATCGTCTTCAATTTCCGGACCTTCGCTAACATTGAAACCTATTCTTGAAAAAATATCTATAATTTGGTTCTTTACTATAGAAATAGGATGGCGGGCACCAATCTGAATCGATTCGCCCGGACGCGATAAATCGCCATAAACTCCTTTTACTTCTTCTTTGCTTTCCAGTTCTTCCTTTAGGGCATTTACTTTGTCTTCAGCCGTTTTTTTAAGCTTGTTAATGGTTTGCCCAAATTCCTTTTTTTGGTCGTTCGCCACATTTTTAAACTCGGCAAAATACTGTTTCAACAAGCCTTTGGAACCTAAATATTTTATACGAAAAGCCTCAACCTCTTCTTTAGATTGGGTCTTAAACGCTTCGGCTTCGTCAATGAGTTCTTTAATCTTATCTATCATAACATTTTCAAAATGATGGCAAATTTAGTGATTTTTACACATAAAAAAATCCTTCTAAACAGAAGGATTTTTAAATTTAACTTTTCAACACAATTAGCTTTTTATATATACAATCTTATAAGTATAAGTTTCTCCGCCAAAAGTTTCAGATTCCTCAACAAAAAATGTATTGCCTTCAAACGTGATTTTTATATCAATAATATCATCTCCACTGTAGACAATTCTGTATGTGCCGCCGCCAGTATTTTCCCATGTGGCCATATCGGTGCCGTCTGACTCACAAGTACCGTTATTGTCGTAATAATAGGTCTCTGTCAAAGTACCATCCGCAGCTACAACGATATTATCTTTTTTATCACAGTCGTCCAAAGGTTCTTCAACACCGTTTTCAAAACTTTTAAACCAGGTCCAGGTTCCTATTAAAGGGTCTTGTGAGCCTGAATCATCATCGTTACTGCAGGATGACAGTCCAACCAAAACAACAGTAAAAAGTAAAATTAATTTTTTCATAATTGATTTGTTTTAAACATTAAAGCTAATTTAAGTGTTTTCTTGTTAAAATATACTAAAAAGCTAGTTTTTTGTAGTTTACATCCTATTATGCTTGAGGAATTCTAAAGGCTTTTTACATTTTTGTTAAACCAAATAATTGATTCAACACTTTTTACAAAACCGCGATTATAGCTAGACCCAAAAAACTAATCGATATATTCAGTTTCCACAAAGTAATTTACAATAGCCTCTTTCACTAAAACGGATTGCTCGCCAGCTTTTAAGTGCGGTAAGGCTTCCAACACTTTGTAGTGTGGCCAGCCTTCATCGTCCACAAAATCGAGCTCGTAATAGCCATAAGGCGCTAAAAGTTTACATATGGCAATATGCATTAAATCTAATTTTTGGTCTTTTTTAAAGCGCTTATCCAACTGGCCTAATTCCTGAACTCCTATTAAATAAATAATGGCATCAAGGTCCATTGAATCGCCATCTGCAAATTGATCGGACAGTTTTTCAACCACCAAATCCCAGCGTTCTTTTAATTGCTCGTCTCTTGCCATATTAATGTTTTACAGTAAAATGTTAAAGTTGCAAAGTTAATTTATATTTGTTGAAATTATTTAAACATGGACATAATAGATATTGTTTTAGGCGGTTTAATTTTATTTGGGCTAATTCGTGGTTTTATGAAAGGCTTTTTTGTTGAAGTAGCTTCTTTAATAGCCTTGGTTGCCGGTGTTTATGGTGCCATTCACTTTAGTGATTTTGCAGCTGAATTTTTGCAAACGAAAACCGAATGGAGCGAAAATACCATTAAGTACTCAGCGTTGGCCATTACCTTCATTATTATAGTATTGGCCATAGCTTTTGCAGGAAAGGCACTAACCAAATTGGCAGATTTTGCCGCCCTCGGCATTGTAAACAAACTGCTCGGAGCTCTTTTTGGAGCGCTAAAAATTGCATTGATTCTAAGCGTGGTCTTAAATCTATTCGACAAATTGAACAATACCATTACCTTGGTTGAAGAAGAAAATATAAACCATACCATTATTTACAAACCCGTAAAATTGTTGGTACCTACTATTTTTCCGAATATTTTACCACCTAAGAAAGACAATGGCAGCACCGTGGAAAATGAAGCTTAAATTCTCTTTTATAGCAGCTTAATCTAAATGATATATTTCCATAATATCGTGTAAATACTTTTCGAAATCTATTTTTAAATCGATAAGTTTTCCTGTATGGACATCAAACACCCAACCGTGCACTTTTAATCCTCTATCTCTATAGGCTTTTTGTACAGCGGCAGTTTTAATGAGATTAACACATTGTTCCTTTACATTAAGTTCTACAAGTCGGTCGTACTTTTTTTCTTCATCTTTAATGTTATTTAATTCGGAATTATGAATTCTATAGACATCACGAATGTTGCGTAACCATGGGTTTAAAATCCCTAAATCGGCCGATTGCATAGCCGCTTTTACACCACCACATGCATAATGCCCACAAACTACAATATGATTAACTTTTAGGTGGTTTACCGCATAATTAACCACAGACATCGTATTTAAATCGATACTAATAACCATGTTGGCTATATTACGATGCACAAAAACCTCACCCGGCTTGGCGCCCATAAGCTCTTCGGTAGATACTCGGCTATCACTGCACCCTATATACAACAGTTCTGGGCTTTGCCCTTTACCTAACTCTTCAAAATAATTGTCCCGAACTTCAAGCTTACCTTTTATCCAAGCTTTATTGTTTTCAAATACTTTTTCTAAATTCATAATAAGCTTAGTATATATCTTTTACGTTCGTTCTTACCCACTTCATACACTGCTTAAAAGTTTCAAAAATATGTTCCCTGGGAATTAAATCGGGTATAATATCAATGCGTTCCATCATGTATTTAGGTTGATTCAACAAGCCTACAAAAAGAACCTCAATGTTTTTCTTATTCAATTCTTGAAGCATATCTTCCATAGCATAAAGCCCAGATTGGTCCATATATTGCATACGCCCAAGCCTGATAACAACCGTGCTGGCCGTATCTGGAATTTGCTCTGATAATTGCTGAAAATCACTTGTTGACCCAAAAAACAGAGGTCCTTTAATGTGCTTGATAAACACTTCTTCTTTTAAATTTTCAGGAAACCCAGCTTCGTCTTTCCAAGCCTCTTCTTTTAAAGGTTTAACATCGCTCCGTTCGGCCATTAAATCACCTATTTTCTTCATAAACATTAATGACGCTATGATTAAACCAATACCTACCGCGTATACTAAATTCCAAAATGTTGAAAGAAATAAAACTACTAACATAATCAACACCTCCGAACTCAATTTAAAAGGCCCTATTTTTATGTCTTTTGGCAAACTCGGGATAGCCTTTAATCCTTTATAATCCATAACCCCTATACCTACGGTTATTAAAATGCCAGCCAATACGGCCGCTGGAATTTTTGAGGCTATGGGCCCTAGCCCTAGCAGAATAATAAACAACAAAATACCGGCAATCATTCCTGAAAGTTTCGTTTTTCCTCCAGAAGTAATATTCACAACCGTTCTAATGGTTGCACCGGCTCCTGGAATTCCACCAAACACAGCGGCAATACTATTGCCAATACCTTGACCAACCAATTCTTTATTGGGTTTATGTTTGGTTTTGGTCATGTTATCTGCCACTACACTAGTCAGTAAAGAATCTATCGCTCCCAAAAGTGCCAAGGTAAGCGCTGTAAACACATAAGGCGTTACACTACTTAGTTTAAAACTTGTGAAGATTTCTAAATTCGGAACTGGCAATCCGCTAGGGATTTCTTCGATTGGTCGGTATTCCAAACCAAACCCCACAGCTATTCCAGACATCACCACCAGTGCCACCAAAGTGCTGGGTACGGCCTTGGTTATTCGTTTAAACCCATAAATAATAAAGATAGTACCAAGTGCCAAAATAAGTTCTAGCCAATTAACATTTTGTAATGCTCTTGGCAATGCTTTTATAGCTCCCAACGCCCCTGAAGCCTCTTTTGCTGCTAATGTTTGCGATTCTTTTAAAACATCGGTCTGTGTGATTTCATCTGCCCGCCGAATAGTTTCTTTAAAATCCTCTAAAACCAAAATACCTTCTTCGGCTTCTTCTTTTAAAATATTCTCTAAAATAACCTCCTCGGCTTGTGGCTTAAAAGTATTTACAAATTCCTTATCTTCTTTAGGATAATAACCTAATGAAGGCAATATTTGAGTAAGCAAAATAATAACGCCAATGGCCGTCATAAAACCAGAAACAACAGGATAAGGAATGTACCTGATGTACTTTCCCAGACCTAAAACCCCTAACCCAACTTGCATCAATCCAGCCAATAAAAATACGGTTAAGATAACTGGTAAAGCTTTCGAAATATCGCCATCGTTTGTAGCAATAATTCCAGCAATAACCACCATACTCACGGCCGTCATGGGTGCTGTTGGACCAGAAATTTGCGTATTTGTTCCACCAAAAAGTGCAGCAAAGAAACTTATAAAAATCGCCCCATATAGACCAGCTGTCGGGCCTAAACCCGAAGACACACCAAACGCCAAGGCCAATGGCAGTGCAACAATACCTGCGGTTATACCTCCAAAGGCATCGCCTTTTATATTTGAGAATAGATTTTTCATGATTTGAATATATAAATAATTCTTAAGTTAAAGCAAAATTATACTCAAAAAAAATGAACGAAAAGAGACCGTTAAAGGGCTTCTTATTCCTTAGAAATTCACAAAAGCTATCAGGTTGAGTTGGTCTCTACCTGACATTTCAAAAAATTGATTCATGTAGCCGGCTTCAAACCTTATATTTTCATTTACCCTAAAACCAATACCACTGTAAACCCTATTTCTATCAAAAATTGAAGACTCGGTATTTAGGAATATTTCGTTATAGGCAGATAGGTAAAATTTACCGGGTTCATCAGGTTTATTACAAAACGGAACATTTATACCCAAAAAGTACCTAAAACGCATTTTAAAATCGGTTTCAACAAATCGTTGTTCAAACCGATATCTATGACTTAATTTTACAGAGCCAATATTTTGCTTTGAAATAAACTGCTGAAAAATTCTGTGTTCATTTACTGAAAACTTGTCTTCAGTATTCCCTATATAATTTTCAGATAGAATATAACCATAACCTAAAAGCACATTGCTCTTTCCTTCGTTAAAGGTGTATCCAAGGCCAGTCCTTAAAAGTAATTGTTCTAAATCCCCAATGGCATTGTAATTTCGATATTGAACTTCGTGGTGTATGTTCCATTTTTGATTTAGTTTTTTGTTTCCAAAATAAATCATCCAATTTCCTAAATCACCATCTTGACCTTGACCAAAAAAAGGCAGCATCAACCCAAAGACCAATGCTGCCAACCTTATTTTCTTTTTCATATAATTTCTCCCCCTAAAAATTCTTATTCATAAAAGGTTACTGCTCCCGTATTGATATCGTACATAGCCCCTACGATAGCAATCTCTTTATTGTCTTCCATTTCTTTTAAAACAGGACTGTGCTTTCTTATGTTGTCTATGGTTTGATACACATTCTTTTCGGCAACATTGTTAACAAAATCAAGGTTTGATGAGTTTCTTTGGCTTGCATCTGCAGGTTCTTTAACGGCTTCAACAGCTGGTTTTATTTTGCCCAACATGGCGGTTAAGTTTCCTAGTTTGGCATCATCGCAAGCGCCTTTAATGGCACCGCAACTTGTGTGGCCCAATACCACAATAACTTTGGTTCCTGCTAGTTTGCATCCAAATTCCATACTTCCTAAAATATCTTCGTTCACAAAGTTTCCTGCTATTCTTACGCTAAAAATATCGCCTAAACCTTGATCGAAAACCAATTCTGCCGATACTCGGGAATCAATACAACTTAAAATAGTAGCAAACGGAAATTGCCCTTCGCTAGTATCGTTAACCTGCTCCAAAAGGTTTCTATTGGCCTTTAAGTTTTGCTGAAATCTTTGGTTTCCTTCTTTTAAAAACTGCACCGATTTCTCGGGTGTCATCGTTGCTTGTGTTTCTTTCGTGTGTGCTTTCATAATCTTATACTTTATTTTTTTGTTTAGAGGGTTTGTTCACTAGATAGGAGCATCGATACATCTACCTTTGCTAAGATATCTTTAATATCTGATTTCCTAAGACCACCATTTTTATTTTTATTTTCCTTTCTATTTAAATACAGTAAATTAATATTACTCTTTAGTAAATAGTTTGACAGGTTCTTTATTGTATTATCGTTACGTTCAAAAACATATTCAATCGTTTTATTGTCTGAATTGGTTTTGGAACTTTCTTGCTTCTTTGATTTATCAATAAACCGGAATGCCTTCGATGGCTTTTGAGATTTTTTCAGCAAACTATTTGTAAGCGCATCGTCTTGGCTGGTGCTGTGGTTATTTAAAAACCCTATTGACAAATCCTCATCGGGCTCTAGGTTGTTCTGGTTCCCAACAACTAAAATGGTTCCTTTATGCGTTTTTAAAACAAAATTCACAATCTTATCACCAGTAAGTCCAATTTTAGATTTTCGCTTGCCCAAAACCACAATGTCTGGCTGATGTTTATCCAAATAATCCTGTATTTCGGTTTTTACATTACCAAAGGCGTAACCGTAATCTATAGGAACACCATAGGTTTTGGAAACAGATTTTACTAAATCATCAATACTGTTTTTGGTTAAACTGTGTTGCTCGTTAATAGTTCTGAAAGTTGATAATTGACTATCTCTATCAACAACATCGGTTGGTTTTTTTACATGAAAAAACTTAATGTCTGCTCCTATGGTTTTAGCCAAACTAATACTGCTTTTAAGTGTCTTTTCTGATGAATCCTTCAAATCTGAAAGCACCACAATTTTATATTTATTTTTCATAATTTCTAGCTTAAACTTAAATTAGACTTTGGTCTTTCGTTAAAAAACCTAATAAAACTTTCCGGGTTTTCTTCAATTCCTCTTTTAGACACCAATTTAATATCAATATTTCGCTCTTCGGCTTTGAATAAAAAGTCCTCAAGAATTTCAATAATATCGTTATCTAAATATCGGGTATTTAAAAGGTTTAGCTCTAAATAAGTATCTCTGGGAAGACTGTCTAATTCTTTTAAAATAGCGCCCTTATTAAAGAAGGTTACCTCTTCGGCAAGTGTCATTTTTATTTTATGTTTACCATTACTCTTGTCCTCAATATGAAGGAAGTGTGAGTTTTGGTAGCTTTTTAATAGGATAACTACAATACCAACTAATAGCCCAAGTCCAATACCATATAACAAATCTATGAACACGATTCCCAAAACAGTTGTCACAAACGGTACCCACTGTTTCCAACCCAATTTGTACATGGTTTTGAACAGTGAAGGTTTCGCCAATTTATAACCTACAACTAAAAGAATAGCAGCTAAAACCGACAACGGAATCATGTTTAACAACCTTGGAATCAGTATGACTGAAATCAATAAGAAGAAGCCGTGAATAATCGCCGACATTTTTGAAACGCCTCCAGACTGAATATTTGCAGAACTACGAACAATAACCTGAGTGATTGGCAAACCTCCAACCAATCCAGAAATAATGTTTCCTGTTCCTTGTGCCAGTAACTCTCTGTTTGTTGGTGTTACGTTCTTGTGTGGGTCTAATTTATCGGTTGCTTCAACACACAATAAAGTTTCCAAACTGGCTACTAAGGCAATAGTAAATGCAACAATCCAAATTTCTGGATTTGTAATAGCGTTAAAGTTAGGAAAACTAAACTGCGCTAAAAATGAAGATGCATCTTCTGGCACAGGTACACTAACCAAATGCGAGGATGCAATGCCCAAAGTATCGTGAGACTTTGTTAAAACATAAAATACGATCCCCAAAACCACAGCCACCAATGGACCTTGGATTAACTGGAAAATCTTAGCTTTTTTTGTTAACACCTTATCCCATAATATTAAGATTGCTAAACCTAAAGCTCCTATTAAAAATGAACCTAGTGTTATGTGGTTTATAGAATTTATAATTTCTGAAAAGGTATTTTGGCCATCAACCTGGAAGAAAGCAAAATCACCTTCAGGATCTGAATCATAACCAAAAAAATGGGGTATTTGCTTAAGTATAATAATAATTCCAATACCCGTTAACATACCTTTAATCACGGAAGAAGGAAAATAATATCCAATAATACCTGCTCTTAAAACTCCAAAGAGCAATTGAATGGCACCGCCAAGAACCACGGCTACAAGAAAGTTTTGGTACCCGCCTAAAGCACCAATGGCAGTTAACACAATAGCAGCCAATCCTGCCGCGGGACCACTAACCCCGACTTTGGAGCCACTTAAGGCCCCTACAATAACTCCACCAATAATACCTGCAATTAATCCTGAAAATAATGGCGCTCCACTGGCAAGAGCAATTCCTAAACATAATGGTAAGGCAACGAAAAATACGACTATACTCGCTGGCAAGTCCTTTTTAATAGTTTTAAACATATTATAATAAAATTTCTGTCTGATTTTAATAAAAACCAAACATGGTAAACAATAAAGATTGATAAAGACTTACTTAAAAGCCTTTAAACTAAAAAATTATAATATGTGAACTTTGGGAGGTGGAGATGTAAGTTTTAAGTGAGGATTAGGGTACTTTTTTTGGTAATATTCTACATTGTGTTCGTTATCACCAAAGGCAAAATCTAAATCTGTTGTATCCATCTCATAGCACAACAATTCCTTTTCGGTATTTTTTTTGCCGCCTTTTTCTTCCTCTTCAGAAGTTGTAAAAAAAACAGAAACATCAACAGAATCATCCAACATGGCAACGACTGTTGGTGCCATTAAAAATAGCACAAACACGCCCGTAAAAAACATTGAAAGTATCTGTCTCAGCATAGGTCTCATTTTACTGGAAGCACAAATATACAATTCTAAATGTTAACTTTTTATTAAAAATTGTTCAACATTTTTATGTCTTCAGCATTAACCCAACCTGTTTTACCATCAGAAAGTTTTATTTTTTGCCAATCGTTATAGGATTCTTCAACCTGAACTTTGGTTCCTTCATGTAACCTAAATGCCTCTTCCCCCGTATTGTTAGGTGTATTTCTAACTTTAGCTTCCTGAACAAATACAATAGCCGGGTTATCCTTCTTATCTAAATTATACTTATGAAACGCAAAAGCTAAGGTTACAAAAACAAGCGCCAAACAAACAAAACTTCCGATAAAGGATAGACGTTTTCTTCCAGTAGAATAGGCAAAATAGTATGTTAAAAACATTATGACAAAACAAAACACCAAACCTACTGCTGTTTTTGCCCAAGCATCAAAAGTCAACTTATTGGTTGTGTTTTTTAAAAGTTTGGAAACTCCCGTTTCGGGCACCACATCTATAGCGTCAATGGTCATGTTTTTGGCAAAAGCCATATTGTTTTTTATATCTTGATCGTTTGGTGCCAATTGCAAGGCTTTTTCGTAGTAGTATATGCTTGGTGCTATATGGCTTAGTTTATAATGGGCATTGGCTAGATTAAAGTATAAGTCAGCCGAATGCTGTCCGGTTTCCAAAATAGCCGTGTAATTATCAATAGCTTCAGCATACTTTCCATCGTTGTAAAAGGCATTAGCCTTTTCAAACAAGTCTTGATTCTGTGCAAAAGCAACAAAACCTGTCAACATCAAAATTGTATAAAATAAATGCTTCATTTTAACGTGCTTGTTTATCAATTAATGAAATGGTTTTGGCTGCCTTATCATAATCTTCTTGCATGGTTACATTATCAATTGGGGTGTAACGTGCCAAATCGCAATTTTCTATAATTCCAATAAAATCCTTAATTACGGGATCTTCAACTTGTTTCTGTTTCAGCAAGGTTTCTATTTTATCTTTACTGAAATCGCTAGTTTCAATGTGTAACTTCGCTTTTAAATAATTGTGTAAAGCTTTTTCCAAAGCAATATAGAATGCTTCTTTTTTTCCTAATGATTTTTTGGCACTGCTCAAATATTTTCGGGCTAGTTTGTCGGCCTTTCTAATTTTGTTTCCAAATACATCAGCATCCCTACTGGCCTTTTTGTTCCTAATTACAATAGCCAACGGAATAGCCAAAAATGGTAGCAGAAGCAAGCTCCAAAACAATCTCGTTTTGAAGAAATAATTGGGTTTAACGCTAGAAAAATCTGTTTGGGTTTTTATAAAAGCAAACTGGTCGTTATTTAACACCACAGCTTGCTTTGTATTCCCCACAATCGCAGAATTATTATTACTTGACTGATTATTTGATGGTCCGCCTAAAACATTAATAACAATTTCATCAGAAGACAAACGCTTATAGCTTTTAGTTTTTAAGTCAAAATACGAAAAAGACACACTTGGTATGGGGTACTTACCTTTGAATTGTGGTACCACGGTATAACTATCTGAAATATTTCCTTGCATTCCAGATAAATTTGTCCTAACGTTTTCTTTATGCTCGGGCTCGTAAACCTCAAGCGAACTTGGCAATGATATTTTAGGCAGCTTGAACAGCTTTAAATTACCATTTCCGCTTACATCAACTTTTACTTGAAGCGACTCAGATGCATCCAGTTCGGTTTTTGAAGTGGTTACGTTCAAATTAAAATCACCAACAGCACCCGTAAAATCTAAAGGTTTTCCGGCTTCCGGTAAAGGTTTTACATTTATGGTTTTGTTTCCAGCCGAAACCGTTCTACTGGTTCGCTGCATTAAAACACTTCCAAAAATATCGCGTCGGTTTGTAGGAACGCGCAATGCCATATCGAGCGTTAACGGTTCAATATTTAATTTTCCTGTTTTCTGCGGATACAATACCATTTTCCGAAGAATCAAAAATCTGTAATCTTCGCCATTATATTTTCCGTTTTGCACCTTTTGGCCTTGTGTGTCAATCGTCTGACTCCAAAAATCATTGTATCTCGGGGTGTCGATTTCATTATAATTATCAACAGCAATTTTAGGCGACACGTAAAGCTTGTAAACCACTGTAATGGCTTCGTTTATATACGGATTGGTTTTTGAAACTTCAGCCACCAAATGGACATTTTCTGAAGCTAAATATTGTGGGTTGTTGGGATCTTTAGGAATATCTACGGCAGCGGTAACTTCGACTTTTACTGGGGTGGTTTTATAAACAGTGCCTTCAATTACAATGGTAGCTTGCTTAATTGTGAAGTTTCCACGTTTTTTTGGTGCCAGAAAATAACTGTAGGTTTTTTTAAAAGTGCGCTTACCGTTAATCCATGAATTACTTACCGATTGATTGGGACCGCCAACCACCGTGAAATTAACGAAATCTGGCGGATTGAAATTATCGCCGTCTTGGTTCATTTCAAAATCGACGCGTAAACGCTCATTAATACCCAACTTTTGCTTGCTTACCTTAGCATCAAATTGTACCTGAGCAGAAGCAACACTTGTTGTTAATACTAATAATATGAATATATGTTTTAAGAATTTCATGAATTAACGAAAAGCGATTAACGATTAACGATTTTTGAATTGTTGTTCTTAGATGTTTTTATGCTGGCAACAAAAATTGAAATGAATTGGTTATTTTCATCTAGAATTTTATCCAAATCCAATAAGTTTCCCGTATATAAATGAGCGCTTTTAATAATTTTTAAACAATTATAACTTTCTCTAAGCTCCTTTAAGCAAATTCCCATCTTATGAACAAAATCTTTGTGAGATTCGGCACTTCTTGCTTCACCATAGTTTAGCGCGGGCGAACCAGATGAACGTATTAATTGGCTGCCATAATAAATACCTGCGTAGTTCTTATTAACGCCATTAATTATACTTATTATAGAAACGGCAAAATTAATAACTCTATCTTCTAAATCATTTGTTTTCATCATATTCAGATTTCAACAATCGTTAATCAGCAATCAAAAAATCATTTCTACCAATCTTTATCCGTTTGGATAATAACACCTTTTTGTTTTTCGGCATTCATCTTTTCTTGAACCTCTTGTTCTTGATTATTCATTGCTTCTAGCAAGTTTTTAACTTGCTGTGGTGATAATTGACCTTGTTGAGGCCGTGGTTTAGGCTGTTCCTTTTTTTCATCACCTTCATTCCCCTTGTCTTTTTTGTCATCTTTAGGCTTGCCTTCATCATCTTTTTCATCCTCACCTTCCTTTTTATCTTGGTCGCCTTCGTCTTTTTTATCCTCGTTATCCTCGCCTTCTTGGTCTTTGTTATCTTTATTTTCCTGGTTGTCTTTGCTTTGGTCGTCTTCCTTTTGATCCTTGTTATCTTTATTCTCGTCTTGACCGTCCTGATCCTTATCTTGATTTTGGTCTTTTTGCTGCTCGGCGCAGACTTTTGCCAAACCTAAATTGTATCTGGTTTCGTCGTCTGTTGGATCATTCCTTAACGCATTTTTGTAAGCTTCGACCGCGTCTTTGCATTTTTTGCCCTGCATTAAAACGTTGCCGATGTTATGATAAGCTTTATGCTTTTCTGTTTTTGAAGAAGCTGCTTTTGCCGCTGCCTGAAGTCTGTAAATGGCCTCGTCAAGATTACCATTTTTTACGTAAGATGTTCCTAAATTATAACTGCCAACAACCGAATTTGGTTGTTCTGAAATGGCTTTTCTATATTCCATTTCGGCTGAAACCGCATCATCGTCTTCAAGCAAGCTATTACCTTCATAAACAAAATTATTAGCTTTTTTTAATGCCAATAACTGGGCTTTATCTTCTTCTTCTTGAGAAAAAGACAGAAACGCTGTAAACATTAATAAAATTGTAAGTACTCTTTTCATCTTTATAAATTCACAAATCATTTGATTGCTTTCTATTATTCATTTCTAAAATAGAAAATATCGTACATTTTGTTCGTTAAAGATTTTATAAAATATCCAACTTCAAATGGTTTATAAATTTTCGTTGAACAGATTCAATTTCTTTAACCATTCGGTTTTTCGTTCCAAAAGGAAAATATCTAGAAGTAAAAAGAAAATTCCAAAACCTAAAAACCATTGAAACTGATCTTTAAAATCGGCAAACTGTTTCGCTTCAAACTCAGTTTTATCCATCGCATTTAAAATCTCCCTAATATTTTCAACCACTTCATTAGTATTTCTTCCATTGATGTAAGCACCATTAGCCTCATCGGCAATATTTTTTAAGGTTTCCTCATTCAGTTTGGTAATAACCGTTTCGCCTTGACTATCCTTTTTGTAATTTAAAACCACGCCATTTTTCTTGATTGGAATGGGACCTCCTTTTACATCGCCAACGCCAACGGTAAAAATCCTGATGCCTTCCTCACTAGCTTCTTCGGCCACTGCTGCGGCTTGTTCGCTGTGGTCTTCCCCATCTGAAATGATAATAAGCACCCTATTGGTTTGTTCTTCATCATCGAAATAGGTTTTTGCTAGATTAATGGCTTCGTTGATCGCCGTACCTTGTGATGACAGCATATCGGTATTCATGCTTTGCAGAAACATTTTAGCTGAGGCATAATCGGTTGTGATGGGCAACTGTGGAAATGCCTTTCCCGCATACGCAATAATACCAATACGATCGCTTGCCAAATTATTAATAATCTGCGTTACCAGTTGTTTGGATTTTTCCAAACGATTGGGGGCAATGTCTTCGGCCAACATACTTTTCGAAACGTCGATAGCGAAAACAATATCAACACCTTCACGTTTAACTGTTTCTAATTTCGTGCCAATTTTTGGATTGACCATTGCCAAAGCCAAACAAGCAAATGCCAAACAAAGCACTACAATTTTTAAAACACTTTTGAAAAGCGAGGTGTTCGGGCTTAGTTTTTTCAGCAATGCTTTATCAGCAAAATTACGCTGTGCCCTATATTTCCATAATTGAAGCACCAAAAAGAGTAGCACAATTACTGGAATAATTGCTAATGCCCAAAACCATATTTTCTCGTCTAATTGATACATTTTTTAGTTTTTAAACAAAGCTTCTAAAAATTGTGAACCTCAACAAAAGTTCTATTAACAATAACAAACCAGCTAAAATCACTAACAGACGGTACTTTTCGTCGTAATTATAAAACTTAAATTCTTCAATTTCTGTTTTTTCCAGCTTGTTTATTTCATCATAAATTTCTGCTAACTTTTTATTGTTGGTAGCTCTAAAATATCTACCACCGGTCACTTCTGCAATCTCTTTTAACAACGTTTCGTCAATTTCCACTTGAATACGCCCGTATTGAAAGCTGCCGTTAGGTCGAATTGCAACAGGCGACAAAGCCATTCCATTGGTCCCCAAGCCTATGGTATATACTTTAATACCAAATTCCACAGCCAATTCGCTCGCTATTTTTGGGTCGATAAAACCCGAATTATTAACACCGTCGGTCAATAAAATAATGACTTTGCTTTTTGCCTTACTGTCCTTTAGTCGGTTTACCGATGTGGCCAAGCCCATACCAATAGCTGTCCCACCTTCAATTATAGTGTTGTATTTTATACTTTTAAGCGAACGTAACACAATGGCTTTATCGCTAGTTATAGGTGTTTTGGTGTAGCTTTCTCCAGCATATTCTACCAAACCAATACGGTCGTTGGGGCGACCTTGAATAAATTCTCCAGCTACCTTCTTTAAGGCTTCCAAGCGGTTAGGCGATAAATCTTTGGCCAACATACTCGCCGAAACATCAATGGACATAACAATATCAATACCGCGTGTTGTTTTTGTTTTTGTGGAAACATCGACCGATTGTGGTCGTGCCAATGCCGTAATTAGGAAAGCCAAAGCCAATAAACGTAAAGCAAACAACAAATGCCTTAGTTTTGGCAACCACGAATTGGTGACCTTAAAACCTTTTAAACTTGAAATTTTGAGTTCGGCCGTTTGCCTTTTATTCTTAAAAATATACCAAAGCACAGCCAACGGAAGCGCTAACAGCAACCAGAAAAACTCTTTATTTGCAAATTCTATGCCTTCAAACATTAATTTTCTGCTTTTTTAAGTTCTACTGAATTTAAAATGCGTTCTACCATTTTCTCGGCGTAAACGTCCTGTTCTTTATAGAATAACATGACTTGTTGAATCACATTTTCGGCGGAAAACCCAAGGATAACGTATTTCCCTTTTTCAAGTTTATCTGTACCCATAACAGGAGCATCCATAGTGCCATATACCTTTAAACCTTCAGCACCGTTTGGCGTTACAAATTTTTCATTTTTAGTTATAATGTTTTGGGCTCCTGCATTTTCGAACAACTTCAAACCGCCATCTATGGCTTTTTGAAGGTCAATTTTATTTTCACCTAAATTCTTGATTTTTGTTGTAGCTACCTGTATTTGAAACCTATCAATTAAGCTACCATAGCTAAATTGAGTCAATTCCATTTGTTGGGCCATCTGTTCTGGCAACTCAGGCGTAGTACGCTTCAAAACCTTAGGCGTGCTCATGGTTATTGGCGGAAAACCGTACTCGCTAGTTATCCAATCGCCTTCTAAAAGTTCTTTACTGTCGTGACCAATTATGGTGTCTTTTACATAATCAAAACCAAATTTTACAGAAAGTCCTGTTAATGTTACTAAAAGCAAAAACACACTAATACCAACGGTTAACCACACTTTTTTGCGTTTCTTTCTAAGCTCTTGTTCTTCGCGGTATTTTTGGTCTAATAGTTTTTCCTCTTCAGTGGGCTCGGGCAGGGCTTCTTTTACGTGGTCTATCTCCAAATCGATAGTATCGCGGTCTATTTTTGCCAATTCAATATCTGGAGCAGACTTGGCAAATTTCACTAAATCTGCACGTTTTAAAATGCTTTCCAGTTTTTTTATGTCTTCTTTGCTTAAATCTACTTGGCTACCTTCTCTTAAAAGGGTAAGCCTGTTTATCAGTTCATCGGTTGTGCTTTCTAGAGCATGGTCGTACACTTTTTCATCTAAATATTTACGGATGATAAAAGTTAACTCCGAATAATAATCTTTTAAGTTTTCTTCCTGTAAATAAGGGCTTTCATCCAAATTTTTCAAAGCTAATTTTGCCCGGTCGTATGGCGGTAGCAAAGCTATTTGCTCTTCTTCCGTTAACGGTTTCTTTCGCCAAATAAACCAAAACAGCAAAAAGGCTACAGCGCCAATTATCAAAAAAGTTAACAGCAAATATTTCCACCAATTGCTGCCTTCTTTTTCTACTCCGATAATGGGTTTTATATCGTAAAGTCCTTTGGTTGTATCAATTACTATATTTCTGACCTCAACTTGAAGCGAGTCAGTAAAAAAGGTTTTATCGCCAACAATTATTTTTTGTCTTGGAATCGTGTATTTACCAGAATCGAACTGGGTGAGCCCATATTTTTTTATGAGGTTAAATTTATAGTTGTTTTTTAGAGTATCAACATCATAAGATTCAATCATTTCCATGGGTGAAAAAGTTTGCCCTTCAGGAAATACCACCAATTTGGTTGAATCGGTTTCTACTTGAATGTGATAGGTAATTTGCTCACCGATTTTTATGGAAGTAGAATCGATGGTTGATTTAACCTGGGCGTTGGAAAACAACGACAATATAATGAAACCAAACACCAAGAAATAGTGTCTTGCATGTTTCGTTTCAAAATTCCAAAGTCGAATATTGTTAATCATAAATCGCTTATCCTCTTCTTTTAAAATACCCTAATAACTTTTTTACATAACTTTCATCAACACGGCAATCAATGGCTCCAGCCCCAGATTTTGTAAAGCTTTCTTTATAGTAACTAACCTTTTCGTTATAAAACTTACCGTAGTTGATACGTACTTTCTTTGATGATGTATTTACCAACATCAGTTCGCCAGTTTCCTCATCCTGCATTTGCACCATACCCAAATTTGGAATTTCCTCCTCGCGTTTATCGTAAACTCGAATACCCGTAACATCATGTTTACCTGAAACGATTTTCATGGTTTGATGGTAATCGTCTGCAATAAAATCAGACAATACAAACACAATAGCTTTTTTCTTCATTACGTTTTGCATGAATTTTAAAGCTTCGGCAATGTTCGTCTGTTTACTTTCGGGTTTAAACTCTATTAATTCTCTAATAATACGAAGTACATGCGAACGTCCTTTTTTTGGCGGAATGTACAATTCTACTTGGTCTGAAAATAGAATCAAGCCAATTTTGTCGTTGTTTTGCGTTGCCGAAAACGCCAAAGTAGCTGCTATTTCAGTAACTACTTCATTTTTAAACTGCTGTTCTGTACCGAACAATTCAGACCCCGAAACATCAACCATGAGCATCATGGTCAGCTCACGCTCTTCCTCAAAAACTTTTACAAACGGCTCGTTGTAGCGTGCGGTAACGTTCCAATCGATATTACGAACATCATCACCAAATTGATAGCTCCGTACTTCACTAAAAGTCATACCACGGCCTTTGAAGGTAGAATGATATTCGCCTCCAAAAATATGATCAGACAACCGGCGTGTCTTAATCTCTATTTTCCGTACTTTTTTTAGTAATTCTTTAGTATCCATCTATTCAGTAAACAGTTTTCAGTCGCAGTATTCAGTTATCAATAAACCGTTAAATTTTCCAGTATTCAGAATTCGTGTAAGCTACTGCTAACTGGTACTGAATACTGAGAACTTTCTTAAGGTACTTCTATTTCGTTTACTATTTTATTAATGATGTCTTCTGAAGTCACATTTTCTGCCTCTGCCTCATAAGTGATGCCTATTCTGTGTCTTAGCACATCGTAAACTACAGCACGTACATCTTCTGGAATCACATAACCACGACGTTTGATAAACGCGTAACATTTTGCTGCTGTGGCCAAATTGATACTACCGCGTGGCGATGCTCCAAAGGATATTAATGGCTTCAAACTGGTAAGTCTGTATTTTTCTGGATAACGTGTTGCGAAAATAATATCCAGTATATACTTTTCAATTTTTTCATCCATGTAAACCGCTCTAACCGCTTTTTGAGCATTTAAAATTTGCTCTAAAGACACCACTGGATTTACTTTATCCCAAGCCCCTTTTAAGTTGGCACGCATGATGAGCTGTTCTTCGTCAATCTTTGGATAATCAATGACCGTTTTAAGCATAAAACGGTCCACCTGTGCTTCTGGCAACGGGTAAGTTCCCTCTTGCTCTACCGGGTTTTGGGTGGCCATAACCAAAAACGGTTTATCTAATTTAAAAGTATCGTCGCCAATGGTGACTTGTTTTTCCTGCATAGCCTCTAGTAAAGCCGACTGTACTTTGGCCGGTGCCCTGTTTATCTCATCAGCCAAAACAAAGTTGGCAAAGATAGGCCCTTTTTTGATGGAAAAATCATTGACCTTCATGTTGTAAATCAAAGTACCGGTAACATCGGCAGGCAACAAATCTGGGGTAAACTGAATTCTGCTAAAACTACCATGAACCGCTTGTGAAAGCGTGTTAATCGCTAAGGTTTTTGCCAATCCGGGAACACCTTCTAAGAGTATATGTCCCTGACCCAACAAACCAATTAGCAATCGTTCGACCATATGCTTTTGACCTACGATGACTTTATTCATCTCTAACATCAGTAAATCAACAAAAGCACTTTCTTTTTCAATTTTCTCATTAATCGACTTAATATCAATTGTACCTGTTTCTTCCATCATTTTTTATTTATTAAAAGCTCGAATATACTGCCCTTATTTGAGCACTGCAAATTGTTAAAATTTTTATTGTATCGATGTTAAAAATTGGTTAAAAAAAAAGCAATGCGAATTGCATTGCTTTTTTAAGTCTATGTGTTTTAAAGGTTATGCCTCTACTAGAACCAATGTTACGTCTGCTATTGGAGTATCATCACCTGGTGTAACGGTCACATCAACTGTTTGAGACACGTAACCTTCAGCATCAATTGACAATGAATAATCTCCTGCCGGAACAGCTTCTAGCATAAAAGCACCTGTTTCATTAGTAGTTGTAGAAATTACAACGTCGTCTTCTGTTTCTGGTGTTCCCATATCATCAACTACTATTGAAATTGTAGCCACAATTCCTTCTGCTAAACCTAGCACATTACCAGAAACAGAGCCAGGCTTTATTTCCAATATAATAGGCTCTGCAATAGTAGTTATTGCTCCGTTTGTAACTAAAACATCCGAAGCACTGGCACTACCATAATCTGACTCTTCATCTAATGGCATTACCATAACTTCATAAGTACCGGCAGGCACGCCCCAAAGAGCAAAATTCCCAGATTCATCAGTATTTGCTGAAATAACAAAATCATCTTCTGTTTCTGGTGTTCCCATATCATTAACCAATACAGATGCTACTGCTGGAAGTGCTTCTGCTGGTCCTACTACACCTTCAATAATACCAGAAGATACTTCGGCACTTGCATGAAGCACAGGTTTTAAAATAGTATTTTCTGAATTACCCGCCATTACAATAGATTTGTCAACATCAAAATCTAATACATAATCGTAAGTAAAGCCTTCTTCAACAACGGCATCAATTTTAACTTTCAATCCAGATTGTTGTGCACTTGGTGTTTTTAAATCGTAAAGCACCTCATCGCCTTCAAATTTAATAGTATTTCCATCTCCTAAAACTAAGCGCATTTGGCTTAAAGTACCAGCCGGAATTGGAAAACGGTCTACAAGCACTTTACTGAAACCTCCGGTAAAATCTAATAGGTTTACCTCTCCGCCTTCGGCTTCAAGGGACATCCAACCTTCATCACTATCACTGTCGTCGTCCATTTTAATCATAACGTCAACAATCTCAACATTAACGGCCTCAAAATCTCCAGGAGCATCAACCAATTTAACAGAAATTCTTGGCGCTTCTGCACTCATAGGGATAGATTCAGAATCTTTACACCCAAAAACAAAAGTTAGTAATAACAGTGGTAAAATAAATTTTAGCTTCTTCATTGCTTTCATAGTTATTTATATTTTTATGATTTGTATAAGTATTTACGGTTCTTTTAGCACTTTGGATTATATAAAAAACAACCAATTCTATAATCAACTGTCTGCCAAACAGTAACAATTTTATTATTTTAAATCTGTTTTAAGTACTTTTAGGGTTGAACAACATACCTATTCGATGGATTACATGCCACTGCCCAGATAATTATGATTAATAAACGCCTACTTATAAAGCACCTTTTGGCCCACAACGACGAAAATAGCTTTTACGACAAAAAGCGTAAAGTTGATATTAGCTATAAAGAAGGAAAAGGCAAATTTTTAAAACATATTTGCGCGCTTTCCAATAGCAACCCAAAAAACAACTCGTACATTGTTATTGGCGTTGAAGATGAGGACAATAAAATAGTGGGTGTCGATTTTTTTGATGATAGCAAAATACAGAACCTAATTAACGCCTACCTAACCAACCCGCCGATTGTCCAATATGAAAACATCCCATTTCCACATTTACCGGAAGATAAGGTTGTTGGTTTGGTGACCATTCGACCTACTGGGCAAATCACTTCACTACGAAAAAACATTTGGAAGTACTACGGTGGCTCAGTATTTTTTAGGGATGGTAGCATGAGCATGCCCAAGGTATTCGATATTGAAATTAAAGATGTAAACTCAAAAATTGTTGAAGCCATAGAAATAAATGCGCAAAATAATATTGAGCACACACTTAATGGCGTATTTCATTTTATGGATGCCCGAAAAGACTATGACCCGCAATACAAAGTTTTTAAGGAATATTTTGTGGTATGTTGGGCCGGCCAAAAAAAAATGGTTAAGGACGAGGTGTTTTTTTCCAGAGTTGATATTGAACTTGTTAACGAACAAGTACGTTTGTTCTTCTCTGCTCTTGATGAAGTGGCCATCAATTTCAACGAGAAGCGTTTTAAAATTATTGAGTACGTTAATTTAGGGCTTCAAGACGCTAAAAAATATTATCCTTTGGAAGAAACACTCATTAAATTTGGAGACAACGCCCAATACCATATTGAAACCAAACTACTATTTGAGCCTCCTCAATTTGATAAAAAAGTACTTCATCATATTTATAACACAAACAATGCTATTTTAGAAAAGCTCAAAAAAGGGCTTGTACTTAATGAAAGAGAAGTTTCAGATTTAAAAAATTTGCCATCAACCTATTTAATCTGTTATTTGAACTTATTTCATGAAGCTTTAAACAAACTTAACGAGGCCAAACCTTACCTAAAATCCTTTAGTGATGAGGTGTACCAACTTTACAAAGAAGCTTTACGCATATTAAGAAAGGTAAAATACAATTAACAATTGTTAATAAATTTAACTTTCTCTTAACCTAACTAGTTGTACTTTTTCGGACAAAAGTTGTAAATTTGCCTTGCTATTAATCTTTTTAACTAAACCTTGTGCTCCAAATCAAAACAGAGTCAAGGTTTTTTTATTTAGAGGAAATTTAGCTGATTGAAAGATTTATTGAGTACCTTCTCATCGTTAACTTGAAGCCACTTTCCTAAAACTGTAGCGTAAATGGTTCTAAAATCAATTTCAAACTTTAAATCGCCATTATCATCCAAATTATCCAAACTAGCTACGTTATTGTAAAGGCCTTGTTTTTTTAAGCTTTTTCCAATAATAAATACATTATTTGCCGTACCATGATCGGTACCGACACTCGCGTTTTGTTTTACCCGACGGCCAAATTCCGAAAAAGTCAAAATAAGCGTATCTTTAAATGTATTGTTTGCTTTTAAATCTTCTACAAACACCTCAATACCATTGGCATAAATACTCAATAATCGCTTTTGAGTGTTTAGTTGATTAACATGGGTATCGAAACCGCCCAAAGAGGTATAATATACCTTCGTATCCAAATGCGAATTGATAAATTGCGCAGTAGTTTTAAGCTGTTTTCCGAAGCTATTTTTTGGGTATTCTCTATTTGAACTTACCGTTTTACTAGTTTCGAAAATATATTTAGCTGAAGATTCGGCAGCAATCATCGATTTGTACAAATAGCCCAAATTATGTTCACTTAAATGCACATCGTTTTTATGAATGTTATCGAAAAATGGATCTTTAGACATATTGTATAAAGCCTTCGCATCTTGTGTGGCAATGGCATTTAAACGATTGCCTTTCATGGCTAGAGACAAACTTTCGTCAATTTCTATGGCCAAATGGGGTTGTTTTCCGTATTCATCCAAAAATCTTCCAATCCAACCACTTTGCAGGTACTCGTTAGAATCACTGGCTGTTTGCCAAATATCCATAGATCTAAAATGCGACCGATTGGGATTAGGGTAACCTACATTATTTATTATAGACAAATAGCCTTTATCGTATAAACGCTTCAATGGTGTTAAACTGCTATGCAAACCTACATCATCATTTAGTTTTATAATATCTTTTTGAGAAATACCCAAAGTTGGGCGCTCCTTGTAATATAAATCGTTTCTAAAGGGCACCACTGTATTTAAACCATCGTTACCACCTGAAAGTTGCACAATAACCAAACGTTTATAACCCAACTTACTACTGGCCAATTCTTCAAAGGCCCGAACAAAACTCGGTACAAAAAATAAGCTACTACCTAGCGAGGAGTGTTTTAAAAATTTTCTTCTGTCCATAGTTAACACATTTGATATTCGGGTAAAGACATAAGCTGTATACAGTATTCTTGTTTCGATACTTTTTCCAAACTACCTAAATACTTTTTAGCCACAGGGCTTATTTGGCACGCCAAAATATGATATTCTAAATCCTGAATGTTAACATTTTTGAAATGCCTATTGAAATACGCCCAATCACTATCGGCTTTAATTCGCCTAAATGCTTTTTTAAAGGACTCTTTTTTCATAGCCATTCTTGCATCTTCACGGCCTTCTTTGGTCTTGGAAATATAAGCACTATTCAGTAATAAGGAAGGTAGTTTTAAGCGAAGTGCGATGGTGTTACTATCTATCCAATTTTTACCACCTTTCCAACCTGCTACATTGGGCGGTCTCAGCAAAATTTGTCCTAATACTTTTTGAAGATACAACAGCTGCTTGGGATTATTAAATTCAATAGGAACGAGTTTTTTTAACCCCACTAAAAACTCAATGGGTGATTTAATTTTTGTACCGATATTGGCTTTGTTATAAAACCAGTCGGACATAAAAACGTGGCGCATCAAATTTTCAATATTATAGTCTTTATATAAGACCTCAGCCATTTCGGTAACATAATATTCGTTCAATTCATCATTAACAAAGTAGGAGTATATTTTTTTGCAGACATACTTGGCACATTGTTTTTGCTTTAAAATAATATCGACAATATCATCACCTGAAAAATGTCCTGTTTCACCCAAAAACGTTTTTGCACCGTCATCGTGCTGGCGTTTTCTGAAAGCAAAGTCGCCGACAAAATTATGACCGTAACCTGTGAATGCTCTAGCACTTTCCTTGATATCTACCTCTGTATAATTCCCAACTCCTATGGTAAAGAGTTCCATAAGTTCTCGAGCAAAATTTTCATTAGGTTTTTGCTTTTTATTTTGTTTGGTGTTAAGGTATTTGGTCATGGCTGCTTCCTTAGAAATGGCCTTTACAAAGTCGCCAAAATGACCAAGTGCATGTTTCCGTAAGGTATTATTGAAGTTTTGAATGAAAACAATACTATTATCTTCGCAAACAAAATGATTGGCCCAGAACAGTGTCATTTTTTCACGTAAAAGCTCGGTAGGATTTGTAAGTCTATCAACCCACACCATATTTAAGTCTACTTGTTTTTGTCTACTTAATTTTTGAAGTTTCTGACGGGTTTCCTTATCTGGTCTTCCCTCCATCATCATGCCGCCGAAAACATCCTTAAGTATAGAAATATCAACTTCTAACGGTGTTGTTTTATTAGAACTTCTCAAAAGATTGTCTACAACTTTTTTTCTAGATTTCTTGGACAATTCTTTAAGTGTTATAGGTAAAATTCCGAAACCAGCCCGACGATATAAATGTTGAATATGAGAAGTTTCCATAGGCTAAAGTTTCAAAAAACCGACAACCGATTTTATAACTATTTAGACTACAATATATTAAAATGGTTTAAAAAAATAGACCTTTTGTTTGTTACAAATCAAACTTTATTCCCTGTGCCAAAGGCAATTCGGTAGTATAATTAATAGTATTGGTCTGTCTGCGCATATAAATTTTCCATGCATCACTTCCACTTTCGCGTCCACCGCCAGTTTCCTTTTCGCCGCCAAAGGCCCCACCAATTTCAGCACCAGACGTACCGATATTGACGTTAGCAATGCCGCAGTCGGAACCAGCAACTGACAAAAACTGTTCTGCTTCACGAAGATTATTGGTCATAATTGCTGAAGATAATCCTTGAGCCACATTATTTTGAATAGCGATAGCGTTTTCAACATCACCAGAGTATTTCAACAAATACAAAATAGGCGCAAACGTTTCATGTTGAACAATCTTAAAATCAGGTTTTGCCTCAGCAATAGCTGGTTTTACATAGCAGCCACTTTCATAACCTTCTCCAGAAAGTACTCCGCCTTCAACCACAATATTTCCACCCTCGTCAACCACTTTTTCTAATGCATTTTGATACATTTTTACGGCATCGGCATCAATTAAAGGCCCCACATGATTGTGTTCATCTAACGGATTTCCAATTTTCAATTGTTTATATGCATCCGCAACGGCATTTTTTACTTTATCATAAATACTTTCATGGATAATCAATCGTCGGGTTGAAGTGCAACGTTGCCCACAAGTGCCAACTGCACCAAAAACAGCACCAATAACGGTCATTTTTATATCGGCATCTGGTGTTACAATGATGGCGTTGTTTCCACCTAATTCCAAAAGGCTCCTACCCAATCGTGCAGCCACTTCTTGTGCTACAATCTTTCCCATTCTAGTCGAACCTGTTGCTGAAATTAACGGTATTCGCGCATCCTTGGTCATAAATTCACCTACTTTATAATCGCCATTAATTAAACACGAAATGCCTTCGGGTAAATTATTAGCTGCAAAAACTTCGGCTGCCATATTTTGACAAGCGATACCACAAAGCGGTACTTTATCACTGGGTTTCCAAACGGTAACATCACCACAAACCCAAGCTAAAGCCGTATTCCACGACCAAACAGCCACTGGAAAATTAAATGCCGAAATAATGCCCACCACACCAAGCGGATGATATTGCTCATACATTCGATGCCCCGGACGTTCACTATGCATCGTTAACCCATGAAGTTGCCGCGACAACCCAACAGCAAAATCACAGATATCAATCATTTCCTGTACTTCACCCAAACCTTCTTGGTAACTTTTTCCCATTTCGTAAGACACCAACTTCCCTAAAGCTTCCTTATTTTCTCGAAGTTTATCACCAAACTGACGCACTATTTCGCCTCGTTGTGGTGATGGCATTTTTCTCCAGATTTTAAAAGCTTTTGTTGCAGTCTGTATTGCGGTTTCAAAATCTTCTTTTGTTGTCGTTTTTACCTTAGCAATTAAGTTTCCATCAACAGGAGAGATGGAATCAATAATTTCACCATTCGAAAAATGATTCGATCCCGTTGATGTGCCTTCATTCATTGCCTTTATGCCTAAAGTTTGTAATGCTTTATCCATACCAAAATCAGTTGCTACTGCCTTCATTAATTATTGATTTATCATTAATTTCTAAATTCGTTACGAATATAACAATAAAAAGTTGATTTTTCTGAAATTCATAAATAAATCAATTAACTTTAGAGGCGTTAAATTGTAATTCATTTATGAAAACAATCTTTAGACTCTTACTTGTTGTCTTAATTCTAACATCATGCAAAAAGAAGGCTGAACAAATTCCTGAAAACCCGGTACAAAAAGCTGGATTTTCGATTGTAATTCACGGTGGTGCCGGAACCATTTTAAGAGAAAACATGTCGCCCGAAAACAAGGCTCTTTATAAATCAAAACTGGAAGAAGCTATTCGCGTTGGCTATCATATATTGAAGAACGGCGGAACGAGTTTGGATGCCGTTGAAAAAACCATCAATATCTTAGAAGATTCTCCCCTATTTAATGCTGGCAAAGGCGCTGTTTTTACCAATGAAGGCACTAACGAACACGACGCCTCCATCATGGATGGCAAAACTTTAAACGCTGGTGCTTCGGCTGGCACAAAAACGGTAAAAAACCCCATCAGTTTAGCGCGAGCTATTATGGAACATTCGCCACACGTTATGCTTTCCAGAAGTGGTGCCGAACAATTTGCTGAAGAACAAGGTTTAGAGATTGTCGACCCCAAATACTTTTACACTGAAAAAAGTTTCAATGCCCTCCAACGTGTAAAAAATGCTCAAAAAACGGCTTTTTACAATCAAAATATAAACGATAATAAATTCGGAACCGTTGGCTGTGCAGCTTTAGATAAACAAGGTAATTTGGCTGCTGGAACTTCCACTGGCGGCATGACCAATAAACGCTGGGGACGCATAGGCGACTCGCCAATTATTGGCGCAGGAACGTATGCCAATAACAAAACCTGTGCTGTTTCTTCAACAGGATGGGGTGAATATTTTATTCGTGGTATGGTGGCTCACGATATTTCGTCCTTAATGGAATATAAAAATATGTCTTTGGAAGAAGCTGCAAAAGAAGTCATTCATAAAAAATTACCAAGTATAGGAGATGGTCGTGGAGATGGCGGCATAATTGCCATCGATAAGAACGGAAACATGGTTATGGAATTCAACACATCTGGAATGTTTCGGGCAACTATGAATGCGCATGGTGAGCTTTTTATCGGAATGTTTAAAGACTAAACGATTTTTAAGAACAAATTAACAAAACGCTAGCGTCTAAACTTAAAAAATTCAACGTACATTTATTAACGAGAAACTACCTACGCCCTCATTTTAGTTCATTTTCAATTTAATTCATAAATCTATGTCATGTAAAAAGCTATTAACTCTCGTATTACTCATTACGTTAGTAGCATCCTGTAAAAAGAAAGAAGTAGAAACCGACAACATTTTTAAGTTTAAAGAATACATTAGTTACACCACGGCCGGTATGGTTTCGGTTGCAGAACCTATTCGAATTAATTTAGCAAAGGATGTAGATGGATGGAAAACGGGTGATGTTATTACAGACAACATCGTAAAAATCACACCTCATGCTCAAGGAAAACTATCGGTTGCCAATTCGCATACCTTAATTTTTACTCCTAATGAAGATTTAGAACCCGCCACCGAATATACCGTTGATGTAAAACTGGATGATATTTACAAAACCATTGAAAAAGGTTATGAAACCTATACTTTTCAGTTTAAAACCATAACACCAAGCTTTACCATTGTTACGAATAACTTACAATCTTACAGTAAAAATTGGCAGTACTTAACTGCTGTTATGCGCTCTGCCGACATAATGTCTTTAGAACATGCCAAACAATTGGTTGAAGCGTCTCAAGAAAGAAAAAAACTATCGATTATTTTTAATGAATACAACGAAAAAGCGAAGGTTTTTGAGTTTAAAATTGACAGTATCAATCGTAAAATTGAAGATAGTAAAATCACTGTAAAATGGAATGGAAAACCCATTAAAGCAGAAAACGAAGGCGAAAATGAAATTGAAATTCCAGGTATAAATAACTTCACTATTGTTGATGTAGATGTGATTCAAGCACCAGAACAATACTTATCCATCAACTTTTCCGATGCCCTTAAAAAACAGCAGAATTTCGATGGTTTGGTAACGCTTCAAAAAGTGAAAAACCCAAAATATATTGTGGATGGTAATGTTCTAAAAGTGTATCCAGACACCAAATTGGTTGGCAATATTCAGGTGGATGTGTTTCAAGGCATTACCAATTCCGAAGGCTATAAACTTAAAAAACCGTTTTCTGAAACTATTGCTTTTGAATCCATAAAACCGCAGGTTCGCTTGATTAGCAATGGCACGATTTTACCAAATTCGCAAGATTTAAAATTCAATTTTGAAGCCGTAAACCTGAAGGCTGTTGATGTTAGAATCATTAAAATTTTTGAAGACAATATTCTTCAATTTTTACAGGACGGAAACCTAAATAGCAATAACGCCTATAACATCCGAAAAGTTGGCCGACGCATTGCAAAACAGACCATTCAACTACAAACCGAAGCCGAAAACACTGGAAAATGGAAGGCTTATAGCATCGATTTATCCAAGTTTTTTCAGGCGGATTCCGGTGCTATTTATCGTGTAGAGGTGAGTTTCAATAAGAATTATTCACTTTATGATTGTTCTTCAAGTGCATCTAATAACACTTCCGAAGAAGATGAATACTACGAAGCCGATTATGCAGAAACCTCAACAGATGATGAAGACTTAAGAGAAGAAGAATATTGGGATAATTTAACCTATCGCTACAAAAATTACAGTTATAATTGGCGCGAACAGGATAACCCGTGCCACGATGCTTTCTACAACGAACGCAAAATAGTATCTCAAAATTTAATCGCTTCAAACCTAGGGGTTATTGCCAAACAAGGCGCTAACAATTCCTATTATTTTGCAGTCACCGATATTTTAACCACCAACCCAGAATCCAATGCCACGGTTAAACTTTACAATTATCAACAGCAAGAATTGGCAAGCCGAAATACCGATAATGATGGCTTAACCCTTTTCGATTTGGGCAAAAACGCTGCTTTTGCCATCGTTAGAAAAGGCAATAATACAACCTACGTGAAACTCGCCGATGGCAACTCGCTTTCGCTTAGTAAATTTGATGTTTCGGGAAACAAAACGCAACGCGGACTTAAAGGTTACATTTATGGCGAACGCGGTGTTTGGCGCCCTGGAGACACACTTCATTTAACGTTTATGTTGAATGACAAGTCGAACCCGCTTCCAAAAGGCCATCCGGTCAAAATGGAAATTACGGACCCTAATGGCAAGTTGGTTTATAAAAACATCACAGCCAATACCCTTAATAACTTCTATAAATTTACGGTTCCAACGTCGACCGAAGATAAAACTGGAAATTACAACGCCAAAGTATCGGTTGGTGGTGCTACATTTTACAAAGGTTTAAAAATTGAAACGGTTAAACCCAACCGACTAAAAATTAAAGTAAATTTTGAAAATGAAATCCTAACCAACAAAAATCCTTTACAAGGCACTTTAGATATTGCATGGCTTCATGGTGCTCCTGGAAAAAATTTAAAGGCTGAAGTCAAAGCGAAGTTTAGCACATCGTATTCCAGTTTTAAAAACTATAAAGATTACACCTTTATCGACCCAACCCGACAATACAGAGCGGAAGAAATCAATGTTTTTGAAGGCAAAGTCGATGAAAAGGGAACTGTCAACATCAATAGTAAATTATCCGTTGGAAAAAATGCTCCGGGCATGTTGAATGTGCAATTTTTGGTTCGTGCTTTTGAAAATGGTGGTGATTTTTCCATGGATGCCTTCACTAAAACTTATGCCCCTTACGACGCATTTGTCGGGCTGAAATCTCCAAAAGGAAACAACTATGGCTCATTGTACACAGATGAAAACCAAACCTTTGATGTTGTAACCGTTGATGCCTTTGGAATGCCTGTAAAACGAAATAACCTTCAAGTTAAAGTCTATAAAATTGAATGGCGCTGGTGGTGGAATTCATCCTACGACAACCTATCCAGTTACATGTCTAGCACTTATCACCGCCCATATTTAGACACCAAAGTGATTACCGATGCCAACGGAAAAGGAAGCTTTAATTTAAAAATTCCAGAGCATGAACGCGGTAGATATTTAATCAGAATTGTTGACCCAAAAAGTGGTCATGCCACAGGAAAAACGGCCTATTTCTACAAAAATTGGTACACGCCGCCAGATGATAAAGAAGCTGCTAAAATGTTGGTGTTTTCAGCAGACAAAGAACATTATAATGTGGGTGAGACGGCAAAAATAAAATTTCAATCTGGTAGTGAAGGTCGTGCTTTGGTAAGTATTGAAAACGGTTCTGAAGTGTTAGATTACAAATGGATTAAAACCACAAAGGGTGAAACCAAAGTGGATATCCCCATAACCTCTTTAATGGCGCCCAATGTGTTTGTAAATATTTCGCTATTGCAACCCCATGCGGTAACAGAAAACGATTTACCTATCCGGTTATATGGCGTTATTCCCATTATGGTTGAAGACCCCAGCACCAAACTGGAACCCCTTTTAAAAATGCCCGATGTTTTAAAACCAGAACAAACTTTCAAAGTTTCGGTTTCAGAAAAAAATAACAAACCCATGACCTATACCATCGCCATGGTTGAAGAAGGTCTGCTGGATTTAACCCGATTTAAAACTCCAAATGCTTGGAATGAATTTTACAAACGAGAAGCTTTGGGCGTAAAAACATGGGATGTTTTTGATGATGTTATTGGCGCGTATTCGGGAAGTATTGACCAAGTGTTTGCCATTGGTGGCGATGGTAGTGCCCTCGCAGGAAAAAACAAAAAAGCCAACCGGTTTAAACCTGTGGCCACCTATTTAGGGCCTTTCAATTTGGAGGCTGGAAAAAGCGCAACGCATCAACTTAAAATGCCCAATTATATTGGCGCGGTGCGAACCATGGTGGTGGCTGGAAATGCCAAAACCGAAGCTTATGGCAGCACCGATAAGTCGGTTCAAGTTAAAAAACCGCTGATGGTTTTAGCGTCGCTTCCACGGAAATTAAGTCCCGGTGAAAAAGTAACACTACCTGTCACTGTTTTTGCCATGGAACCAAAAGTCAAAAATGTAAATATCAGTTTAAAATTGAGCAGTGGTATTTCGGTTGTAGGTGACGCAAATAAAACCTTAAGTTTTGCAAAACCTGATGAGCAAATGACATATTTTGAACTCGATGTAAGCAAAGCTAAAGGCATCAATACCGTAGAAGTGGTTGCCACCGGAAATGGTGAAAAATCGACTTATAAGGTGGAATTGGATGTTGTTAACCCCAATCCGATAACCTCAAAATCAATAGATAGAGTCCTTACTGAAAATGCATCAGAAACCATTGCGTTTTCAACCTTTGGTGTTTCGGGAACCAATTCGGCTACCATTGAATTCTCTACATTACCTCCAATGGATTTTTCTCGAAGGTTACAATATTTAATTCGGTATCCACATGGCTGTGCAGAACAGACCACATCTGGGGTATTTCCCCAGTTATTCTTAGGTGATATCTTCGATTTAAACTTAGACAAAAAACAGGATATCCAATCCAATATTGAAAACGGTATCAAACGATTAGCACATTTTCAGCAACCTAATGGCGGTATGAGTTATTGGATGGGTGAAAGTTCAACCAATGATTGGGGCACCAGTTATGCCGGTCATTTTATGATTGAAGCCGAAAAGAAAGGTTTCGTTTTACCGCTTACGTTTAAAAACAATTGGTTGCAATACCAAAAGCAAGCTGCTAGAGATTGGCGCCCAAGCTACCGAACGTATAATTCCGATTTAGCCCAGGCTTACAGATTGTACACCTTGGCTTTAGCTGGAAGTCCGGATTTGGCAGCTATGAACCGCTTACGGGAATTTTCAGAAATTTCCAACGAAGCTAAATGGCGTTTGGCAGCTGCCTATGCACTAGCGGGACAAAACGAAGCGAGTGAAACCATTTCAAAATCGGCAAACATTAATTTTCAGCCGTCAAGATATAACTATTACACCTATGGTTCGGTAGACAGAAATCGTGCAATGGCCTTAGAAACTATGGTTTTAACCAAAAATTCTAAAATGCGAGACCTTGCCGAATATATCGCCAAAAATTTATCGAGCAATCGTTGGATGAGCACCCAAACCACGGCTTATAGCTTATTGGCTATGGCAAAAATGGTAAAAGCCAATGGAGGAAAAGCACTCAAAGTAAATTATTCCATCAATGGTAAACAGGAAACTATCGAAACCAACAATGCGATTGCACAACGCTCTTTAAGTGTTGTTGATGGGCAAAATTCCATTTCAATAAAAAATGAAATTAATAATGTGGTCTATGTTCGTGTTTTAAATTCAGGAAAACTGCCTTTAGGCAAGGAAATTTCAGAGCAACGCGGTTTAAGTGTTTCCGTTAATTACACCGATTTAAAAGGCAATAAAATAGATGTTTCCAAATTACAACAAGGACAAGATTTTGTTGCTAAAGTGAGTGTAAGCAATCTGAAAAGCGAGAAAGTAAACGATGTGGCTTTAACGCAAATATTTCCATCGGGTTGGGAAATTGTGAACACCCGTTTTACCGCTTTTGGCGACACTACTTCAAGTCAAGCACGTTATACTGATATTAGGGACGACCGTGTAAATTTTTATTTCGATTTACCACAGAAAAGCAAAAATGGCACCAAAAATTTTAGTGTGATGCTAAATGCATCGTATTTAGGAACCTACTATCTATATGGCATTCAAGCAGAAGCCATGTATGATAATGATTATTTAGTAAGAACAAAAGGACAATGGGTGACTGTTGAGAAATAAAATGAAAAACTTCAAACCATACTACGCCGTTATTTTCACTTCAACCCAAAAAGAAAACATTGAAGGCTATACTGAAATGGCCAACAAAATAGAAGCCTTAGCAAAAGAGCAAACTGGTTTTTTAGGTATGGATACTGCCCGAAATGAAATTGGCATTACGGTAAGCTACTGGAAAACTTTAGAAGCCATAAAAAACTGGAAAGCACAAACAGACCACCAATTGGCCCAACAAAAAGGCCAACAAGATTGGTACAGTTGGTACAACGTGCGAATATGTAAGGTGGAACATGAGTATGAGTTCAGAATTTAACGTCATTAGGAGTTATAATTGATAATAATAGCCTACATAAAGCGCAACAAAATCAAATCAGCAGTAATTGTTGTCTTGCTTTTTGCCTATTATTTTTGTTTACCAAAACAGTTATTCAAAGCCCCAACAGCTACTGTAATTACAAGCACCAATGACGAACTATTAGGAGCCCAAATAGCAAACGACGGCCAATGGCGCTTCCCGAAAAACGATAGTGTCCCTGCTAAATTTAAAACCTGTATCGTCCAATTTGAGGATGCCTATTTTTATAAACATCCTGGTTTTAATCCAGTTTCCATTTTTAAAGCATTACGTGATAATTTAAAATCAGGAACCGTAAAACGTGGTGGCAGCACTTTAACCCAACAGGTCATTCGCTTGTCCAGACAAAATCAAAAACGTACCTATTTTGAAAAACTTATTGAGCTGATTCTAGCCACGCGTTTGGAATTCCGCGAAAGTAAAGAGCAAATTTTAGCCTACTATTCCAGTAATGCGCCTTTCGGTGGAAACGTAGTTGGATTGGATGCCGCATCGTGGCGTTATTTTAATAGAAGTGCCAACCAACTCTCATGGGCAGAAAGCGCCACCTTGGCCGTTTTGCCAAACGCTCCAAGCCTTATCTATCCTGGTAAAAATCAAGAAAAATTACAAAAAAAACGTAATACACTGCTTCAAAAACTACTTGAAAACCACATAATAGACACATTAACTTACAAACTTTCCATTGCAGAAGGTTTACCTCAAAAGCCATATCCTTTACCACAAATTGCTCCGCATTTACTCCAAAAAGTTTCAAAAAAATACAACGGAACATACATCCAAACTACAATTAAAAAACCATTACAACAGCGTGTTAACCATATTGTAAAAACACATTATAATCAATTAAGTCAGAATGAAATTTACAACGCTGCCGTTTTAATATTAGATGTAAAAACCCGTAACGTTTTGGCTTATGTTGGTAATACGCCAACCGATAAATCGCACCAAAAAGACGTAGATATTATTGATAAACCCAGAAGCACCGGTAGTATTTTAAAGCCTTTTTTATACGCCTCGATGTTAGATGCTGGTGATATTTTACCCAATACCTTGGTTGCTGATGTTCCTACTCAATATGGAAGCTATAACCCAGAAAACTTCAACAAAACCTATGATGGTGCCGTGTCCGTAAGTCGGGCGCTGTCTCGGTCTTTGAATGTTCCAGCCGTGCGAATGCTTCAAGATTTTGGCTTGGATCGGTTTTACCATTATTTAAAAACCCTTCAGCTTAAAGATTTAAAATACAACGCCAATCATTATGGTTTGTCGCTTATTTTGGGTGGTGCCGAAAGTAATTTGTGGGATTTGTGCAAAAGTTACGCCGCACTTTCTTCAACTTTAAATCATTTTACCGAAACCTCGAGTGAATATTTTACTAATGAATTTTGTGAGCCTACCTTTTTAGCTTTGGAAAACATTGACTTTGGAAAAAAGACTTCGGATAAAACCCTTTTTGATGCGGCTTCCATTTATTTAACTTATGAAAGTTTAAAGGAAGTCAACAGACCCGAAGGTGATGAAAGTTGGGAGTTTTTCGATGGCTCGAAACAAATCGCATGGAAAACAGGAACTAGTTTCGGTTTTCGTGATGCTTGGGCCATTGGTACCACAAAAGATTACGTAGTTGGTGTTTGGGTAGGCAATGCCGATGGCGAAGGTAGACCCGGCTTGGTTGGTGTACAATCTGCCGCACCGATTTTATTTGATGTTTTCGATATTTTACCCAACAGCGACTGGTTTGACAAACCTTTTGATGAAATGCAGGAAGTCTCAATTTGTAAAAAAAGTGGTCACAGGGCTTCGCCAAATTGTGATGAGGTGGAAGAAAAATTCATCCAGTTAAGTGGTCTGAAAACAAAACCTTGTCCGTATCATGTTTTGGTGCATTTGGATAAAACTGAAAGCTATCAAGTCAACTCTTCTTGTGAAGATATTTCTAACATTACAAATAAATCGTGGTTTGTTCTGCCTCCTGTAACGGCCCATTACTATAAAACTAAAAATCCGTTTTACATACCTTTGCCGAAATTTAGGGATGACTGTTTGGGTGATAATGCCATATCTATGCAGTTTATTTACCCAAACGAAAACAATACTGTTTTTCTACCTAAAGGTTTTGATGGAAACACGAACGATTTAGTTTTAAAAATAGCCCATTCTAAGCCCAAATGTACTCTGTTTTGGTATGTTGATGATACTTACGTTGGAAACACTAAAGACATCCATGAATTGGCTATTGTTCCGGAAATAGGAAAACATTTAATTACCGCAGTTGATGAATTTGGAAATGAAGCGAAAAGATGGATTACAATTTCGGAATAAGCTAATTTTAATAACCTTTTTAATCATACTGTAATCTGATTTAAAAGCCCCTGTTTTTTCAGTTTTTAGAATTTGAAGGTCGTTAGACACCTAAATATGATCTAACGAAATAAAAGAAAATACCCAAAATATTGAAGAGCAGATAAATGCCCTTTGTTATTTATCGTAATGAAAAGCCTTTGGCCGCCCACCATGGGTGCATTTCAATTTCTAAACGACCGGCTTTTACCATGGGATCGGCATTGGCTAAACTATCAGCCATTTTTAAAGTAGGTACATTATAAATAGTAACACCCCGAATATCGCCGTTATCTCCAAAAGGTCCAGATATATCGGCATAACCAAGCTCATACATTTTGCTCAAGTGTGCTAAATGTTCTTTTTGCAGATCGGCTGCTTCTTCTTCGTTCTGCCCCCTAATAGGCCCTGTTTTTAAAAATGCCATAAAATATTGCTGCATCAAAATAGTATCGTTGGTTTTTTCATCAACATAATCAAAGGTTTTAAAGCCCTTTTCCGTCAGTTCTTTTTTGATTTGACTGGTTGATTTTTTAACTACTTTGTTAGTAGGTGCCTCAACCACAGAGCTTATAGAATCGATTGATTTTTCAACAGTTTCTAAACTTTCGTTTTCAGAAGTTTTAGTTTCTGATTGATCTTTGCAACTAAATATTAATACAATAATCAATAAAACAATTAGGTTTCTAATCATAGCTTCCAAGTTTTAAATGGTTTTTTACTTAATTGGGCGTTATAATATTTCGGGTTTCCCGTTACCTCAGCACCAAGCCAATTTGGCCTTTCAAAGATTTCATTTTCGTGGTTTAGCTCCACCTCGGCAACTACCAGCCCTTCATTTTCACCAAAAAACTCGTCTATCTCAAAAGTATGGTTTTTTAGTTTTACTTCATAGCGTATTTTATCTATGATGCCCGATTCACAAAGATTTAACAACTCCTTAGCATCTTTAGCTGTAATTTCCTTTTCCCACTCAAAACGTGACAACCCATCCTTTGATGACAACCCTTTTACCGTTAAGAATCCCAAATCGCCCATTAATCGTACCCTAACCGTTCTTTCTTTATGTGTATTTAAAAACCCTTGAATAAGGGGTACTTTGTTATGGGCTTCTTCCTTAAATGCATCCGAAGACACTAAAAATTTACGTTCTATTTCTATCATAATCATTTCCGAGAAAGCGGTACTTGTCTATTTTTTAACTTCAATTTAAAAAATGAAGATAACCTATTTTTCTTTTAACTAAATATAGATTCCCGCCTCATTAGGAATTTATAAATTTACAGCATGTCTGCCGATTTACCAATTAGAAAAATTATTCATGTGGATATGGATGCCTTTTACGCATCGGTAGAACAAATGGACCAACCCAACCTCCAAGGCAAACCTATAGCCGTTGGTGGTGGAGGGAAGCGCGGGGTGGTTAGCGCTGCCAGTTATGAGGCCAGAAAATTTGGTGTTAAAAGTGCCATGGCTGGTAGTTTAGCCGTTAAATTATGTCCTAATTTGATTTTTGTGAGGCCTCGTTTTGACCGATATACTGAAATTTCAAAAAAGATAAGAGCTATTTTTTACGATTACACCGACTTGGTGGAACCGCTTTCTCTAGATGAAGCTTATTTAGACGTAACGGAAAACAAAAAAGGCAACCCCAGTGCTTCGCTCTTAGCAAAAGAAATCCGAGAACGCATTTTTAATGAGATTGGTTTGACCGCTTCGGCCGGTATTTCTATCAATAAATTTATTGCTAAAGTGGCTAGCGATTACAACAAACCTAACGGACAAAAAACCGTAAACCCAGAGGAGGTTATTCCATTTTTGGAGGAATTGGATATTAGAAAATTTTATGGTGTTGGCAAAGTAACCGCTGAAAAAATGTATCAAAAAGGCATTTTTACTGGATTGGATTTAAAACAGAAATCCATAGACTTTTTAAATGAACATTTTGGTAAATCTGGACAATATTATTTCCACGTTGTTAGAGGTATTCACACAAGTAAAGTAAAACCAAATCGAATTCGAAAAAGTTTGGCTGCCGAACGTACTTTTTCTGAAAATCTATCGAGTGAAGTGTTTATGGTTGAAAAACTGGAGCACATTGCCAAAGAGGTTTCAAGACGACTAGCCAAAGGCCAAGTCTCTGGAAAAACGGTAACATTAAAAATAAAATACAGCGATTTTAGCCAACAAACCAGAAGCAAGACGCTTCCCTATTTTATCAGAGATAACAGTATGATACTGGAAACCGCAAAAGAACTTTTATACCAAGAGCATCTAAAAAACTCTGTGCGTCTGTTGGGTATTAGTTTATCTAACCTTGACACTGAAAAGTCTAATAAGCCCCAACCATCTAAAAGTGTTAGTGTGCAACTCAAGTTTGAGTTTTAACATTTGGAAACTGGTTCGCCTTGTTGAGCAAATTAGGCAAAACCATTTATTAAATATCCTGACGTTTAAAAATACAGCATAAGAAAACAAGCCTAATGGTGCAGCCAAAAAAATAAAATTTTCAATTTATATCTTAAAAAAAATATGTACGTTTGCACCACTAATAAAACAAAGAAAGATGTCGTTTTCAGATTTATTTGACAGTGGGTTTAAAAAGCGTAACGAAAGTCATTTTGCAGCGATTGTTCGTGTGGCTATGGATGATGGAATTATTACTCCTGACGAACAAGCGTTTTTAGATAGACTGGCCCGTAATTTGGATATTAGCCAAGAGGATTATAAATCAATTTTAAAGAATTATAAATCCCACCCTATTAACCCACCAGTATCTTACGACAGGCGTTTAGAACGTTTATATGATTTAGTGCGCATGGTACATGTTGACCAAATTAAAGGTGACCCAGAGCATAAACTTTTAAATAAAATAGGTGTTGGCTTAGGGTTTCATGCCGTAAACGTAAAATACATTGTGGACAAAGCATTAACTTTGGTAAATAACGGTACAGACTTGGATACTTTTGTAGACCAAATAAAAAACATGAACAAATAATATATCCAATAAAACTATATAAATTTAAGCGTCCAAAATTTTGGGCGCTTTTTTTATATAACACCTATTTATGCAACTTTAATTGGATGCGCTTTCGTGAAATGTCGACGTCCAATACCTTTACAATAATCTGTTGGTGTAAATATACATGCTCGTTAACATCTTTCACAAAACCATCGGATAGATTAGATACGTGAATCAATCCACTTTCTTTTATGCCTACATCTACAAAGCATCCAAAATTAGTGATGTTATTTACAATACCAGGCAGAAGTTGGCCTTCATGTAAATCATCAATCGCTTTTATGTTTTGGTTAAATGTAAAAACCTTGGCTTGCTCACGAATATCCAAACCGGGTTTTTCCAGTTCTTTTATAATATCCTGAAGCGTTGGTAACCCGACCAATTCACTACAATACCTTTTTAAATCGATACTTTGAAGGAGTGATTTATTACCAATTAAATCTTGAACAGACTTACCCAAATCTTTAGCCATTTTTTCTACAACTGGATAACTTTCAGGGTGTACGGCTGAATCGTCCAATGGATTTTCAGCATCCTTAATTCTTAAAAAGGCAGCCGCCTGCTCAAACGCTTTATCGCCCAATCGAGGTACTTTTTTAATAGCATTTCTGGTTGAAAATGGCCCGTTTTCATTTCTGTATTTAAACACGTTTTCTGCCAATTTTGTCCCAATTCCCGAAACGTAACTCAACAAACTTTTGCTAGCGGTGTTAATGTTTACACCCACGGCGTTGACGCAATTTTCAACTACCATTCCCAGCGATTTTTGCAACTTGGTTTGGTCAACATCGTGCTGGTATTGCCCCACTCCAATAGATTTAGCATCTATTTTTACCAGTTCGGCCAAGGGGTCTTGAAGTCTTCTGCCAATAGAAACTGCACCGCGCACCGTAACATCGTAATTAGGAAATTCTTCACGGGCAATTTTTGAAGCCGAATATATACTGGCACCGGCCTCGCTAACTACAAACACCTGAATATCGTTTTTAAAACGAATTTTTCTGATTAAAGCTTCCGTCTCTCTTGATGCCGTTCCATTACCAATCGCAATAGCTTCAATTTTATAGGCATCGCAAAGGGAGCTTATCTTTTTTATGGCACCTGTGGAATCGTTTTTTGGTGGATGCGGGTAAATGGTTTCGTTATATTTTAATTGGCCTTGGGCATCGAGACACACTACTTTACAACCCGTTCGGAATCCGGGGTCGATAGCCAAAACCCGTTTTTCTCCCAAGGGCGAACCCAGTAGTAATTGCTTTAAATTTTTTGCAAATACGGAAATGGCCGATTCATCGGCTTTTTCTTTGGCTACTTGTAAGGCCTCATTACTTAACGAAGGCAGTAAAAGACGTTTATAAGCATCTTTTATAGCGGTTTCAATTTGGTCTGAACACGCATTGTTACTTTTTATAATTATGTTTTCTATTTTGTTTAAGACGCGTTCGTTATCTATTTCAATTTTCAAACGAATGAAGCCCTCGTTTTCAGCTCTTAAAATGGCCAGTAACCGATGGGATGGGATTCTGCTTAAATTCTCTTCCCAATCAAAATAATCCTTAAATTTTTGCGCCTTTTCTTCTCCCCTTTTTGTTTTTATCACTTTCGTGGAAATCATAGCGAAACGTTCCAACTGATAGCGGATATTGTTTCTAATATCGGTACGTTCGTTAATCCATTCAGCAATAATATGGCGTGCACCTTCTAAAGCATCTTCTGTTGATTGCACATCACCTTTTATATATTTATATGCAATGGATTCTACATCGTTGGCATTTTGTGCCATGATGATTTTAGCCAATGGCTCCAATCCGTTTTGTCGTGCTTTTTCAGCCTTGGTTTTTCTACTTTTCTTGTATGGTAAGTATAAATCTTCGAGCGTGGTTAAATCTTTGACCGATTCTATATTAAATTTTAAATCAGGCGATAAAACATCTTGTTCTTCTAAAGCCTTTAAAATGGCTTTCTTTCGCTTTTTTAGGGCTTCAAACTGCTCTTTAAATTTTACTATTTCACCTATTTGAACCTCATCTAAATTTCCCGTGGCCTCTTTTCTATAACGGGAAATAAACGGAATGGTGCAATCTTCACTTAATAATTGCAAAGTATTTTTAACCGATTGTAATGGCAGTTGGGTTTGTGTGGTAACGAAATCTATCATGGTTATTTTAAAAAAAACTGTCTAATTTTATAGGCTGACAATACCATCAGCGTATAAAACCAGACAGGTTTACTTTTGCTCTATTACTTAAAATATTAAGCCACTTTTTTAATCAAATCGAAACAAGGGCATTTTTTACAACGCTTGCTCTCATTTTTTTTAAACTTTTTACAGCAACTACTTTTAACTTTTTCAGGAAGTTCTATTCCTAGTTTGCGTAGTTTTTTTATGGCCTTTTTTTTCTTCTTTTTGCCCAAAACAGAATAATCTATTCAAAAATATAGGCGCAAAAATAAACTATTTTTATTCAATCTAAATAAGATTAAATGTTAAAAATTACGCAGGAGTATCTTGAACTGCTGTGGTAACGGTTAAATTTTGAATATCTCTATCGAATAAATACAATCCACCTTTATCATCACCAATCATATTTATTTTATCAAGTATAGTTCTTGCTACGGCTTCTTCTTCTATTTGTTCTGCTACATACCACTGTAAAAAGTTATGGGTTGCATAATCCTTTTCTTGAAGCGAAATATGAACTAATTCATTAATGCTTTGAGATACAAGAACTTCATGATCAAATAATTTTTCAAACATTTCTTTAAACGATTCAAAGGTAACATTTGGCGCTTTTAGTTCAGATATTTTAGCATGTCCACCACGTTCATTTACAAACTTTACTAATTTTAGCATATGTTCGCGTTCTTCATCACTTTGCGCATACATAAAATTAGCCACACCTTCTAGCCCTTTAACCTCAGCCCAACAAGCCATCGCTAAATATATTTGAGATGATTCTGCCTCTACTCTTATTTGACTGTTTAAAGCCTCTTCTATTTTTTTTGATAACATAATTGTCGTTTTTACGTAAAGTTACAGATTTCTTAATTTGTTTTAGAATCTACACGTTGATTTTTTATTGGTTCTCAACCAAATTTACGTCACAAAAAAGCCATTTTTATTCAAAAAAACGGCTTTCTCATAAAAATAAAATGTTTCTTCTTTTTAGTTTCCTGCTTGTGCCTTGGCTTCTTCAATCATTTTTTCATTCGGAAGAATCGCCACATTTACACGACGGTTTTTCGCTCGGCCTTCAGCAGTCGAATTATCATGTAAAGGTTGTGTCTCACCAAACCAATTGGTAGTTAACCTTCCACTACTTATACCATTGTTAGAAAGATAACTGGTTACGGCATAGGCTCTATTTTTTGATAAGGTCATATTGTATTCTTCTGAGCCCTGGCTATCGGTATGGCCAACCACAAGAATATTGGTATCTGGATATTCTTTAAATACACCTATGAGTTTATTTAACGTAGCTTGCGATGCTGAATTAATATTATATTTATCCGTTGCGAAATACACGCCACTACTCTCGTCAAAAGTAACAACAATACCATTATCAACACGTTCTACTTCGGCTCCAGGGATTTCCTCTTCAATTTTTTGGGCTTGCTTATCCATTTTGTTTCCTATCAGGACACCAGCACCGCCACCAACTACACCGCCAATTACGGCTCCTAGTTCACCATTGCCACCTTTGCCTACGTTGTTACCAATAATGGCTCCTAAAATGGCTCCACCAGTGGCTCCAATAACCGCTCCTTTTTGTTTGTTGTTTGCGTTTTGTACGGCTTTGCAATTAGTGAAACTAATGGCCAGCACAGTTGCTAATACTACAATTGATGTTTTCTTTATATATGTTTTCATATGTTTAAATTTTATTTTTTTATTGCTTGATGAAATTCATTGTAATAGTAAACGGTTGCCCTTGAACAGAAAGGGTTTGTTGCCACTGCATCATAGAATCGGATAAGGCTGTTAAACTCAATCTAAACCCTTGGTTGGTTTCTGATTTGTATTTTTCGTTAGTAGGTTTCAGCAAGAAATCGTAAAGTCCAGTTTCCGCATTAACCTCATCAATGGTGAAAACAAAGTAACGTTCACCATCAGAACAACTATTGTCGTTTATACTGTAAATCCCAGTATTATTGTTAGGCACGAATTGCCATGTGCTGCCTTCAAAACAAGCTTTTGAAGCATCGTTTAAAAGGGTAACGTTGTAAGTACCCGCCTCACTGTAATTAATATTGTTTAATACCCAATTACCCTTAATGACCTTTTTGGATGCGCGAACCGTTTTTGAAGTTCCGCAAGACAAGACACTAATTGAAATAAATAATAAAAGTAACTTTTTCATGTGTTAGTTTTTAATTAATATGCTTACCCTAATATACGAATTGGACTGCATTAAAAGATGTGGCGACAAACAAAACATTAACTCAAAAGCCATAAAATCTTATAGACAAAACCATTTTAACACACTCAATAACAAGATATTACACATGATTATATTTGCATGTTTGTAAAAATGGATTTAACAAGGAATTAACAAAGAACCTTGTTTTTTTACCCGGAAAAAAAGGAAAAATAATGTTTAACTCACCTGCAATCCATTAGATACATTTGTATCATCAGGATTAACAAAAACCAATTTACCATCGGCGCTTTCGGTCATTAAAATCATACCTTCACTTTCAACACCACGCAGTTTTCTTGGCGCCAAATTCACTAAAACGGTGACTTTTTTACCCACCACCTCTTCGACCGTAAAACTTTCTGCAATGCCAGAAACGATAGTTCTAACATCAATACCGGTGTCCACTTTTAACACCAATAGCTTTTTTGTTTTCGGCATTTTTTCGGCTTCTAGAATTGTGCCTACACGAATATCTAGTTTAGTGAAATCTTCAAATGTAATCCTTTCCTTTTGTGGCTCAACCACTTTGTTGGCTGCTTCGTTAGCTTTTTTACTAGCTTCTAATTTATCCAATTGTTTTTGAATGGTTTCGTCTTCAATTTTAGAGAATAGCAATTCTGCTTTTCCTATTTGGTGTCCTGCAAGAAGTAAGACTTCTTGGGTGCTTACGTCGTTCCAGGACATCTCAACCCCACTCGATGTGACATTCAAGATTGACTTTAGCTTTTTAGATGTAAAAGGCAAAAACGGTTCGCTTAAAGTGGCCAATGCACTGGATATTTGAAGTGCTATGTACATGATAGTTTGTGTGCGAACCTCATCAGTTTTTATCACTTTCCAAGGTTCGGCATCTGCCAGGTATTTGTTTCCCAAACGGGCTAAATTCATCAATTCTTGTCCGGCTTCCCTAAAACGGTAGCGTTCAATAGAACTGGCAATAACATCAGGATAGGCTTTAACCGCAGCTAAAGTTTCTTCATCAACTTGGGATAATTCCGAAGGTTCTGGCACAATACCGTTGTAATATTTGTTGGTTAAAACCAACACCCGATTTATAAAGTTACCGAAAATGGCCACCAACTCATTGTTATTTCTGGCTTGAAAATCTTTCCAAGTAAAATCGTTATCCTTTGTTTCTGGTGCATTAGCGGTTAACACATAACGCAACACATCTTGCTGGCCAGGAAATTCCTTTAAATATTCGGGCAACCAAACCGCCCAATTTTTTGAGGTTGAAAGTTTATTGCCTTCCAAGTTTAAAAACTCATTAGCTGGCACGTTATCGGGTAAAATGTAACTACCTTCAGCCTTTAGCATCGTTGGGAAAATAATACAGTGAAACACGATATTGTCTTTTCCGATAAAATGCACCAACTTGGTGTCTTTATCTTTCCAATAAGGTTCCCAATCTTTGCCTTCGCGCTCCGCCCATTCTTTGGTTGATGAGATGTAACCAATTGGAGCATCAAACCAAACGTACAACACTTTGCCCTCGCCACCTTCAACAGGCACGGGAATGCCCCAATCTAAATCGCGGGTTACGGCTCGTGGACGCAATCCGTCGTCAATCCATGATTTTACCTGGCCGTAAACATTAGGCTTCCAATCTTTTTTATGGCCTTCTAAAATCCATTCTTTTAAGAAATCTTCGTATTTATCCAAAGGCAAAAACCAGTGTTTTGTTTCTTTTAAAGTCGGTACGTTTCCAGTTAAGGCTGATTTTGGATTGATTAAATCGGTAGCGTTTAAACTAGTTCCGCAGTTTTCACATTGGTCACCATAAGCTTCTTCGTTACCACATTTTGGGCACGTTCCTGTCACAAAACGATCGGCCAAAAACTGGTTGGCCTTTTCGTCGTACAACTGCTCGGTGGTTTCTTCAATAAATTCACCTTTATCGTAAAGGGTTTTAAAAAACTCTGAAGCCGTTTCATGATGAACTTTCGCCGTAGTTCTCGAATAATTATCGTATGTAATACCAAAATCCTCAAACGATTTTTTAATAATAGCATGATATTTATCGACAACATTCTGAGGCGATACACCTTCGGTTTTTGCCTTTATGGTAATAGGCACGCCATGTTCGTCACTTCCACCAATAAATGCTACATCATTACCTGTTAACCGTAAGTAACGCACATAAATATCGGCAGGTACGTAAACTCCCGCCAAATGCCCAATATGAATGGGGCCATTAGTATAGGGTAATGCGGTTGTTACGGTATATCGTTTTGGTTTGTTCATCAATCTAAAAATTTATTAAATCATAATTCCGAAGGAAGTGCTAATTTGACAACCACATGAATTGAAGTTCTAGTTTAAGAGATACTTACGCTTCATTCGGAATGACAGTTTATTTTGAAGGCGTAAAAGTACACATTTTGTAAGCGATTTAGAAAAAAAATGTACATTTACATTATGAGTAAAAACCTAGTAACAACAAGCCTATTTTGTGTTATTTTATTCTTCGGAACAAAACTTGGTTTAGCACAGAATACTACTTTTGAAAAACAAAACAACACCTTGAAACAACCACCATACTTAAAAGCAGGCGATACCGTTGCCATTGTTGCTCCGTCGGGCATCTTAAAAAACAGAATAGGTGAAGTACAGCAAGCCCAAGTACTTTTAAAAAGTTGGGGGCTTAACTCTGTATTGGGCAAGCATGTTTTTAACCGAGACAATCACTTCGCTGGCACAGACGATGAGCGTTGTGAAGATTTCCAACAAGCGCTGGACGACCCTAAAATTAGTGCTATATGGTGTGCACGGGGGGGCTATGGCTCCGTTAGAATAATAGATAAATTGAATTGGACAAAATTTAAAGAAAACCCCAAATGGGTTATTGGGTATTCTGACATTACAGCCATTCACAACCAAATTCATAACGAAGGCGTTCAGAGTATTCACGCCATGATGTGTACTAGTTTACAAGACGATTTAAGCACTATTGAAGAAACCGTTTCGACATTTAAAGATGCTGTTTTCGGAAAACCGCTAGATTATATTTTAAAAGGGTCTAAATACAACAAAACAGGAACTTCTTCAGGCCAATTAGTTGGTGGCAACTTAACCATGTTGCATACCATGTTGGGCTCAAAAACCAGTATTGATATCTCTGGAAAAATATTGTTTATTGAAGAAATTGGAGAATATAAATACCATATCGACCGGATGTTACAAAGCTTAAAACGTGCCGGATATTTTGACAATTGCAAAGGTGTTGTTGTGGGCGATATGACCAAACTGAGAAAAAACACTACGCTTTGGGGAACTTCCATTGAGCAATTGGTTTTGGATGCGTTATCTGAATACAATTTTCCTATTGCATTCAATATGCCTGCTGGTCATGAAAAAGATAATCGAGCCATGATATTGGGAAGAACTATCGATTTGTATGTTGATAAAAACCAATCAACCATCCATTTTAAAGAATAGTCTCATCTAAAAACGACCTTGAATAGGGTTTTAACCCTATATATCTCTTAGTTTTTTATCGTATAAACTACTCACTTCGTAGAACAGGCTGTTTGTTAAACGGTCATAAGGTATCAATCAACTAATATTTTTAAAGTATATAAGAATATGTGATAATCTTGTACTGTTATAACCATTTAAACCCAAATATTATGATGAAAAAATTACAATGCCTAATAGCAGCAGCTGTTATTTTATTTTCTGCTAGTATGAGTGCTGACACAATAAAAAATTCGAACTTAAATTTAAACAATCCTGATATTCGTAAATGTCTATTAGATGCTACAAAATCTGAAGGATGGGAATTATCTTCCGTTTATCTAGATGCTAATGATAAATTAGTTATGATTTTTGATAAAGGTGATGACACAAAAATTTACACAAGTAAAGAAGTGTTTTCTAACTAAGGAATATTTTTAGTAAATACAAAGCCAACTAAACATTGCGTTAGTTGGCTTTTTTTATATCAATTCTTTTTGTAAAATGGTTTTAAACTCCAAACTGACTTAAATGATGGTCTAGATGTTTATAAAACATGTTGTTCCATTCTCGTTTGGTTAATTTTCCAAAAGAATGCGATTCCTTACCGTCAAAATAGTCTGGTCCTAGCTTTTGGGTTTGGATTAAAAAATTAATCAATCTCGTCTTTTCTTCAACAAAATTTTTAGTATCGGTTATCAAAAATTGGGGTGCAGTCCTGCTGTTTCTTTTGTATGGATTATCGCCTACAACTACATTCTTTACAAGTACTTTTAGCATAAATTTTGTAAATGCGTTGGGTTTTGGGTGTTTATCTTCATAAACCATTTCATAGGTCACATTGCAATGCGCCAACATTTGGTCTGCACTCATTTTACCCCATAACGGTTTAGCATCAGGCTTTAGCTGATTTATTCGGTCAATCACTGCATTCATCTGATTAATACTGAAGATATCTCCCATTGTTTGTTTGTTTTAATGGTTGTACTGCAATTTACCATTTTATATACCAAAATCAATGGTTTAAATATGACATCCCAAACGAATATTGTTAATTTAAAACATGATAAAGCTTAGGTTTCATTTGAGTTAAAATCAATTCTTTTTAAATTAATAAAACGAAAGCACGCTTCGTAATTTTATATAAAACAGTAGAAAAATGGATAAAAAAGAAAAGGGAAACTTTGAATTTGTAAAGGAAAGTAAAGATGATAAGCGAAATTATATTTTTCAAAAAGACGGAATCACTAAAAAAACAACCATACTGGTTATTACCTTTTTGGTTATTTTAATTTTAGCCGTGGTCTTCTCTGGTATTTTCTTCGAGTTCAACTAAAACCCACGTTCCTTTTGCAATTGCTCGTAGGCTGTTTGTACTTGTCTAAATTTTTCTTCAGCACCTTCTTGGTGTTCTTCTCCTAAATGCCGTACTTTATCAGGGTGGTATTTCTTGGCCATTTTACGGTATGCTTTTTTAACATCATCATCAGTAGCACTTTTATCAATTTCTAAAACTTTATACGCATTATCACTACTGTTGTAAAACATAGCTTTAATACTCGCGTAATCCCTTGAATTAATCCCCAAATAGCCCGAAATCGTATAAATTTGACGTTCTTCAGATTCGGTTACCATACCATCGGCTCTTGCAATGCCAAATAGAAAATGCATCAATTGTAAACGTGAAGGGTGGTCCATCATTTGTTTTATTTGCAAACACACAGGCCTTACCGAAACGTTTTGCTTGCTGATATTTTTAAAAAGTTTAAAGGCATGGTTGGCGCGCTCTTTTCCATACATGTTTAAAAACTGCTGCCTAACAAAATCCAATTCACGTTGGTCTTGTTTACCGTCAGCTTTTATGATAACTGAAGCTAAAATGAGCAAGCTTACCTCAAAATCGCCCGATTGCGTTTGCGGACGCTGTCGTGGTTGGGTGCGGTAAGTAGTTCTTCCTTCGTGAGGCCTTCCTTGCCCAATTAGCGGCTCGCTGCTTCCATTTGCTACCGAATCAATTAAACTGCCAATAGCCAAACCAATAATGGCACCAATGGGACCTCCAAAAGACCACCCCAGGGCGCCTCCTATCCATTTTGAAAAACTCATGTAAGTAATAGATTTTAATTATGACCAAATATAATATTTGTTAGTTGATTGCCTTAGCAATTTGTTACACAATTGGTATCTTTGCAATCCGAAAAAGTGTTAATTATAAAAATTTAAAAATATGTATCCAGCAGAATTAGTAAAACCTATGCGCGAGGACCTAACGAGCGTTGGTTTTGAAGAATTACATACCGCTGAGGCCGTTGATGCGGCTTTAGCAAAAGAAGGCACTACCCTTGTAGTTGTAAACTCAGTTTGTGGCTGTGCAGCAGCAAATGCACGCCCAGGCGCTAAAATAAGCTTACAGAATGCCAAAAAACCAGATCACATTGTAACGGTTTTTGCTGGTGTTGACAGAGAAGCCGTAGATACGGCACGTGGACATATGGTACCATTTCCACCAAGCTCACCCAGTATGGCTTTGTTTAAAGATGGAGAATTGGTGCACATGCTAGAGCGTCATCATATTGAAGGTCGCCCTGCAGAATTGATAGCAGAAAACCTAGTTGACGCTTACAACGAGCATTGCTAAACAGCAATTTAGTTTAAAAACACAAACCATGATTATTTATCATGGTTTTTTTTATGCCATTTATTGGTATTCCTTTAATTTTACGACATGCAAAAACTATTGTCATATCCGTTATCCGTTTTGTACTCCCTTTGCTTCGGACTAACATTGGTTATTTTTCACCCTATTCAATGGGTATGTTTCAATCTATTTGGTTATCAGGTGCACAAAAAAAGTGTAGACGCTTTGCAGTGGTCTTTAATGCGATGTGGCAATATTTTAGGCACACGATATTCTTTCATTAACAAATTTGAAATACCCACAAACAAACCCTTAATCATTGTAGCCAACCACCAAAGTTTTCATGATATCTATCCCATAACTTGGTTTATGCGGAAACACCACCCTAAGTTTATCAGTAAAATTGAATTAGGAAAAGGCATCCCGAGTGTTTCATACAATTTGCGCCATGGCGGTGCTGCGTTAATAGACAGAAAAAACCCAAGACAATCGTTACCTGCTCTCATGAAATTTGGGGAATATATTGAAAACAACAAGCATGCTGCCGTTATTTTTCCTGAAGGCACAAGAAGCAAAACGGGAAAACCAAAGCCTTTTCAAACAAGAGGTTTAGAAATCTTATTCAAAAAAATACCTTCGGCCACCGTGGTTCCCATAACCATCAATAATTCCTGGAAAATGTTCCGTTATGGGAATTTCCCACTAGGGCTGGGCAATCATTTAACATTTACTGTGCATAAACCCTTAGAATTAGCTACCTTTGTTAACAAGGGCGATTTACTTGAAAGTATTGAAACCACGATAACTGAACACGTAAAACATTAAACAAAAAAAATTAGGATGTCTTTAAAGAATAAGAGGTTAGAAGTCATGCAGTTTTTGGAAAAAGACGTTGATGCTTTAATGGAAAAGTATTTAATTCCCATTGATACTATTTGGCAACCTTCAGATTTTTTGCCAGATTCTGAAGTTACAGACGAGAACTTTTTTGAGGAAATAAAAGAAATAAGAGAACTAGCCAAAGAATTACCCTATGATTTTTGGGTGGTTTTGGTTGGCGATATGATTACAGAAGAAGCTTTACCAACATACGAGTCTTGGCTGATGGATGTTGAAGGAGTTAACCAAGTTGATGGTGGCGGAAACGGATGGTCTAAATGGGTAAAACAATGGACGGCCGAAGAAAACCGCCATGGCGATGTGCTTAACAAATACCTATATCTGTCCGGAAGGGTAAATATGAAAGAAATTGAAAGAACCACGCAACACCTTATTGCCGATGGTTTTGATATTGGTACAGACCGCGATCCATACAAAAACTTTGTTTATACCAGTTTTCAAGAATTAGCTACCTACGTGTCGCACAACCGTGTGGCAAAAATTGCTCGTAAAAAAGGCAATAAGCGTTTGGCTAAAATGTGCCAGATTATTTCGGGCGATGAAATGCGCCACCACCACGCTTACTCCGATTTTGTGGATCGTATTTTTAAAGTAGACCCAAGCCAAATGATGATGGCCTTTCATTACATGATGAAGCAAAAAATAACCATGCCAGCTCATTTCTTAAGAGAATCGGGCGACCAAATAGGTACAGCTTTCGAAGAGTTTTCCAATACAGCCCAGCGTATTGGGGTTTATACCTCAACCGACTATGTTGACATTCTGCAAAAATTAATAGAACGTTGGGAAATTGATAAAATAACAGGATTGGATGACGAAGCTGAAAAAGCCAGAGATTACCTGATGAAACTACCATCTAGAATGTACCGCTTGGCCGACCGTATGAAGATTCCTGAAAATTCATTCCAATTTAAATGGGTAGAACCAGCGGTTAACAAGTAAATATACATTTGAATATGAATCAATTCCTTTCTTAACCGAAAGGAATTTTTATTTTTATACCGTGGATACTCAAGAAAATATTATAAATAAAACCAAAACATTTGTAAAAGAAACACTTTCTAACGCCGAGAGCGGACACGATTGGTTTCATACGCAACGTGTTTTTAACAACGCGCTTCTAATCGCAAAAAACGAAGATGTCAATCAGTTTATTGTATCACTTGGGGCTTTACTTCATGATATTGCAGATAGCAAATTCCACAATGGTGATGAAACGATTGGTCCGAAAGTGGCTCGCGAATTTTTATCTGATTTAAATGTAAATTCAGACGTAGTTGACCACGTTATAAAAATTATCGAAAATATTTCTTTTAAGGGCGGCAATGAAGCCCAAACCTTCCAATCACCAGAATTGGACGTTATTCAAGATGCCGACCGCCTCGATGCCATTGGTGCCATTGGCATTGCTCGATGCTTCAATTACGGCGGATTTAAAAACAGGGCGCTTTACGACCCTGCCATTAAGCCCATTCTTAACATGAGCAAGGTTGAGTATAAAAACTCAACGGCACCAAGCATCAATCATTTTTATGAAAAGTTATTGCTTTTAAAAGATAGGATGAATACCAGAACAGGTAAAACCATTGCTTTTGAAAGACATAACTACATGCTTCAATTTTTAGATCAGTTTTACAAAGAATGGAATGGCGTCTCTTATCTCCAACAAAGTTTTAAATCACCTTCATAGCAACCACCAAACCTTATTTGGTTTGTATCATCAGCTTAATTTCCTTTCTGTAGTTTGAAGCGCTTTTACCTGTAATTTCGTTAAACTGCTTATTGAAATGCGAAAAATTATTGAATCCGCATTCGTAACAAATATCGGCAATACTCATTTGGCTTTCGTTTAAAAGCTTGGTTGCATGCACAACGCGATATTCGTTAACCAACTGTGTAAAGGTCTTTCCAGTCGATTTTTTAAAATAGCGGCAAAATGCGGGTACGGTCATACTTACTTCGGCTGCAATTTCATCTAGCGAAATGTGGTTTTGAAAGTTCTTATTAACGTATTTAAATATCACGTCGATTTTAGAACTATCTTGAGCCTCAGTCTCAAATGCAAAACCATCAGCATTTAATAAACTATAATCGTCTGTCTTAGCCAAATAATTCAGGATCTCTAAAAATTTCAAAACGCGTTTTAATCCATCATACTGTTTCAGTTTCTCAATTTTAGGACCTATCTTCCTTTTAGTTTCTAATTTAAAACGAATTCCTTTTTTGGCACGTTCAAATAGCGATACAATACCAGTCATTTCGGGTACGGTAAGGAAATCGTCGCCTAAAAAGTTAGATTTAAACTGTATGGTTGTTTCTGTTCCGTTAGCGGTTAATCTATCTGTAAAACCATTATGTGGCAAGTTGGAACCTATTAATATCAGTTGACTGTTGTTAAAATAAGACAAATGGTTGCCTATATGGGTCTTTCCTTGACCTTTATTTACATAGATTAACTCTAACTCTGGGTGAAAATGCCAATATGCACTATTTCTGTCTACAGACTCCACGTGCTGCTTTACGAACAACGAACTCCCAAAGCTTGGACTTATTTTTTTTAATGTGGGTTTCTTATTAATCATAACAAGGGGGCTTTTATGCAAATTTAATACTTATTATGCATACACTATATATGTAATTACCCTAATTATATGTTATTTTAACATTAAGGAGTATTAACATTCATTTAACAGTTAATATAGCATATAAATAAGTCAAAATTGATGTTTTTAAGGCTCTATATCCATCATATCTTTGTAACGTTGAACGACATGAAAACCCCAAGTCATAAAAACGTATTACAAAATACAATTCCCGGTTTAAATTTCTTCAGCATAAATAAATAAAAATCACTCTTTTAAAAGAGTTCATGATATTCATTAATAATTAGTTTAATGTCTTATTTAGTTTAGTTTAGTTGGTAAAGCGGGCTGTGGTGGCCCGCTTTTTTTTTCTTCAATTTTAAATAACTAAAACCAAAAATATAACTAAGTACATTTTTTGAAAATAAAATTGTATTGTTTCCTGTATATTAATATATCGATACATACAACAGATTGACAAAACTACTAATGCTAAATCCTTGCATTCATATTTAGTAAAATTTCAGGTCTAAGCTCAGCCAAATAAGCACTAGATATATTCTTTTAACCAAAACATATACCATATTGACCTTACATTTTCTTAACAATAAAATAACAGATAATTTAGCATACAAATACATCAATTTTAGTGTTTTACAAAATCCATTACCACTATAACTTTGCAGTGTTGAACGTTATTAAAAACACAAATTATGAAAAACGTAATCAGAAATACAAAAAAAGGAATCTTGATGGTAACCATGATGGCTGCCATGGCAAGTTTCGCTAGTGAAGGATTTAATTTAGAATTAAAAGGCAACGTAAACAAAACAGCGCTTGTATTAAATAATGTAAAAGTTGGAGACCTATTAACTATTAAGGATTATAACGGACTTATACTTTATAAAGAGTCAATAGCGTCTGCTGGAGTTTACAAAAAAGGATTTGACCTTTCTGCACTTCCGGATGGCAACTATTTCTTTGAAGTAGATAAATTCATAGAAATTAAAATTATACCATTTACGGTAAAGTCGAAAAAAGTTCTTTTCCATAAAGAAAATGAAGCTTCGGTTTTTAAACCCTACATCAGGCACAAAGATGGATCCATCCTGATCACCAAGCTTGCTCCGAAATTAGAGCCTTTAAAAGTTAAAATTTATGCCGACCATAATAGTGAGTACACTTTGTTATATTCTGATGTTGTTGAAAACACCAAAACTATTGAAAAAGCATACAAACTTGAAAAGGGCGGCGATTATAAAATAGAATTAAGTTCTGATAACAGAACCTACACGAAATTCATTAATAATTAGTTTAATGTCTTATTTAGTTTAGTTTAGTTGGTAAAGCGGGCTGTGGTGGCCCGCTTTTTTTTTACAACTTTTAATTTTATTAGCCTTAATTATAACCATTAACTAACTGTCTCTTCATCATTTTAATTTGCTCCCAATAAGTGCCCTATATTCTTTTCATCTCATACCAAACTTGTCTCGGCTCCTTAATAGGAATTAAAAAACAAAATTTTAAGACGAGTCCCTGAAATAAAATCAAAATAACATTCATGCTTTATTGCAAATAAAAAAACAATCCAATTTTAATTTTTAGAAAAACAGATAGTAATTTTAATCACTAAAAAACTTTTCTGCCTTAGTACAACCTATTAATAAATATTAGGTAACCTACACCCTAAATTACACACAATTATCACTTAAATATTCAATATTGATTTAACCTAAACTTGATGTAAAAATAACAGGTAATATAACACATAAATATATCAATATCAATGTTTTACAAACATCATTTATAGCTTACCTTTGAAGTGTTGAACGTTAAAAACCTCAAATTATGAAAAACGTAATCAGAAACACCAAAAAAGGAATCTTAATGGCAATCATGATGACTGCCTTGTTAAGTTTCGGCAAAGAAAAAGCATCATTTTTTAGTATCGTAAATGGCGCTGAACGAACATCGGTAACCTTAATCAATGTTGATCAAGGCGACCTTCTATCTATCAAAGATGAAAATGGTATGGTATTATATAAAGAGTCTATCCAAACGAAAGGCGTATTTACTAAAGGATTTGATTTAACATCGCTTCCTAATGGAGAATATCTTTTCGAATTGAACAAAGACGTAGAAATTTCTACCATTCCATTCAAGGTTGAAGCAAGTAAAGTATCTTTTAAAAAAGAACTTGAAAAAACATTCTTTAAGCCAATGACCAGAATTAAGGGAAATTTGGTATTCATTAACAAGTTATCGCTTGAGAAAGCGCCAATGGCTATTGAAGTTTACTCAGGAATTCATGGAGACTACGAACTTATGTACTCAGAAACCATTAAAAACACTGAGAAGATAGAACGCTTATTCCGATTAACCGGAATGAACATTGTAGACTACAAAATAATTTACAGAACAGAAGGTAGAGTATTTACCGAAATGATTAAAAGTTAAACCTTAACTAACTTGAATTTAACTTTAGGAGCGGGCCATTTGGCCCGCTCCTTTTTTCTTAAGCCTGGCCTAATGATGATATGGCAAACTACCGATCAAAATATGTCTTTTTAAAACAATTTAAGTTGCCCATCTTTATACTGTTCATGCAAACCGGTGTTAAGCTTTGGAAACACCTTATCCTTAAAATATTTTTGTTTAGCCAATTTTACCAAGTTACTTATTTGTTCGGCTATTTTGCCCTCGCCCCGCATTCGGGCACCGTAACGCGAATCGTTTAAACTGCCGCCGTGGCAACTTTCAATTTGGTGTAATACCTTATCGGCACGATCAGGCATTGTTTTATTAATCCAATCGGTAAAAATTTCGCCAATCGCACCGTTTAACCTTACGATAGTATGCCCAATGGAAAGCGCCCCATGTTCATCAGCGGCCTTTGCCAATGGTAAAATCTCGTGACTATTTATGGATGGAATAATAGGCGCCAGCATGACATTAACTGGAATACCGTTTTCGCTTAATATTTTTACAGTTTCCAATCGCTTTTTTATAGTGGCGGTGCGGGGTTCTAAAATACGACGGGTATCTTCACTTAAAGAGGTAATCGAAATATTCACTCCAACCAAATTATCTTTTGCCAATGTTTTAAGCAAGTCTAAATCACGCAAAATCAAAGCATTTTTGGTAATGATGCCCACAGGGTGTTTGTATTTTAAAAACATCTCCAAACATTTTCGGGTTATTTCAAATTGCTTCTCGGCAGGCTGGTAGCAATCGGTGTTGCCGGACATAACTATGGGCTGTGCTTTCCAACTTTTCTTTTTTAGTTGCGCTTCCAACAGTGTAGGTGCATTTTTCTTTACTAAAATGCGGCGTTCAAAATCTAAACCGGCGCCGTAACCCCAATATTCGTGAGTGTTTCTTGCATAACAATAAATGCAACCGTGCTCACAACCTTGATAAGCGTTCATGGAATACATCATACCCACGTCTGGGCTTTCAACTTTGTTGACTATGGTTTTTGGAAAGGTTTCTAAATACAGTGTCTTGTTGTTATCGGCTATTTCGCCTTCTTTTTGGCAGTATTCCAAAAAATCATCGCGGGTTTCGTGGCTATGCTCAAAAAATCGGTTATGCACATTTCTTTGCGCACCTCGGCCTTTTATAACAGATTTATAACTCATTTTCAGTAAATTAAAGGTTTTTGCTCTTAGTGAAGCCCTTTAAAATTACATATTATTTAAACCGAAAACTGTTTAAGCCAAGAGGGGTTATTAACAACTTGATTTTGTAAAAAATTTCAACTACCTTCGTTTAACGACGGATATAAAACATAAAAACGTTTTCATATCCCTAAGTTGGCAATAATTATAATAGAATTCTGCATGGAATTAATAATTATGTTAAATTTTTAATACGTTAATAATCAGATTTTTAACTCTGATTAAGCTTAGAATATATTTATACTATGAAAACAAGACACATTTTTCGATTATTAATTCTAATTCTTCTTCTTTCAAACTGTTCAAAGAATGATGATACAAGAATAACTAATGATGATACAAGAATAACTACTATGCAGGCAAAAGTTGATGGCGAATTAATAGTTTGTGATTCCAGAGTAGATATTATAAGAGGTGGATTAGGAAGTGGAGGAGGTTTCTTTGGGATTGAAGGATACACTGACGATAATATCGGTTTCTACTTGATATTTCCAATTGCTCAAGGAGTTGGAAATTATCAGTTCTTAAGTTTTTCAGGATCAATTCAAAATGAAGGATGGTATAAAACTGGTGATGTCAACATTCAATATAAATCGACCGATGGTTCTGTCATTGTAACAGAAGACACAGGGAGCAGATTTAAAGGTACGTTTGCATTCACAGCTGAACATGACGGAGATTTAAAAATAGTTTCAGAGGGTGTTTTTGAGATAGATTATTAAAAAACTATTGCCAACAATGTAAACCGCAATTACGGCGGTTTAGGCTAAAACTTAGGATGCCAGAACTAAATAGCAATTGGTAACGGCTGAAAAACAGTAATTTTAAAAATTCATAACTGACGGTTATACAAGGCCGTTAAACGAACCACTTTTCCAACCACTCTACTCCCCAGGAAAATCAGCCTTTCGTTTTTCTAAAAACGCGGTGGTGCCTTCGGTAAAATCTTCGGTATCAAAGCAGTTTCCAAAATCGTTAATTTCTACATCAAAACCGTTTACGCCATCTTTATAATTGGCATTTATAGCTTTAATGGCAGCACTAATAGCCACAGAAGAATTATTTAAAATTTTACCTGCTATTTTTTCGCAAAGCGGCAGTAACTCCTCTTGGGTAGCCACATGGTTTACTAAACCAAAAGTCAAGGCTTGTTTGGCGTCTATCATACCGGCAGTCATAATCATTTCCATAGCGCGCCCTTTCCCAATAAGTTGTGGTAACCTTTGCGTACCACCATACCCCGGAATAACACCTAACGATACTTCAGGCAAGCCCAATTTGGCATTATCGCTGGCTACCCTAAAATGGCAAGCCATGGCGAGCTCCAATCCGCCACCCAGAGCAAAACCATTTACGGCCGCTATAACGGGGGTAGACAGGTTTTCTACAAAATCGAATAATATCTTTTGCCCATTGGCAGCCAATTGTTTGCCTTCGCTAACATCGTAATCGGCAAACTCACTGATATCGGCGCCCGCTACAAAAGCTTTTTCTCCACTTCCAGTAACCAATATCACTTTTGTGCCTTTGTCTTCGTTAGCGGTCTTAAACGCCTCGTGGAGCTCCTTTATGGTCTCTTGGTTGAGCGCATTCAATTTTTTAGGTCGGTTTATGGTAATGGTGGCTATCCCATTGTTTTCTTCTAATAAAATGTTATTGTAACTCATAATTTTATTTTTTTATAATGGATTACTGCGCTCGCAGGAATTTATGCTTTGGGAAAACTTACCTTAAAAATAGTGCCTTCTCCTTTTTCTGTTTCAAACGAAATGGTGCCGTTGTAGGTTTCCACAATATTTTTCACCATGGCCAAACCTAAGCCCATACCACTACTTTTTGTAGTAAATTTGGGTTCGAAAACCTTGTCTTTGTTTTCCTCTGCCACCCCCATACCATTGTCGCTTACCGTAATAACGGCATCCGTATCGGTAGCCCCCACATGCACTTCAATTTTTGGGTTTTCTGTATTCGGTAGGGCCTGAATGGCATTTTTAACCAGATTGGTCACCACACGAATAAGTTGCGACCTATCAAACTTGGCAATTACTTCTTCAGCATCGGCCGTAAAAACAATATAGTCCTCGTTAAAAATATCCAATGCCAATTTAACAATTTTCACCACGTTGAGGGTTTCGTTTTGCTGCGCTGGCATTTTAGCAAAGTTTGAAAATGCTGATGCAATGGCGCTCATCGTATCGATTTGCTGAATGAGCGTTTTACTGTACTCGTCTATTTTGGTATGGATATTTTCGTCGTCTGGGTTAAACTTGCGTTGAAAGTTTTGAACGGTGAGGCGCATGGGCGTTAGCGGGTTTTTAATTTCGTGTGCCACTTGTTTGGCCATTTCTCGCCAGGCTTGTTCGCGCTCGCTTCGTGCCAATTGTATAGCACTCTCTTCAAGCTCATCAATCATGCTGTTATACGAGTTTACCAAAGTGGTGATTTCCTCACTAGTATCGTCTACTTCAATTTTTTGGTTGCGCTTTTCAAGTCTGGTAGTATTGATTTTATCGCTTATCGTTTTTAACGATTTGGTAATGTATTTTGACAGTAAAAACGCAATAACTATGGCCATAAGCAATACCAGCGCAAAAGCATAAGCTATTCGGATTAAAAACTCGTAGAGTTCTTTGTCGAGGAAATCATCTTTTTCTAAATACGGGATATTTAAAATGGCCAAAGGTTTTGATTTTTGGTCGGAAATAAACGTATACGAAGATTGAAAAATTTCGCCATTTTCCTTGCGTTTATCAACATAGCGGTGCCTCGCTACCTCGTTTTCGCTATTAAATTCTACATTATTATTTATAGCGTTTAAAATATCGGCATTTATACATTTATCGGCCGCACTGGTTTGCAAGCCAGCTTTTGATGAAATCAACAAACTGCCCTCCAAATCATAAATGTTAATTTGAAGTTTGTGGATATCGGCAATGTTATACACTGCTTCCTTAAAAATAAACGGGATGTTTTCGGTCTTGACTTCCCATGTATTTTGCCTGCCATTCAATACGCGTTTTATGTGGGCTTGAATGCTTCCCTCTTTACGCTCTAATCGTCCAGTGTGGTAATCCTTACTTTGCTCCTTGTACTGGTATATGGCTACTGCCGAAATAAGCACTGACGCCAATAACACCAACAATATCATGGCCAAAAAGATACGGGTACGTAAGGACAGTTTTTTTAGTTTCATAGAGAAATTATGATTCAATAAATATAGCAATAATCAAACCAAAAAGCCTAAGGCTTATTTAAAAGCTTGAAGTTGGCCGATAAGCGCGTTAGGGATTGGAATGGCATCCTTTTTTGAGGCCCGAAAAAAAGATATAATGCAAAGCCCGGCCACTTGCACGGCCTGAAGCGGATGGTGTGGCAACGCCCAAACGATTTTAAGCATCTGGGTTTTTGTCTCGAATATTTTTATAAATTTTAAATCCAAGCATGATAAGAATGCCCAAAACCACAATACCAATAACACCCCAAATCCAGTTTATAGCACTTTTTAATACCACCAAAAATACCACGGCAAAGAGAATAAATGTAGCGCCCTCGTTCCAGATACGCATAAAACTGGACGATTTTTTTACTACATCGTTTTGCAGTTGTTTAAAATATTGATGCGTTTTTAAATGGTAGATAATGAGCAGAACGACAAAGGCTAATTTAACATGCATCCAGGATTGTTCTAACCAGTAGGGTTGCAAAACCAAAAGCCAAACAGCAAAAATAGTAGCCAATATAGCCGATGGCCAGGTAATGATATACCACAAACGCTTGGCCATGAGTTTAAGCTGTTTGCCTAAAATTTCCTTTTCTGGCGATGGTTTATGAAAGGCTTCGATTTGGTAAACAAACAATCGCGGAATATAAAATAAACCTGCAAACCAAGTGATGACAAATATGAGGTGAAATGACTTTATATAGGCGTAATATTCCATACTTAGTTATTTACGGATAACGGATTGTTTTCTGTTTTCAAGTTCTTAATAATTTCCCGATTTAAAAAATAGCCCGTTACTAAAGTGGCCAAAACATCAGAAATGGGAAAGGATATCCAAACACCAAGTTCACCGCAAAACAGCGGTAAAATTAAAATAAGTGGTATAAAGAAAAACCCTTGTCGGCATAGTGTAAGCAATAAAGCGTGTTTAGCCTTACCAATGGCCTGAAAATAGGCCGCTCCAATAAGCTGAAGGGCAATTATAGGCGTGGCCGCAAATACCCAGCGCATGGCAGGTGGCGTTTCTTTTAAAACCTCAACATCGTCCGTAAAAAGTTTGGTAATGGCCTCTGGAAACACCATGAGCAAAATAAATACCACTGTAGCCAAACCTGCGGCATATTTTATGGCCGTATTTATGGTTTCTTTCACTCTGTTGTATTTCAGTGCTCCATAGTTAAAGCCTGCAATGGGCAAAAACCCTTGGGTGATACCATAAACAGGAAAGAGGGCAAACATAAGCATGCGCCCTACAATAGCATAGGCGGTAACCGAAGTTTCACCACCCAATTCGAACAGGATATTGTTCATAAACAAATAAGTAATACTCACAACGGCTTGTCTGGAAAGCGTCACAAAACCCAATGAACTTATTTCGGAAACGATGGGTTTATCTAATCCAAAATGTGAAAAATTGATTTTTAACTCAGAATTTTGAGATAAAAAGAACCACAAAATAAAGGCAAAACACAATAGATATGACCCCGTAGTGGCCCAAGCTGCCCCTTCCATTCCCAAATTCATGACATTGATTAAAAGGTAATCTAGCACCAAATTTGAAACCGATGGAATCATCATGGCATACATAGCGAATTTTGGTTTGCCCTCTGCTCTAATTACGGTGTTTCCCATCATACAAAGCGCTAAAAAAGGCACACCATAAAGTACAATGGTATAGTATATTTTGGCAGGCTCTAAAATAGCGCCCTTGCCTCCAAAAGCCGGCACTATATCGTCAACAAACCACAACCCTACAATAACCATAACTACAGTTAACAGCAGGGTTAATGTAATTTGGTTGCCGAAAGTTTTAAGCGCTTTATTTTGATTATTGGCACCTAGTGCCCGTGAAATTATAGACGCCCCCCCTACACCAATAGACATACCTAAAGCCGCAATAAAAAACGACACTGGCAAAACTACATTAATGGCGGCAATAGCAGTAGAGCCAATCCAGTTACCCACAAAAATAGTATCGACCAATATGTTGAGCGACATGACCAAAATACCAATGGATGCCGGCACTGCCTGTTTTATTAGCAGTTTACCAATGGGTTCGGTTCCTAATTCTTGCGACGATATTTTTTCCATTAAGCTACTTCGATATCAGAAGTTGTCCATTGGGTTATCCAATTCGACAATAAATCTACAAACTCCTTATCGTCGTTTAAACATGGTACGGTGGTAAACCCATTTCCACCTATTTCGTGGAAAATCTCTTGACCTTCCATGGCTATTTCTTCTAAGGTTTCCAGACAGTCACTAACAAAAGCCGGTGTTACTATGGCCATGTTTTTTACGCCTTGTTTTCCTAAACGCTCAATGGTTCTGTCGGTATAAGGTTGCAACCACGGGTCGAAACCTAAACGCGATTGAAACGATGTAGAATATGTACCTTCCTTAAGCTGAAGCGTTTCGGCCACTAATCGAGTGACTTCCAAACATTGGTGGCGGTAGCAAAACTCATGTGCTTTTGATGGTGTCACACAACAGCTCCCGTCTATCTTACAATGTGATTTGGTAACATCACTTTTACGTATATGCCGCTCAGGAACCCCGTGATACGAAAACAATAAATGCTCGTACTTTTTATCTTTTAAATGGGTTTTTATAGAGTTTGAAAGTACTTCAATATAGTCGGGTTTGTTGTAAAATGCAGGAACCGATTCTATTTTCAACTGCGGAAAATGTTCTTGGCGAAGCTCTTCTGCCAAAACCGTAATGGTTTCGGTAGTTGCCATAGCAAACTGAGGATACAAAGGAAATAATAAAACTTCTTCAACTCCTTTGTCAACCAATTCCTGAAGTCCTTTTTTTATGGTCATACTTCCATAGCGCATCGCTAGGGCCACCGGTACATCAACCTGCTTTTGAATTTTCTTTTGAAGTCGTTGTGAAATCACAATTAAAGGCGAACCTTCGTCCCACCATATTTTTTTGTAAGCTGCCGCCGATTGTTTTGGGCGTGTTTTTAAAATAATGCCTTTCACTAGTGCCGTTCTGGCCAGCTGTGGAATATCTATAACACGCTCATCCATTAAAAACTCGCCCAAATACTTTTTCACGTCTTTAGGCGTCGGGCTATCGGGCGAACCCAAATTAACTAATAAAATTCCTTTTTTCATAGCACAAAAATACAATACAAATCGATAAGACTCACCAAAATGGGGCATTCTCTTAACCAAACCTACATTTTACTCATTTGTATTCCTAGTCGTACGTTTAAAATAAATATATTTATACATTCGTTCTAGACAATACAATCACCTTTTCCAATTTTAGGAATTCCGCTTTTATGAAAAAATTACTGTTCTTATTTATCTGTTTTAGCTCGCTTCATTTTTATTCCCAACAGAAATATCAAAGTTTACTTTGGGAAGTTTCCGGAAATGGATTGGAAGAACCTTCATACCTCTATGGCACCATGCACGTTAGTAAGAAGGTTGCTTTTAGATTAGATGACGTTTTTTTTAAAGCGTTGAACAATAGTGAGAGCGTTGCTTTAGAATCGGATCCTTCAACATGGTTGGCCTATAATTATGAAAATAGGCCGCATTATGAAGACTACAATTTTTACCGAAAGGGGTTTTACACCAAACTATTTGAACTTAATCCCCCCGAACAACTCATGATAAGAAACAGCATAAGACTTGACAACAGCCTTATAAGCAACTATTTATACAGAAAAAATTATGGTTCCGACAATTTTGAAGAGGAAACCTATCTAGATATGTTTATATATCAAGCTGGCAAAAAGAAACACAAACCCATTATTGGCTTGGAAGATTTAGCTGAATCCAGATACTTAACTACCAAAGCATTATACAACAGCAATAAGAAAAAACCAGACCCTTGGGTGATTAAACTTTATGAAAAAGAAGGTGGCTTTTTTATTCAGGAAAACACATACAGAGAGCGAAATTTAGACTTACTGGACTCCATCGGTTCTGCCACGAACACCAATTACTTTAGAGAAAACATGCTTTTTAAAAGAAATGAAAACATGGTAAATGTTCTCGATTCCTTAATGAAAAAACAATCGGTATTTTCGGGAGTTGGTGCGGCGCATTTACCGGGTGAACGCGGCATGATTAATATGTTGGTTGAAAAAGGATACAAATTAAAGCCATTGTCTTCAAAACAAACTTCATACGCGAAATCTGAAAAAGAGAAACTTGAAAATTTGTTTTTAAAGCCCAAACTTTCTTTACAAACTACACCCGATAAATTTTTGTCCATTAAAAGTTTTGATACTCTAAGAGAGTTTTCTGGTAACGGTCATAAATATTATATAGCTCCCGATATGACCAACGGAGCGTTTTTGGCCATCAGTAGAATTAGCACCTTCGAATATTTACCTCATAAAGAATCTATTTCTTTAGAAAAAATAGACCATTTGCTATACGAAGATATTCCGGGAACCATTCTCAAAAAAGAACATATAGAATATCCTTTTCCTGGTATTAGTGTTTTGAATCAAACCAAAAAAGGCGATTACCAAAAATATCATATTTACCAAACGCCATTGGAGATTATCATTGTTAAATTCGGCGGAAAAAAGGACTTTGTTAAACAGTATGAAGAAGCTATTTTCAACTCCATAACATTTAAAGTGCCCACCGATAAATTCGTCACCTATACCGATCCGTTTAAAAAGTATAGCGTTTCACTGCCAGAAAACCACATTACCCAAAATATTGAACGCGCAGGTAAAAAATTAATTCAGGCCAAACAAGGTGACGATTATTATTTCGTTCAGGAATCGCCCTATAACGATATTGAATACATAGAGGAAGATGCTTTTGAAGCCCAATACATTCACACTAGTTTTTACAAAAATCTAGACATGAAAGAATTGTCGGGGCACTTTAAAAATTCTGATTACAAAAGCTATGTGTCTCAAGCAACAGATTCTTTACATAATAAAAATCTTTATTTAAAATCTTTGGTTAAGGATGGCAGCTATTATCTTTTGGGGTATTCTGGCAAAAGTGAACAAAAAGCCAAGCAATTTTTTAATTCATTAAAACTTAAAACTCCTGTTTACGAACAGTTCAAAAAAGAAATAGATACGTGTTTACATTTTACAGTAAAATCGCCCGTAAAACCTCCTTTGTCCATAAATAATTTTGGTTTTCACAATAGAAAAAAAGATTATGAGGAACATAGTAAAACCACAACTTACACATCAGACTCAAATGAGGAAATAACGGTTGCAAGAACCAAGTTTCACGATTTAAAGATGTATACCAACACAGACAGTTTATGGAACAGCGTGAGCAAAATTAAAAAACCCCCAGGCCCTATTTCTGAAAATCAAGAAAAGCTGAATATTTTTAATGAAAAACGGTTTAGCGAAAACGGAATTAACTATTATACGCACAAACTAAAAGATTCAACCAGTAATAAAATAATATTGGTCAAGTATGTTCAAAAGGCAGGCGTACTTTACAAATTAGCCGCTCTGCAAGATTCCATAAGCCAGCCATCGACCTTTATTACTAATTTTTATGAATCGTTCAGTCCTATGGACACCCTTTTGGGCGTTGATATTTTTGAAGATAAAACTACACACTTTTTCGATGCCCTAAAACAAAACGACAGCATTGTCTTAACAGGTTACAATGAGATTGAATTCTCAAAAAAGCATTCGCCAATAATTATTGATGCTCTCGAAAACCATAAGTTTCCGGAAGACAAGGACAAGATAAAATATCACTTACTTAAAGAGCTTATTAAAAACGATAAAAGCCAGAGGGTCACCAATTACGTTGAAAACCTCTATGTTAATTCGTATGCAGACCCTAGCATACAGAGCATCATTATTGAAGGTTTATTTCGAAGAAACGACAAATCATCACATAAACTAGTGCTGAATTTAATGAGCCGCGACCTGCCATTAGGGTTTAAAACACCTAGTTTAAATGTTTCGCACTTAAAGGCCGATTCATTGCAGCAAGTAAAAGTTTTGTTCCCAGGTTTACTGAAATTCACATCAGTTGAAGAATATAAATCACCGGTTTACCAATTGTTGTCTAAGTTAGTGGACAGCAATGTTGTTAAGTCCAAGCTTTATAAACCCTACAAAGACCAAATTATTAATGATGCTAAGGTGGAAATAAAGCGCAGTTTGGGCAACAATCGTCAATTTCATTATAAGTCCATGGGTAATTTTACTTTAAACTGTTACACCAAACTTCTATTCCCTTACAGAAATGAAAAATCGGTAAGAGCGTTTTATTCGAGAATGCTTAAAAGTGAGGATTGGGAAGCCCTAAGTACCTATTATGTACTATTGAAAAAGAACGACGAACAAATTCCTGCAGAGCTTAGAAGCAAAACCCTCCTCAAAAGGCCTGCGCAACATCTACTTTACACCAAATTGAAAAAGTTAAATCTTTTGACCGATGAAGAAACGCGTGTTATTGATTTAAAAACATTGGCAAAATCAAAATTAATGGATGGCATGGCTATAAGAATAGCGAAAGATTCCATTAACTTATTAGCAGAAAAAAATATAACAACCGATAATGGTAATTATATAAAGGTGTTCATCTTTAAACGCTTAAACAAGGAAAGCAATACAGAAAACAATTATTTGCATTTTATAGCTTTTGATGGCGACAAAACCGAAAAACCATATTACACGAGTAAAAGAAACGGTATCTCTATAAATGGTTTAAAAACTGAAGAAGAGGTTATTGAAGAAACCATGCTCTTAATAAAATACAAAGACCGTAAGCGCATAAAGATAAACCAACACTATTATTGAAACATGTGGTAAGTTTGAATAATCAATTTGAAGTTACCGCTTTAAACAATACAAAATTCCACCCAGTAAATGTTGCCTAAACTCTGGCTCTGAATACGACGCCTCAGTATGCCCCATGGCCGTGTAGAACGAGCGTCCACCATCATATTCGTGAAACCATGCTATGGGGTGATATTCACCGTTTGTTCCACCTTCATAGGTCGTTTCGTCTATATTCAGCAAGACATGGGTATCTTCATTGGTCCATTTAAAATTATACCATTCATCATAACGAGTCCATTGTTTTTGAAGGTGTTTGGTTGACGGATGGTTGCCATCTACCACGTCAATAGTCGCATCACTTTTTTTAGGATGGTTTACAAAATAAGCTCCAACCAATTCTCCAAACCAAGACCATTCAAACTCAGTGTCGGAAGCTGCGTGAATTCCCATAAAACTACCACCATTGTTGATATAAGCCTTAAACGCCTGCTCTTGGTCTTTATTTAAAACATCTCCCGAGGTGTTAAGAAAAACAACCAGATTGAATTTGTCTAAGTTTTGATTTGAAAACAGATTGGCATCTTCGGTATGCACAACCTTAAAACGGTTGGCACCTCCTAGTTCCTTAAGTGTTTCAACACCTTTTTCAATAGATTTATGCCTAAACCCTTCGGTTTTGGTGAACACCAACACCTGATTAGGAGCTTTGCAGGCACTTAACGATAAGGCAAGAAATATTCCCAAAAAAACTTTCATATACCTATGGCTTTTCTATCTTCCGAAATTTGTTGGTGATACAATTTTGGGCGTTCTTCACTATAATCGCAATCTTGAAAAATACCACAAGACACGTTAGAACGCACTAAAGATTTACCAGTTTCAAAGGTTTTTGACAAGGCTTCTATTTCTGTTGTTAAGTATTTCATGGGGGTTAATTTAAATCAATTCAACGACATAATATATTTTTTAGGTGTAGTGCCATACTTCTTTTTAAAAGCTGAAATAAAGTGGCTTGATGCACTGTAGCCTACTTTGTGGCCTACTTCATTAACGTTGTTTTCACCAGACTCTAAAAGTTTGCGCGCCACTTCCATTTTATAATCAAACAAAAAACTAAATACCGAATCGCCATAAATTTGCTTAAAGCCTTCTTTTAGTTTTTTCAGGCTAAGCCCAATTTCATCTGCCAGTTCCTGTAAAGTGGGTGGTTCGGCCATTCTCGAAACAATAATATCTTTAGCTTTTCTAATTTTAATAACGTTGGTTTCATCTACCAAAAATGGGCACTGCTCTATATCTGCATCTTCACTTTTGTTAAAATATAGACTTAATAATTCATACGCCTTCCCTTTAAAATACAAGGGTTTTATAGAGGCATTCAAGTTATAGTTTATCAATTGATTGAGCACAATAGCCATAGATGGCGAAATGACTCCGTCTTTATAATATTTTTTATCACGGTTATCTTCACTTAAAAAAGTAATGTAATCGGCCTCTTGCGAAAATAAACCATGAAACTTTTTAATGGAAATCAATATGGAAACCATCCAAGAATGCGGATTAATTTCTAAATTAATAGGAAGTTCTCGCTGCGGGTTGTAAAGCAATAATGAATTTTCTTCAAGAATATTAAGTCGATAGCGTCCTTCATTAAATACAAAGTGGCTAGACCCTTTTACACAAAAATGAAATTGGATATAATCACTATCTATTTCTTTTGCAACAGATTGCACATGGGTTTCTTCGTTTTTAAAGGTTAAAATTAATAGACCGTCCTCTACTTTAGTTTCTTCAAACGGACTTTTAGCGACACTTTTTTCTTTGTGAAATTCTGTATTCATACCTATTTATTTAGATTGATTCTAGTTAATCGAGTTAAAACCATCCTAATACCATACAAAAATATGATATTTATCATGTTTTACGAAAAATCAAGGCTAAAAAACCACAAACGATATTAAAAGTTCTTTCAGCGTTATTTTTTTCAACCACATCCCTATATTTTTGCTTCACAATTTCAGGTATACGCATGCAGAAGTACAACATTTCACGTAGTAACTACTTTTACGCCATTGGCTTAAGTTACAAAAAAGCCGATGCCGATACACGTGGGCGCTTTAGTTTGGATGACGAATCCAAATTGGCATTACTTACCCAAGCCAAAGAAAACGACATTGAAAGTTTGGTAGTAACCTCAACCTGCAATCGTACTGAAATTTATGGTTTTGCCCAGCACCCTTTCCAACTTATACAATTGCTTTGTGAAAACACTAGAGGTACCGTTGAAGAGTTTCAAAAAGTAGCCTACGTTTATAAAAACAAAGAGGCCATAGCACACATGTTTCGTGTGGGTTCTGGATTAGACAGCCAAATTTTAGGAGATTTCGAAATCATTAGCCAGTTAAAAACCAGCGCTAAACTATCTCGTAAGCATGGGTTGTTAAACCATTTTACAGAACGTTTGGTAAATGCAGTAATTCAGGCCAGTAAACGTATAAAAACCGAAACCGATATTTCGTCTGGTGCCACCTCGGTATCTTTTGCTTCAGTGCAATATATTTTGAATTCAGTTGAAGATGTGGCCAACAAAAACATTTTGCTTTTCGGAACAGGAAAAATTGGTCGCAATACCTGTGAAAATTTGGTTAAACATACCAAAAATGAGCATATTACTTTAATTAATAGAACCAAAGACAAAGCCGAAAGAATTGGTGGCAAGTTTAATTTGGTGGTTAAAGATTATGCCAATTTACAGGAGGAAATTAACCAATCGGATATTTTGATTGTAGCCACAGGAGCGCAACGCCCAACCATCGACAAGCAAATCATTCAATCTAAAAAACCATTATTGATTTTAGATTTATCCATTCCTAAAAACGTGGATGCCAATGTTGAAGAATTGAACCTTGTTCAATTGATTCATTTAGACCATCTTTCAAAGATTACGGATGAAACCTTAGAAGCCAGAAAACAGCATATCCCCTCGGCAGAAGCAATAATTGAAGAAGTAAAAACCGAATTTAACAGTTGGTTGGAAACCAGGAAATTTGCACCGACCATAAAGGCTCTAAAACAAAAGCTTGCGGATTTTGCTGCGTCAGAATTGGATTCCCAACGGCGAAAAAATGCGGAATTTAATGAAGCGCAAGCCGAATTAATCAGTAACAACATCATTCAAAAAATAACCAATCACTTTGCGCATCATTTAAAAGAAGATGACGTTTCTACAGACGAAAGTTTGGAACTTATTAAAAAAGTGTTTCAATTAGAAGAACCTCAAAAAACGAATGTCTAAAACCATTAGAATTGGCACGCGCGATAGTGAACTCGCACTATGGCAAGCCAACATAGTTCAACAACAACTTGAAAATTTAGGCCACAAAACAGAACTTGTTCCAGTAAAATCTACTGGTGATTTAGTTCTGGACAAACCACTTTACGAATTGGGTATTACCGGCATTTTTACACGAACGCTGGATATTGCCATGTTAAACCACGATATTGATATTGCCGTACACTCCTTAAAAGATGTGCCCACCATACTTCCAAAAGGAATTGTACAGGCCGCAGTTTTAAAACGAGGTAATGTTAACGACACCCTAGTTTATAAAAACAATGAGGAATTTTTGGGTGCTCGAGAAGGTATTGTCGCCACCGGAAGTTTGCGGAGACGTGCTCAATGGTTAAACCGATTTCCAACACATACTATTGTAGATTTACGCGGAAATGTAAACTCGCGACTTCAAAAATTACATGATAATGAAGACTGGAACGGTGCTATTTTTGCTGCCGCCGGTATTGGACGCATTGGCATTAGGCCAGAAGAATCCATTAATTTAGATTGGATGATTCCTGCACCAGCCCAAGGTGCTATTATGATAACCGCTTTGGATGAAGATGAGTTTGTCAAGAGTACTTGCGCAGAACTAAACCATGAAGAAACAGAAATTTGTACAACCATTGAACGCCAATTTTTAAATAAACTAGAAGGTGGATGTACGGCTCCCATTGGAGCATTGGCTTATATTAAAGACGAAGAAATTCACTTTAAAGGTGTATTGCTTAGCGAAGATGGCACGAAAAGAATTGATGTTACCCGAGTTAAAAAATTGGGTGAACACAACGATATGGCCCAATTTTGCGCAGACTTTGTGATAGAACGTGGTGGCAAACGATTAATGGACACCATTAAAAATTCGTCTAAAAAAACGAATATCTATTCCACCAAATCGCTAACTGAAGATCAACGTTTACTATTTAATGAAAAAGTGGTTGCAGAAAGCACGGATTTTATAAAAATCAGTTTAAATCGTATACCTCAGCGTATTTTAAATAACGAAATTAAAAACGTTATTATCACCAGTAAAAATGCAGTTGAATCGTTAACCACCAACTATTCGGCAAACGAACTGCAGTTTAAAAATATTTACTGCGTAGGCCGACGAACAAAACGCTTAATAGAGCGAAAAATAGGTGAAGTAAAACATAGTGAAAAGAACGCAGAGCACTTAGCCAAATACTTGGTTGAATTTATGGAAGGCACTGATGTGACCTACTTTTGTAGCGACTTAAGGCTGGATACGTTGCCAAACGTTTTGGAAGAAAACCACTTAAAAGTCAATGAAGTTGAAGCCTATCAAACTAAGTATGATGGAATAAAATTAAATGATTCCGTTGAAGGAGTAATGTTTTACAGTCCATCAACCGTTGAGAGTTTCACTAGAAAAAACAATATAGAAGTTATTGCTTTTTGTATTGGCGAAACCACAGCTAAAGAAGCGCGGAAACATTTTAGCGATGTAAGAGTAGCAAAAGTACCAACTGTTGAAAGTGTGATTGAGTTGGTGAATGCACATTATGTATAATTAGTTAATGGTTTTTGGTTGGCAGTTATTGGACTAACAACTAAAGACTAACAACTAACAACTAACAACAATGATTAAGAACGATTTATTTTTAAGAGCATTAAAAGGAGAAACCGTAAACCGTCCACCTGTCTGGATGATGCGTCAAGCAGGACGTTATCTTCCGGAATTCATGGAAATAAAGTCAAAATACGACTTCTTTACACGTTGCCAAACACCAGAATTAGCTAGTGAAATTACCGTACAACCTATTCGTAGATATGGCATGGACGCCGCTATTCTATTTAGCGATATTTTGGTAATCCCACAGGCCATGAATATCGAAGTGCAGATGAAACCCAATTTTGGTCCCTATTTACCAAATCCGGTGCGCTCTCAAAAAGATGTAGATAATGTAATTGTTCCAGATGTTACAACAGAACTCGATTACGTTTACCAAGCCATAAAAGCAACCAAAGAAAAGCTTAACGACGAAATTCCTTTGATTGGTTTTGCAGGTTCACCATGGACCATTTTATGCTACTGTGTACAAGGTCAAGGCAGTAAAAACTTTGATAAAGCCAAAGAATTCTGTTTTACCAATCCCGTGGCAGCACATGAGTTATTGCAGAAAATTACCGACACGACTATCGCTTATTTAAAAGAAAAAGTAAAAGCAGGCTGTAACGCGGTACAGGTATTCGATTCATGGGGCGGCATGCTATCACCAATGGACTATCAAGAGTTTTCTTGGCAATATATCCATCAAATTATTGAAGCCTTAAAGGATGACGCTCCAGTAATCGCCTTTGGAAAAGGCTGCTGGTTTGCCTTAGATGTTATGGCAAAATCTGGTGCTTCTGCTTTAGGTGTAGATTGGACCTGTTCGCCTAGAAACGCACGCTATTTAACAGGCGGAAATATAACGCTTCAGGGTAATTTCGACCCAACGCGCTTATTTTCTCCACCTTCAGAAATCAAAAAAATGGTGCATCAAATGATTAACGAATTCGGCAAGGATAAATACATTGTGAATTTGGGTCACGGTATTTTACCCAACATTCCACTTGATCATGCCAAGGCCTTCATCGATGCCGTTAAAGAATACAAAAGCCCCTCTTAATCTCCCCAAAACGGGAGAAACTGTAACTCATACTTTTATGAATTATAGAGATATTAATAATTTAAACGCCTTTAATTCCCTCTCCTTCGGAGAGGGTTAGGGAGAGGCCTATGATAAAAAACATCGTTTCAGGTATAAAAGCTTATTTCGGAGCCTTTAGTTTAATATCTAAACTTAAACTCTGGAAATATTTCGCTATCCCTATGCTTATTAGTTTTGTAACCGCCATTGTTATTTTTGGTTCTGCTTATGGCTTATCTGATAATGTTGGCCGCTTCATTTCTAAAATTTGGATTTGGGACTGGGGTAAAGAAACTTTTTCAACCATCAGTAATTTCATTGGCGGACTTATCATTATCGTTATTGGCCTTATCCTTTTCAAACATATTATTATGGCCCTTTCTGCACCGTTTATGAGCCCGGTTTCCGAAAAAATTGAAGCTCATTTTTCCGGTAATGTTCCGCATTCACACAGAAACACAACATTTATGCAGCAGTTGTGGCGCGGTATAAAAATTAACGGCAGAAACTTAATAATGGAATTGCTTTTAACCATTCCTATTTTGTTCTTGAAATTCATTCCTGTAATCAATATATTTTCAACCATATTGTTGTTTTTGGTTCAGGCCTATTATGCTGGTTTCGGTAATATGGATTACACCTTAGAACGCCATTTTCAATACAAACAAAGTGTTCAGTTTGTTCGTAAACACCGTGGCTTAGCTATTGGTAATGGTATTATTTTTATGTTATGTCTTTTGGTTCCCATTATCGGGGTTATTTTAGTCTTGCCACTATCGGTGACTGCTGCATCTGTAAAAACAGTCGACGCTTTAAATCTAAAACCGACAACAGCAAATGCTTAGTTTTGGTGACTTCAATATTCAACCCATACAAATTGAAGACTATTGGAACATTTGCAATTTTGTTGTGGCCAATGAAAACCGATTAAAGCGGTATTTTCCAAAAACATTACAACAAAATTCAACACCAGATTTATCAAAAATATTTGTTGAAAAACAAGTGAAGCAATTTGAACTGAAAGAAGAATTTCTGTTCACATTAAAATATAATCACTCAAAAACAATATCAGGTTTAATCTACCTAAAAGCAATTGATTGGCATAAAAAACAAGCTGAATTCGCCTATTGCATCGATTATAATTTTGAAGGTCAAGGCATCACCACAAAATCCATTAAACTGTTGTCTGATTATGCTTTTAAAAAATTAAACTTAAGAACATTACAAATTATAGTCCATAAAACGAATTCAGCAAGCATAAAAGTGGCAGAAAATTGTAATTTTACTTGGATTAAAACCCTCGAAAAAGAACACGCGCCACCAGGCGGAAATGCTCTGGACATGGAGTTATATGAACTATATGATGAAATTGAATAACCAATGAAAGACAAATTCTATCAATACATACAAGATTTACAAGATACCATAACTTCAAAACTGGAAGCTGTTGATGGAAAGGCAAAATTCCAACAAGATGTTTGGGACCGGCCGGAAGGTGGCGGCGGCCGAACAAGGGTCATAGAAAATGGTAATGTTTTTGAAAAAGGCGGCGTTAATATTTCGGGCGTACATGGCAAGTTACCAAAATCGATGCAAGCCTATTTTAAGGTTGGTGATGTTGATTTTTTTGCTTGTGGATTGAGTTTAGTCCTCCATCCCAAAAGCCCTATGGTTCCAACGGTTCATGCCAATTGGCGCTATTTTGAAATGTACGACGAAAACGGCAAAATTGTAGACAGCTGGTTTGGTGGCGGACAGGATTTAACGCCTTATTATCTGTTTGAAAACGATGCCAAACATTTTCACCAAACCTGCAAAACCGCATGCGATAAGCATAACACAGGATTTTATCCAAAATATAAAGCACGCTGTGACGAGTACTTTTACAACACCCATAGAAATGAGGCCCGTGGCATAGGTGGTTTGTTTTTCGATTATTGCAAAACCTCAGAAGATATGACCATGGGAAATTGGTATGATTTCGTAACTGAGGTGGGCGATAGTTTTTTAGAAGCCTACGTGCCCATTGTTGAAAAAAGAAAAGATTTATCTTATTCTGAAGCACAGCGTAAATGGCAGGAAATCCGTCGTGGTCGCTATGTCGAGTTTAATTTGGTACATGATAAAGGCACGCTGTTCGGACTAAAAACCAACGGACGAATAGAAAGCATTTTAATGAGCCTTCCGCCACACGTGCAATGGGTTTATGACCATCATCCAGAAGCTGGTAGCGAAGAAGAAAAATTGATTGAAGTATTAAAAAAACCTGTCGATTGGGTGTAAAAGATTTTTTGCTATCGTTAATGTTTTTTTGCGGGATTAATTCCTTTTCGCAACAGGATAGTATTTTAAAAAATGAATACGTCACTACTTTCCCAGACAAAATCTCAACTCGGATATCTTTAATAAATACTTCAAATAGTTTTTTTATTAACGAGACAGATACAAATTTAAATTACAGACTAAAACCAAATATTAGAGAATACTTAGGCGCTTCGATTTTATTTAGGAGTTTAGAAATTGCTTATGGCTTTTCACCTACCTTTCTAAAGTCTAATAAAGACAATAAAAATTCAAAACTATTCAATCTAAACTTTAGAATGTTCCAAAAGCAATGGATGCAAACCATAGATTTGTATAATCAAAAAGGGTTTTACCTAATTATCAATAATCAAAAAGAGTTGGTTTCGGGGGTTAAAACCTTTAAAATTGGTGGTTCAACATCCTATATTTTTAACAACAATTTTTCTTTTAGAGCTATCGGTTTTCAAAATGAATGGCAAACCAAAAGCACAGGCAGTTTTGTTCCTAGGCTCTACTATTACTACACAAAATACTCACTGAATGAAGAAGGTTTTAATGAGAATGCCTATTCATATGATATTGCTGTTGCACCTGCCTATTACTACAATTTGATTATTGATAAAAACTTTTTGTTCTCATTGGGAGCTTCGGCAGGAATAGGCGTTAATCACAGTTCTAATCTTGGTGACGGTCATATTACTTCTTTGCTTTATGAGTTTTCCGGAAGAGCCGTTATAGGGTATAATTCAGAAACATTTTTTGGTGGAATCAATTCAAATTTATTGATACTAGAGCACGATGTGGATAGATATACCAGACAAGATGATACGATTCCCTATTTAGAGTTTTATATCGGTTATCGTTTTAAAGCCCCAAAAAAATTAATGAAATTAGCAGACGATTTTAATCGTAAATTTGGACTATAAAAAATATAGTATGTTCCCACTTAGAAGAAATAGAAGACTAAGAACAAACGAAGCCATCCGCTCACTAGTTCGCGAAACCATAATTACACCCAACGATTTTTTAGTCCCACTTTTTGTGGTTGAAGGCAAGGGTACTAAAGATGAAATCCCATCCATGCCCAATTACTTTCGTTACAGTTTAGATTTACTGGAAAATGAAGTAAAAGAACTATGGAAACTAGGCTTAAAATCGGTATTGCTGTTTGTAAAAGTTCCCGATAACCTAAAAGACAATAAAGGCACCGAGGCATTAAATCCAAACGGATTAATGCAACGCGCAATCAAAACGGTAAAAAATGTGTGTCCGGATATGCTAGTAATGACCGATGTAGCGTTAGACCCTTATTCGGCTTATGGGCATGATGGCATCATTGAAAACGGACAAATTCTAAACGATGAAACTACCCATGTTTTAGCAGAAATGAGCATATCGCACGCCCAAGCTGGAGCTGATTTTGTTGCACCTAGCGATATGATGGATGGCCGCATTTTAACCATCCGTGAAGCTTTGGAAGATGAAGGGTTTACCAATACGGGCATAATGAGTTATTCGGCAAAATATGCTTCAGCATTTTATGGGCCTTTTCGTGATGCTTTGGATTCTGCTCCGGTAGATTCCATGGATATCCCAAAAGACAAAAAAACCTATCAAATGGATTATGCCAACCGTTTTGAAGCCATCCGTGAAACTGAAATGGATATTGATGAAGGTGCAGACATTGTCATGGTAAAACCTGGGTTATGCTATTTGGATATTGTTCGCGAAATTAAAAACGAAGTCGAGCTACCTGTGGCTGTGTATCAAGTTTCGGGTGAATATGCCATGCTTAAGGCCGCCGCCGAAAAGGGTTGGTTAGATCATGATGCCGTTATGATGGAACAAGTTACCGCTATTAAAAGAGCAGGAGCCGATATTATAGCTTCTTATTTTGCTAAGGATGTGGTGAAACTACTTTAGTTTTATTTCGCAATTATTGAATCTCTATGGTTTTTCCTGTAAGTTGCTTTTTAAAGCTACGACTACCAAGAAAACCTTAGAGTTATGAAAAAATCTTATATCGCTTTTTTATTATTATTTCCACTAATTTTTAGCAATTGTAAGGGCGAAGATATTTTAGATGATGAAGTACCTCGTGAAGTTCGAATTTTAAATCCAATACAAAACCTTTCTATATCTGCTACACACCAATATAATGCTTCTTATTTTAATAATGTTGGTCAGCAAGAAAGCATAGACATAGATTGGTCGAGTTCTAACGAAAATGTAGCCACAATAAATTCACAAGGTTTAGTTAATGCTCTCGCTGAAGGCCAAACTACCGTAAAGGCTATGGTAATGGTAAATAGCTCTATTGTTGAAAACAGTACTGTTTTAAATGTAATAATGAATGATGACGCGCCAACATCAAATAGTAAGTCTGGAGATATTGCCACTACAAGCAGTTATGAACTTTCGGGTAGTTTTATGCTCACCGAAATAGAGAATACAAATAATCTTTTGTTATCAATTTCTGAAGATTATACGGCTTCAACCAGTTTACCTGGTTTGTATTTATATTTAACCAATAACCCTAGCTCAGTTGCCAATGCGCTCTCTTTAGGACCAGTAGAGGTTTTTAGCGGAGCACATAATTACACCATTGAAAATGTGGGCATAAACGACTATTCATACTTACTCTATTGGTGCGAACCTTTCAGTGTTAAAGTTGGCGGTGGAGATATTGAATAAATAAAAAACTTCTTCTTTTTTATGAAAAAATATTTAAAAAATGCTTTTGTTATTGGATTTTTTTGTCTCCTTTCAATAAATAGTCATTCACAATGGACAAAAGGTAAAGGCAAGGGGTACTATAAATTATCCTTTTGGTATCTAGAGTCTGATGAGCACTACACAGATACAGGAGAAACAGACCCCAATGTTACCAGAGGGCAATACAACTTCAACTTTTACGGAGCCTACGGAATAAGCGATAAGATAGACGCCATTGTTTACTTCCCTTTTTTTTCTGGAACTTATGAAAATGATGTTATTTCAGGTACAACAGGAGAAACCATTTCTTCAGGAGAACGTTTTAATTCCATCGGGGATTTAGAATTAACTATGCAATTAAAGTTGTTAAAAACAAAAAGTCTTGCATTATCGGGCTCATTGGTTTTAGGTGTTCCCACAGGAAATAGCAGTGGTGGTAGCGATGGTAGCTTTCAAACTGGTGACGGTGAATTTAATCAGCTTTTAAGGGTTAATTTAGGCGTTCCTTTTAAACTTTTTAATACAAACTTCTACTCTAAAACCTATGTTGGCTTTAACAACAGAACAGAAGGTTTTTCAGATGAATTTAGAACAGGTTTAGAACTTGGAGGCAATATTTTTAACAAAAAAGTTTGGCTTATCGCACGTTCTAACATCGTTCAATCTATGCAAAATGGGAGTTTAAATGCACAAAACAGTCAAGGTAGTATTTTCGCAAACAACATAGAATATACTAGTATTGGTGGAGAAATAGCATACTATATTACTAAAAAACTAGGTGTTTCCTTTAATTTTACCGGTCTTATTAGCGGAAAGATTATTTATACAGAACCATCAATTTCTGGTGGGATTTTTCTGGATATAAAATAAATTCAATAAGCACATATTAATGTTTAAACGATATTATTTGATTTTGTAACTTCGTAAAAACAAATAATATTTAATGAGCGCACTAATTTTATGGGCAACCATTTCTATTTTCTTTTCTTTTATATGTTCCATCCTCGAGGCTGTTCTATTAAGTGTTACTCCCACTTTTATAAACGTGAAAAAACGCGAAAACAAAGATTACGCACTAACCCTTGAGCATTTAAAAAAAGACGTTGATAAGCCCTTAATTGCCATTTTAACACTAAACACCATTGCACACACCTTAGGTGCCATGATGGTGGGTATAGAGGCCGAAAAACTACCTTATAAACTAGAGTTATTTGGCATTAATACGGTTGGAATTGTATCAGCCATCATGACTTTTTTAATATTGGTAGCTTCAGAAATTATTCCTAAAACTATTGGTGCTACCTATTGGAAACAACTAGCTAATTTCGCGGCAAAAACATTAACTATTATGATTTTTCCACTGAAGTGGACAGGTATTTTATGGCTACTTCAATTAACTACAAAACTTATTGGAGGAACTGGACACGGCAGTGTTTTAACACGTGAAAGTTTTATGATGATGACCGATATGGCCCATGAAGAAGGCGTTTTTCAAGAAAATGAAAGCAAGGTTATTAAAAACCTCTTGACTTTTAAAGAGGTGTTTGCAAAAGACATCATGACCCCAAGAACGGTAATGAAAATTGAAGACGAAAGCGCTACAGTTGAAGAGTTTTTTAAAAAGAACCTTAACCTGAGGTTTTCAAGAATTCCTGTATATGTTGATGACCCTGATAATATAAAAGGTCTTGTTTTAAAAGATGAGATTTTTAAAGAAATGGCGCTGGACAATGGCTCTAAAAAATTAGAGGAATTAAAAAGAAACATTATTGTTGTTGGGCGAAACATACCTATTCCTAAACTTTTTGAAAAACTTATTGAAAGTAGAAATCATATGGCGCTAGTAGTTGATGAATATGGCTCTGTTAGTGGATTGGTAACTATGGAAGATGTTATAGAAACTTTGCTCGGTCTAGAAATTATGGATGAAAGCGATAACGTTTCAGATTTACAGCTGCTGGCCAGAAAAAGCTGGGAAAGCCGTGCGAAAAAATTAGGTATTTTTGATGATACTGACACCCCAGATTAATTATGCCGAGCTGCATCATAAAATCCCCTCTGGGCTTCACTAAAATTACAGGTGATTCATATGGAATTGCTTCTGTAACCGTGTTGAATTCTGAAGAAAAAGTAACGGACATTGTTCCTATTGAACTTGAAGATTGTGTGATTCAACTTAAAGAATATTTTGAAGGTATTCGTAAACAATTTAGCTTAAAACTAACTCCCGAAGGCACCGATTTTCAAAAGAAGGTTTGGAAACAATTAGAACAAGTTCCATACGGAAAAACAGTCTCCTATCTAGAACTATCAAAACAATTAGGTGATGTTAAGGCCATTCGTGCCGTGGCTAATGCCAATGGTAAAAACCCGCTATGGATTGTAATTCCATGCCATCGCATTATTGGAAGCGACGGTAGTTTAACAGGATATGCCGGTGGCTTGTACCGTAAAAAATGGCTTTTGGAGCACGAAAGCCCATCTAAACAACAGTCACTATTTTAAAGCTTTATTAGCATATCGTAATCGGAAGCTGTTGCCATCACGTTATTGATAATGCTCTTGTCAATAGATTTTTGCTGTGAGTCTTCCTCGCCTTCTGGCACTCCCATAGTTTCGAAAAAACTTCTAAAGCCTTTAGGGCTGTGAATATTGACCCATTTACAAGTCGAATTGCTCTTATTACTAAATGTATGCAATGTATTTTGGGGCAGATTGACACTTTCGCCTGCTTTAACAATCTTAATTTCTCCGTTGATGAAAAATTCCATTTCCCCTTCGGTAATTAAAAAACTTTCGGTAAAATGTTCGTGCAAATGTGGTGGTGGGCCAGGTACCCCAGCTGGAGTTTCTCCAAAGGCTAAATCGTAGTCGCCTGCTGTATCATGAAGCGTAACCTTGTGTCCTAAAACCCATTTAGAATCTAATGTTTTCATGTTTATAAGATTTTTGTCTCACAAATATATGACAAATTTTTGTATCTTCAAATATTTATAAGATATTTGTCTCATGAGTAATATTTCAATAAATACAGGCCGCACTAAACAGAAACAGAGAACGAGACGTAAAATACTTGATATTACAAAGGAACTTCTACAACAAGGTAAAAAATTAAGTTTAGAAGTCGTTGCTGAGGCATCTGGGATTTCAAGAGCCACAATTTATCGCTACTTTTCCAATATAGATATCCTATGTTCTGAGGCAGGTTTGGATATTTTTACCAACTCGACAACAACTATTTTTCAAGAAACAAAGGATCTTCCCATCATTGAGCGAATCCTATACATCCAAAATTATTTTAACGATTTAGCATTGGATAACGAACCTGGGTTCCGTAAATATTTAAGTATTTATCTCAAAGAAGATGTTTCTAATAAAAAAGAATCTCCGAGAGGCTCGCGTAGAACCGCTGCACTAAAACTTGCACTAGTTCCCTATCGAAATAAACTAGATAGCCATACTTACAACAATCTCATTTCAACCGCTACATCATTAATGGGTATAGAATCTATCATTTGCACAAAAGATGTATGTAATCTAACCAATCGAGAATCCAAAGAGGCCTTGGCTTGGGGATTAAAAATTATATTGAAATCGGTCTTTTAAAAATCTTTCATGTGGTTTAATCGGTTCGCTTATAATTGTTATATTTATTTGCACTAAACAACCTTATAATGAAATATATAAAAAAAACCGTCAAATGGATATTTATAACCATTTTACTCCTTGTAATTTTACTGTATATATTTGATTATGGATACATTATCCGTGGTGTACAAGTAGTTTACTTAACAGGGCACAAAACCGTATTCATTGATGACTACCCTTATTTTGAAAACGATACTATAAATAAAGGAGATGTTACAGATAAATGGGCACTACATAAAAAATACAATACAATAGAAGCTACCCAAACTTTAAACAAAATTAATGAAGAGCTAGAAACAGTTGCTTTTTTAATTATTAAAAACGATAGCATTTACTACGAATGGTACGCTCCAAACTATAGTAAGGAATCAAAAACAAACTCTTTTTCTGTTACCAAAAGCATCACCTCTGCTTTACTTGGCAAATCCATTATGGATGGTTACATTAAGGGTTTAGACCAACCAATTACTGACTTTTATCCAGAATATGGCGATGTAAAAACAACAGTTGGTGACCTGGCATCAATGGCGTCTGGCTTAGATTGGGTAGAACATTACACCAGCCCTTTTTCACTTACTGCTAGGGCTAACTATGACGATGATTTAGCTGAAACCATTTTGAGCCTAAAAGTTGTTGAAACTCCTGGTGAAAAATTCGAATACCTTAGTGGCAATACCCAATTATTAGGGATGATTATTCAAAAGGCAACAGGTATGCCATTAGCAAAGTACCTTTCTGAGAGTTTTTGGAAACCTATGGGGGCATCTCAAAATGCCTTATGGCAAGTTGATGATGCTGAAAACCGATTAGCTAAAACGTTCTGTTGTATTTCTAGTAACGCCAGAGACTTTGCCCGTTTTGGTAAACTTTATAAAGACCATGGAAAATGGAATGGAAAGCAAATTTTAGATTCGACGTTTGTTGCAAAATCAACAACACCACGTTTTAAAGAAAGTCCAGAATACGGGTACGGCTGGTGGCTAAAAAAAGATAAAGACAAAAGTTTTTTCATTATGCGCGGTCATCATAGCCAATATGTAATTGTTGAACCCGAGGACAACGTTATTATAGTTAGGTTAGGCCACCACACCTCGTCAGACGAAGGAAATAGGCCTTTTACTATAGACATGAGTGTTTATATTGAAGAAGCTTATAAAATGATTGAAAAATGATTTCAAAACTCAATTTAGAAAACATACTATTTCTGGACATTGAAACGGTCCCTGAAGTCCAAAATTTTTCAGAACTAGATAAAACGGCTCAAGATCTATGGGAACAAAAATCGAAATACCAACGTAAAGACGATTTTACAGCGGAAGAATTTTATGAACGAGCAGGGATTTGGGCCGAATTTGGCAAAATAGTTTGTATTTCGGTGGGTTACTTCAATATATTAAACGATTTAAGAAGCTTCCGAGTAACTTCTTTCTATGGCGATGAAGTGAAAGTTTTAAAAGACTTTAAAAATTTACTTATTTCACATTTCAGCCAAACCAAACACTTACTTTGTGCGCACAATGGAAAAGAATTCGACTTTCCGTACATTGCACGCCGCATGATTATTCACAATATTGAACTGCCGTATAAACTAAATTTATTTGGTAAAAAACCATGGGAAGTACCGCATTTAGACACTTTAGAATTGTGGAAATTTGGGGATTATAAAACCTATACCTCTTTAAAATTATTAACTCATGTTTTGGGCATACCATCCCCAAAAGATGATATTGACGGTAGCGAAGTTTACCGTGTATATTACGAAGAAAATGAAATTGATAGAATAATTACCTATTGCGAAAAGGATACTATTGCAGTGGCACAAATATTTTTACGCTTGCGCGGTGATGAGTTACTGCATAACGATGAAATTATTCATATTTAAATGGCTAAAATGATAGTTAAGTAGAACGGTTATCAGTTCGAGCGGAGTCGAGACCTTACAAACAAAATCAATAATTAAAAAGTTTATTTTATCTGAATTCAAAACTTAAAATGGAAAACAAACCAATTTTAAACATAAACAACCTTTCCATTTCATTCGGAAAAAATGAAGTAATTCACAACATATCTTACTACTTAAACCAAAATAAAATATTAGGCATTGTTGGTGAATCGGGTTCAGGTAAATCGGTGTCTTCTTTAGCTATTCTTGGCCTTCTCCCAAAGAAAATTTCCAGTATATCAAATGGTGAAATCATTTACCATGACCAAAATTTAATCGGTCTGTCCGACAAAGCCTTTCAAAACATACGAGGCAATAAAATATCCATGATTTTTCAGGAACCCATGAGTTCTTTAAACCCTTCTATGACTTGTGGAAAACAAGTTGAGGAGATATTATTTCAGCACATCCAATTATCTCTAAAAGAAGCTAAAACTGAAACCATTCATCTTTTTGAAAAAGTAAAATTACCCAACCCAGAACGTGTTTACAAAGCCTATCCACATGAAATTTCTGGTGGACAAAAACAACGTGTTATGATTGCCATGGCTATTGCCTGCAAACCGGATATTTTAATCGCCGATGAACCAACCACAGCTCTGGATGTTACTGTTCAAAAGGATATTATCGCCCTTTTAAAGGATTTGCAGGTTGAAACTAAAATGAGTATTATTTTCATAACTCATGATTTAGCCTTGATTTCTGAAATTGCCGACAGAGTTTTAGTAATGTACAAAGGTGAAATCGTAGAACAGGGTTCTGTAGCAGCAATATTTCAAAACCCACAACACAATTACACCAAAGCATTGATTAACTCACGCCCTTCATTGGACACTCGATTAAAAACGCTGCCTACCATTAAAGACTATTTAAAGGGCTCTATTTCTAACGAAATTGTCACGAAAGAACAACGCCAAAAGAATCACAAGGCGATATATAGCAAACCCCCACTTTTAGAGGTCATTAATATTGAGAAAGAATACATTTCGAAATCTGGATTATTTTCTAAACACAGCACATTTAAAGCCGTAAACGACGTTAGTTTTAAGTTATATGAAGGCGAAACTTTAGGCTTGGTAGGTGAATCGGGTTGTGGAAAATCAACCCTTGGAAACGCCATACTTCAACTCGATAAAGCAACAGCTGGAAAAATACTTTATAAGGGCACAGATATTACCCATTTATCTAAATCCGAAACCAGAGCACTTAGAAAAGACATTCAAATTATATTTCAAGACCCCTATTCCTCTTTAAATCCAAGAATCCCTGTAGGACAAGCCATTATGGAACCTATGAAGGTTCATGGCCTGTATCATTCGGAAGCTGAACGAAAGGAAAAATCCATCGATATTCTAAATCGTGTAGGATTGTCTCAAGACTATTTTAATCGCTACCCACATGAGTTTTCCGGAGGGCAAAGGCAACGCATAGGTATAGCCAGAACTATTGCTTTGCAGCCCAAACTTATTGTTTGTGACGAGTCGGTTTCAGCGTTAGATATATCAGTTCAAGCACAGGTTTTAAATTTGCTTAACGAACTTAAAGAATCTTTTGGGTTTACCTATATTTTCATATCGCACGATTTGGCCGTTGTAAAATATATGAGCGACCAATTGCTAGTAATGAATCAAGGTAAAATTGAAGAATTGGACGACGCCGATGTTATTTACAGCTCGCCTAAAAAAGAATACACCAAAAAATTAATTCATGCTATACCCAAAGGATTATAGCATGAATACTTTCTTGGTTAAGTAAATTAAACTTTTAAAAAACTGCAAATTCTCATTAAGAGTTTCTTTGAATTTGCTCTCATCATTAGTAGGTTGTTCAGGTAGATTTGTTGCAATATTCATAAGTTTAAATTTATGGTAGATTTGGGGAAATCTATTTATTAAATTTGGTGTTTTTGGGGACTGCTAATATCAAACTTTTTTTCAATAAATCAGTTTAAAAACATAAAATTTCGATGAAATGCATTTTTATTTAACATTTTGTCGGATTTTCTCCATATTTTCAAGCCTTACTTTCAAATAAAAACGGTTTTGATCACATGGACAAACCTTTTGATCTTCATAGATTACTTATCTTTATAGAACTATATATTTTATAAGATGTCTGAAAAAAAACTATGGGAAGGCTCAACTGCTTTTAAAGAAAACAGTCATTTATTTGATTACAAAATTTGGCTTGAACAAAAGCATAACTTATACTTTGATTCTTATGATGATTTATGGCAATGGTCTGTCAGCCATATAAAAGATTTCTGGGAAAGTATTTGGCATTATTTTAATGTGTTATCATACGGCGAATATAAATCGGTTTTAAGTATGACCTCTATGCCGGATTTCAACTGGTTTGATGGCGTGAAGCTTAATTACGCCGAACATATTTTCAGACACAATTTAACCAACGAAACCGCCATCATTTTCAGTAACGAACATGGCGATTATTCAGAATTATCATGGAACGATTTAAAAGACAAGGTAGCTGCTATGGCGTCCTATTTAAAATCAATAGGCGTATCTAAAGGAAACTGCGTTGTAGCTTTTTTGCCCAATGTACCAGAAGCCACCATTTCATTTCTGGCGGTTAATTCCATAGGGGCAATATGGTCGAGCACCTCACCCGATTTTGGCACTGAAAGCGTAATTGACCGTTTTGAGCAAATTAAACCTAAAGTTTTTATAACCACCGATGGCTATTATTATAATGGAAAATCTTATGATAAAACCACCATAGCAATTGATATAGCCAAAGCACTACCAACTGTACAAAAAGTGCTTGTTTTGCCATATTTAACCAAAGAAGACATTTCTGGTTTCCCTAAAGATTTTGTCAATATAAATACGGTGCTGAACACAAAAGCAAAAGAATTGAATTTTGAACCCGTTGAATTCAGTCACCCCATTTGGGTTTTATACTCATCGGGTACCACTGGACTGCCCAAAGCCATTGTGCATTCTAATGGCGGTATTTTGTTGGAACATTTAAAATACATGGCCTTCCATAACGATGTACACCAAGGCGAACGCTATTTTTGGTACACCACAACCGGTTGGATGATGTGGAATTTTTTACAGTCGGCCTTATTGATGGGATCGACCATTATTCTGTATGATGGTAGCCCAACCTATCCTGATTTCAATAAACTTTGGACGTTTTCAGACGAAATAAAAATTAATCATTTTGGAACCAGTGCCCCGTTTTTGGTGGCCAGTATGAAAAAGAAAATAGAACCGAAAAACCAAAGTAATCTTAGTACCGTTCGCTCCATAAGTTCCACTGGCGCACCATTGCCTTTTGAAGCTTTCGATTACGTTTACGAAAGTATTAAAGAAGATGTTTGGCTATGCTCTATGGCGGGTGGCACTGATGTTTGCACGGCATTTGTGGGTGGCACACCGTTTTATGCAGTTCATTCCGGTGAAATACAATGTAGGGCTTTAGGCGTATCGCTATATGCCTATGATGACAACGGTAAACCTATTGAAGACGATTTAGGTGAAATGGTTATCGATAAGCCCATGCCCTCCATGCCTATTTATTTCTGGAATGATGACAATAAAAATCGTTATAGAGCAAGTTATTTTGAACATTTTCCCGGCAAATGGCGTCACGGCGATTTTATAAAAATCAATTCTAAAACAAAAGGTATTGTTATTTATGGCCGTTCCGATGCCACTTTAAATAGACACGGTATTCGCATTGGCACCAGCGAAATTTATAGAACAATCAATAAGATAAAAACAATTGAAGATTCACTAATTGTGAATTTAGAGCTTGACGGTGGAAAGCATTACATGCCATTATTTGTTAAAATGAAGCCCGGTATTGAATTAACTGAAGATATTAAAACCCAAATAAGGGAGTATTTAAAAAAAGAGTATTCACCGCGACACGTGCCTGATGAGATTGTTGAAGTATCAGATATTCCATACACCATTAGCGGAAAAAAAATGGAAGCCCCCATAAAAAAGATTTTATTGAAAATGCCTTTGGAAAAATCGATTAATGTAGATTCGATGAAAAACCCAGAATCTGTCAAGTTTTTTGTGGAGTTGGCAAAGAAGATTTAAAAGAATTAAATTAAAAACTTATTTTCATGTTTTTAGAACCTCTTCCCTTCTAAACTTAACCATACGGACAATGAGTTCTTTCGGTAAAGGTTTATTCAATGGAAACTGAACCGAACCCTTTCCTTGTTTATAGTTCTTTAATTCGTCGGAAAACTTAGCCATTGTAGTTGGAAACGGGTAAAATCCGATAAACTTTGAATAACTGGCCATCATAATCTGCTGATCTCGCTTGCCTCCAGGAACTAATTCAAAACACGGTATTTTATAATTCAGGGCCTCAACAGCATTTGGAGCAGCACCTTTTATTATGCCCCTCAATTCATTCAAAACAGTTTGTGCCTCTTTCGGTTGATTGGCGATGTAATCGTCAATTGTTTCAAAATTTGGCATTGGACCCTTTTTTCCCATTCGATTTTAAATCATGAAAAAATTAAAAATCTTACCCAAAATCCAAATCATCAGCAGTGTCTTCAACTGGATTCGGGTTGTCGCTACCATCTTTATCTGGTGCTGTGGAGCAATCCACTCGTATAGAAAGATTTTCAGGTTCAATAAACTCTTCTTTTGAAATATTCAATTCAGGGTCCGCATAACAACTCTTCATGTACGACCCCCAGATCGGCAAGGCCATGGTTGCACCTTGACCATAAGTAATGCTAGCAAAGTGAGCGGCTCTATCTTCCGCACCTACCCAAACCCCTGTAACTAAATTGGGCACCATGCCCATAAACCAACCATCACTTTGGTTTTGTGTGGTTCCTGTTTTTCCAGCTATGGGATTAGTAAATTCATATGGATAACCTGTAATTACTTCTTTATAAACTTGATTATTTACAGCCCAATTACCACGTAGTCTTGTCCCAGATCCACCTTGAGTAACACCCTCTAAAAGCTTAACAGTCACATAAGCCGATTCAGCACTAAGTACATCTCTTGTTTCGGGTTTAAACTGATATAAAATGGTCCCGTTTTTATCTTCAATATTGGTTACCATTACCGGCTTTGTATAAACCCCTTGATTGGCAAATGCAGAGTAAGCCCCAACCATTTCATAAACACTTATGTCTGGAGTACCTAATGCTATCGATGGAACAACGGGTACATTAGAGTCAACACCTAACTTTTTCACTAGGTCTACCACCGTTTGTGGACCTACTTTATCCATTAATTGGGCCGTTATGGTATTTACAGAATTTGCCAAAGCATTTTTTAATGTCCGTGTTCCTCCGTAATCATTATCGCCATTAGAATTACTTGGACACCACTCCTTAGGATTTCCATATTTGTTGGCTTCAATGCAAAAAGGCACGTCTGGAAACTCATCACAGGGCGAATAATGTAATTGATCTATAGCTGTAGCATAAACAAAAGGTTTAAAGGTTGAACCCACTTGGCGCTTACCTTGTTTTACCATATCGTACTGAAAATGTCTGTAATTTACCCCTCCAACCCATGCTTTTACATGACCTGTCTGGGGGTTCATAGACATCATACCGGTTCGTAAAAATGACTTGTAATACCTCATGGAATCGATTGGTTTCATAATGGTATCAAACTCTGAAGGTTGCCCATCTTTCCATTGAAAAACCGTCATTTGGGTTGGTTTTTGAAAAGATTTTTTAATTTCTTCATCAGATTTTTTTAAATCATATTTCATATGCCTCCAACGTTCTGATTGCCTTATAGAACGGTTCATCAAATCGTCAATTTCAGTTTGATCCAGATCTAAAAAAGGTGCTGTTGGATTTCTATCTGGTGTATTTTGGTGAAAAAATTCGGCTTGTAACTTAGCCATATGCTGCTGCACGGCATCTTCGGCATGTTGTTGCATACGAGAATCGATAGTGGTGTATATTTTCAATCCGTCGTTGTACAAATTCCATTTGGATCCATCAGGTTTGGGATTATTTGCAATCCATTCTTTCATAAAACCATCCAAATAGCCTCTAAAATAGGTCGCAATTCCTTCTCGATGTGATTCCGGTGTATAGTTCAAATCGAGTTCTGTTTGCTGAAGTGAGTCCTTTAACTTTTCATTGATATAGTCATTTTCCGCCATTTGAGCTAAAACCACATTACGTCTATTTTTCACACCAACTGGGTTTCTTCTGGGGTTATACAACGCCGAATTTTTAAACATCCCCACCAACATAGCTGATTCTTTAAGGTTTAGGTCCTTTGGTTCCTTTCCAAAATAAATTCGCGATGCACTACGAATACCATCGGCATTATTTAAAAAGTCGTAAATATTGAAATACTGTGCTATAATTTCTTCTTTGGTATATTGGCGCTCTAAACGTATAGCGATAACCCATTCTTTTATTTTTTGAAGTATACGCTCTACAATATTTCTTGAACCTTCACCATGGAACAACTGTTTTGCCAACTGTTGTGAAATAGTACTGGCTCCTCCACTGCTTCCTAATTTCACCACAGCCCGTAACGTGCCTCGGGCATCAATACCCGAATGCTCATGAAAACGTTCATCTTCAGTGGCTATTAAGGCATTCACTAAATGCTCTGGTAAATCGTTATAACTTACGGGTGTTCGATTATCGTTAAAATAGAATTTACCTAAGGTTTGTCCATCTGAAGAAATAATTTCGGTCGCTAAATTGGTTCGTGGGTTTTCCAATTGCGTGTGGTCTGGCATTTTTCCCAACCAGCCCCAAGAGGCCATTAAAAATATTAATACTACGACTATTATGCCTCCTAGAAACAGCATCCAGAACCAGCGGATGTACTTTGAAAAATCTGGGGTTGCTTTTTTAGGTTCTTTTTTTGCTTTTGCCATGTACTACTTATTAAAAAAAACTTCGACTTTAGACTTTCTTGAATAAAGCCAAAAGACTAAGTATAAATATTTTATTTTGTATTCAGGGTTTCTACTCTAAAACCAACATCGGTAATACCTTCCAGTTCCTTTACTCCATTTACCTTTCCAGTTTCTCTCATGGCATGTTGAATGCTAACCGTATAATCCCCCGATTCGTTAAACACTACGTCTTCTTTGTACCATAATTTGTTTTCTTTTACATCGGTATGGCCTGTTCCTAATAGTTTTCCATCGGGTGCGGCCATTCTATATTCCAAAGTGTCTTTTACGGTTTTGCCATGCGGAAATACCATTTCAACAATCAAAAATAAATTGTTGTATTTATAGGCATTGGTATTGCGTAAATTAACAAACAAATTATAGGCATTGGTTGAATCTGGCGGGTTAAACTTAAAACTAACTATAGAATCTTTATGCCATTTATTAGGTACCGATTTGTATGTATCGAAAACACGGTTGGAGTCGCACGAAACAAAAAACAAGGCCCCTATTGCAAAAGATAACCAGACTCTATTTTTCAGCATTTTTACTGTTTTGAGGTTTTCGTTTATTGTTTTTTCTTCTCCTTTTATTTTTTTGTCCCTGCTGTTGCGTTTGGGCTTGGTTTTGCTTTTGACCATCGTTATTGGCTGGAGCATTTCTGTTATTTCTTCGATTGCCCTTTCTTCTATTACTTTTACGTTTTTTATTTCGTTTTGGACTATCGAACCTTGTTAAGCTATCTTGACCTACAACGTTCTCAAACTCATTTTTAGTATCTTCAACTACATCTGAAGCATATTCTTCAAGGCTAGCAATTTTTTTATTTTGCTTATTCAATTCGATAATTTCATTGGCTTGATCGGTAGTTATTTTGTGCCAGTTCATCCATTCGCCTTCATAGGCATACCACATGTGACCTTTGAAAATATCTGTTTTTTGGCATACTGCCGTTCCTTTTTCGGTATAAAGCTTTGTATCGGTTTTTGGAAAGTCTTTTAACGCATCTAGGTACGTATCAAGCTCGTAATTTAAACAGCATTTTAGCTTACCACATTGCCCTGCTAACTTTTGCGGATTTAAGGACAGCTGCTGATAGCGCGCTGCCGATGTGCTTACCGAGCGAAAATCGGTTAACCAAGTAGAACAGCACAATTCGCGCCCACATGACCCAATACCCCCAAGTCTTGCCGCCTCTTGACGGAAACCCACTTGCTTCATTTCAATTCGGGTTCTGAACTCTCGTGCAAAAACTTTGATTAGTTCTCTGAAATCTACGCGCTCTTCTGCTGTATAATAAAAAGTAGCTTTACTGGCATCCCCCTGAAATTCGATGTCGGAAATTTTCATTTGCAACCTTAAATCGATAGCAAACTGGCGGGCTTTCACTTTCATAGCTTCTTCCCTATCTCTGGCTTTTTGCCAAATATCGATGTCTTTCTGGCTGGCCTTTCGGTATATTTTTAAACCTTCTTCAACCTTATCGGGAATGTTTTTGCGCTTCATTTGAACGCGCACCAATTCCCCCGTAAGGGTAACCATGCCAATATCGTGACCAGATTTTGCTTGGGTAGCCACAATATCGCCAATACTTAAAGTGAGATTATCTAAATTGTGGTAGTACTCTTTTCGTCCATTTTTAAAACGAACCTCAAACCAATTGTATGGCTTTTCTCCGCTGGGAAGCGACATGTTTGCCAACCAATCAAAAACGGTTAATTTATTACAACTATCTGTACCACAGGTACCGTTGTTTTTGCAGCCCTTTGGGGAACCGTCTTTAGTTGTGCAACTAGCGCAGGCCATATGTTTTTATATATTGAATTCGTTAATAATTAGATTATTACGAATGATGGTTAAAATTGTGTTTTCGATTTGTAAATATATGATTATTTGCAGTACTTAAAAAAAGAAGCTGGTAATAATCTGTGTGCGATGAACTATTAAAATAATATTTTACGGGTTTAAACCTGCTTAACAGATATAATCTTAACGGGGCATGCTTTTGCGGCATTGTCACAATCATCTAAAATTAACTCGTCGTTTGATTTTAAAGTGAAAAAACCTTTTTTTTCATTGGAATGCAACAATACCGATTTACCGTCTTTTTTTGACATTTGAAACTGATTTGGCGCCAACTCAACGCAGTAATTACAGCCAATGCATTTTTTTCTTTGTAATGTGATGACGACCATTAGGCTTCTACTTTATTTACTACAATTTTATAAAGTTTGTCAGATTGCCTAATCCTGAATGGCAGTTTTAAAGTTACCGAATCGCCTTTGATACCTTGGGAGTTGTTTTCGTCGTTAACCATCATATCTGTCACAACCAACTCTTGTGCTCCAGTGGTGGGCCCAGTAACTAACACGGTATCTCCAACGTTTATATTATAGGCCTCAATTTTAAATTCACCCACTTTTGCCTTAGGAAAGAAGTGCACACCCTTACCGATATAAACTTTTTTTTGGGTGGCATGAGACCCCGAGCCTTTACTCCATTCACCCAGTTTTTGACCTAAATAATAGCCACTCCAGAACCCACGGTTGTAAACGGTCTCTAAGGTTTGCATCCAAGAAATCACTTCATTTTTGCTGTAGGTGCCATTTTCAAGACTGTCGATAGCTTCCCGATAACATTTAATAACCTTGGCCACGTATTCTGGTGCTCGCCCCCGTCCTTCAATCTTCAACACTTTTATTCCAGCATCGACTACCTCATCTAAAAAGTCGATGGTACACAAATCTTTTGGAGACATGATATAATCGTTATCCAGCTCCATTTCAAAACCAGTTTCCTGATCTACAACAGTATATTTTTTTCGGCAATTTTGCTTGCACGCCCCTCTATTGGCAGATGAATTTTGAGAATGCAAACTTAGATAGCACTTCCCAGAAACAGCCATGCATAGTGCCCCATGTCCAAAAATTTCGATTTCTACCAGTTTACCCGAAGGGCCTGTTACCTGCTCCTTTTCTATTTGCTCGGTAATCTTTTTTACTTGCCTTAAGCTCAATTCACGACTAAGCACCATAGTATCGGCGAACATGGCGTAAAACTTTACCGTTTCAATATTTGTGATGTTGATTTGAGTAGAAATATGCACTTCCATACCAGCTTCGCGTGCTGCCATAATCACGGCCTGGTCCATAGCAATAACTGCTGTTATATCAGCTTCTTTAGCTTTTTTAATCAAGGTTTTTACAATCGATAGGTCATGGTCGTAAATAATGGTGTTTAATGTTAAATACGTTCTTACACTTTTGGCTTTGCAACGTTTTGCGATTTCGGGCAAATCTTCTAAGGTAAAATTCATCGATGCCCTTGCGCGCATATTCAATTGCTCAACTCCAAAGTAAATGGAATCTGCACCATTATCTAAAGCAGCCTGCAACGATTCAAAATTACCAGCAGGTGCCATTAACTCTATATTCTGCATGGCTTAAGATTTAATTTTATCTGCTTTTAGGGTTTCGAAGATGTTCCTTAAATCCTTTTTGTAAGGCAAATGGTCTGCCCGGCCTTTTTTAAAGATGTCGTTACTATTTCCCTGGCCTTTTCTGAGAGTTTTTTGCTCTTCGTATGGTAAAGCGTGTATTTCTTTGCAATTGTTTGAACAACAATTATTCATTTCTTCCTTACACTTATCGCATTGAATAAAAAGTAAATGGCAAGCATCATTGGCACAGTTGGTATGCACATCGAAAGGTGCGCCGCATTGGTGACATTGTGCAATAACGTCTTCGCTAATTTTTTCTGCTCGGCGCTCATCAAAAACAAAGTTCTTTCCCAAAAACTTATTCTCCAATTTGTTTTCGTTTACCTGTCGGGTGTATTCAATAATACCGCCTTCTAACTGAAAAACATTTTTAAAACCTTTATGCTTAAAATAGGCGCTCGCCTTTTCGCAACGAATACCACCAGTGCAATACATCACGAGATTCTTGTCTTCTTTATGCTCTTTTAAATCTTCTTCAATAATATCTAAAGACTCACGAAACGTATCAACATCTGGCGTTACGGCATTTTTAAAGTGTCCTATCTCGCTTTCATAGTGGTTGCGCATATCGACCAAAACCGTTTTTTCATCTTCAATCAGTTGGTTGAATTTTTCAGCACCAACATGAACACCTTTATTGGTAACATCAAACGTGTCGTCGTTTAAGCCATCGGCCACAATTTTGTTACGCACCTTAACCTTCAGTTTTAAAAACGACATGTTATCCTGTTCTACCGCAACATTAAGCCTAATATCCTTTAAAAAAGATATGGAATCTAAATGCGTTTTGAATTCGTTAAACCTATCGGCAGGAAGCGATAATTGTCCATTAACACCTTCGGCAGCTACATAAATGCGACCTAGGACATCCAATTGGTCCCAAACCAGGAATAGCTGATCTCTAAATTCTTGTGTATTTTCAATTTTAGCGTACTTATAGAAAGAAAGCGTTAATCGGTCTTTTCCGGCTTTTTCGATTAATTCTGCCCTTTCTTTTGCGCTTAATTTATTGTACAGTTGCATGCTATACTAATTTTAAGGTTAAAGCCGCATAATGCGGAACAAAGAAATATTTTAGGCTGCAAAAGTACAATTTTAAGAAGAAATACCCTTTTAATCAATAAAAAAAGCACCTAAACATAGTGCCTAAGTGCCTTTTACTGAGTTTGAGTTAGTCTGTTTTCAAAACTCGTTTGGTAAATTTGATAGCAAAATTTTTCCTCTTTAGGCATAAGATGCAAATCTTACTAAAAGGTTGCGTAATAAAATTCCTTTTTTTAAAATTTATGTTGAAAACTATTATTGTGATATGCCAAAAAGTTGTAGTACTTTAGCAAGCATAATTTTAGAAAAAAATTGAAAATGAGCAGTGAAAAAGACGCTAAATTAAAAGCATTAAAACTTACCCTAGATAAATTAGACAAGGCTTACGGCAAAGGTACCGTAATGAAAATGAGCGATGCCGCCGTACAAGATGTAGATGCCATTTCTTCGGGGTCATTAGGATTGGATATAGCCCTAGGTGTTGGCGGTTACCCACGTGGCCGTGTGATAGAAATTTACGGGCCAGAATCATCAGGTAAAACCACCTTAACGTTACATGCTATTGCCGAAGCCCAAAAAGCTGGTGGAATTGCTGCTTTTATTGATGCTGAACATGCTTTCGATCGTTTTTATGCTGAAAAATTAGGTGTGGATATTGAAAATTTAATAATCTCGCAACCCGATAATGGAGAGCAAGCTTTAGAAATTACCGATAATCTTATTCGTTCTGGGGCTATTGATATTGTTGTAATCGATTCGGTAGCAGCCTTAACACCAAAGAGTGAAATTGAAGGCGAAATGGGCGACTCTAAAATGGGACTACATGCTAGATTAATGTCGCAAGCCTTAAGAAAATTAACTGCTTCCATTAGCAAGACCCACTGTACAGTAATATTCATCAACCAATTACGTGAAAAAATTGGTGTCATGTTTGGTAACCCAGAAACCACAACAGGAGGTAATGCTTTAAAATTCTATGCTTCCGTACGTTTGGATATTCGCCGATCTACTCAAATTAAAGAAACCAATGGTGATGTAGCCGGAAACAAAACCCGTGTAAAAGTGGTTAAAAATAAAGTAGCCCCACCTTTTAAAATGGCTGAGTTCGATATTATGTACGGCGAAGGCGTTAGCAAAGTAGGTGAAATTTTGGATTTGGCCGTAGAATACGAAATTGTAAAGAAAAGCGGTTCGTGGTTTAGTTACGACGAAACCAAATTAGGCCAAGGTCGCGATGCCGTAAAAGCTTTGATAAAAGATAATCCAGAACTTATGGATGAACTGGAAGAAAAGGTTAGAAAAGCCGTTTCCGAAAAATAACACAAAAAACCCCGCAAAAGCGGGGTTTTTGTTTAAAACACTCTTTTTTAAATAATTACAATAAAAAAGCATCATTTTCACGCAACCTTTTTATAAATTAGGTATCTACATAGTGCAAACATGTATTTAACCCTAAATTTATTTGCTATGAAAAAATTTGCTTTACTTTGTTTAGCACTCGGGTTTGTCGTTTCATGTAGCGTTAACGACGACGGCACGAGCTATAGTTTTGAGGTATTACCAGTTGAAAGTGTAGACATTCCTGATGAGTTTGTAATGGGGGAAACCTACCCAATTACAGTATCGTATTTCAGGCCATCTACATGCCATGGTTTTAAGGAGTTCTACTATCAGAAAGAAAACAATCAACGCACCGTAGCTCCAATAAACTATGTGTTTGAAAGTAGTGACTGCGAAACTCTCGAAGATGTTCTAACCGAAGCCACGCTTAACTTTATAGTAACCAGTAACGGTTCTTATATTTTTAAATTCTGGCAAGGTAAAGATGAAAATGATGAATCTCAGTATTTAACTATTGAAGTTCCGGTTGTTGAGTAAAAAACGGGTTTTAATTAATACATGTTTAATTTGAGTTTAGACCAACTCATAGAAAATTGTAAAGTTGAAAATACTCAAGCACAAAGCGAATTATATAAGTTGTATTCCAACAAGTTGTTCGCGGTATGCTTAAAGTATTCGAGAAACTATGCCGAAGCAGAAGACAATCTGCAAGACGCATTTTTAACCATTTTCGAAAAAATTGAACAGTATAAGCATAAAGGTTCTTTTGAAGGCTGGATTAAGCGTATTACAGTAAACACCGTATTGCAGCGTTACAGAAACGAAAAGGTTTTTGACATTATTAATGAAGACAACATTGAAGATGTTGAAGTTGAAGTTGAAGAAGATACCGTTTCTATTGATTTTTTGTTAAAAATCATTCAGGAATTACCAGACAGGTACCGATTGGTTTTCAACCTTTATGTATTGGATGGCTATTCGCATAAAGACATTGCAAAGATGCTAGAAATAACGGTGGGTACCTCAAAATCAAATTTGGCACGTGCCCGACAGATTTTAAAACAAACCATTGAAAGCAATAAAATAACACATCGTTCACAACTATTATAATGAGTGACAAAAAGCACATAGACCGATTATTTCAAGAAGGTTTCAAAGATTTTGAAGCCCAGCCCAGTGATGCTGTTTGGAAAAATATCGAATCAAAGCTTAACCAAAAAAAGAACAAGCGTCGTGTTATTCCGATTTGGTGGCGTTACGCTGGTGTTGCAGCCTTGCTTTTGATTTTTTTATCCGTTGGCGGACTCTTTTTCAACAACGAAAACAACAACCCGAACCCCGTTGTTGACACTAAAAAAGTACCCAATGAAGAGGTTAAAACGGATGGCAACTCCCCGTTAAACAACTTGAATCAAATTGACCATACAGAAAGTATTGCGACTGAGAACCTCAGTCCAGAGGAAGATTTTGTTGAAGACAACCAGACGGCACCAGAAGATGTTGTTCCAACTAACGGAACATCGGTTGCTAAAACAGAACCTTCAACAGTTAAAATAAAAAACAACTCGAAGTTAGCACCAACCAAAAAAGAAAACATTAAATCTCATTTAACTAATTCAAATGAAAATGAAGCAGTGGCTAATTTATCTGAAGATAAAATTGATACCAAATCACTTTTAAATGAAATGTCAGATAAAAATGCTATAGTATCTTCAAATGATGAACAAAGTGACGACAAAAATCAACTAGTTGATAAAGAAAACGCCAAAGAACTAATTAACAATGCTTCAGACGATAACAATTCAGGACTTGCAAAGACTAAAACCAATGTACCCCCCGAGCAAGTTTCAGAAGCTAACAGTGATGAAAGCCCGTTGACCATTGAAGAGGCTCTTGAAAACAATAAAGACATTTTAAAAGAAAAGACCACTAATCAACGAAATAAATGGAGCATAGCGCCAAATGCAGCGCCAGTTTACTTTAACACTCTAGGTGAAGGTTCTTCAATTGACCCCCAGTTCAACAGCAACTCAAAAAGCGGGGATCTCAACATGAGTTATGGTATTACGGCCAGCTATGCCGTTACCAATAAAGTGAAGATTCGTTCAGGTATCAATAAAGTTAATTTGGGGTATAATACCAACGACATCATTTTATACCAGTCTGTTGGATTAAGTTCGAGTAGTAGTGCCTTACAAAATGTAAATTCTGGAAATGCATCTGGCTACTCTGTGGTAAGTTCGGAATCTGTGGCTGCTGGAGATTTGCCACAAGCATTATTATCTTCAAATACAACAATTAATCAAGCTTTTGGGTACATAGAAGTTCCTTTAGAGATTCAATACACCTTATTAGGTAAAAAATTTGGCGTAAATGTTATAGGTGGTTTTAGTTCTTTCTTTTTAGATAACAACGAAATATATTCCAAAGCCGAAAATGGCCCGCGTGTATTTTTAGGCGAAGCCAATAACATCAATAAAGTAAGCTACAGTGCTAATTTTGGTCTGGGTTTAAATTATAAAGTCTCTAAAAAATTCGATTTGAATTTAGAGCCCATGTTTAAATACCAGTTCAATACGTTTAACAATACATCAGGTAATTTCACACCATTCTTTATTGGTGTTTATACTGGATTTGCAATAAAATTTTAGATTTTTTTTAGTTAGATCTTGATATTGGTTCTATGACAATTTCGTAAAACGAATATCGAAAAAACTGCTCCTGATAGGAGCAGTTTTTTTCATGTCTTTTGATTAAATCTTCTTAATTGGTCAAAAATAATATTTCTAGCCTTATTATTTAACGACTTGGTGTTTGCAATCGTTAAACCTTCAGTAGGTAAAAATTGGTGGGTTTTCACGCGCATCCTTCCAGGGCTACCACTCAGAAAAGTATAAGAAAAACGTTTTTTATTATCAGCAAAAGTAATAGGCACAACAGGTATTTGATGGTTAATGGCTAACCTAAAAGCGCCATCTTTAAATTCATCAAGTATAATGTGTTCTTCTGGCACGCCACCTTCAGGAAAGATACAAATACTCAAACCCGACTGTAATCTACGTTGCGCTCTTAGAAAAACCGCTTGCCTGCTTTTTACCGACGACCGGTCTACCATAATGCAAGTTCGTTTGTAAAAGAAACCAAATAATGGAATTTTAGCCAATTCCTTTTTACCCACAAAAACAAAGGGGTTTTTAACTGAAACGAGCATAAGCATAATATCTGCCATCGAAGTGTGGTTAGCAACAAACATGTAACTTTTTTCCATTTCCGGAGTTTCATTACGTTCAATTTTATAAACAAAACCCATACCCAGCAATATGAATTTAGCCCAAAACCGCGCCAGTTTAAAAAAGAAAGGATACCAAGATTCCTTTGAAATAGAGATTAACAGCACCGGAAACAAAGCAACAATTGGTAAGGCGACCAATACATAAAACCAAATGCGGTATAGCGTATAAAAAATGTTTTTAAAAATTTTCATCGAATCCAAAAATACATAATTGTATTGAGCAATTCTATTAAAAAAATTACCTTTGCCCGAACATCAAGCTAAAGATTAACTTTAATGAGATTCCCACTTCCGTGGAAATAACACTATGTCAAGAATACTCACAGGAATACAAAGTACAGGAACACCACATTTAGGGAATATTTTAGGTGCCATTATCCCCGCGATTGATATGGCCAATAACCCTGAAAATGATTCGTTTTTATTTATTGCAAATTTGCACACCTTAACACAAATTAAAGATGCCGAAACGCTTCGTGAAAACACCTATTCAACGGCTGCAACATGGTTAGCTTTTGGGCTGGACATTGACAAAACAGTGTTTTACAGGCAAAGCGATATTCCGCAAGTTACTGAACTCTCTTGGTATTTAAGCTGTTTTTTTCCATACCAACGACTAACCTTGGCCCACAGTTTTAAAGACAAAGCCGACAGACTTGAAGATGTCAATTCTGGACTTTTTTCTTACCCCATGCTAATGGCTGCCGATATTTTGTTATATGATGCTGAAATCATTCCAGTAGGGAAAGATCAACTACAACATATTGAAATGACCCGTGATGTGGCCTCTAGATTCCATACAAAAATGGGCGAAACATTTGTTTTACCTAAAGGAAAAATACAGGAAAACACCATGCTTATTCCAGGAACAGATGGTGAAAAAATGAGCAAAAGCCGAAACAACACCATAAATATTTTCTTGGCTGATAAAAAGCTTAGAAAACAAATTATGGGTATTCAAACTGATAGTACGCCACTTGAAAAACCCAAAGATTGGAAAACCTGTAATTGTTTTGCACTTTATAGTTTATTGGCCGATGAAGCACAAATCGAAACTATGAAAGCCAATTACGAAAATGGCGGGTATGGTTACGGCCATGCTAAACAAGCATTATTCCAATTGATTATTGAAAAATTCGCAACTGAACGCGAACGCTACAACCACTATATGAACAACCTCAGCGAGATTGATGACGCATTAGCGTTAGGTGCAAAAAAGGCAAAATTAGTGGCCGATGATGTTTTAAAGCGCGTTAGGGGTAAGGTTGGGTATTAACAAATTCCTGTGGAAGCAGGAATCTCTGATTCATTTGATGAGCATATAAAGGATTAAATCAAAATTGTAACAATTTTTATAAGGTTTCTGCCTCCGCAGGAATGACAAGTCAAACCAGTTCAAACATTTTTCCTGGTAACGGGCGCACAACCCCTTTTAGTTCCATATTTAACAAAACACTGGCCACCTTAAAAATAGGGATTTGGCAATTTAGGGCAATCATATCCAACTGTTCTTTTTCGTTTTCCTTTAAGAAATTGTAAATGGCTTTTTCTGTATCGTCCAGTTCAACAAATAATTGTTTTTGTACTGTTGGTTTTACTTTGCCCTCAAGTTCCCAATTTAAAATATACGGTATGTCTGCAGGTACTGTAAGCATATGCGCTCTTTGATGTTTAATTAAATTATTACAACCTGTGCTTTGGCTATCGGTGGTTCTCCCCGGCACGGCAAACACCTCTCGGTTATACGAATTGGCAATATCGGCAGTTACTAAACTTCCGCCCTTTTCGGCCGATTCAATAACAATGGTCGCTTCGCTTAAACCGGCAATAATACGGTTACGTTTTAAAAAATTGTTCCTCTCAAATGTAGCACTGCTCCAAAAATCGGTAAAAAACCCACCGTTCTTTTCCACATCAACCATATGCTTTTTATGCACTTTGGGATAAATTTGATTGAGCCCATGTGCCAAACAGCCAATAGTCTGCAAATTGTTTTTTATTGCAGCTTTATGTGCGGTAATATCTGTACCATAAGCAAATCCCGAAACAATTATTGGATTGTATGGCGCTAATTGCTCTACTAAATTTTCACAAAAAGCCACTCCACTTGTGGTGATTTTTCGTGTGCCCACAATACTAACAATAGGCTGGTTTTGTAAATTGAAGTTTCCAACTTGAAAAAGCAAAATAGGGCCATCAATGCAGTGTTTTAAACTTTCGGGATAATCATTTTCCTGAAAATAAGACACTTTAATGTCATTCTGTTTTATAAAATCGATTTCCTTTTCAGCTTCCTTTAAATGATGGGGTTTAAACAAATCGCTTATTGTAACATTTCCGATGCCATCAATTTTAAGGAGATTTTGCTTCTTTTCCTTTAAAACGGCTTCAGGAGAACCACATTTCGCAATCAATCGTTTGGCCGTAATATCGCCTATATTGGGCACATTTTGCAGCGCTAAAGTATAAAGCAATTCGTTTTCGGTCATTCTATGGTGTTGATTTTGAAACTACAATAAAAGAATTTTTGGGCTGTTAATAAATACTTCAAAGTAAATTTTATCCAAAAGCTTATTTTTTTAACTTTGTTTACATGCAACTAGAAACCTATATTAGCGACTTACTCTATAGATATGAGTGCGTCACCATTCCTGAGTTTGGCGCATTTTTAACACAACGTGTATCGGCCACCATTGATGATGCTTCAAGTACATTTTATGCGCCCAAAAAAGTACTTTCGTTTAACGAACAAATTCAGAAAAACGATGGTCTTTTGGCCAATTATATTGCCGATGTAGAAAAAATACCTTTTGAGGTTGCCACTAAAAAAATAGAGAAGCGGGTAAAACTGTTAAAATCATATTTAACACAAGGCGAAACCTTGACCTTCAAAAACATTGGAGACCTTGTTTTTAATAATGAAGGCAAAATTCTGTTTGAGCCGACTTACGAATTAAACTATCTTACCGATGCTTTTGGTCTCTCTCAATTTGAGTTGCCTTCAATAGCAAGGGAAGAACATAAAGAAACGGTTGAAGAACTTGAAAAGGTTGTACCTATTTCCATAACTCCCGAAAAACGCAAGTCTAAGCCTTACCTAAAATACGCAGCAATAGCCTTAATAGCCTTAACTTTGGGCGGCGTAGCGGCTTCAAATTTTTATGTAAATAAAATTGAAGAACACAACCAATTGGCGCAGGAAGAAGCTGCAAAACAATTGGAAAACAAAATACAACAAGCAACATTTAGCCTAAACCCCTTACCTGCTGTTACTCTAAACGTAACCAAACAAACAGGGAACTACCACATTATTGCCGGTGCTTTTAGGGTTGAAGAAAACTGTGACAAAAAAGTAAAGCAGCTTAAAGCAGATGGTTTTAGTGCCAGAAAAATTGGAGCCAATAAATATGGTTTACACCAAGTGGTTTATGCCAGTTACGAAGACCGTTTAGAAGCTCTGAAAGCACTTAGAAACATTAAAAAAACGCACAATAGAGATGCTTGGTTGTGGGTTAAAAAATTAGACTAAGGGCTGACCTATTTATCTTTTGAATTTATCAGCTAAATCCTAAATTCCTTTTACCTTTGCGCCATCATTAAAATTTATAAATGATGAAAGCAAAAACACCCAAAGAATCACTTACTATTTTAACCGATATGGTTTTGCCTGGTGAAACCAACCCTTTAAATAACTTATTTGGTGGGGAGTTGTTGGCCCGAATGGACCGCGCCGCTAGTATTGCTGCCCGTCGCCATAGTAGACGCATTGTGGTAACCGCCTCTGTAAACCATGTAGCCTTTAACAGAGCTGTGCCATTGGGAAGCGTAGTTACTGTTGAAGCTAAGGTGTCAAGAGCCTTTAAAACTTCTGTGGAGGTGTTTATTGATGTTTGGATTGAAGACCGCGAATCTGGCAACAGAACCAAGGCTAACGAAGGTATTTACACTTTTGTTGCAGTCGATGAAACCGGAAGGCCCATCGTTGTACCAGAATTGATTCCCGAAACAGATTTGGAAAAAGAACGCTTTAATGCCGCTTTACGCCGTAAACAATTGAGTTTATTACTTGCCGGAAAAATAAAGCCTAATGAAGCAAGTGAGTTAAAAGCTTTGTTTGATTAATATAATTATTTGGGCGCTACTTTTTACTCATACCTGTCAGGTTTTAAAAACCTTTCAGGATTGCAAAAAGTCGGGCTTTCCGCTACAATTCCTCGCACCTCCTTCGTCGATTTGTGGGCTTTCAACTGCAATCCCTAACTCGTATATCTGCCAACTTTATTTTAAACAAAAACTTTTAGATAACCCGAAAACTAAGTTAAAAGCAAAGTCCCAAATCAATTCACAGAATTGACCTTTGAAATGCAGAATATAAAAATCCAATCGTTAATAATTTTCGAAGCCTTGGAGAAAATTTAGATTTTATTTTTGGTTTTTGTGTTAAAAACAGAAAAAATCCCTCATTTCAAACGTGATTTTTTGGTTCGTTTTGCATCAAGGCAAAATGAACATAAAAACATCAGTGGTACAAAGTTGTCTTTTAAATTAATGAGATACTGAAACAAGTTCAGGATGACACTTCGTGTCACATCTTATAAATCCAACTGCTTGGATTTTCAGTATTAAACCCTTTTGAAATGGTAAAACCTAATATAGTTTCTCCGTTGCTAGGATTGGTAAACACCTTGCCTATTTCTTGTTTGGTTGTAACCTTATCGCCTTTTTTAACGTAAACTTCCGACAGGTTTTTGTAAATCGTCAAGTAATTTCCATGGCGAATCATTACAAAGGGGTTTATGTTTTTTGCTATAAATATTTCACTCACTTCACCATCAAAAACCGCTCGGGCCTTTGCTCCTTTTTCAGTAGCAATACGTACACCATTACTTTTAATAGTTAAGGATTTATTGATGGGATGTGGCTGTGTTCCATAACCCAAGCGCACAATCCCTTTTTCAACAGGCCAAGGCAATTTTCCCCTATTTGAAACGAAATTGGATGCCAACACTTTTTCTTCGGCCGTTAAGGCAAAACTTGTTGATGAGGTAGATTTTCCTGCTTTTTTATTCGAATTGGCTATGGCCGCTTTAATTAAACGGTCAATCTCACGATCAATCCTATCGGCTTCCTTTTGTTTTTGCCGAATTTGAGCAGTATACCGGCTTAAATCCTTTTTAATAGACGCCATTAGGGATTGGTGTTGCGCGCGCTCTTTTTCCAACGATTTTTGCACCGTCCTGTTTTCGGCGATTAGCTTTCCTTTTTCTTCCTGCTGCTTCAATAATTTATCATTAGTTGCTTGAAGTTCAATCGTTTTTTTCTTTATGGTTTCACCTTGTTGCTTCTGGTGGTCTGTATACTGCTTCATGTACTGCAAACGCTTATAAGCTTGCTTAAAATCGTTTGAAGACAGCAAAAACATAATCCTGCTCTGTTGGTTTTTACTTTTATAAGACTTCACTATCATCCCGGCATAGTCTTGTTTTAGCTGTTTCAACTCCTCTCTTAAATCGGTTATTTTGTCTTGATTTGAATTGATTTCGCGTGTTAGTAAATTAGCCTGCTGATTGGTTACTTTTATTAAGTTGGAAAGCACATTGATTTTATAGTTAAAATCTTCAATTAAAGACAGTTCAGATTTTGCTTTAGATTGATTTTGGTCGCGAAGCTCATTGATTTTTTGGATTTCCCTACGCAACTCCTGCCTGCGGCTCTCCAACTGTTTTTGCTTATTATTCTGCGAAAACATAGCGCCACTAAAAAGCAGAAAAACTAAAAGAACCCCTATTTTATTTCTAAATAATTGATTTACCATTAAAGTTGTATTGCCTTAAAACCCAAAGGTATTTTAAACGGAAACCTTAAATCTTCGTTTAGAGTAATGCTTTTAAATTCCAAATTAATCGACATTTCTTCATTGGCCTCAACCGCCATAACCTTTATCCGCTCCGGGAGAATTTGCTTTTCAACATCTTGATAAGAAAGATAATCGATTTGTAGGTGTCGCATTTCCTTAGGCTGCGTTATTTGTTGCGATGCTACTTTAAAGTTTGACGGACTGAGCAAAAAGAATATCTCGAATAAATCACGCTGAGTTTTAGGCTGAACCACATAAGCCCCTTCGCTAACCGAAGCATTATAATTACCTTCCTTTAAATTATAAATGGTTTCACCCAAAAGTAGATTTTGAACTTTGTGAAAATCTAATTCAGTGCCCAATAAATCACTTAAATACTTGTAATCACCATCAAAATAGGTTTTATCTAATTTGTTATAAAAACTTACTTTTTCTGGCGTAACCAATGCGCGCAATAATGAAAACGATGCATTTATCCATAACGCTTCATCCTTTTTGGCCCTAAAATTTACTGAGTGCGTTTGAGATTTTCCACCTTCTGAATAGGTTATTTTTAACCGAGACTGAAGCGTTTTAAATTCGGCCGCTTGTTTGGCATTATTTTTTACCAACTGCTTGGTAGATAGGTTATAATTAGCCTCGCCTGAGCCCACCGTTTTTGCTGATTTACAATTAAAAATAAACAGCATTATAAAACTTATAAATAAATAGCGGTATTGATGCATTAGTTTTGGGGTTGTAATTGTTTTGCCTTATCACTAAACGTTTGCGCTTTACCTGTATTGCCCATAAGCGAATACGATTTGCTGAGTTGTTTGTGAAAATCGGCTTCCATTTTAGTATCGTCAATAATATAATCTAACCCCATTTCTAGGGTTTCAATGGCTTTTTTAGGTTGGCTTAATTCATTTTTCGCAACACCATTTATTAAATAAAAAAGTGGCTGAGATGGAAACTTTTCAAGTGATTCGCTGCTTTTTTCAAGCGCTAAATTGTATTGTTTTAAATCTAAATATAACAACATCGTATTTCTCAGAACACCAAAATTATTAGGTTCCAATTTTAATGCCGCCTCAAAATATTCTAAAGCCTTAGCTTTATTATTTTTTGCCAAATAGTACTGCCCCAATTCAATAACCGTTTTGCTATTGTTATCATCACTTACCATGGCTGTCGCTTCAACCAAATCAGCTTCATATTCGGGATTATCGCCAACAAACTTTACGAAATCGGTTAAAACCTTAACCTTAGCATCAGGTTTTACCTCACCGCTTTTCATAACTATTTTCATAGATTCTATTGCCTTTTCAGCATTATCATCATTTAAATAAAACTTATAAAGTGCCAAATGAACCAACTGAGAATTTGGGTTAATTTTTAGAAGTTCTTTGGCTGTTTCAAAGGCTTTTTCCTTTTCGTTGTTTTCGCTGTAGCGGAAAATTAATGCTAAGTAATTTGATTCCTTTTCAGGATTATTTTCAACGCGTTCCTCTAAATTCTTTATTTGGTCTTTTTTACGGCCTGTGGCCTCATAAATCCTGTTTCGTAGGATGTCCCTGCTCACCGAAATACCAAACTGGGCATCCAATTCATCCAAAATTTCAAGGGCATCATCATATTCTTCACTTCGAAAGTAAAGCGCTGCCAAATCCTCCTTGTAGTCTGGGTGATATTTAACAAGCTGCTTAACCGTTTTTATAGCTCGCTTATGGTCGTTTTGTGACACATAATACCCGTATAATTCATCTAAAAACCACTCGTTATCAGGATCTAAATCAACCGCTTCTTTTAAGGCGTTTTCAGCCTCACCAAAATTTTTAAGCTTCATATAGCTCTTTCCCAATTCAAAATGTACTACAGGTACCGATTTATCGATTTCTATACATTTTAAGAAGGCTTTGGCCGCCCGATCGTAATTTTCGATACCCTTTTGCTTTAAGCCTTCATAAAACTGCTCTTGAAATTCGTCTTCATTGTTTCCTAAATCGTCATCGGGTGTTTTATTGAAGTCGACTTGGGCATAGAACCCCTGAGGAACCAATAGTATTCCTATGATAAAAAATAATATGTACAAACTTTTTTTAATCATATGGCTTTTCTGCAAATAGATTTTTTACAACTTCGAGCTTGCTCAATATTTCGATACTTATACAAGACGCCTTCATTAAGGATCTAGATTCTTCAGCCTTTTTTGGCAAATTTCCACCTGCCGATTCAAACTTTTCCTTACTTGGCCATTGTGCATAAGCCACGTATTCGGATTCTGATTTTTTATGCAATCGGGAGCCTAGACTTCCTTCGTATTTATAAATCAAATTGGTCAAATCTTCCCAGCTTTTTACAAAGCTTTCGAATTGATTGGGTTTTATCTTAAATGCGTAAAGAACGATGTACATAATTATAGCAATTCTTATTCCAAAACCGAATAATCGCCAATGCTAATGCTTGTAAACTTGCCGTTATAAATTACATTATTTCCAATCATAGCATCGTCCATATTGGCATTTTTTATAGTTGTGTTCGTTTGTATCAAGCTGTTTTTAATGGTAGAATTCTCAACGGTACAATCGTTACCTATTGAGACAAATGGACCAACTATTGTGTTTTTAAGCACCACGTTTTCACCAATAAAACAAGGCTCAATGATGTTTGAATTTTCAAGTTTGACAGAATCTGAGACCAATTGCTCATCACCATCAGATTTTAAGAACCCTAGCATACGTTGGTTCGTTTCGATAGTTATTTTTTTGTTTCCACAATCCATCCATTCATCAACTGTACCAGTTTTAAAAATCTTTCCATCCCCCATCATGCGTTTTATACCGTCGTTAATTTGGTATTCGCCACCATTCATAACGTTTTCATCCAAGATTTCTTGTAATTTCGTTTTTAAAACACCGACATCTTTAAAATAATAGATACCTATTACAGCTTGGTCGCTAACAAAATTTTCTGGTTTTTCAACCAGTTCTACAATCTCATCGCTGTCGTTTAATTTAACCACGCCGTAAGCCTCTGGGTTTTTTACCTGCTTGGTCCAGATAACACTATCCGCTTCTGGGTCTAAATCGAACTCCGCACGAATTAAGGTATCTGCATAAGCTATTACAGCAGGGCCAGAAAGCGATGGCTCGGCACACATAATGGCATGGCCAGTACCCAAAGGTTTGTCTTGACGATAAATGGAGGCTTTTGCACCCAAACTTTTAGCCAAGTCTTGCAAACTTGAAACTACATCATCGCCAAACCATGCTGGATCGCCCAAAACGAATGCAATCTCCTCGATAGGTTGCTTTAAAACTTTGGTAATATCTTTTACCAAACGATGAACAATAGGTTGTCCAGCAACTGGAATTAGCGGTTTTGGAACAGTTAAACTATGTGGACGTAGTCGAGAGCCTCGACCTGCCATGGGTACTATTATTTTCATTGTACATGCCTGCGAAAGCAGGTATCTATTTTAAAGTTAAACTTATATTTATTCTCTTAATTTGTTAAAATTCAAATTCCAGTTTGTACTTAAATCCATCCAATTCGGATTCATGTCTTCAATCAACTGTATTTTCCAATCTCTTTTACGTTTTTTGAATTGTATTTCTCTCTTCTCGGCTTCACTGCCATTTTCAAACTCTTCAAAATAAATCAACCTATCACAATTATATCTCGCCATAAATGATTTTCGGTATATTTTTAATTTATGTTCTTTAACTCTTTCCTCAATATTCTCTGTTAATCAAATATATAAAACACCTTTAGGTTTATTTGTCATGATATAGACATACCAAAATTTCATTTTTATCAATTCAGAGATTCCTGCTTTCTCAGGAATTTATTTAACTCCTGTACTTCCAAAACCACCTTCGCCCCTATCAGTATCAGAAAGCACATCTACTTGACTCCATTCAGCACGTTCGTGCTTAGCAATTACCAACTGTGCAATACGCTCTCCATTTTGGATGGTAAAATCTTCATTGGAAAGATTTACTAAAATCACCCCAATTTCACCTCGGTAATCAGCATCAACGGTTCCTGGCGCGTTTAACACCGTTATTCCCTTTTTTGCGGCTAAACCACTTCTAGGGCGCACTTGTGCTTCATAACCTACTGGTAATTCAATAAACAGGCCTGTGCCCACAATGCTTCGCTCTAAAGGTTTTAAAACTCTTGATTCTGACAAATTTGCTCGTAAATCCATTCCTGCCGACGCCAAAGTTTCGTAATGAGGTAAATCGTGACTGGATTTGTTTATGATTTTTATTTGCATGGCTATAAAAATTAAAATATGCTTTGTCCGGACAATAAACGGGATTACTCGGCATATTATTATTGTTTTGCTATGAGTTGTTTTATTTCCTTTCTTTCTATAAAACCAACTAACCCCAAAAATACTAAAACTAAAGCTGTTGAAATATAATAGTTTCCTCTAAAAATATCAATAAACGATATTAAGCTTAAAACAGATGCTAATACCAAATAGAGCATTACTCTTTTTACATCATATGGTACTTTATAATATTTTTCACCTATAAAATACGAAATAACCATCATGCTTCCATAAGCAGCTAAGGTAGCCCAAGCTGAAGCCATAAAACCAATTATCGGTATCATTACCATGTTAAATACTATAGTTATAACTGCTCCAAAAATTGAAATATACATACCATACATTGTCTTATCGGTAAGTTTATACCAAATTGAAAGGTTATTATAAATTCCAAGACATAAATTAGCCAAAAGAATTATTGGCACAATTTTTAAAGCTTCAAAGTATTCATCTTTACCTAGTAATATATTAGCGAACAAATCAATATAACAAACAACAATTAGCATGAATATCGCTCCTAAGACAGTAAACCATTTTAGGATAGTAGCATAATTACTTTTTGCGTTTTTCTCCTTTGAATGGTTAAAGAAAAAAGGTTCTGCTCCAAGTCTAAAGGCCATAATGTAAAGTGTCATAAAAACGCCTAACTTATAACATGCAGCATAGATTCCCATTTCTTTATTACCGATTAAATCGCCTAAAAACAATTTATCTATGTTCTCATTTGTAACATAAGCTAAACTTCCTATCATAATAGGTAAACCATAAGCAAGTAACTTTCTTAATATATTTTTATTTATACACCATTGTATTTTTAAAATAATAGGTGAAAGAAGAATTAAAGTGGCTAAACTAGCAATAACGTTAGCTAAAAAAATATAAACAACTTGAGGTTCACCATTAATATAAAATCTAAAGGATTCTGGCAAGATAGAATCAGACAGATATCCTTTTGGAATAATCCACAAAAATAATATGTTGAGAATCGCAAAAACTAAAATATTTAAAACCTTAATCCCAGTAAACTTAATTGGCCTATTAGTTACCCGTAAATAAGCAAAGGGTATAACTACAATTGTATCCAAAAACACTGTCCAAATCAATATTTTAACATGAAGAATATCTTCAAACCCAAATAGCGAAGTAATATTTTGAGCATTGAGTACTGCAATAATCAAAAAAAGTGTTGTGGTAATTAATAATGAAATAAATGATGTTGATATAACCTTTCCTTTCTCCTGTTCTTTGCTAAAAAATCGAAAAAATGCAGTTTCTAATCCATAAGTTAATAAGGCATTTAGATATGCAGCATAAACATAATAATCAGTATTGACCGCATATCTTTCAGCGCCGAATACGCTAGTATGTAACTTTACCAAACCAATATTAATTGCTCTAGGTAAAATGGCGGCAATACCATAGATCATGGTATCTTTAAAGAACTTCTTTAGTGTGCTCAAAAACTAGTTATTTATTAGGCTAAAAATAGGGTTTTTATAACAAAAAAACCTAACTCGTTAAAGTTAGGTTTTTTTGTTATGGGAGATGCTGAAACAAGTTCAGCATAACAATATTATTTCGATTAGTTATTTAAAGCTTCTGCTCCTCCAACAATCTCTAAGATTTCGTTGGTAATCGCTGCTTGACGTGCTTTGTTGTAAGTTAACTTCAACTGATCTCTAAGCTCTGTCGCATTATCGGTTGCTTTGTGCATAGCTGTCATACGTGCACCGTGCTCTGAAGCAAAAGAATCTCTAATCGCCTTAAATAATTGAGTTTTTAAAGACTTTGGAATTAATTGCTCAACGATTTCAATTTTTGATGGCTCAAAAATATAATCGGCATTGGTGTTGGCTGTTCCTTCTACCGGTACAATTGGTAAAAACTGCTCTCTTGTTACAATTTGCGTAGCAGCATTTTTAAACCTGTTGTAAACTACTTCAATCTTATCATACTCACCAGCAACAAATTTATCCATTGCAAGTTGTGCAATTTCAGCAACGTTTTCAAATGTTAAATCATCAAAAACTTCACTTTTATTTGCAATAACCTTATTGGTTTTCTTGAAGGCATCATTAGCTTTCTTACCAATAGCCAAATAAGATACTTCTTGATTGTCATAAACTTCAGCAGTTAGCTTGTTAACTTCCTTTATAATATTTGAGTTAAACGCTCCCGCTAAACCTCTGTTGGATGTAATAGCCACGATTAACACTTTTTTTACTTCGCGTTGGTTAGAAAACTTGCTTCCAGAATCTGCATCTAAAGTAGCGCTTAAACTTTGCAAAAGCTCAGTCAACTTATCTGCATATGGGCGCATGGCAGTAATAGCATCTTGGGCCTTCTTTAACTTTGCAGCCGACACCATTTTCATGGCACTGGTTATCTGCATGGTTGAAGACACCGATGATATTCTGTTACGTATTTCTTTTAAGTTTGCCATAGTCTCTTTTTTGTCATTCTGAATTTATTTCAGAATCTTCTTTACCATAATTTGAGATCCTGAAACAAGTTCAGGATGACAATGGATATTAAGCTCTATACTTTCCTGATAAATCTTTAGCTACAGCTGTTAATGTATCTATAACCTCATCAGTTAATTTTCCTGATTTTAAAGTATCTAAGATATCTCTGTGCTTAGCGTTTAAGAATTCAATATAATTGCTTTCGAATTCTTTTACTTTTTCAACAGGAACGTCTCTTAATAAGTTTTTAGATCCAGCATAAATGATAGCCACTTGATCTTCAACCGTGTAAGGGTCGTTTTGTGCTTGCTTTAATATTTCTACGTTACGCTTACCTTTTTCGATTACGTTTAATGTAGATGCATCTAAATCTGAACCAAACTTAGCAAATGCTTCTAATTCACGATATTGGGCTTGGTCTAATTTTAATGTTCCTGCTACTTTCTTCATAGACTTAATCTGAGCATTACCACCAACACGAGATACAGAAATACCTACGTTAATCGCTGGACGTACACCAGAGTTAAATAAATCACCGTCCAAAAATATCTGTCCGTCTGTAATCGAAATTACGTTTGTTGGAATATATGCTGATACGTCACCTGCTTGTGTCTCGATAATCGGTAAAGCCGTTAAAGAACCGCCGCCTTTTACCATTGGCTTTAATGCTTCTGGTAAATCGTTCATATCTTTAGCAATAGCATCATCGTTAATTACTTTTGCAGAACGCTCTAATAAACGCGAGTGTAAGTAGAAAACATCTCCAGGGTACGCCTCACGTCCTGGTGGACGACGTAACAATAAAGACACCTCACGGTAAGCTACAGCCTGCTTAGATAAATCATCATAAATAATCAAGGCTGGACGACCAGTATCACGGAAATACTCACCAATGGCTGCACCCGTCATAGGAGCGTAAACCTGCATTGGTGCCGGGTCTGATGCATTTGCAGCAACAATAGTAGTATAGGCTAAAGCACCTTTATCTTCTAATGTTTTAGCAATGTTTGCTACTGTTGAGGCTTTTTGACCTACAGCAACATATATACAATAAACAGGCTCACCTGCATCGTAAAATTCTTTTTGATTTAAGATGGTATCAATACAAACTGTTGTTTTACCAGTTTGGCGGTCGCCAATAACTAGCTCACGTTGTCCACGACCTACAGGAATCATAGCATCGATAGATTTAATACCTGTCTGTAACGGCTCGGTTACTGGCTCACGGAAAATAACACCAGGCGCTTTACGCTCTAATGGCATTTCATAAGTTTCGCCTGCAATAGGACCTTTACCGTCAATTGGATTACCTAAAGTATCAACTACACGACCAACAATACCTTCACCAACATTGATAGATGCGATACGTCCAGTACGTTTTACCGTAGACCCCTCGCTAACACCAATCGAAGCCCCTAATAATACAATACCAACGTTATCTTCTTCAAGGTTAAGTACAATACCTTCTAATCCGCCTTCAAATTCTACTAACTCACCATATTGTGCGTTAGACAATCCGTAAGCACGAACAATACCATCACCTACGTTTAATACAGTTCCTACTTCATCTAATGAAGCACTAGCTTCAAAACCTGAAAGTTGTTTTTTTAAGATTGCTGATATTTCAGCCGGTTTTACTTCTGCCATCTTATTATTTATTTAGATATATAAATACCTTAGTTTAATGTAAATTCTCTTTTTAATTTATTAAATTGATTTGCAACACTAGCATTGTACTGCACATCTCCTATTCGTAAAATGAAGCCTCCTAAAATGCTCTCATCTATTACGTTTTCTATTTCAACATTTTGGTCGGTAAGTTCTTTGGCTTTAGCCAAAACTTTTTTCTTCAAATCTGCCGTTAACTCGATTGCTGTGGTTACTATAGCAACTTCTACACCTTTAGATTCATCAAACAATTGATTGAATTTTGAGGCTACAGCACCCAAAATATCAATTCTATTGTTGCTTATTAATGTGTCAATCAAACTAATTGTGCTCTTATCTGATTTTTTGAACACCTCCAACAATACTGATTTTTTTGTTGAAGAAGGCACTACAGGGCTTTGAAGCATCTCGCCTAAATCGTTGCTTTCTGCAATGGTATCGGCTATTAACTTCATATCAGCATTAACAGTTTTAGCCGTCTTTCGATCTAAGGCTAAACTTAATAATGCTTTCGCGTAACGTACTGCTGCTCTTGCTCCCGCCATTATTATCTAGTTTAAAGATTTTTCGGTTAACATGGTTTCTACCAAATTCAATTGTTCACCTTTATTAGAAAGTTCTTTACGCACTACTTTTTCGGCAATTTCTAAAGCTAAACCAGAAACTTGATTTTTAAGTTCTGCCATTGCCGCTTTCTTTTCGCCTTCAATAGCTGCTTGTGCTTGGGCAATCATTTTATTGGCTTGCTCTTGAGCCTCGCCTTTGGCGTCTTCAATCATCTTATTTTTCATGTCGCGAGCTTCTTTCAACATCGATTCGCGCTCTACTCTAGCTTCTAGCAACAATCGTTCATTATCAGCTTGAAGGTTTTGCATTTCCAATTTTGCTTTTTCAGCAGAATCTAATGCGTTTTTAATTCCTTCTTCTCTATCGTTAACCGAGTCTAAAATTGGTTTCCAAGCAAACTTTTTCAACAATAGCACTAATGCTATAAAAAGCACCGCCTGCCAAAAAAACAATCCTAATGAAAAGTCTTGAAATAATTTTTCCATGATAATCTATATTTTTAAAAACCTTATGTTTAATTTAAAAAGAACAGCTATAACCAACCGTTATAGCTGTTTCTTAGTTTGTTTTAAACTGCAAATAATGCAGCAAATCCAATACCTTCAATTAAGGCAGCTGCGATAAGCATTGCCGTTTGAATTTTTCCTGTAGCTTCAGGTTGACGAGCGATTGCCTCCATAGCAGAACCACCGATTCTACCAATACCAATACCTGCTCCAATTACTACTAAACCTGCACCTACGATAGCTGGAATTTCCATAAAATATATATAATTAAAAATTAAACATTCAATTTTAAAATCCTGTTTAAAACAGGGCTGAAAACATCAATTTAATGATGCTCGTCGTGCTCTTCAACCGCCATACCGAAATATAAAGCAGATAGCACCGTAAATATATATGCTTGTAAAGCTGCAACTAACAACTCTAGAATAGCTAAAACAAAAGCTAATAAAAATGATAATGAACCACCTAACCAATTTTGGAACAAAAATATCATCCCAATGATGCTCATTAATACCACGTGGCCTGCTGTAATGTTAGCGTACAAACGAATCATGAGTGCGAATGGCTTAATAAAGGTCCCCAACAATTCTATTGGAGCCAAAATAATTTTCATAGGCCATGGCACTCCTGGCATCCAGAAAATATGTTTCCAATAATTTTTGTTTCCAGAAAAGGTCGTGATAACATAAGTTATTAGTGCTAAGCACAAGGTTACCGCTATGTTATTGGTAACATTCATTCCAATTGGAGTTAAACCAAACAGGTTTACAATCCATACAAAGAAAAATACGGTTAGCAAATAGCTCATATATCTCTTATAGTGCTTTTCGCCGATATTTGGAATCGCAATTTCATCACGAACATACAACACAATTGGCTCTAATAAACGTCCTGTTCCTTTTGGCAAACCATTATTTTTCTTATATGATTTTGCCATACGGTTAAACATATAGAACATAATTACAAAAACCATTAAAATCATCATTACATTTTTTGTAATTGAAAAATCCAAAGGCTTTTCATTTGTGGCATGATGGTGGTCGTCCTCAATGATTTCACCATTTGGGCCATCAACTTTATATATTTTAGAATGGTGTACTTTGTAGTAGTCTCCACCAACCTCCGCAACTTCTTCTCCGTGGTGGAATTTAGAAGACAAAAATACTTTTAAACCATTATCCCAAAGTATTACTGGTAACGGAAAACCAAAATGTTTTTCTTCTCCTGAATCTGAAGTGTATGAAAACAGATTGAAATCGTAAGAATCTTTTAAGTGGTGTTGAATATACGCTTTTACTTCAGATGCTTTGTCGGCATTTTCGTCTCCATGTCCTCCTTCTTCTTTACCAAAAGAAAGAAAGGTTGTTAAAAGCAATAAAAGTGTAATTGGTTTTAAAGATATTTTTCTACGCATATCACTCTAAATAATAGTGGCTTAAAAATCGCTGCAAAGGTAGGTTTTTATCTCAAAAACCAAAATAATTTTGCTTTTTATTTCACCTAATATTTTAATGCCATTATTTAATATCCTTATTGTATTTTATTTAACCACTTGCTAAGACTTACAGATTCTAAAAATAAACCTATAGCGTAGGGGACAAAAAACGCAGCAAATTCTTGTTTAGTAATCTCATTATCAAACTTATAATAAGGATAAAAAGCAATAAAAAAAACAGCAAACTTTAACACACTTCCTGCCAAAAATAAAAATCCTAATTGACTTTTATACTTTTCTTTGAGCAAATAAAGGACTCCGAAAATAACAACAATTAATACAAGGTTAACAACATAAGACCAGATTATTCTATTTTCAAATAAGGGAAGTTTACAAAAATATAATAGCGTCAAATGAATTCCAAAAACTATGGCTAAGACGCATGAAGCTTTTAGGATAAAGCTCAAAAAAGGATTGCTCATTAATATTTAATTCTATTCACTTGTTTTATAACTACATAAAGCGAAATGCCAACTCCCAAAAGAGTCATAATGATTGTATAAAGTTTTTCACCGCCATTATAACTGGTATCGAGCCACTTTCCGAAGATTACAAAAAGGTATATAGTAACCCCCATTTGAATTCCTATTCCTGAAAGTACCGCTATGTTTTTAAGCGGTCCTTTCTGCTCCTTGTTGTTGTTTTTGTTTGAGTTGTCCGCCATTATTAGTTTCTTTTACGGCGCCTTTCATAGCACAAGTTACGTTAAAGGTAGCGCCTGGTTCTACGGCTAATTTTCCGGCTATTACCTCGCCTTCAATATGTGCCGAAGATTTTAGTGTTAGTGTTCCGGATAAAGATAGTTTTCCGGAAAACTTTCCTTCAAAATGCGCATCCGTCCCAGTTAAAGTGCCTTTTATAAAACCGGATCTGCCTACAGCAACTTTACCTGCAGTCTTAATATTACCTTCTACAATTCCGTCTATTCTTAAATCGCCTTCGCTATTAATGTCTCCATTAATTTTTGTGCCTTGAGCTATACTGTTTTGGCCTGAACTATTTTCTGTCATTTGCTTGCCTTTTTTGTTTTCAGAGAACATAATTCGTTAAGTTTAATTATTATCGATATTCAAATAAGCATCCAAATTTTTATGAATTTGAATAATTTGATAGTTTGTGGATGACACCACAAAATAGGGGACTTTTATTTTTTTTCTGTCATCATCAGTCAATAACTGATCAAAAGTTTTGGCAACTTGCTCTGTTGTTAAGCCGTGTACCAACACTAATTTTGTATCGGGACCATAAACATCCATCGACGATTTTAAATCGTAATATTTAACATTTTCCAAGACCTCATTTAAAGTTTCTTTAAAAGATCCAACTTGGTCTGCCTCGGTATTTTTAAACTTAAATACTACTTTAAAATTTCCTATAATACTGTCGGTAGCTACAAACTCACTAGAAGCTAAGGTAGGCAAAATTTTAGACTCTATCTTCTGCGCTTCTTTGCCTTCTGGTGTATTGGCATAAGTTACGGCTACGCTATTAATGGCTTTTTTGTAGGCTTCATAGCCATGTAAACGACCCATTGCTGTAGCTTTTAGCAATTCAAACTTTGGAACCACGGGGTCGCCATCAAACTTATTTATGTATTCTTCACTTTTCGAAATCACTTCAGCATATTCCTGATTTAGGTGCTGTGCGTAAAGCAACTCGTATAAACTTCGCGGACTGTTTTCATCATTTTCAGAAACCAAATCTGGGTTGGTTAAAATTAAAGCATACCTTGAGTTGGGGTATTCTGATATTATTTTTTGCTTTGCAATAGCAGCTTCGTCATTTTCACCCAAAGCTTCATAAATTCTAAATAAATTGTATTTTGAAGGCAGCACCAATCGCTCTTCTGGATTACTATTTAACAAGACCTGAAACTTATCTTTTGCCAATTCATACTCTTTGAATTTCTCTTTGTAAATCAACCCAAGTTGATAATATGCATAATTACGCTCTCTTGAAATACTATCAATTTTCTTTTCTTCTGAAGGGATTTTTGAAATGTAAAATTGTGGATCAAAACGCTCATCTTCTGAAGCAGAGGCCAAAACATCATCAACAGAAACGGAAGTGTTACCTCCTCCAGAAATGGCTTTGCTCGACCACCTCCAATTGTCTTCCAGTTTTCTATCACCCCAAATTTTAACAAATTCGTTCTTACCGTATGCCACCGTCGTGGGGTTATAAAAGTAAAAAGTGCTTGCTTGTTGATTGTTCGCCGGGCCAATACGCTGTGTCCCGAGCTGATTGTTTACGGTAATTAATCCGCTGTTACGCTCAGCAGCTTCCTGTGCCTTTTTTTCTTCTTCAGCTTTGGCTTTTAAGTCTTCAACTACAGATTCAAAATACGCCAACTTTTCGGCATCTGAAAAATTTACCAATCTTAAAATACTATCGTTAACCTTTGCCACGGCCTCATAATAAATAACGTCCTCTAAATTGTCGCGTTTACGCTTGATAACTCGGTATGGTTTTGAATTTTCAACCAAACTCCCCATGGTACTATCGTAGTATTTTCCAGCTGTGGCATAAATAGAGGCATCAAAATTCATATCGCCAAGGGTTTCGTAATTCTTGGCGTTTAAAATGTCGTCTTGAGAATCGGTTTGCAATGATTTATTGTAATAAGCCACCGCCAAAGAGTCTGAACCATTTTTCAAATGGTATTCTGCAATTTGATGATAAATACGATCTAAAAATGGACGGTTTTCTCTATTTTCCTCGAGTTCCGTTAATAATTCCGTTAGCTCTAGTTTGTTGCCGTTTTCAAAATCGAAATTTTTAACCTTTTCCAAATAGGCACTTATCATGTAAATTCTTGGCGTTTTTCGATTGAGTTCAATAACCCTATCGAAAGCTATGTTGGCGCTATCTTTCTTTCCCAATTCGTTGTATAGCTGCCCTTGTATAAAACGATATCGACCTCGCTCGTCGTTGCTTTTTGTGGTCTGCGAAGCAGTTTCTAAAAGTGTAATGGCCGTATCGACAACTTTAACATTTAAATAAGCTTGTGCCAAAATGGAAGTGGCATCGGCCAAGTCTTGGCCTTCTATATCTTCCTGTCTTAAAAGGCGCTTTAGGTTTTTAATAGCCAATTCGTTTTTGTCCAGCCTAATATTTGCCTTTTCACGCCAGACTTTGGCTTGGTTAATTTTATCGCTAGCCGGATATTTGTAAAGAATATAATTGAAAGCTTCGAGTGCAGGCACAAAGCGCTGATCGAAATATCTGGCCTTACCCAAGAGCAAATAAGCTTCATCCATTTGTGGGTTTCTCTCTTTGCTATCAATATTCATACTGTGTTTTTGAATAGCTTTCGCGGCCTTTTCTTCTGCTCTATTAAAATTTTCGTTTTTTGATTGCCCAGGCAACACAACATCCTCGAAAATCTGCATGCGCTCTATAGGTAAAACATCCCAGTAGTTATCAAAATAAGCGGCGTTTAGTGTTTGCCTTCCTTCCTCCAAGGCATTGTAACCGTTAAAAAGCGCGTTAAACTCGGCTGTTACGGCATGGTAATTACGGCTTATAAATTTGTCTTTTTTTCTGGAGCAACTTAATGTCAAACCTGTAAAAAGTACAACGACAAATATAGATTTGTAGGATGTTTTCATTCACTTAAAAATTTTTATTCCTAAACATGGAATAAAATAAAATTTTTCTGCATTAATCAACCGCTTCGCTTTCGCACAAAAAATTATATTTCTTATTTTATAATTAAAAAAATAAATTTCTTTGTGCTCATTTCAATGCCGGTATTTTTAGTCTAAATAATAACTGTAAACTCGCTTTATTATTATAATAGAGTGGTAAAAATAAGCATCTTTTTGAATTTAGCTATAAAATGTAAAGACTTTTAAATAAAACGTTTAATTGGTAAAATGTTGCTCTAGTTCTTTTAAAGTGGCTTGATTAGTAACTAAATCTTTTACAATTTCACCTTTTTCTAAAACTACAATACGCTCACACACATCGGTAACATGCAACAAATCGTGGCTAGAAACCAAAACGGTAACGCCTCTCTTTTCGGCCAAATCTTTAATAATTGCTTTCAATCGAATTTGCGTGGTGGGATCAAGATTTGCAAAAGGCTCATCTAAAACTACTACCTCAGGATTTCCAATGAGCGCCCCAACTATGCCCGCTTTCTTTTGGTTGCCTTTACTCAAATCACGCAAATATTTTTTTTGCCCTAGAATTTCGCCATGGAAAAAATCTTCAAACTGAGAAACCAAATTATCAACATCGGCTTTATTTTGCCCTCTTAACTCTCCGATGAAATAAAAATATTCTTCTGGCGTTAAATAGCCAATTAAAAAACTTTCATCGATAAATGCTGAAGTAAAAGGTTTCCAATCTTCACTTTCATTGACTTGAACATTGTTGTTTTTTAGATGCCCTGTTGTTGGCTGAATCAAGTCTAGCAACAAACTAAAATAGGTTGTTTTACCAGCACCGTTGTTGCCCACCAAACCAAAACTTTGCCCTTTAGGAATATCTAAAGACGGTATATTCAAAACTTCCTTGCTGCCGTATTTTTTTGTAAGACTGTTAGTAATGATCATAATTGGATGGATTTAGGTATTTTGGTCAAAAGCACTAATCATTTTGTATTTAGATTTGCGGTATTTAGCTGTAATGGATTTCATTATTTTTTGGTGAATTACAATGCCAATAACGCCTAATACAGATAGAACCAAACAGGCTATTTCGAAATTCATTAAAAAATATACCAAGGCAAAAAGCCCCATTGGAATTAATAACAATGGAATTCCAATTAGCCATTGGACCGCCCCAGTACCTTGATAATTAAAGGCTGCTTTTTGGCTTAAATCAATTTTTTTTCTGTTAAACGAACCGCCATACAAAATAACATGGGTGTTTACCCCAACATTGTAAATAGCGGCCGCAAAATGCGCCAATAGAATTTTCCATCCAAAAAACACATATGGAATACCAAGTACAAACAAAACCAATATACTAGCGGCCATTAATGTGAATTTAGACTTTAAATAGTCTTCGTATTTTATATTCTGGCTCATTAAAAGCTTGTAGTAGCCGCTGTCCCAAGCTGGGATAAATTGCCCAAAATTTATTAAAAATATCCCTGTGGAAAACACCCCAATGAAAACAAAAAACCAAGGCCAGTTTTGGTATTGTTCCTGTGGATAGAAAAATAGGCCGTAAAGCAATCCAATAGCTAAAATCCAAACAGCGGATTTTGTTCGTTTATTACGCCAAATAAGTTTTAGATCCAATTGCAAAAACGGAGCTACATCACCAAAGTTTTTTGTCCACTCTAAATTAGATGCATTAACTTCTTTTACAACAATTTTTAGCCCACCATCTAAAAACATTTTTTGCTTCAAGAGTTTAAAATTAAGCACGTAGCAAAGCGTTAAAACTATAATCAGAACGATAACATAAATTGGGTTTTCATAAACAGAATTAAAAGCCATTCCAAAAATGCTATTTAAGTCTAAAACATTAAAATGGTTCAGTGCGAACATACCTCCAGATAGTAAAATAATGGGCAAAAAAGACAGTTCTGTTTCCGCCGAAAGGCTTTCAACAATAAAGTTGATGAAGTTTAAAATAAAAACAGTTAAAACCAATGCCAGCATCCACGAAAGTACTGAGGTTAAAGGATAGTCATTCATAATTAAGGTTACGCCAAATGGAATAATAGCAAAAAGAGGTAGCACATTAAAAAACGACATGACCGATTTTCCTAAAACGTAATTGACCATCTGGCTTCGTTTTATAGGAAGGGTGAGCATTGGTTTTACGCTCATTACTGGTAGTTTTTGAAAGAAAAAGCGAAGAACCAAATCGAACAAAATCCAGTAAAAAAGAGCATTGTTTACCATTCTTAAAGGGTCTTGTTCAGGATATAATTCTTTTAGTGCAGGATATAGCACAATACCGGTTCCTAAAAAAACCAATAAAAAATAAAGCCCAAAAAAGCCTAAAAGTATTTTTATGGCAACACTTTTACCAAGGCTAGCCGACCTGTAAAATGATTTCCATTCTAAACCTATAAAACGCCCTATCATGCTTTTTTATTGATGCTTTTGTGCAATACCTTGCACTTCCATGCCCCAAGTTTGTCCAAAGGCCATGGCCTTTTGGGTTAGACCAAGTTGTTTTTTGGCCAATTTTCTACCTAAATCTGAGTTGTAAAACGCTGTAAGTTCTTTTATTTCTTGGGGCGTAAATTCAGCCATATAAAGTTCGGCCATTTTATCGTATAATCCGCCTAATGTGCCTTTTGCCTCTTTAACATAGGCTTCTTTTTTATCGGCCGGAACCATGGTTCCTATTTGGTCTATGGCGCTCACAAAAGCATCACCAGCACCCGTAAGTTTTAAGAACTCAACCGTTTCATTTTTATAATCTGAATTGTCCTGTGCTTGTATTTGTATAACGAATGCCACAGAAAGGAAACATACTAGTAATACTTTTTTCATGCTTTTTGTTTTTCTAGTTAAAGTTCTTTGTTTAAATTTAATGTATTGGTGAAGTTTTTCAGCCATTTGTTACAACCAAAGTTAAAATTTACACTTCAACTTCACTATTTTTGCTAAAAATTATTTTTACATGTCATCATTTCACACACTTTCAATAAAAAATATAACTAGAGAAACTGATAAATCTATAAGTATTTCGTTTAATGTACCAGACAATTTAAAAGACACTTTTTCTTTTCAGGCGGGGCAGTACATTACCTTAAAAACTAAAGTTGAGGGCAACGAAGTGCGCCGCGATTACTCATTATGTGCTTCTCCTAAAAGTGGTGAACTTAAAGTGGCTGTAAAAGAGGTGAAAGACGGTACATTTTCATCTTATGCCAATAGTTCTATAAAAGTGGGCGATTCGCTTGAAATAGCACCACCAAAAGGACGTTTTATTTTCACACCCAACGACTCCAAAACAAAAAATATCGCTCTTTTTGCTGCTGGTAGTGGTATCACCCCTATTTTAAGCATAATTAAATGTGCTTTAGAAGAAGAAGTTTATAGCAAGGTTATTTTAGTTTATGGTAATAAAACTGCCGAAGAAACCATGTTTTTTAGTGAGCTTTTAGAGCTACAACATAAGTACAACGAGCGCTTCTCAATTCAGTTCGTATTCAGCCAACGAGATGAGGACGACGATTCCATCTTCGGAAGAATTGAAAAAAGCACCGTTAACTACGTGATGAAAAACAAGCACAAGCACATTGATGTTGACGCTTATTATCTATGTGGCCCCGAAGCAATGATTCACACCGTAAAAGATGTTCTGACTGGCCATGATGTTGACCCAAATAGAATTCATTTTGAATTGTTTAAGGCTGCAAAACCGGCTGATGTAAAGGAGGATACCACTGCTGCCTCCTCTGGAAAAACAACCATCACCATTACCGTTGATGATGAAACCACTACATTTGAAATGGCCCAAAAACAAACTATACTTGAAGCGGCTATCGACGAAGATTTAGATGCGCCCTACTCCTGCCAAGGTGGTATTTGTAGCAGTTGTTTAGCACGTGTTACCGAAGGAGCAGCCACCATGCGCCAAAATAACATTTTAACTGAAAGTGAAGTTGCAGAAGGCTTAATACTAACTTGCCAAGCGCAACCCACAACACCAACCATTTCGGTGGATTATGATGATGTGTAGTTTTTTTGTCAACCTGAACTCGTTTCAGGTTCTATAAGATTCTGAAATAAATTCAGAATGACTCTTTAGTCCTTTTTAGAAATCTTCGACAACTATTTTAAACGATAGACTTAATTTTTGAAACCACAGTTTCAGGAGAAATACTTCTTGAAGCCTCTTTATAGTTTTCTGGATATTTATTACCGTAAACGGAAGTGGGTATTTTTGGAAATTGGTTTCTATCAGCCAAAAGTGAATAATCTTCGGGTTGGTTAAACGGAGCAAATCCGGCATAAGGATGTGTAACGCCCCAAATTGTTATGGTTTTTACACCCAACATGGCAGCTACGTGTGCATTACCAGAATCCATAGAAAGCATCGCGTCGAGGTTTGAAATAACATCCAATTCTTCATCAAGCGTTAATTTTCCAGCTACACTAATTACGTTTTCAAACGTAGCTTCAAAATGGTTTAAAACGGCTATTTCTTTACTTCCGCCACCAAATAAAACCAATTGGTAATCTTTGTTTAAAACTTCAATGACTTCTTTGGTTAAATCCAAAGGGTACATTTTTCCTTCGTGTGCTGCAAATGGAGCAATCCCAATTCGTTTTTTTGAAGTATTTCCAATAACCTCCTTGATTTTTCCACTTAAATCTACCTTCTCTGGGAAATTAGGATTTGATAAATCAACCGGATACCCTAAACCTCCAAAAACATCAGCGTAGCGTTGGTGCGTTGTTTTTAAAGGTTCAAAACGTTTTCCAGAGGTTAGTTTCTTTTTTTCTTTTCGGCCTTTATCAATTGAAATAAAGCGTTTACTCTTTAAAAACTGCTTTAAGATTTTTGTGCGAAGTACATTATGCAAATCGGCGATAACATAAAACTTCTTTTTATTAAGTTCTCGTGCCAATTTATAAAGCCCAAAAAACCCTTTATGCGAACCCTTTAACTCGGCAGCAACCAGTTCAACATTCTCTAAGTGCCTAAAAAAAGGTATAAAAAAAGCCCGAGTTAAAATAGTGATTTTTAACTCGGGATATTGTTGTATTAACGCACGTAAAACGGGAACCGTCATGGCCACATCCCCCATAGCAGAAAGACGGATAACTAAGATGGTTTTTGAGGGTTTTGGCATCTCAACTTATAGAGTAAAGTTCCTGCTTTTACAGGAATTTATTTCTGTGAACGTAATACAGGGTTTAGCTCATCGTCATTATACATTTTCATTTGTTTATAAACCTTCATGTATTTATCACCTTGTTCAATATCGCTCAATAGCGTATCAATAGCTGTTGAAAGATCGACACGTTGCTCCAATAGAACATCCAACTTCTTTTGGCAAGCAGCGCGGTGTACGTCTGAAGCGTCTTCGCGCGTGGCTTCTTCGTTCATGTGGTATATTTTAAGCGCCAAAATAGAGAGCCTATCAATACCCCACGCCGGGCTTTCAGTATTTATAGTTGCCCCGGGTTTGACGGTTACATCTTTGTATTTATCAAGAAAATAGCCGTCAATATACTCCACCATATCGGTTCTGTCTTGATTAGAAGCATCTATTTGTCGCTTCAACGTTAAAGCCGCCACGGGATCTATTTGCGGATCTCTAATAATATCTTCATAGTGCCACTGAACAGTATCAATCCAACATTTTCTGTATAGTAAATGCTCTATTAAATCACTTTCTGGGTAAGCATTTTCAAAAGTTTGGTCCACCGAATTTATAACGTGGTATTTTTCTATTACGTTTTGAAATATTTTGTTTGCCTTATCTGTAAACATGTTCTTGATTTTTTACACCACAAAACTACATAATTTATACAAGACTATTTTGAATTTCGAATTAGTTATGAAGGTTTTAACTAATCTTAAGAATTGTTGTTTGGTTTGATTAACTTTATGAACACAAAATTATTGGCTACAGTACATGAAAATTCACAATTTATCACTTCAAAATTCAGTATTGAACAGGTTTATATCTGAAATTAGAAATGTAAACGTTCAAAATGACCGTATGCGCTTTAGAAGAAATATTGAACGTATTGGTGAAGTTTTAGGTTACGAAATGAGTAAAAACCTAACCTACCATAAAAAAAATATTGAGACTCCTTTAGGAACTTCATCGGTTAATTTACCGGAAAACGACTTGGTTCTATGTTCTATTTTGAGAGCTGGAATGCCATTACACAATGGGCTTTTAAACTATTTTGATATGGCCGATAATGCTTTTATCTCGGCATACCGCCACCACAAAAACACCTCAGATAGTATTGAAATTATTGTCGAGTATGTAGCCTGCCCAAGTTTAGAAGGAAAAACTTTAATTTTAGCCGACCCCATGCTGGCTACCGGACAATCGATGATAGCCACTTTTGAAGCCTTAAAACCCTTTGGTACTCCTAAAAATATTCATTTGGTTAGTGTTATTGGGGCTCAGCCCGGCGTTAATTTTATTGAAAAATATTTTGATTCATACGTACATTTATGGATCGCCACAGTAGACAAAAAGCTTAACGCTAAAGGATATATTATTCCTGGCCTTGGTGATGCTGGCGATTTGGCTTTTGGCGAAAAACTACAGCATTAAAATTACAAATGGCACTAGAAAAAGTACAGCGACAAATATTTCTTTGAACCACTTATCTTCTAGAATTTCAATATAATTTGAAATAACGAGTGCTAGAGGAGCAAATAAAAATAGAAATTCACTTCCATTTTTTTGAGGAGTCAATATTACAAGTAAAAAGCCGACAAAGACTGACAATACAACTACTTTGAACGACGCTCTGTTAGCCTTCTTTTTTTTCTTGATATTTTGAATATAAAAAATTAAAGACCATAACCCAAAAGATGTCAGCATTGTAATACCCACTAAAAACTTTACTGAATTATAACTTGAGAAATCAAAACTCACTTGCATTACATTATTAAGCAACTCGAAATAATTGTTGTACAATAAAATCGAACAGCCAACAGAAATCACAAAAACAGTGGCTACGCCCAAAAATGGAATAATCCAATGCCTAATATTATTTTCGGTGTACAAAATAAGAGAGGCTAAGATTAAAATAAAAAATAAAATAGCCCAAAAATAGAATAAGCAAGCAATAGCCACCCAAAAGGCCGCATCGAAATATTTCTTTTTCAGTTCCCTTTGCGAACGCACACTAATAATTCGTCTAAATGCAAGAAGGATAAAGAAATTAGACAATAAAACCTTAGCGCTGGTCGTGGTTTCGACAATGGTTAAAAAGAATAGACTGAACAACAGAATTTCATAATTGTTCACCTTAGTTAAACTGTGCTTTGCTACAATAAAGTTTAGAAGTAATATAGAGGCATAAGCGATAAATAAGAGCTGTGCTTGCTTAAATATATATGAAGCCGAAATAGTATCGCCATCGGTATATATTCTTGCCATTAAAAACGCCAATAATGTTATGAAAAATACAATAACAAAATTTACAGGTTTAGATTTATTAAAAAAACTTGTTATCATTATCTGTTTTTGTATTTTTGCGTAGTAAATATACTAACTATAAAATGGTTAGTGAACTTTAAACAAACACAAAAATGAAAGATTTCTTTTACGCGATACAGGATTTATTTGTTAATGTCCTTTTTGCGCCTTATGATGCATTAAGAGCACTTGAACTAGAAAGTTGGTTTGGAGCAAATTTCCTTTCTTGGATTTTTCTAATCATAGGCTTTGTTGCCATGGTGTATTGGATGATTCAATTAAAAGGTTTTAATGATAACAATGAAGAAGATAAAAGCATATCTTCTCATTCTTATTTATAAATCAAATCCAATATCTTTACGATAATTCATCTTATCAAAATGTAGTTTTTCTATATTTTGGTAAGATTTTTTTATGGCCTCTTGGTACGTGTTGCCATATGATGTAATGGCCATGACGCGTCCACCTGAAGTTACTATTTTTCCATTTTTTAATTGCGCCCCTGCATGAAAAGCTATGGAACCTTCAATGCTTTTAACACCGGTTATTTCCTTTCCTTTTTCGTAAGCCTCAGGGTAACCACCTGAAACAAGCATAATAGTTGTTGCCGCACGCTCATCAATTTCAATATTTATTTTGTCTAAAGTACCATTGGCCATAGCCTGTAATACCTCAACCAAATCGTTTTTAAGCCTTGGGAACACAACTTCGGTTTCTGGGTCGCCCATACGAACATTATACTCAATTACTTTTGGGTCGTCGTTTTCTACTTTTATCAATCCGATAAACACAAAACCGACATAAGGTAGCTTATCTTTTTTAAATCCGTTTATAGTTGGTTTTACAATGCGTTCTTCAATTTTATTTAAAAATTCATCAGTTGCAAAAGGCACTGGAGAAACAGCTCCCATACCGCCTGTATTTAGTCCTGTATCACCCTCACCAATCCTTTTATAATCTTTAGCCGTTGGCAGGATTTTATAGTTTTCGCCATCAGTCAACACAAAACAACTCAACTCAATACCGTCTAAAAATTCCTCAATTACAACTTTGGTACTGGCTTGTCCAAATTTAGCATCAACCAGCATACTTTTTAGTTCTGCTTTAGCTTCGTCCAGATCATTTAAAATTACCACACCTTTTCCGGCTGCTAATCCATCCGCTTTTAAAACATAAGGAGGTTTTAAAGTTTCTAAAAATGCATAACCCTTTTCTACAGTTTCGGCTGTAAAACTTTCATAAGCGGCCGTTGGAATATTGTGACGATACATGAATTCTTTGGCAAATTCCTTGCTGCCCTCTAATTCTGCGGCTACTTTTTGCGGCCCAATAACCTTAACTTGCTTTAAAGCATCGTCATTTAAAAAATAATCGTGAATGCCTTTTACTAATGGCGCTTCAGGCCCTACCACAACCAATTCTATATTTTCATTCAACACTAATTCCTTTATAGCAACAAAATCTGTCTCGCTAATATTTACATTGGTTGCTATTTCGGCTGTTCCGGAATTTCCTGGAGCTACAAAAAGTTGTTTACATTTTGGACTTTGCGCTATTTTCCATGCAAATGTGTGCTCTCTTCCGCCTGAGCCTAAAATTAAGATGTTCATGTTCTATGTTTTATTAAAACGACAAAAATAATTGCTTTTGAGTAAAGCTACTAATAGATACAAGGTTTTATTTGTTTTTCGCTAAGCTTTAAGCTTAATAACCACATTGCAAACCAAATAATATGCGGATTTTAAGAACGACAGGTTTTCCACTTCCCTAAATAGCTTCCAATTCCATTTGATTAAGTTGAGCTTGTTTCTGGACATTGAATCTTCTGTTTTTCGGTATTGCGACAATACTTCTTTAAGCCCATAAGCCTTTTCTCCTGTCTTCAGTATTTTTAACCAAAGCCCATAATCTTGCCTTTTTCGTATTAGCGGCATATACACCTTACCCAATTCTGTTTGATTGTAAATAGCCGTTAAACACCCTATTTTATTAGAATATAGCATGTCTTGATAGCTTAACACGGGTTCTGCATTTATGATTTTATTCAGTGGTTTTCCTTTACCATCAATTAACTCATAAGATGTATGGGATAAGTTATAGCCATTATCCAACATAAAACCTATATGTTTTTCTAATTTTTCGGACTGCCATTTATCATCGCTGTCTAAAAATGCTATAAAATCGCCTTGCGCTTCTTTGATAGCTTTATTTCTTGAAACTGCTGCACCAGAATTTTCGTTTAACAGAAACACTTTGATACGCTTATCTTCATTTTGAAATTTTGTTATTACACCCACTGTATTGTCAGAAGAACAATCGTCAACCAATAACAATTCCCAATTTTGGTACGTTTGATTTAATACACTGTTTATGGTTTCTGAAATATATTTTTCAGAATTGTAACAGGCCGTAACTATTGAAACAAGATGATTATTGGCTCCCATCAATTTACTTTTGAAATAAAACTTTTCTTCTTCTTTCCTTTGGTGACATTTAGCTTGGTATTTGAACGAATAGCAAAGTGCATATCTGTTTCGAAATAATTTTCAATTTCCTTAACTAAGACATCCTTTTCATCTTCTGATAAATCCGAAGAAATATTAAAAACCAGCTGTCCTTTTTCCTCTTGCAACACCTGATATTCTAAGTTAAGTCCGTACTTTTCCGATAGATTCTTGAAAATATAATAAAAATATAAACTAGGGTACTTGCCTTGAATACCATAAACGGTTTCGCCAATTCTTCCTAAAACATCGGATAAAATACGGTGTTTTTTGCCACATTTACAAGTGGTATTCCGTGGTGCCAGTTTTATATAATCGCCCAACTTATAGCGTATTATAGGAAACGACAGCATGTGCAAATTAGTTACGAGTATTTCGTTATTAACCTCTTCAACAATAACGCCTTCCATGTTTACATGCATATTGCCATCTAAACATTCAAATGCAATAATTCCTGCTTCGGCCGCACCATATTCGCTAATCATTTTAGTGCCAAAAGCCTTTTCGATTTCTGGTTGGTAGTAATCAAATATTTTTTCTGATGTGCCTTTTACCATTCGAATTTTTATAGGTTTAGGCATACTTCCTTCATTTATAGCTTTTGCGGTTTCATAGATACTAGAGGAATAGCCATGGATATATTTGGTGTGTTTAAGTTTTTTTATGAATTTGAACAACTCGGTTTTTGAATACGAAAACACCCTAAACCTATTTTGTAGGGCATCTAAAAATCTTGTTTTCAATCTATATTTCAATGATGGATTGAAGCCCCAAAAATAGCCATTTCTATCCCACGGGTTCACCCCAAAAATGCTATAATTGTGATTGATGACCGTTCTGTTAAAAGAATCGGAATATTCATTTCTTTTAAAAACCAACGACTCACCCGAAGTTCCTGAGGTTTTTGCTTTAAACGTTTTTTGAAATTTAAAATCTGAATGAATTTCAGTATTATATTTTATAAGTTCCTTTTTGGTAATTATAGGGAGTTTCTCTAAATCTGATAACGAACTTATATCGGAAGGTTTGATGCCTTTTTCTTTGAAGACTTTTCGGTAATATTCAGAATGTTGATAAGCAAATTCAACAATATCTTTCAATTTTTTTAGTTGATAATCTTCCAACTGATTTAATGTGTAGACTTGGGAACTTTCTAAAAACCGATAAATCTCTTTTGAAGATGGATTCCTCAAATTTCTTCCTAAAACATAAATCCATTTAAACATCATACTTTAGTTAATAGTTGGTTCCACTTGTGTTTCATTACTTCCCACTGAAACTCTTCTACCAATTTTCGCGCTTTTTGGGTTACGTCTCCAGAGCCATTAATTATTAACTCTTTAATGGTATTTGCCATGGCTTCATAGTCATTGGGGCATACTAAAAATCCATTGATTTTATCTTTTACAATAAATTTAATGCCACCAACATTTGTGGTTACCACTGGCAGGCCTAACGCCATGGCTTCAACAATACTTACAGGCATATTATCAACATTGCTGGTATTTATAAAAATGTTGTATTCCTCAGATTTTTTATGCCATTCTTCTTTTTTTAGAACCCCTGTAAACACAACTGAATCTTCTAATTTCAATTTCTTTACTAGGCTTTTGACATGTTGTAATGTTCCGTCTCGATCTGGTCCAACCATGCATAATTTCGCATTTGGATATTCATTTTTAAGCTCAAGGAGGGTTTTTATAGCCATTTCTGGATTATAAATCTTGGCAAATGATCTAACGTATAGCAGTTTTGGACTTAAAACATCTCTTTTTTTGAATTTATAATCCTCTATTTTTAAAGTATTGGGAATACAAATGGTTTCAAAACCTGCATTTTGAAAAACTTCAGATAAATATTCCGATGGAGCGACATTTATGTAGGCATTTGAAAAAATAGCTTTAGATAATCTAGGTGATTTTTTTATTCTTTCGGGAAGATTTCCGCCATGCAGAATAGGAATATAAGGCTTTTTAAGGCGTTTTAGGATAAAGGCGCACAAATAGGCGTAATAAAAATTTAGGGTGCTGTAAGTGTCTATTAACACCAAACTGGTGGTTTTTCCATGCTTAAAAATGGCAAGAACCATATCAAGCATTCTAACGACCTTATTTAATTTACTTGACGTTGTTATTACCGTATACCCTTCATTTTTTAGGAGTTCACTAAGAGTTTGTAATGTGGTAGGGTACCCTGTTTTGTTAAACAAGTCGTTCCCTATGTATAAAACCTTTGTGTTTTTCATTATGCTTATTGAGTTAATAAGCCTTTTCTTCTCCTTTTAAAGCGTTGGTTAAAGTTTGAATTATGATTTTAATATCCAGCAACAACGACCAGTTTTCAATATAAAAAATATCATATTTCACCCTGTTAATAATGTCTTTGTCTGTTTCAATCTCACCTCTAAAACCACTTGTTTGAGCTAAACCTGTAATACCAGGCTTTACAAAATGCCGCACCATAAATTTATCTATTCTTTGTGCATACATACTAGTATGACTGACCATATGAGGTCTTGGACCCACAACGGACATATCACCAAAAAGCACATTAAAAAACTGTGGAAGCTCATCAATACTTGTTCTTCTAATAAAAGCACCAACCTTCGTTACTCTATGATCTCCTTTTTTAGCTTGATACAAATGGGCATCTTTGTTTGGAGTCATAGAACGAAACTTATAACAATCAAACTCTTGATAATTAAAACCATTTCTAGATTGTTTAAAAAACACAGGGCCCTTCGATTCTATCTTAATGATAATGGCTAATAAAGGGGTTAACCACGATAGAACAAATATTATGATAAAAAGAGCAAAAGTGATATCGAAAATACGCTTAGTCAATTTATTTACTTTATCTTGAATTGGAATAGTTCTTAATGAAAGAATGGGGATATAATCGTAGTATTCGTATTTCAACTTTTTAGTATAGATATCTTTATTGTCAGGAATAAACTTCAACTCCCTAAGATTATTATCCGCAAAATCGATAAGTCTATTTATTTGCTTGTTACTAAGATCGGCAACTGAAAAATAAATTTCGTTAATATCGTTTTCTATAACATAGTTAAAGCATCTTTGAAGGGAAAAATCATTGCTATTTGCTATAAATTGCTTTTCAAACTTATAGCCAAATTCTTGTCTGGTATTGAAAATATTTATAAGCTGCTTGGTTTTTTCAGTATCACCGACAACTATGACTTTTCTGAAATTCCCCCCTAGTGCCGCCCTATATTTTTTTAATAGAAAAAAGAAAAAGAACTTGAAAAAACTAATTGCAGCAAAAACTGTTACCAAATAATTACTTAAAGCTAGCCTACTAATGTTAGGTTGTTTAAAAAATCCTATAAAGGCATATAGAACAACAGAAAAAAAGATAATTTGACGCAGCAGGAGGGTAATAATTTGTATGGCCTTTGTGTATCTATGAACTTCATAGAATTGATTTTTAAATGCTATTATAATCCAAAAAACAATAGCATATGACAGGAACAAATCAATATTGTTCAAATTGATTTCAAACAAGAGTATAGTTCCTCCTATTATACTTAAATCAACTAAATATAAAATGGGTTTTATGAATTTGGAATAACGCCCTTGTTTAAAAGTACTCAACTTTATTTTTTTATGTGTTTAGTAAAATCTTTATGCTCACTTTTAAACAATTCCTCTGCAGATAATGCCTTAAAATAATTATATGTAATGTTCATTCCTTGGGCTCTGTCAATTTTCGGTTCCCAATTTAGTGTTTTTTTTGCTAAACTGATGTCTGGTTGCCGTTGTAATGGGTCGTTTTGCGGAAGTTCCTTATAAATTATTTTTTGATTTGTCCCTGTAAGTTTAATGATTTCTTCGGCAAATTCCTTTATAGTAATTTCGTTCGGGTTACCAATGTTTACAGGAAACACATAATCGCTAAACAACAGCCTGTAAATGCCCTCTACTTGATCGTCAACATAACAAAATGAACGCGTTTGCGAACCATCGCCAAAAACAGTTAAATCCTCGCCACGCAAAGCCTGTCCAATAAATGCCGGAATTACACGACCGTCGTTAAGTCGCATACGAGGCCCATAAGTATTAAATATTCTAACAATGCGAGTATCCAGACCATGAAACCTATGGTATGCCATAGTAATAGATTCTTGAAAACGTTTGGCTTCATCGTAAACCCCTCTTGGCCCAATGGAATTAACATTACCATAATAATCTTCGGTTTGTGGGTGCACCAATGGGTCTCCATATACTTCTGAAGTTGAAGCAATTAAAATACGGGCACTTTTTTCCTTGGCCAAACCCAACAAATTGTGGGTGCCCAAAGAACCTACTTTTAAGGTTTGGATTGGGATTTTTAAATAATCTATAGGGCTGGCTGGCGAGGCAAAGTGTAAGATATAATCTAATTTTCCATCTATTTTTACGAATTCTGTAACGTCGTGTTCTACAAATTCAAAATTAGGATGATTTTCTAAGTGAGCTAGGTTTTTCTTATCACCGGTAATAAAATTATCCATGGCAATAACATTAAAACCCTCCTTAATAAATCTATCGCACAAATGAGATCCCAAAAAACCTGCTCCACCTGTTATAAGAATTTTGTTCATATGAGAAATTTGTTCAAATTATTATCAACCTCCGCTTACGTACCACTTCCTATTTTATAGCAAACAAAACCAATATCTTGTAATTTTTGAATATCTAAAATACCCCTCCCATCAAAAACAAAAGCCGGTTTGTGCATAGTCTCATAAATTTTTTCCCAATCGTAGGTCTTGAATTCATCCCATTCAGTTAAAATGGCAATGGCATGTGCACCGTAACAGGCTTCATAAGGATTTTTACTAACTTTCAATAAATCTCTATTTTCTTCAGGATTTCTTGAGTTTAGATAATCTAAGTCTACATAAATTTGTTCCTCAGTAACTTTAGGGTCGAAAACCTCAACATGAGCTTGTTCATTTAGCAAATTATCGGCTACCTTAATGGCTGCAGATTCTCTCGTATCGTTAGTGTCCTTTTTAAAAGCCCAACCTAAAAAAGTTATTTTTTTACCAGAAACTGTATTGTAAAGCGCGCTTACTATATTATGTGAAAAACGGTTTTTTTGGTAATCGTTCATTACAACCACCTGTTCCCAATAATCGGCTACTTCGTTAAGTCCATAGCTTTTTGCAATATACACCAAGTTTAGGATATCTTTTTGAAAACAAGACCCTCCAAAGCCTACCGAAGCTTTTAAAAACTTAGGCCCAATTCTAGAATCCATACCTATGGCTTTGGAAACTTCGTTAATATCCGCTCCTGTTTTTTCACAAATAACCGACATGGCATTAATGGATGATACGCGCTGAGCCAAAAAGGCATTGGCCGTTAGTTTTGATAATTCTGAAGACCAAACATTGGTAGTAAGTATGTTACTTTTGGGCACCCACCTGGCATAAATATCAACCAAAGATTGAATTGCCTTTTTCCCCTCCTCTGAATTATCTCCACCAATCAGCACTCTATCTGGTTCTAATAAATCTTGTATGGCCGTGCCTTCGGACAGAAACTCAGGATTAGATAAAATTTGAAATTTTACGCCATTACCCGTATGGTCTAAAATATTTTTTATCGCTGATGCAGTACGTACCGGCAGTGTTGATTTTTCAACAACAATTTTGTCTTGTTTTGCAACTCGGGCAATTTGACGGGCACAAAGTTCGATATATTTTAAATCGGCTGCCATGCCCTTACCCTTTCCGTAAGTTTTGGTTGGCGTATTTACCGAAATAAAAATCATATCGGCACCATTGATAGCCTCATCAACATTTGTTGAAAAGAATAAGTTTCTTCCTCTTGCCTCGTCTACAATTTTATCCAGCCCTGGTTCAAATACAGGAAGTTTACTTAAATCTTTTTCATTCCACGCATCTATTCTGGCCTCGTTAATATCAACAACCGTTACCTTGATTTTAGGATTTTTTTGAGAAATTACCGCCATGGTTGGCCCACCAACATATCCAGCTCCAATGCAACAGATCTTTTTTATTTTCATAATCCATTTACTTCAATTAACAAATCTAGATATTGTTTATTAATAATGTCCCAGTTAAATATAGTTTCTATCTTCTTTTTATTTTGCTTTAATATATCTGAATGTTCGTTTTTGCATAAGGCATCTATTTTTTCTGCAACTTCATTAGGAGATTTAAAATAAAAAGCGTCCTCTTTTAATATAGATTTGTTAAAAATATTATCATGAGCAACAATTAGTGCATTTGATGCCATTGCTTCTAATAACGACGGATTTGTACCTCCAACCGAATGTCCATGAAAATAGAGATTTGAAAAAAAACGTAAATTATTTAAAATTGTAATATCGTAAACACCCCCAATAAACTTAATATTCTTGTTACACTTAAATTTTTCTTTAAGGGTTTTTCCAAATTTATTAACATCATGTTTTCCAATAACTAAAAAAGGGGTTTGATTCTTGGCTCTAACCACACCATCCAATATTGTTTCAATATTGTTTTCTGGTTCCAATCTAGCTATTAGCATATTATATCCAAATTTAGCAAGATTATATTTTTTTAAAAAATCTTCATTTGCCCCAGAGAAAACCTTAGCTCCATAAGGGATGTAATTTGATTTCTTTTTGTACTTCGATTGAATATAATCTTTAATTCCTACCGAGTCTGAAACTAAATAATCACTATTTTTAACGGCTAATTTTTCGGCATACACCAGATATTTTTGCACTAATTTAGAATATTTTGAACGCTTCCATTCTAAACCGTCCATATTTGTAACAACTATTGCCGATTTGGGCATTAATTTATTCCAGATTGAACTGCTCGTGTAACCTAATTGAAGTATAATATGAAATTTTCTTTTTCTAGAATCTATAATACAATTAAGGTCATAGAAAAACTGTCCAATTGCCCCTACCTTTTCTTCAGGGTCTGAACAATGAATTATCTTTACTCCCTGAAATGTTTTTTCCTTATATGGGTGGGTGCTAGAATTATATACATAAACATCATGACCTTGTTTTACTAAGAAAACAGAAAAATACTCTGCAAACTGCTCAAAGCCCCCATGGTAATTTGGAATACCTCTAGTTCCTAATATTGCTATTTTCAAAACATAAATGTTTAAATAAAAGAAAATCAATTCTTTATTTATTGCCAAATGAGTGCGAAGATAGATACAATTAAAGTTCTTGCCAAAAGATTAAATAATTTACTTTATAATGGAATAGGAAATAAAGATTTAAAAAAGTAGTTAGGTTACCTATTAATTTTTGTGAACACCTACTTTTTTATAAGCCACAGCAAGGTATTATCAATCCAACTTGCGAATAATTATCCCATTTCCTTGCTTTTAAAATCAACTCTAATTAATAGACAGTATAATATAATAAATAGAAACAACCCTTTTTGCCTCCACAAAAGTGATTCTGTCATGAATATGAGAAAAATAGTAAAAGCAAACATTATAAATAGATAGTCTTTAGATTTAATTCCATTAAAAAAAACATAAACCAACATTGATATCAATAAAATTAACCCAAATACTCCAGCTTCAGAAAATACTTGGGCATATTGGTTATGATAATTATAACTGTGAAATACGGGGTAAGTGTCATAATTCTTATGTCTTTTTTTAAGGTTTTCTCTTGATGCGAATAACCCAAAACCTTTTAAAAAAATAGATTCCTCTTCTAATTGTTCTTTTAATATTCTTAATTGAAGCAGTCTTATTGAGCTGCCGGTCCATGGATAAATTTTTCCAAATTGTTCTTTATTTATAACCTCGCTAACCTTTGTTCTTTTTTCAAACAGCAATCTCTCTATAAGAGAATTTGCACTAAAGGTAAACGCAGCTAAAGCAAACAATATAACTAATATCACTTTTTTGTTTTTAAAAATTCGTTTACCATTTCGGAATGCGTAAATAATAATTCCAACAAACAAAACCGCCAAAATTGTTTTAGAGGATAATAGTAACAAAAGTGTCAAAAAAAATAGGATTTTTATCTTTTGCGCTGTCCCGTTATCTTTTTTGGATAGTAAATAAAATAAACTTATTGAAAAAATCACAGACACATAAATGGCATTTAAGCCTAAACATCCCACTAGTTCATGATAAGTAAAAACACTTAAGCTTCTTATTTTTATATAATTAATTCCTGCAGTCACTAAAAAAAATACTCCAAATAAAAGATTCACTTTGGTAAATATTTTTAAAATGAAATGATAATCTTTTACCGAAAATTTTGGAATAACATTAAATGCAATAGGTATTAATACGAGAGACACCATCCTTTCTAGCCCAATTATTGTAAGATTTTGATTTTGTGACCAAAAAAAAGACATTGCAAATAATATGTAAAGAAATATTGGTAAAAGAAGGCCGTGTTCAATGCTTAATTTAATTTTGTTCAGAAAAGCATATCGAACTGAAAATACTATAAATAGGCCCAAAACAAAACTACTGGGAAAATACCCTATTAGGATTAACGACAATGTTAATGCTAATAAATAAAGTAAAAACTTTCGAGAGTTTATTAATTTTTTAATTTTCTTGGTTACATTCATTTACCACCTATTACCCTTTAAGACTACATTTTTCAGAGCTAAAAAATAATCAACTAATTTTAAACTATTTCTTTATATGCATTAATTGTTTTTTGAGCAGTAATGCTCCAATTGTACTCAGATATTATTTTATGTTTAATTGCTGAATTGGGAGCCGAAGTATAGGCTTTTTCCACGGCTATCCGAATGGATTTAATATTGTCGGGCTCGCAATAAAAAGCGTTGTCCTCAAAATATTCCAATTGATCTCCTTTATTTGTTATCACAATATTACAACCTAGGTATGCCGCCTCCAAAGAAACTAAACCAGTTGTTTCAAACCAACTGGCTAAAACATGTACTTTAGCCTTAGAATAAATTATTGACAACTCTTCTTGATCTAATTTATCAACAAAAAAAATGTTTTTAGAGGCAATTCCTATACATTTATTATAATATTCAGTAGCGTTTAAAGTTGGAGCGCCAATAATAAAAACATTATAATCAGTATCGTTAAGAGCATGAATTAAATTTAAATGGTTCTTTACAGGAGTTATTTGGCCTACCGAAATTACGCTGTTTTCGAACTTTTTGTATTTATCCTTAGATGAGTTTTCATGTTTAAATACATTAAAATCAATTCCATTAGGTATAACTGAATATTTTTGATTAACCCCATAACGATTAAAAAGCCTTTGATATTCACTTTCTGAATTTGGTAATAGTACTTTAGCTTTTTTTATTATTTTTCTAACTGCATTTTTGTGCCCTAAAAGAAAATAATTAAAATCCGTAATTTTTTCCTGTCCCTTTAAAAATCGCCCAATGGCTTTAAAAAACTCTAAATTATCGCTATTAAATAACTTACTTAATATTCTCCTGGATTTTTTAAAATGATTTTTTTCTGCCTCAGAAAAATCTACAAATACAGTTGAAACCACATAAGGCAAATTAGATTCTTTTATAATGCCCAACAAATCAGAGGGCCTGCAAATATTAAAAAGGTGCAGCAAATCGTACTCAGAATAGTCAAGATTTTGATCTACGGTTCTTATATCCACGCTAACACCATGCACATCACTGTTTTTGTTAATATGTTCTGCTGTTTTTGTTATTTGAGTTGTGTCTCCTCCTGATTGTGTAAAAAGTGTTGCCCTACTTACCATTAATACCTTCATGACATTCTCGATTGCTTTTCTAAATAAAAACTATTAATCTCTAAATTTTATTAATTTAGCCGGTACTCCCCCATATATTCCATATGCTTTATACGTACCACTTGTCAATAGTGCACCAGCGGCAATTACACAACCATCCTCGACAATTACCCCATCTAATATAGTTGCCTTTGCACCAATCCAACAATCGCTCCCAATAACTATGCCTTGACGTTCTGTACCCTGTTCTTTTATTGGTTTTAACCTTGATGAATAAATGTGATTTTCGGAATGAAAACTCACAAAATTCCCCATTATTGTATTATCTCCAATTGCTATTCCTCCAGCACAACCAAAAAAGCCATTAGCCCCTAAACCAACATCATTTCCAACAGTGATACCTTTTCCAATATTTTTAAACGAACCTGTACATTCAATAGACGTATATTTGCCCATTGAACTGTTGTTGCCTATTAGAATTCCTTCTCTAGAAAGTGCATCAAGAAAGCAACCGCTAGCAATTGTTACGCCTTTGCCTAACTTGATTTTTGATTTACAAAGCAATTTTACATTGGAACCTCTGAAAAAATAACCGTCTTTTTTACAAAAAGTTAGCCTTCCCCTAATTAACATAAAAAATCTTCTAATAAGAATAGAAATTAAATACTTAACAGGAATTTGATTACTCAAATTATAATTTTCTCCCTTTATTTTACTCAATAAACTATTTATAATCTTTCTCATATAGATAAAAAATATTGAATTTGGGAAATATATTCATCAAGGCTAAAAGCCATATTACATATTCTGTAGTAGAAGTAATAAAACTACCTGTAAACTGATAAATAAAGATAAAAGTAAAAAGTGTTATGCTAAAAATATTCTTATAGCATTTCCTAAAATAAAATAAAAACAACTGTAGAAACAACCTTATTGCTGCTCCTAAATAACCAAATATGGCCAATGTTTCTGCAAAAGCATTCGGAATTGAAACTCTGTACCATTTTTGGTATCCATAATAATTTTGAATATACTCCTCGCCAAAAACTTTTATTTGCCCCAAACCTATTCCAAAAATGGCGCTCTTTTCATTTATTAAGTGATTTGCAATAAAAAACGAATCTGTTATTCTTCCTTTAGCAGAACCATCATCGCCACTAAAAATATTAACTATTCTTACCGAAATTTCAGTATTAAACAAAAATAAGAGTAATAAGCCAAAAGGAGCTAAAATTAGTAACCCTAATATATACTTGTTTATCCGATAATAAATTACCGAATAATAACAAACAACAATAGCAACAGCTATAATAACAGCCGCAATAACACCAAATGACCATGTTGCAAGTACTGGTATTAATGATAACACAAAATATGTTGTGTTCTTTTTGTTTGCCTTATTAAAAAGCACGTTTAAAAAAAAGTATAACAACACGGGGGTAAATAACAAAGCAAGATACGACGGTTCATAAAAAAAACTTTGAAGCCTGGGAATTCCTGAGCCACCATCCTCTGAATAACTATAATACCGCCAAAATGAATTAGGTATATCAACAACTAAACAAAATAATGCAATTATAAAAAGAAAAAAATTCAACTTAGCGGCAAATTGAAAAAGCAGATAGACCTTATCTCCCAAGTATTTCAAATAATTATGTGCCATCATTACATTGATAAATACCAATAAATAAACGGCGAAACTGGTCAAATAGGAATTTATTTCAATCCCTAGGTTATGATGTATCGCAAAATACATAAGCAAACCAAAAACATAAATAATGGTTGCTAAAAAGTATTTCTTTTTTAGTAAGTTTTTAGTATAGAAAAGTGAAATAAAGTTTGAGTAAAGTAATGGCGCCGGTAAGCCAAGAGCATTGATGCCAAAGAAAAATATTGCTAAAATTTTGTCTCTAATTTTCATCTATCGAATTAACAATATTAAAATATTCAGAAGGTATTGTTTTAATGTAGTTCTTAAAACTTAATTGAGCGTCTAAATTTAAAACCTGTTTGTAAAAAGAGTAGGTCTGTCTTCCACATAAATTGGCATATATCGCAACACTGCTAACAATCATGTAAAACTCTGAATTAAAACTGTTAAAAGCAATATCCTCAAGCTTTAAACTAGAATCTATTTCAAAAAATTTAATTTCATCATTTTGTTCAAATTTTTTGAATAGTTTTAAAATTGTTTTTCTTGATACAATAGATTTGTTTTGATCTGGGTGAAACTTGTAATAAATTGCATTCTTATTATTACTGATAAAATACTTAATAAGCCGTTCAAGAGCCGCCAGATACACTTCTCTTTTTAACAAACCAACCTCTACCAGCGATTCTAACACCAAAACGTCCTTAATATTCTCTAAAGATTCATTTTTATTAAACGAAATCTTCAATAATTGCTTGTTTGGATGTTCACCAAAACAGTGATTCGAAAAGCAATATGAAGCTTTATACTTTGAGTTAGTAACATCAAAAAAATCAGAATAGGAAGAAACTAGATTCCCGAAATTTAAATGGTGATAAATTTGTCGTATACTTTTCAAACCAAAGCTTGAATGTCTATTTATAAAGTCTGAATGAAATTTATTTTTCTCTGTTACTGTATAGTAACTGGCTAATCCCTCCTCTAAATAACAATAAGAAAGGCAGTTGGTATGGTTAATTATAATTTGAAAAATTTCGAAACCAGTAGTAGGCAAGTAAACCGTAAAATCATCATTTATAGAATTTAGAAACCTTCTAACCTTAGTTAGTTCTACCCAAGTTAATATAAATAATGGTTTCTTTTTAATTACTGGAAGCTCATAGCTTTTGTCTAACAAGTTACTTTTATAACCTCTATAGGTACAAACAATAGTGTTTTCCTTGTTGAATTTTTCTGGTTCCGATTTAATTAGTTTCTCTGACACTAAATCGGAAATTGGATTGTTAATCACAAAAAGATGTTTCATTCATTAAATTTTAAACTTATCAAACCAAGGTAATGGGTAGACTTTGTTGCTCAATCTCCAGGTAAGAACAAAAGTAATAAAATATGATATTAGAGATGCTATCGCGGCTCCTTGAATGTCATACAGTTTAATGAATTGATAACTTAAGGCTGCATGCAAAATACCAGTACTAAAAGTTACTAACGCTAATTTTTTAGATTCCTTAAAATAAAAGATATAGTTTAAAACCATTAAATACATTCCATGAATTACTGCAGAAAAAATCAGGTATGGTATAATGCTTGAAGCTTCGGAATAATTATCACCTATTAAAATAGTTAAAATTTTCGGCAAAAAAATATTAGCTAAAACCCCTAAAACTATTAAAATAAAAAAGTATTTGTAGGTAAGATTAACCAACCTTTGTTTATCAATATCTTTTTCATTTTTTAACTTTCTATATAGATACGGAATAATAGCTTGATTCACAGCAGAGACTAGCACAAAAAGAGAAAAACCAACTTGATACCCTGCAGAATAAATTCCAACTGCCTCTTGAGAAATTAAAAATGCAATTAAATATCTATCTAGGCCTGTTTTTATCCAATAACTGATTTGGTGAGGTACTAGGGGAATAGCAAAAGACAAATTATCTTTTGCATATTTTTTAGAAAAGATGATTTTCCTGGATAAGTAATTATCCTTTATCATAAAATACAGAACAATTATTAAAAAAATAATCGAAACTACAAGCATAGCCTCGGCTCTACCAACCCAAGACCTTAAAAAAACTACAACTAAAATTATTGATAATCCACCCTCTAAAAATGATTTAGACAATTGAAAAGCAGAAAACTTAAAAGGCCTCATGTCTAACTGCAACAAATTAGTATAATTTAAAAAATAAATATTGGCTAAAACAATAGGGAATATACAAATAAGCCAAAAAATTGGAATTCCAGAAAGTTCTGCTATAAATGGGCCAAAAAATAATGATAATAAAAGTACCAGCCCCCAACAAACAAATATTATAATAAACGAAGTGCTATTTGATACAGGAACAGAGGTTCTATGAAGCTGATTAAAATTAACGCTTATTGATGATGTTAATCCAAGAGAACATATTATCATAAGTATATAAATATATACAGTAAACAATGATAATGTTCCATATTCACTAGGGGTCAAGTATCTAGTTAGTATAGGTAACAAAATAAAAGGAACCGACTTATTTAGAAACTCTACAACTACATAAATTGATGCCGTTTTAAACAGATTAAAGGACATTATATAACACCTATATTTAACATATTAATTAGTTATAATTTATTTTGCAGGAAATTTAATACTTGCCTCAGCCCAAGTAATCATTTTTTTAATCCCTTCATTAAAACCTGTCTTTCCTTTCCAACCCAAATCCCTGAATATTTTGGAATAATCACCAATAATACCTTTCTGATCGCCAGGAGTTCCTTGTCCATACTCTGTGCTAACCTCATAGGTTAAATTTGACTTTATGCTTTCAATGATTCTCTCAACTGTTACTTTATTCTCATTACACACGTTATATGTTTCAAACATTCCTCCGGAAGTTCTTCCCATAGATAGTAGAACAGACTCCACCACATCATCTATATAAACAAAATCTCTAAACCTATCTTTTGAGCCTTTAATAAGAATATGCTTATTTGATAATGCTTGAGCTAAAAAAATACTGGCCATTCCTTGCTTTAAATTATCGAGGTTTTGTCCTGCACCATATACATTAAAAAACCGCAAAGCAGTGGTCTTAATACCGTATGTGCTATATATTTTTAAATAATTTTCACTTGCTAATTTCCCTACTGCATAAAACGATTTCGGAAATGTATTAGATTCCTCTGTTACTAATGGGTTTTTATGGTCTCCATAAACAGACATTGAACTCGCATAAATAAATTCTTTACAATCAGTTTTTAAAGCTAAATTCAAAAGCAAAATTGTAGATTGGGTATTTGTTTGAAGATCATAAACAGGATCTTCAAAACTAACTTCACCTGAACTCTGACCAGCCATGTGAATAATAGTATCAAAAAAGTAACTTTCTAATTTATTAATAACCTCTATATCATAAACATTTCCTTCAATAAACTCACAGCCATAAGGAATGCATTCTTTATTTCCAGTAGATAGATTATCTACTGTAACCACTTTATTTCCTATATCTAATAAAGATTTTGCTATAGCTGAACCTATAAAACCAGCAGCACCTGTAACTAATATTGATTTCATACTCTAATATTTAATTCCTTCTCCCATTATCCATTTTTCAGTTCTCTGTATATCTTCTAGAATATGAACATCAAAACCTTCTTCAACTATTATTGGTTTTACATTATTACCCATAAATCCCCAAGGTTGTTGTCCTCCTTGTGCTTTTATAGATTTTTCAACATTAAGTGTCCAAAAATTATGGCACAAATAATAACATCCTGGTAAATCTTGTCTATTGGTTGATACCGTTTCTTTGCTAAAATCAAACCAAGTATCAATACAACCATCTTCCCTAAGCTTTTTTGCTCTATAAGGATGATGGTCTTGGTCTATTTTTACTGGAGCGGAAGCTGATAAGTCTTCATTTTCTAATATATTTTTTATTGAATCTTCAATCCATTCCTTTTTTACAACTCCTGAATTAGCCATGAGAACAATTAAAATATCTGGATTTATTCCATCTTCTTTCATCACCTCTAAGGCATGTAATATAACATCTTTGTGCTGCGCTGTTGGAGTAGAATACTCTTCAGGTCTTACAATGCGCTTGTAACCACAATTTTCAGCCGCCTTTAATATTTTTTCATCGTTGCTACTTACATAAAAATCTGTAATTAAGTCACATGTTTTAGCTGCCATTGCGGGATAATATAAAAGTGGTTTGCCAAAAACAGGTAAAATATTTTTATTCAACAATGTGCTATTTCCTCTTCCTGTTAGCAGTGCTACAATTCTCTTTTTTTTCATTTATGCAATTTAATGTGTTTCAAAATCAATTCCTTTTTGCTAAAGATACAAGCTATAAACTTTTAATTTTTAATAGCTTCTCTTTTAATAATTTTATCCTCCCAATTAGCAATCTTTACAGCAAATGTTTCTTTAAATTTTGTTTTATCTAAAACACTAAACATTGGCCTATTGGCGGGTGTTGGATAACTAGATGTTAGTATTGGTTTTAAATTTATTTCAATTTTATTAACCTCAAATATTTTTTTCGCAAAATCAAACCAACTGCAGGCTCCTTCATTACTAAAATGGTAAGTGCCATAGAACGATTCTGATTTATTATTATTCTGTAAACTAATTGTTGAGATTACTTTCATGATGGCGTATGCCAAATCAGAGGCATTGGTTGGTGTTCCAATTTGATCACTAACAATGTTCAATGTTGAATTACTTTCTGCTAAACGCAACATAGTCTTTACAAAATTGCTACAATAAGGAGAATACAGCCATGAAGTTCGAATAATAATATGCTTTGGTAAAATAGCCTGAATATGCTTTTCACCTTCCCATTTTGAAGCTCCATATACACTTATTGGATTGGGTAAATCAGTTTCTTTATATGGGGTGCTTTTAGTCCCATCAAAAACAAAATCTGTTGAAACATGAATTAAAACAGTATTATGCTTTAGACAGGATTCAGCTAAATTTTTTGCTCCATTTGCATTTACATCAAAAGCTCTTTGAGTATCATTTTCAGCCTTATCAACTGCCGTATATGCTGCTGTATTTATACAAAAATCTGGTTTATATTCATCAAAAACTAATTGTATTTGTTCTAAATTAGATATATCCAACTCATCTAAATCAACAAATTTATACTCAAAATCAAGATATTTATTTGTTGTATCTTGAATACACCTTCCTAATTGACCTAATGACCCTGTTACCAATATTTTTTTCATAATTGAATTTGGCTTAAGGGTTTTAGTATCTGATCTTTTTCGGAAATTATAAATTCATTCTCATTTAAAACCCAATCAATATTTAAACTTTTATCATTGTAAATAATTCCGCCTTCTGATTCTTTATTATAATAGTTATCACATTTATAGGAAAATACTGCATACTCACTTAATACAATAAACCCATGAGCAAAACCACGAGGTACAAAGAACTGCTTTTTATTAACTTCTGTCAATTCAACAGAAACGTGTTCTCCGTAAGTAGAAGAATCCTTTCTAAGGTCAGCTGCTACATCTAAAACAGCTCCTTTAATTACACGAACTAATTTCGCTTGAGCAAACTCTCCTATTTGATAGTGTAATCCTCTTAAAACACCCCGTGTTGAATAAGATTCGTTATCCTGAACAAAATTTACTTCTTTACCAATAGCTTTGTTAAATGCATTTTGATTAAAACTTTCAAAAAAATAACCCCGTTCATCTTGAAAAACTTTAGGGGTCATGATAAAGCAACCCTTTAATTTTGTTTCTTCTACAATCATTATTTTTTGTTCAATAAACCTAATAGGTTTTTTCCGTATCCACTTTTCAATAATGGTTTGGCTAACGTTTTGAATTGTTCTTTGCTAATATATCCCATTTCAAATGCCGCACCTTCAATAGCTCCAATTTTAAGGCCTTGTCGTTCTTCAATTACTTCAACAAATTGAGAGGCCTGCATTAAGGATTGAAACGTGCCCGTATCCAACCAAGCTGTTCCTCTATCTAATATGCTTACACTCAATTTTCCTTGTTTTAAATAAGCCCTATTGACATCAGTAATCTCTAACTCCCCTCTATCGCTAGGTTTTATGTTTTTTGCTATCTCCACAACTGAATTATCATAAAAATAAATACCAGGAACCGCATAATTTGATTTAGGGTCATTTGGTTTTTCTTCAATAGAAACAGCTTGTCCATTTTCATTAAATTCAACTACGCCATAACGTTCTGGGTCATGTACTCGATAGGCATAAATAATACCGCCTTTAGGATTATTATTGGCCTGCAATAACTTAGCCAATCCCGTACCGTAAAAAATGTTATCGCCTAAAATTAAGGCAACCTTATCTTGGCCTATAAATTCTTCACCTATTATGAAAGCCTCAGCTAAACCGTTTGGTTTATCTTGAACGGCATACTCAAATCTGCATCCATATTTTTTTCCATCGCCTAAAAGATCTTTAAATAAAGGCAAGTCTTTGGGGGTAGAAATTATCAGAAATTCATTTATACCTGCATACATTAAGGTTGATAAGGGGTAATAAATCATCGGCTTATCGTAAATAGGCATTAATTGCTTGCTTACCGATAAAGTTAGAGGATGTAACCTTGTTCCTGAACCACCTGCTAAAATTATTCCTTTCATTTAATTGTATTGTTTTTCATAATATTGTTCGTACGCTCCACTAGTTACGTTGTTAAGCCAATCCTTATTATTTAAATACCAATCTATTGTAATTTCTAAGCCTTCTTCAAAAGTAACCGAAGGTTTCCAACCTAACTCTTTGTTGATTTTTGAAGCATCAATAGCATATCTTAAATCATGCCCAGGCCTGTCTTTAACATACGTTATTAGATTTTCAGAACTTCCTTTTGCTCTTCCTAACCTTTTGTCCATTTGAGCACATAATACCTTAACTAAATCGATATTTTTCCATTCATTAAACCCTCCTATGTTATATGTTTCTGATTGATTTCCGTAGTGAAAAACCTTATCGATTGCAATAGCATGATCAATAACATACAACCAATCCCTGGTATAATTGCCGTTCCCATATACGGGAAGCGGTTTATTGTCAATTATATTATTAATGAATAATGGAATTAATTTCTCGGGAAATTGATTGGGTCCATAATTATTAGAACAATTACTTATTAGGTATGGTAATTTATAAGTTTCTCCATAAGCTCTAACAAAATGATCCGAACTTGCCTTTGATGATGAATAAGGGGAGTTTGGGTCGTAAGGGGTTGTTTCTGTAAACAACCCTTTTTGTCCTAAAGAGCCATAAACCTCATCAGTGCTTACATGATAAAAAAGCTTGTTTTCAAAATTATCTTTCCAAGTTTCTTTTGCAGCATTCAACAAGTTTACTGTACCAAACACATTCGTTCTAACAAAGGCAAGTGGGTCGGTAATTGATCGATCTACGTGCGATTCTGCCGCAAGATGGATCACTGCATCAAATTGGTGTTTTTTAAATAAATCGTTTATAAATTCAATATCATTAATGTCTCCCCTTATAAAATTATAATTGGGTTCATCTTCAACATCCTTTAAGTTTTCTAAATTCCCGGCATAGGTTAATGCATCTAGGTTATATATCTTGTATTTTTTATAGGTATTAACAAAAAGGCGTACAACATGCGATCCTATAAAACCTGCTCCTCCTGTAATTAGTATTTTCTTCATAATCCGTTGTTTACATCTTTTAATATACCCGTAAAATTAAATCCCCTATTAAACGCTAATTACAATATCAAGAAACTTAAATTAAGGTTTGATAAACATTCTTTACTTATTTAAAAAAGTTCGCTTCTTAATCCTTTTTATAATTATGAAGGTACTTGTTTAATGATATTAAGCCTAAAACCAAAAACGTCATGCCCAATAGCAAACAGGGCACGAGAAACTTGTAAGATTTTAATATCCCTTTTATTTTAACTCCTTTTACCGGAAACTCAGAGATAACATTCAAGATACTGGATTTATTTCCACGTTCTTCATTAAGCTCTACCAAACTGTTCTTCAATTCGTTCATTTTGTTTATTAGAGCAAGTTCTTTATTGTCTTTTGAGCCATCTTCACCTAAACTAATATTGGTGCCCCCTAAATCTCGCTCTGCTTCTTTAAGCATAACCTTTTTGTACAATATCTGTAGAGAATCTATTTCTCTTATCTGCTTTTTATATAGACTATCCTGCAGATTTATATTGGTTTCGCTTATGTTTTTCTGAAGTTTGAAATAATCGTTTCTAGAAATTGAATTAATTATTGATGGTTGTATTTTTTTAGCGATGCTATTATTAGTAGTGACGATGGAAACGGTATGAAAAGGCGCATCAAAAGAATTGAAATTTTCAAGATAGGCTTTAATGTCTATTGCCTTTTGGGTGGTGGTATCCAAACTCCTAACAAATTCATCAAATAATTGTATCTTTTGGTTTTCATCAGAATAGGATTCAACATCAAACTCTCTTATTGCAGAGGCCTCTTTTTTAGATATGTCCAAAACCTCTGAAAGAGCCGTTGAGTCTTTTGCTACTGCCAATTCGTTATAAAATTTTATATTGTTGTACAGCTGTTGAACGCTATTAAAATTAGGTTCTACAACCATGGTTGAAACAAACTTAGGCTCCTTTTTAAAATCTAAATAAGTTCCTGCTGCCACACCTATAACACCAACCATAACCAATTTTTTGAAGTGCTTTTGAACGAAAATCAAAAAATTGATAACGATATTAAATAAGCCTTTAAAAATATTTTCAATAAACTGAAAAAGACGACTAAATGCATTTCCTATTAATTTAAACAACTGGCCTAAATCTACTTCTTCTGATTGCTGCGGTTGTGGTAAATCCTTACTCATAATTGTCTGTTTGTTAATTTAGTATTTGTTCCAATATGGTTCTTGTAATTAAATATGTTGGTTTCACCCCAGATGTACCCAACCCTCCTGAAGCCAAGGTAGCTCCAGTTTCCAATGGGTTATCACTGGCATAATACGCATATCTTACTTTAACGTCTGGCTTGATGCTCCCGCGTACTTTTGATGCAGCTTGAATGGCCTTTTGGTAATGCGCCCCTTCCATTTCTAAACCAATTACCCGCCAAGTAGAGTTGTGAAAAAACTTTAAAATATCCTTGTTTTGTAGGGAAGTTCCTAGGACTGTTATCATGGAGCCTTCATATACATCAACGCCTTGATTTTCTAAATGTCCTTTTTTTAACTCGTTTTCAAAAGGGTAATTATCAGCTGTACCTTCAAAAATATGTGCCGATGGTATCATAATATCTCCCTTGCCTCCTTCAAGAATTCCTGCTTTTCCCATTATTGAAACCGACTCCACATTTAAATGAATTTTCTTTCCTTTTGTTTTATAAGGTTTCAACAACTCGTCGATTGTTTCATAAGCCTGCTCACCAAAAGCATAATCCATCACCAATAGCACTGGTTTTACTTTTTCTACGACTACAGCGTCAACATTAATATCCAGTTTTGATACCTCTATTTTTGATGTATCGAACACCTGAACATCAATATTTGTTCCCGAGGTATCCTTTAAACAGCTCATACCCTTGCTCAACGCTTCTTTTATTACTTTATTTCGTAATGCTTGATTTTCATTATTACTTAAAGACTCATATAGCCTGAAAATATCTTTATCACCTTCATTTTTCGACTTTAAAAACGAATAAGCAAAAAGCGTGTTCATAACACTGTGCATATTAGCACTGATAATGTGGATAGGCCTATCAAAAAGATTATTTTTAAAAAGATAACCCTTTATATTATCCGCCCAAATTTCGCCATGAATATGGTGGCCAATACGTTCTCTTAGTACCGGACTAAATGTAATGGTTCTTTTGTTAAAATCTACTTGTTCGTTTATGGCTAATTTACCCAACCAGTATATAATATGCAAAAAGCGCTCTGGCTGGCTAGATGTAGCAAACTTATCATAGATACTCGTTAGCTCCTTAAAGGTTCTACCTAGAATTGTGGCCACATGGGTTATAGCTACCTCTCTTTCTTCTTGTGACAATTCGCTATTGGCCAACACAGCTTTTTCTAACTTTTTCCAATCTCTTGTGGTAGCACCCTCATCGTTTATAAGTACTTTAGAACTTATTTTATGGGATTCAACAAAAAGAAACGTTAAATGTGTTAGAATATCATAAATATCTGAACGACCTCGAGTAATCTCAATGTTCATTTGTTCAGCATCAATTCTGTAACAGTTTCGTCGACGTTTTTCGGGAATTATGGCTTTAAAATGCGAACTGCCATAACCTTCATCACTGGTTAAATTTATAAAAGAGCACTGTTCAATTCCTATTGGAAGTCTATCGATTACATAAAGCAAACCTTCCAGCTCGGCTTTTTCTTCAGCTATTGAACCATAAATTTCTGGGCGTAAGGTGAGCAATGCTTCTCTTAAGGTCTCGCCCGAAATACCCATAGGCTTGTAAAACCCACGATTAAATAAATGACGCATAGTAATATACATACGCTCAATGGCGTTTGAGCTCTCTTGGGCCCGCGTCCTTGCATGATGTTTTTTATTACTCATTATTGTCATTAAATCCGCGGCAAAGATACTATTATTTGTGCGATTTCACACCTGCAAACCCATCCACAATTTTTCGGTCGTTAGCCAATCTTGGGATTTTGTTTTGACCTCCCAATTTCCCCACTGATTTCATGTATTCTTGAAAGCCTCCTTTTTTAACTTTCGTGATTTTGAGCTGTTGCAAAACCTTGCCTTCAATAAGATCAAAGTAATATGAATTTTGCTTCTGAAGCGATTCATCCAGTTTTTGCGATAAAGCGGAAATGCTTTCTGGTTCATTTTCAAACTCAACAAACCATTCGTGATAAGGTAAACCTTCAACAGGATTTATTTGTGGTGCCACCGTAAACTCTGAAACTCTAATATTGGTGTTTTCTGTGGCTTCCTGCATGGCTTGCTCTACTTCTTTGCCAATAACGTGCTCACCAAAGGCCGAAATAAAATGCTTAATCCTACCAGAAACAATAACACGGTATGGCTTGGTTGATGTAAACTCTACAGTATCCCCAATATTATAGCCCCACAAACCAGCATTTGTAGAAATAATCATAACATAATTAACACCAACTTCAACATCTTTGATGGTGATGCGTTTAGGGTTTTCATTAAAAAACTCATCGGCTTTAATAAATTCATAAAAGATGCCCGAATTGAGTTGAAGTAACATCCCCTTTTCGTTCTGTTGATCTTGGAACGCAAAGAAACCTTCACTGGCTGGATACAACTCTATACTATCTACTTTTCGCCCAATTAAATTTTCAAATTTGGCACGATACGGTTCATAATTAACCCCGCCGAAAATGAACAAATTGAAATTTTTAAAAACTTCTCCTACTTTTTTATTCGTTTTTTGCTGAAGCCTTTCAAAATACATTTGCACCCATGATGGAATTCCTGATATGATGGTCATGTTTTGCGGCAATGTTTCTTCAACAATAGCATCTACCTTGGTTTCCCAATCTTCAATACAATTGGTTTCCCACGAAGGCAATCTGTTTTTCTGAAGATATTTGGGTACATAATGCGCTACAATACCAGAAAGTCTACCCAACTGGATACCATTTTGTTCTTTTAAAATGGGGCTTCCTTGTAAAAAAATCATTTTGCCGTTTACAAAACTGATGTTGCCCGTTTCGTGAATGTACATTAAAATGGCGTTTCTTGCCGCTTCAACATGACTCGGCATGCTTTCTTTGGTAATGGGGATGTACTTGGCTCCTGAAGTAGTCCCAGATGTTTTAGCAAAGTAAATGGGCTTTCCTTTCCAAAGAATGTCTTCTTCGCCAGCAACAACGCGCTCAACGTATGGCTTTAAAGCTTCATAGTCCCTAATAGGTACGCGCTTAACAAAATCGTTATGATTATTTATGCTAACAAAGTCGTGGTCTTTACCAAACTCGGTACTTGTTGCTTCAGAAATTAATTCTCCAAATACCTTTTGCTGGGTTTCAATGGGGCTATCTGCCCATTTTTTAATACGCTTGTACACAAGTTTTGCAAAAGGTTTTGCTAAAAACGATTTTATTGATGTCATTTAGTTAAAATCTATAAAGTTGGTTGGGTTTATGGGGTAACCATCGTTCCAAAGCTCGAAATGCAAATGCGGCCCGGTTGAAAGTTCGCCTGAACTTCCCGCCGTGGCTATAACCTCACCCGATTTAACCAAGTCACCCTGTTCTTTGGTTACAGATGCATTGTGCTTATAAACTGATATTAACCCGTGGCTGTGCTCTAAAATAACAACATAGCCTGTAGCTGCTGTCCATTCGGCAAAAATAACAATACCATCTGCAGCCGCCTTTATAGGGGTGCCTTTAGCCACAACAATATCAACGGCATAATGCTTTCCTTCTACATTATAGGGCTCTGTTATTTGTCCGCTCGCTGGCGGAAACAACACAAAATTTGTAGCCGAAGTAGCCGATTCAAACAAATTGTATTTGTCTTCTTTATCCACTTTTTCGCGCAGAATAGAATCTTCAGCAATGGGTTTTAAATCTACTTCAATGGCCTCTAGTTTAACAGCTTCCACAATAGAATCTTTGTTAAAATCTACACCACTTACATCACCTGTTAATACTTTTTTTATGGATTCGTAATAACGTTCGTTCATCGTCAAAGTTCGCTGCAATGAGTCCGTTTTATAATTAAGCTCTGTAGCCTTCTTTTTTAAAGCCGTTGATGAATACCCAGGGATATACTCCCTAAGTGGCGTGAAGGCAATAATTAAATAAGTTAGGGAAATTAAAAAAATAGCCAACAGCGATCCCATAACAAAAACGTTTAGCCGCGTAAGTTTAAAAGATAAACGCTCCTCGAAAGTATTTTCATTAAGAATAACCATTCGATATTTATCGAGCAGTTTCCTTTTAATCTTTTTTGGCTTATGTTTTTTCTCTTTCATGTTAAACAAAAATAATAGAATTTATTCAATACTTCTGTCATATCACCAAGTAAAGCATTGTTAAACTTCAGACTATATAAAATACTAAAGTTATGCTGAAAACGTTTTTATTTACTTTTAATTATTAACTTTGCTATTAAAATAAAGATTATGAGTTTATATATGTTACCATTAGCTATTGGACCCTGGCAAATTGCACTAATTGTGGTGGTAGTTTTACTTTTATTTGGAGGTAAAAAAATACCAGAATTAATGCGCGGATTAGGTAGTGGCATTAAAGAATTTAAAGACGCCAGTAAGGAAGAAGAAGCTAACGGCGATAAAAAAGAATAAAACTATTTTATAGTTTAAAAACTAAAAGACCAACATATATAGAATATGTTGGTCTTTTTTTATTTCTTTTATTTGTGGTTAGTCCAATTTAACTGACTTAATAATCGCTTCAAGTTCCAGCATATAGTTACGCTTATCTACCGATGGGGCAAAAGCAAAACCTTCAAGAATCACCCAACGCTTATTTATTTTGTCTTCGATGGCGTAATTAATAAACGGCCCGCCCATAAAGGCATTTTTTACATCCCAAACACCTTTAGTTTCCAAGGTAGGCTTATTATCTAAAATAGTTTCTCCGTGAAATGGTGTATAGGCTTCTTCGGTAGCTAGGTAGGAGCCTTCAACGGGGCCTTCAATATATTGTTCTCCAACAGAATCTCTTATTCTAATAATCTGGTTTACAACACTATCATTTCTTATAATTGCTGAATGCGGCAGTGCATAAATCATTAAGTTGCTTGTTCCTGTTGTAATGTCTTTTCTAATCCAGAAAAAATCATCTGTCGATTTTGCGATGCGATAAATGGAGGGAAAATCTACGGTTAAATTCAACTTTTCCTTAATTGATTCAAAACTATGTGGTGATTTCGCCATTTGACGGCGCCTTTCGGTAATTTCGGCATTTCTGAAAGTTTCAATGATTTTCGATTCGTTTTCTTTTAAAATTCCAATAACCTCTTTTTTTGTTTTTCCTTTAACCACAATTACCTTTTGAGGCTTGGCATACACATTTTCTGAAAAATCTATACCTGGTTTAGCGTCTAACTTAATCATTAAAACCGTTCTATTTTTGGTAACAAAACCAGAAAAAACGGCCGGTGGAATTTGGCTAATGGTAAACATAGGTTCATCTTGTGGAAGGCCATAAATAGGTTTTGCAAGCACAGCTCTAACGGCTTCACCAACGCGTCCATCCCACACTTCATTTTCCATAACCACTGAAACATTGTTTATGGCTCCCGAAGAATCTTGAATATAGCGCTGCTCTTTAGAGTTTTTTTTGTCGCCACAAGATGTCAAAAACATCGTGAATATGAATAAAAAAAGAATATATCGCATAATATGAATTAGGTTTTAATAGGAATTAACCTTTGGCTATTTTAAGTTTCATTCCCGGTTGTAATCTATTACCACTAATACCGTTCCAATCTTTAATATTTTGTACAGAAACTCCAGAAAATTTTTGTGAAATACTCCATAGTGTGTCTCCAGATTGAACGACGTAAGTTACAACTTCTCCCGAAATGGGTTTTTGTTTTTTAGTTGCTATTTTTGGCGGTGGCACAGAAACATTAGGTTTTCTTGGAAAGATAGTTAAACGCTGCCCAATTTTAAGATTGTTGCTTCGCAGGCCGTTCCAACGCTTAATATCACTTACCCTAACGCCGTACATTCTCGATATTTTTCCTAAATAATCACCCGATTTAACGCGATAACGAAGTTTTTGATTGGCTTCAATAAGTTGAGGCATGGGTTTTTCACGCTTATCGAATTCTGATTTAGCAAAGGCATAAATTTCTTTTTCATTATTTACAAATTCGCCAACAACTTCTCGAGGTAATCTTAATGTATAATTTTCATCCTTTATAAAGGGAATAATGTCCAGCTTATAAGAGGGGTTTAAAAACTGAAGCTCTTCAATGGGCGTTCCAGTAACCTCTGAAACCTGGTCTAAGGTTATCATTTGTTTTACCCTTATGGTATCGGTTTCAAAATAGGCCAATTGCGGTCTATATTTTTTAAAACCATGCTCTTCGGCATATTCAAAAATATACATATTGGCTAAAAATGCCGGCAAATAACCTGCGGTTTCCCTCGGTAAATTGTGCCTAATATTCCAGTAATTTTTATAACCACCTGAACGCCTTATAGCCTTAGTAACGTTACCCGGACCCGAATTATATGCGGCCAAAGCCAAATCCCAGTCACCAAATATTTCGTATAGTTTGGCCAAATATTTCGCGGCCGCCTCGGTAGATTTTATAGGGTCGCTGCGTTCATCAACATAACTGCTAACATCCAAACCGTACATTTTACCCGTACTGAACATAAACTGCCATAAACCTGTTGCGCCCACTCTTGATTTGGCACGTGGTTTTAAAGCCGACTCTACAATGGCTAGATACTTAACTTCTAAAGGAATATCATAAAGATCCAGTTCGCGCTCAAACATGGGAAAATAAAAGGCGCTTAAGGTCATCAATTTCTGAAGATGTTCCCTTCTACGCTTTAAATATGATTTTATTACACTTTCTAACGATGGATTGTATTCTACATTAAAAGGTGTGCGTGCATCAAGTTCCTTTAAACGCGCCTTAAGGGTATCGGTGGGAAGTTCTGGGTAATCAACTTCTTCAAAAGTTAATTCGGTAACCGATTTGTAAATGGTATCATAGAGGGCATTGCCGTATAATTCTTCCAACCATTTTTCATCTAATTGTGCCGCAAACTTATCATCTTTTAGATTTTTGATATCTAAACTGTCGGCTACAACTTTTATGGTTTTAACCGATTGAGACTGTCCGTCAATTATAGAGTCTCTAAGAAGTTGTTGGGCCTGTTCCAACACCGTATCAACCGTTTTATTGTTTTGCAATGAAACACTGTCTTTCACCTGCGATAAACCAGATAAAACGTTGAGAAATAAAAAAGTAATAAAAAAACGATAAGCCATAAAATTCATTCAGTTTATTGAACGATAATATGGCTAAAATCGTATTTTTTGAGGTAATTTAAAAACTTCAATCCCTTTATTCTAAAATTGCAGCAATACCAGGTAATGTTTTTCCTTCTAAACTTTCTAACATGGCACCACCACCTGTACTTACATAACTCACTTTGTCCTCAAAACCAAATTGTTTTACGGCAGCCACAGAATCACCACCGCCAACTAATGAAAATGCACCATTTTTGGTGGCTTCAGCAATAGAATTTCCTAGTTCGATAGTTCCTTTTGCAAAGCTTTCCATTTCAAAAACGCCTAAAGGTCCATTCCAAAGAATAGTTTTCGATTTCATTACGGCTTCATGGAAAATTTCAATTGATTTGGGTCCAGCATCAACACCCTCCCAACCATCAGGAATTGCGTTAATATTTACTATTTGCGTGTTGGCATCGTTACTAAAGTCATCAGCAGCAACAGTATCAACTGGAATATAAACTCTAACATTCTTTTCTTCGGCGTGTTTCAGGATTTCCAAAGCCAATCCCATCTTATCGTCTTCACAAATAGAATCACCAATTTTTCCGCCTTGAGCTTTAACAAAGGTAAAGGCCATACCGCCTCCAATAATCAGGTGGTCTACTTTATCTAAAATGTTTTCTATTATGGTGATTTTTGAAGACACTTTAGCTCCGCCAAGTATCGCCAATACCGGTTTTTCACCTGTTTCCATAACTTTATTGATGCTTTCGATTTCTTGAGCTAAAAGGTTTCCAAAACATTTCTTGCCTTCAAAAAACTGGGCAACAATAGTGGTTGAAGCATGTGCTCTATGTGCCGTACCAAACGCATCGTTTACATAAATATCTCCTAATTTTGAAAGTTCCTTTGCAAAATCAACATCACCAGTAGTTTCTTCTTTATGAAAACGTAGGTTTTCCAGCAGTAAAATTTGACCAGGTTCTAAAGCAGAAACAGCTTCTTCAGCCTTTTCACCTATGCATACATCAACAAATTTCACTTCAACACCTAAAATATCTTCAACTTTGTCAACGATATGACGTAAAGAAAATTCATCTTGAGCACCTTTTGGTCGCCCCAAGTGAGACATTAAAATACAGCTTCCGCCATCTTCCAAAATTTTAATGATTGTTGGTTTTGCCGATACAATTCTAGTGGCATCGGTTACTTCAAATTTTTCATTCAATGGCACATTGAAATCTACTCGAATCAGTGCTTTTTTATTCTCAAAGTTAAAATCGTTAAGCGTTTTCATATATAAAATTATTTGTCTTTTTAAGTATTTGATTCGCAAATGTAAGTAATTAAAAAGCTATATAAAATGTGTTTTTTAACGAAAACGTTATAGACTGGGAAGTTTTTTTTAAAACCATGAACTTTTAAACCTTTTATGGTTCCATTTTAGAAATGAGCACCTTATTAATATGAAAAATTCATTTACTTTTGTTTAATGCTTTTCAAAAATGTTTTAGGCCAAAAACACATAAAAAACCATTTAACCAAAAGTGTTGATAATGGTAGGATTCCGCACGCCCAATTATTTGTTGGTAAAGAAGGTTCTGGCACATTGCCCATGGCTTTGGCATATGCGCAGTACATTTTATGCTCCAATTCAGGAGGTGAAAATAATACAGGTAATGAATCCTGTAATTTAAAGTTTAAAAACTTTTCGCACCCCGATTTGCATTTCGCATTCCCTGTAACCACAAGCGACAAAGTTAAGAGTAAGCCCGTTTCTAGTTTTTATTTGGAAGAATGGCGGCAACTTTTAGCACAACAGCCTTACGGAAACCTGTTTGATTGGTACAAACTACTGGGCGTTGATAATAAACAAGGACTTATAAGTGTTGAGGAAGCCAGTGAAATTGTAAAATCGCTTTCGCTGAAATCTTATGAAGGCGGCTATAAGGTTATGCTGATTTGGATGGCCGAAAAGATGAATACTCAATGTGCCAACAAACTTTTGAAACTAATTGAGGAACCGCCCAATAAGACCATTTTCCTTCTAATAGCTGAGGACGAAGAGCAGATTATAAACACCATCCGTTCACGTTGCCAAATTCTGCATTTTCCACCATTGGCAGAAGACGTAATAAAAGAAGCTTTAATAAAGGAATATAACTTGGAAATTGGTGTAGCTACGAATATTGCACATCAATCTAACGGAAATTACAACAAGGCCTGTGATATGGTTTACCATGATTCTGAAGATATCCAATTTGAAACTTGGTTTATATTCTGGATTAGAAGCGCTTTTAAGGCCAAAGGCAACAAAGCAGCCATACACGATTTAATTTCCTGGAGCGAAGATATTGCCAAAACTGGACGCGAAACCCAAAAGCAATTTTTGAATTTTTGTTTAGACTTTTTTAGGCAGGCTTTACTTCTAAATTACAATGCCCCAAGTTTGGTTTTTCTAGAACCAAAAACCGAGAAATTCAAGCTTGAAAATTTTGCGCCTTTCGTGCATGGAAACAATATTATGGAAATTAGCAACGAACTGCAAGACGCTATTTACCACATAGAACGCAACGGAAACTCTAAAATTATTTTAACCGATTTATCGATAAAGCTGACGCGGTTGCTACATAAAAAGGAATAAAAAAACCCTATGAAAGCATTCTTTATAGGGTTTAACTGTTTGTTTTACAACTACTTAACTATTCTGATTTTTTATATTCAGCGTTTAAAGCTTCAATCATTGTTTGTGTCAAATCATTTTCTTCTGGGCCGTACATAATCGTAGAGGCTGCTTCAGTAGTCCCTAAAATATAGGTATAACCGTTTGTTTTTCCATATTCCTTAACGAACTTTTTCACTCTACTGATTACAGAGTCTATTTCTGTTTGAAATTCTTGTGTTAATTGCTGTTGCTCGGCCTGCATTTGTTGTTGCAGTTTTTGTTGTTTTTGTTGCAAACCAGTCATAAGCTCTTGCTGCTTACTCTGTGAAGCTGTCTGAGCCGTTTTTTGAGTTTCTTGCACCTCGGCTTGAAAAGCTTGACCAACACTATCAGCTTTCTTTCTGAAAACTTCATCCTTAGTTTGATATTTAGCCTCAATATCTTTCTTTTCTTGATAATCGTTAATTACGATTCCGTTATCAACATATCCAATTTTATTTGGTTTTTGACATGAAGCCAAGACCAACATAGCAAGACACAAATAATTTAAGTTCTTCATGATTGTATTATTAATTCTAATTTAGGTTTTTGTTTTTGATTCGGACAAATGTAACAAAGTATAGCATAAACCAACGCCGAATTATTGCGAATTTAACATATAGTCAAAAACTATCATTATAGAGTCGTTAAATAACTATTTATTATTAAAAACAAATGTAAATAAAGCGTTCTAAGCGACTTAAAAAAAAGATAAAGGTGTTTGGTTGTTTATGCTCCTAATTGAGAAAATCCATTCGTATAAATAAGTCTTACTTATTTTTTATGATATAAATTAAAGAAGAAGCTTCTTTTGTAGACAAGGCCTTTAAATTTGACAGCAATCCAATCCAGACTCCTTTTATCGGATTCATTTTTCCTGATTTGTATTTTTCAGAAAGTAGGCTCACATAAAACGCATCGAACCACATGGGTTTTACTTTTTTTACTTCCAATAAAATACTCGCCATTAATTTTTCCATAGAACTTTTGTCGAAATGCCATAAATGTCTCGGCACGTCAAAAGCGGCCCAAAACTTTTTGTAATGCTTCGCATCGTAACTTTTATAATTTGGAACAGCAATAATTAATGTGCCATTTGGTTTCAATAATTTTTTAAATTTAAAAAGGTCTTCTTCTAAATTAGGTAAATGTTCTAAAACGTGCCAAAGCGTAATTACATCAAAACTGTTTTCTTTAAACTTTAAAAACTCGTCGATATTGTAAACTGAATTATTCGTTTTAATATTAGCTATTTCTCTGGCTTGATCGTTCGGTTCTATTCCATTAACCTTCCAATGATTATTTTTAGCCGTTTGTAAAAAATCGCCTGTACCACATCCAAAATCTAAAAGTGTTTTTTTACCTTCTGAATAGAAATTAATTATACTCAATTTATTTTTTAAAGAAATAGAGCGTACAAGATGGTATGCTTTTTCAAAAAGATCTCGTTTCGAATCGGTATGTGAAATATAATCTTCACTCTGGTAATACTCGGGTAATTTTTCTGCGGAAGGTTGCGGATGCGTTTCCAGAAAACCAAATTTAGAATTCTCAATCAGTTGAAATTCTTCTCCCGAAACGGAATAATCTTTTACTCTTAAATATGGGTTTTGATGGATTTCTTTTGTCACGAATTCATGAATGTTTTATAGGAACAAAATTACTTTTAAGTATGTTTTCAAATGTAATAAATAGGAGTATATTTTGTTATTTAAAGTGGATTCCTGCCCTCGTAGGAATGACAACAATCAAGTTTCAAATTAAATGTTCCACGTGGAACATTTAATAAATTTTGACTTTATCTCCCCATGTAAACCAATAACACAGAAATATCATTTGGTGACACGCCACTTATTCTTGATGCCTGAGACACCGTGGTTGGTTGTACTTTTTTTAGCTTTTCACGCGCCTCAAAACTCATGGACTTGATTTTCGAATAATCAAAATTTTCAGGAATTTTTACATATTCTAATCTACTCAGTTTATCAGCATTATTTTTTTCCTTAGCAATATATCCCGAATATTTCACTTGGATTTCAGTTTGTTCAATCACCTCTCTATCCAAATTGTTTTCTTGAATGTAGGACTCCACATTTTCAACCTTTCTCACATCATCCATATCAATATTCGGTCTAGCGAATATCTTAAAAAGTTTTCCAGATTGCTTTACATGCGCAGATTTCTTTTCTTCAAGAACAGGGTTTATCTCCTCTGGTTTAACACTAAGGTTTTTAAAAAAATCTACAAATTTTTCCGCAGCCTCGTGCTTCTCCTCCATTCTTTTCAAACGCTTTTCCGAAGCAATCCCCAAATCATACCCTTTAGGCGTTAATCTTAAATCGGCATTATCTTGTCTGAGCAGAGTTCTGTATTCGGCACGGGACGTAAACATTCTGTATGGCTCTTCAGTGCCCTTAGTGATTAAATCATCAACCAATACACCAATATATGCTTCATTCCTTTTTAAGGTAAAAGTGTTCTTTTCTTGAACCTTTAAACTCGCATTTATACCCGCCATTAAACCTTGCGACGCAGCTTCTTCGTAACCTGTAGTTCCATTAATTTGACCTGCAAAATATAGACCATTAATTAATTTAGTTTCTAAGGTATGTTTCAATTGCGTTGGTGGGAAATAATCATATTCAATGGCATAACCCGGCCTAAAGAATTTCACATTTTCAAAACCAGCAACAGAACGCAAAGCTTTAAACTGAACATCCTCTGGCAATGAGGTTGAAAACCCATTTACATAAACCTCAACCGTATTCCAACCTTCAGGCTCAATAAACAATTGATGCCTATCCTTGTCTGCAAAACGATTGATTTTATCTTCAATTGACGGGCAATAGCGCGGACCCAAACTTTTAATTCTACCATTAAACATGGGTGACCTATCAAACCCTTCACGCAATAAATCATGAACCAATTCACTAGTATAAGTCATGTGACAAGAACGTTGTTTCTCTAACGGTTTTGTAACATCCAAATAAGAGAATTTCTCCGGATTATCATCACCGGGTTGTTCTGTCATTTTAGAATAATCCAAACTTCTTCCATCAACTCTTGGAGGTGTTCCTGTTTTCATTCTTCCGGATTCAAAACCCAAATCTACCAATTGTTCGGTAATTCCCGTAGCGGCCTTTTCACCTGCTCTGCCTCCACCAAAATTCTTATCGCCAATATGAATCAATCCGTTGAGGAAAGTTCCATTGGTTAGCACCACAGTTTTTGCCTTTATCTCAATCCCCAGAGAGGTTTTTACCCCAATTACGTTTTCACCTTCAATCAACAAACCGGAAACCATTTCTTGGTAGAAATCCAAATTAGGCGTTTGTTCCAAAAGCATTCTCCAGTCTTCAGCAAATCGCATTCTGTCACTCTGTACTCTAGGGCTCCACATCGCAGGTCCTTTAGATTTGTTGAGCATCTTAAACTGAATAGCCGAGGTATCTGAAACGATTCCGCTATACCCACCGAGAGCATCAATTTCCCGCACAATTTGCCCCTTTGCAATTCCACCCATAGCCGGATTACAGGACATCTGCGCAATGTTTTGCAAGTTCATGGTAACAAGCAGTGTTTTGCTTCCCATATTTGCCGCCGCCGCCGCCGCCTCGCTTCCAGCATGACCCGCCCCAACAACTATTACATCATAAACTTCGTTAAACATAACTTTTAGTTTTCATTCTATGTTCCACGTGGAACAATTCATTTTTTTGGACTGCAAATATACGCCGTAATAATTAATTTTCAGCAAGTTGGTTTAAATAGAAATTCTCTTTAGAACGCATAATAGAAGCGTCTTTATCTGACTTATCTTTGTATCCGCAATAATGAAGTACGCCATGAATAATTACTCGATGTAACTCATTTTCAAAAGACACACCAAAATCTATAGCATTATCCTCCACCCTTTCAACTGAAATAAAAATATCTCCTTGTATAATTTTTCCGACCGAATAATCGAAACTAATAATATCAGTCAACGTATCATGACTCAAAAATTCTAGGTTTAATTTGTGTAAATAGTCATCATCACAAAACACATAATTAACTTCTTCAACCTTGTACTCCTCGGTTGCTATGGTCTCTAAAATCCATTTTGAAATTGTTGATTCCGATTTCAATTGAAAATCGGTCTCATAATTGAAATTAATCATGGTGTATTCTTGAAATATTTCTGAACCTTCTTTTTATAAACCGGCTGCAAAGGTAACGCTTGCTTATCTAATATCTCGGTGGTTTGAAAATATTCTTTCGCAGTTGGAATTTGGTTATTAACGCTTCCGTTGAATTGTTTTTTATTGGTTTCAGATTTACCCTTATTATCCTGCCCTTGTTGAAACGTAGCATTTTCCATTTTTAAAAGTTGATGTTTTAAATCCATCATTTTTTGAAGCGTTTGGTTGGTGAAACCCTTATTCAATAAATCCAATTCAATATCTTCCATCTTTCTAACCAGAGCGTCGCCATTTCCTCCTAGCCCTTCCTTTTTTAGTTTATCCTGCAACGCTTGGCGCAGTTGCTGTTGTTGCTGGTAAATTTCATAAAGCAACCCATTCATATCTTCATGGGTTCCTTCTCCTTCTCCACCAGTATCTTTTCCATCCTTTCCTTGTTGTTTTCCATTTTCACCCTTTTTACCTTCACCATCTTCTTTATCACCTTCCTTTTCACCTTCTCCTTTTTGCTTGCCCTCACCTTCCTTTGGTTTACCCTCTTTACCCTTTTTCATACCATCTTCCATCATTTCATTTAGCTCCTCCTGATTCATGATAATATCGGGTAATTGCATATCACCTTGACCTCCTTTGCCAGGAGACATGCTCAAGCTCTCTTGCATACTATCAAGCACATTACTCAAAAAATCAGCTAAATTGTTAGCTGCTGTAACTGTAAATTGCTGACTGGAAACCCCTTGATAAATTTGATTCTCAGCAAATAAACTCAAAGCCTTGTCCATATTGTAATATACATCAGTGATTTCTTTATTAACCTGTTCTGACAATTTGGGTTGACGAAGCGATAACGAAAATAAACTGTCATCAATATGCTCAAAATGTTCTTTTAGGTCATTTTGCTTAACTAAATAAGAAGCATACTTATTGTGGTTACTTTCAATAGCTTTAAACTGATTCATGAGCGCTTCTTGGTCAAAGGAAAACAAGACCAAATTATCCAAAATCTGTCTTAAAGACTCGGAGTCTTCCTGCATCTGATCACCACCACTAGATTGCATTGCACTCCCCATTTTGGCGCTCATCTGTTTCATTTTTTGCGCTGCTTTCTTTTGGCTTTGCTTTGCTTTCTTTAGCTGTTCTTTTTGGCCATTTTGCGGGGCACTTTCATCGCTATCTGGCTGAGCCTCTTGCTCCATTTTTTCCAATTCTTCAGTTGCCTTATTCTGCTCAGCATCTACTTCATTTTCATCAAGCTTATCTCTTGGAATATCGATCGGCTTTTTTAACTGGTTGCTTTGCTTCTCTAATTCTTCTATCTCTTTTTTATATTCATCAAACTTTTCGTTTAGGCTCTCTTGTTTTTCTTTCGTGTTTTCTTCCTTAGGTTTATCTGATAAATTCTCTTGCTCCTCAGCCAACCTATCCAAATCATCACGAAGCTTTTCTAACTTTTTTTCTACGTAAAACCGCTTCGTCAACTCTAAAAGCTGTTCTAAACTTCGCTTTTTATTCTTATTTTGCTTGGCTAATTCGTCAAGCTTTTTAATCAGTTCTTCTTTATTGATTTTTTCCTGAAGCTCTTCAATCTCTTTTAAAAGTTGTTCATCCTTTTTAAGTTTTTCTTCGTTCTCTTTTAATCGTTCTTTTAACTCTTCTTTGTAATCATCCTCTCTGGGATTTTCCTTTTGAAATTCTTCAAGATTATCCTTTAATTTCTTGTTGAAATTTTTCATCATGTCATCTTGCTGTTTCTGACGTTTGAAAAAAGATTCCAACTTCTTTTTATCATTAAAATTTAAAAATGATTTTTCCTTTTGTGTTCTGGTAAGTTCCTCCAATTCCTTTTCCCGCTCATCAAACTTCTCTAAAGATTTGTTTAAATCATTAATAGTTTCACTTTGCTCTTCAAGCTTCTTCTGCTCTTCTTCCTCTCGTGTTCGTTTCCTGTAAGTGAAAACAGTGCTTTTTGCACTTTTTAACCTATTAATTGCATCATTATCAAATACTTGGAAATATAATTCGTATGGAATTCCTGGTGCGATATTCAAATTATTTGGAAATGCCGAGATGAATTCAGAGATATTGGAATTTGACATAGGAATAGCCTCAAATCGCTTGCTTTTCTCATCATTTAGCGGATAATACACCAATTGCAATTTGCTAAACCCATAATCATCACTCACTTGCCCATGAAAATAAAGCGTCTGCAAATCCAAACTGTCCTGTTTCATAGTAATTGAAATTTCAGGATATTGGTCTTTGACAACATCAATACTGAAGGCTAAATTTTCGTAGTTTTTAAGGTTTTTATTGCTTGTACTTAATGTATAATCATAGTTGTTAAAAACCTGCTTTGAGGTTTCAAAAATACCGGATTGGTCACTATTAAAAGCAGTAGTATCGTTGGCATATAAAAACACCTCATCAGTCGATTTAGTTTGTAACCGCCACATTATTTTAGTGCCTTCTGGAACCAATGCATTACCGGTGCTGTTACGTACTTCATCTTTCTTTTTGGTATAATTGGGATAATCTAAAACCATCTTAAAACTAAGTAATGATGGCGTTTCTACAACATTAACACGATAAGGTTTTGAGGTGACATTATTGGCGGTAAGTTGAAAAGCTATTGGTTCGCTAATTTGAGAAAACACATATTCAAAGGCACCTAAATCTTTTTGTTGTAAAAAGTAGGTTTCATTATTATAGACAATTTGTGCGCTTTCTGGAACTACGTCCCCTACCGTTTTTACAATAAGTTTAAAATCTCTATTTTCAATCGCATTTAAATTTTCATTGACCACAAAAAACTGAAACGGAGCTGGTGGTTCGTAAGCGGTTTTATAGTGTACCACACGTTTGTAACTATCACTAAACCAATTGAAATTACCAGATAGAAAGGTTAACAATATAATAGCCACAGGGATAGCAGCATATTTTAAATAACCCAGGTTCTTCTTAAAATTAATGGCCAACTTAAACGGAATGGGCGATAATTCTATCGACTTTTGATCGATACTGGCCAGTAATAATTCTGATGTGGATTGGTTTTGATGTAGTTGTAATACATTCAGAAGCTTGTCATTTACCTCTGGGAAGTGCTTACCAATAATTTTTGAAGCTACTTGGTAATCAATCCCTTTTTGAAGCTTAAACAATTTAGCCAACGGAATAAAAATAAACCTAACGAGCAACCCCAATTCCACCGCAATAAATAGCCAAAATAAAATGGTTCTGGCTGTTGTATTAAGCCATAACACATGTTCTATAAATAAAGTAAGTAGAAAATAGAGCAAACCTATGGCGAAAAACAAAATAGCGCCTTTTAGCAATTCATTAGTGTAATAGCGCCTTATAAATGCCTCAAGCTTGTTCTGTATAATTTTAAAATTATCCATCGATTTATATCAATTGGTTTGATATAACAGAATCAAACCATTTCAACTTACTAAACTACAATTTTATTTTTTACAAGGTTCTTAATTAGCTGTTAATTGTATCTTTGCCACAATCCTGAAAAAAGTTCGGGATAACAATTTTCAATCGATACTTAAATATCACTATTTAAGAGCAAAATTTAAAATAAACATGACCAAAAACGTTCGTGTGCGTTTTGCACCAAGCCCAACCGGACCACTACATATTGGGGGTGTTCGTACCGCTCTATTCAATTATTTGTATGCAAAAAAAAATAACGGAAAATTCATTTTACGTATTGAAGACACCGACCAAAACCGTTACGTTGAAGGTGCCGAGCGATACATTATGGACGCCTTAAATTGGTGCGGTATGGACTTTGACGAAGGCCCTGGAAAAAATGAAAAATTTGGCCCCTACCGCCAAAGCGAACGAAAAGATTTATATAAACAATATGCCGACCAACTTATAGGTTCTGGTAACGCTTATTATGCCTTTGATACGGCCGAAGCGCTCGATTTCCACAGAAAAGACCATGAGACCAAAGGAAAAACCTTTATTTACAATTGGCATAACCGACTTAAATTAAAAAATTCGTTATCGCTTAGCGCGGAAGATGTTAAGGCAAAGCTAGATGCTGGTGAAGATTATGTTATTCGCTTTAAAAGCCCGCAGGACGAAACACTGCATTTAAAAGATATTATTCGTGGCGATATTAAAATCGACACTAACATTTTAGACGACAAAGTGTTGTTTAAAAGTGACGGTATGCCTACTTACCATTTAGCGAATATAGTTGACGACCATTTAATGGAAATCAGTCATGTTATACGTGGTGAAGAATGGTTACCTTCGTTGGCATTACATTATCAATTGTACCAAGCTTTTGGTTGGGATGCACCAGAATTCGCACATTTACCACTCATTTTAAAACCTACCGGAAAAGGAAAACTGAGCAAACGTGATGGTGACAAAATGGGCTTCCCCGTATTTCCAATAGAATGGACGGACCCAAAAACCAATGAGGTATCCAGAGGGTATAAAGAAGACGGTTATTTTCCCGAAGCCATGGTTAACTTTTTAGCTTTTTTAGGTTGGAACCCTGGAACAGAGCAGGAAATTTTCTCGTTGGAAGAATTGGTTCAGGCTTTCGATTTAAAGAAAGTAAACAAGTCGGGCGCCCGTTTCGACCCTGATAAAACCAAGTGGTTTAACCACCATTATATGCAAGAGCAAAATGATAACATTTTAGCCAAAAAGTTTAAATCTATAATACCCGAATTGTCTGAAATTGATGAAAACTACGTTACTATGGTGGTAGGCTTAATAAAAGAACGCGCCACCTTTGTTTCCGATTTTTGGGAACTGAGCCACTTCTTTTTTACTCCACCGACAGCATACGATGAAAAAGCAGCTAAAAAGGCGTTTAAAGAAGGAACTTTAGAACTTATGGAAAAACTGAAAACCATCATTTTACATATTGACGATTTTACCGTAACCGCCTTACAAAAAGATATAAAAGGATGGATAACCGATAACGAAATAGGTTTTGGAAAAGTAATGATGCCTTTGCGCTTAGCTCTGGTAGGCGCTTTGCAAGGCCCCGATGTGTTTGATATTATGTTTATGATTGGGAAGAATGAAACAGTTAAGCGTATTGAAAATGTTATAAAAACATTATAAACAGCTCTGATGAAGCTTTGCATTAAACCACTTTTCACTTTAATATTTTTTATTCAATCTGTCAATTTATTTGCGATAGACCCTAATGGTTTGTTTTCTGACCATATGGTTTTACAACAAAAGGTTAACATACCGGTTTGGGGAACTGGGCAAAATGGGGAGAAAGTTCAAATTGAATTTAACGGATATATTCTTAACACTGTAGTTGAAAAAAATCATTGGCATACTTTATTACCTGCAATGAGCGCCGGTGGTCCTTATGTTATGAAAATAACCGGTGACAATTCTGTTGTTATTCAGGACATATACATAGGAGAAGTTTGGGTTTGCAGTGGTCAATCTAATATGGAAAGAAAAATGTCCCCGCATTGGAAATATCAAACAATAACCAACTACGAAAATGAAAAAAAAGCAGCCAACTATCCATTAATTCGGCAATATTATGTTCCACATAAAACGTCGGACATTCCAATTGAAAACACCAATGGGTTATGGACGGTTTGCTCACCTGAAACCATAGAATCATTTTCGGCTGTAGGGTATTTTTTTGCCAGAGATTTGTTTGAAGCCAAAACATTGCCTATTGGCATTATATTATCAGCTGTAGGAGGCACTCAGGCAAAATATTGGACAAGTAGAGCGGGTCTTTCACAAAACTCTGAATTGATTGCTTTAGTCAATAAATATGACGAAGCTGTAAAAACATTCCCTGAAAAATTAGCAGCCTATAATGCTCAAAAAAATGCTTTGTTAGCAAAATATGAGCACGATAAAAAAATGGCGAAGAAAGCAGGTGAACCGCAACCACGCATATCTAAACCACCACAAGACCCTAACAAAAGAAGGCACGTCAGTTGTTATTTTAACGGCATGATAGCACCGCTTTTAAAATACCCCATAAAAGGTGTGGCTTGGTACCAAGGCGAATCTGATCGCGATTTTGCAAAACAATACCAAGTGCTGTTTCCTGCCTTAATATCCGACTGGCGCAAACACTGGAACATAGGCAAGTTTCCTTTCTTGTTTGTGCAAATTGCTCCGTTTAAAGAAAATAACCCCGAAATTAGAGAGGCTCAATTGCTCACTTTGCAAAACACAGAAAATACGGCAATGGTAGTTACTACAGATTGTGGTGATGCAACAGATATTCATCCTCCATTTAAACAACCCATTGGTTATCGCTTATCGTTGGCAGCAAGAGCTCTGGCCTATCATGAAAATATTGCCTATTCTGGTCCTATTGTAAATAGCTTCAGTATTAAGAAAAATAAAGTTGAAATTTATTTTGAACACGTTTACGGAGGCCTAGAATACAGCGGAAATACCCTTAATGGTTTTACCATTGCCAATAGTTCCAAAAACTTTGTTCCTGCCAAAGCTGAGATAAAAGGAAACAAAATTATTGTTCACAACAATAGTATATACAACCCAGTAGCGGTGAGATATGGCTGGGAAAATGTACCTAAAGGCAACTTATATAATACCGAAAACCTGCCTGCCTCCCCCTTTAGAACAGATATAGGTGATTAAAACATATATTGAAATATTTAAGCCTTTAAGATAGATGTAATCTTCTGTTTTGAAGACTTTTTTGTTTTTATGACATAAAATATTTACTTGACTTTGTAAAAAATTTCAGCCACTTTCGTTTAACGACTGATATAAGTCATTGAAACGACGCATATCCTTGAAGTTAAACAAACATATTTCAAGTTAGCTAAAAAGGTTTGCTTTAAAATGATACCGTAGCCCCAAAAACCAACATACTTTGGTTGCCTTTAAAACGGGCATTTTCACCTTCAGGAATTTCGAAACCTTGCTTTTCCAATTTTTTTAACATATTGGTAAAGCCGTAAATATATTGAGCCTTTAGTTTAAAGTTTTTAATACCCGCGGAAGCCCCAACAGCGCCGTTTAAATGAAACTGGGAAATATTAGTAATATCCTCGGCTGTTAAATTTGCGTAGTTGTTTATATAATAACCTTCTTGGTTTTTATCATCATACTCCAATTTACTATTGTACTGGATCATGGGGCCAATATCGATTGTAAAATGGTTGGGCACCACTTTTAAATGCATAAACATAGCCACCTGAGCGGCAAATAGCTTATAGTCTATAAACTCTTCCTGAGTGCTTTCTAAAGCAGGACGACCCAAAACCTCAACATGGTTTTCTGCAAGTTGCATACCGAAACTTATATTATACCAACGCAATGGAATATCTACAGTGGCCAAAAACCCTCCAGCAAATCCGTTGGATTCTTTAGTTTCAAAATTGTCGGTCAAAATGTTAAATTTTGAAATACCACCAGTAACACTAATACCATTGGTTATATGGTAATTGCCCCTTTGGGCCAAACTATTTGTAACAAAACATAGGGTAATTGCTACCAATAAGAAAAGTCGGTTATAATTCATTTGTACGGATTATTAGCGACCAAATATAGTGTATTTTTGTATTTTAATTTTCTTAAACCTTAAACTAAACATCATGAACTTCTTTTACATCCCCTTTATTGTTTTAGGCCTTTTTATATTTATAGCCTCTTTCTTTATTGTAAAACAACAAACGGCCGCCATTATTGAGCGTTTTGGTAAATTCCAGAGTATTCGCCAATCTGGGCTTCAGCTTAAAATTCCGATAATAGATAAGGTTGCCGGGCGTTTAAGTTTAAAAATTCAACAGTTGGATGTTATTATTGAAACCAAAACTTTAGATGATGTATTTGTACGCTTAAAAGTATCGGTTCAATACCGGGTTTTAACTCAAAAAGTTTACGACGCCTTTTATAAATTGGATTATCCGCACGATCAAATTACCAGTTATGTATTTGATGTGGTGCGTGCCGAAGTACCTAAGATGAAATTGGATGATGTATTTGTTAAAAAAGATGATATTGCCTTAGCAGTAAAAGCAGAATTAAACGATGCTATGTTGGAATATGGTTTTGACATTATTAAAACATTAGTTACCGACATTGACCCAGATGCGCAGGTTAAGGCAGCTATGAACCGTATTAATGCAGCAGATAGAGAAAAAACTGCGGCACAGTTTGAAGGTGATGCCCAACGCATCTTGATTGTTGAAAAGGCAAAAGCTGAAGCTGAAAGCAAACGTTTACAAGGACAAGGAATAGCCGACCAACGTCGTGAAATTGCACGTGGTTTAGAAGAATCTGTTGAAGTGTTAAACCGTGTAGGTATTAATAGCCAGGAAGCTTCGGCATTAATCGTTGTAACGCAACATTACGACACCTTACAATCACTTGGTGAAGAAACCAATAGTAACCTCATTTTATTGCCAAATGCACCTCAAACGGGCAGTAACATGCTAAACGATATGGTAGCTAGCTTTACGGCGAGTAATCAAATAGGCGAAGCCATGAAAAATTCCAGAAAAAAGGAAGATAAATAATTATTAACTTCTTTTTCAAAATATGAAAGCCTGTAGGGTATTAACATACTACAGGCTTTTTATTTACCTTTCTTTTCGTAACCCCGTATCAGCTCTTTTAAGGTATTTCGGTAATCTTCCAATGCTTCTTTATCTAAAGTATGATTTACTTCTCCTTGCGGCAACGTGCCGCGGCTTTCACCCAAATACTTTTGAAGTTCAGGGTATCGTTCTTCAATGGTTCTGGTAAGTGATGAAATTTCGGTTAAAATATCTGTTTTTGCTTGTTCCATTTATGTATGTTTTCTTTTGTAAATAAAATACAAAAAAGTAAGCGAAAAACATCTTAAAGAACTACTAATTTAACCTTCAACCAGTTCTAAATCAAAAAAATTGATTTGTTTAAATTGAGTCGTTCTTGGCTATGCGAGTATCTTCATTATCATTATTTTTTCTCCAAGGCTTGTAGTTCTTAAACTCAGGTCCCATTAATTTTGACTTTTCTGAACCAAATTTAACTACAGCATAAGAGGCTTCAGTTGTATCTTTCCAGGGTTTATAATTTTTGTAAGCTGGTCCGGTTAAATCAGACTTTTTATTTTCTTCGGTATAAATAACAGTTGGGGTAGATTTATGCTTCCAGGGCTTGTAATTTTTGTAAGCTGGTCCCTTTAATTCACTTCTTTTTTGTGCAAAAGCTGCAGATGAAGAAATAAATATTAAGGCTAGAATCAATGTGATATTTTTCATGACATTTCATTTTTTTTTTTATTGTTTGTCACAAAAATAAATACGAAATACACTTTTTAGAGTTACCTAAAACCACGTAATCTACATCCGTATTTATACGGATAAAACCCTAAATTAAGTTAATCTGAGTGGCCTTTTTAATTAACTCGGCGGTGTTCTTTACCTCTAGCTTTTTTAAAATATTGGCCCGGTGGGTTTCAATGGTTCTTGTACTAACAAACAATTTGGAGGCTATGTCCTTGGTGGTAAGCCCATCGGAGATTAAAATTAAAACCTCTTTTTCCTTTTTTGAAAGTATATTTTCACTAACCTTATGCTCAGACATAAAATTTATCATCTTTTCAGATATCTTGGGACTAAAATATTTTTTGCCTTGGTTAACTATACGTACCACTTTTATTAGTTCATCTTCATCGGTATTTTTAAGAAGATAACCATATGCGCCTCCCTTAGCGCATTTGGCAATATAATTACCATCATCATGCATGGATATGATTATGGGTTTAACGGTAGAATTTAAGTCCTTAATTTTGTTTAAAACTTCAAACCCGTCCATATTGGGCATAGTGATATCAAGTAAAACGATGTCAATATCTTTATTCCTTTCAATGGCTTCTAAAAATTCTTGTCCATCGCCTACCGAAGTTATAATGTCAATATCGTCATGCTTTTTCAATAACTCTTTCAAGCCATTTCTAAAAAGTTCATGATCATCAGCTATTATTAGTTTAATTTTCTTCATTTTCTACAGGTAATTCAATTTCAAAAGTGGTGCTTCCGTGTTTAGATTTTATATTAATATCACCGTTACAGATTTCAACGCGCTCCTTCATATTGATAATTCCAGAACCTAATTTAACCGTTTCCATATTAAAGCCTTCACCGTCATCAAAATAAAAAAGTGATATGAAATCGTCAAATTCAGAAAGTGTAATTCTTATGTTTTTGGCATTGGAATGCTTTAATGTGTTATTGATTAGTTCTTGACCAATTCTAAAAATATTGATGGCTTGATTTTTTGTAATCTTACTATCGTTTGGTTTTGATAAATCTTCAAAATCTATTATAACACCTGAGTGCTTTTTTATACCATCTACAAAGTTGGTCAAAGCCGCACCAACGCCAAAATCATCGATTAATGACGGCATTAAGTCGTTGGACATAGAACGGATCTCGGTAATGGTATCGTCCAGTATTTTTTTCATTTCGGCCTTTTGCTTTTCGCTTTCAATTCTATTTTCAATGTAATACTTTAAAGAGGTTAATAAGGGACCTATACCATCGTGAAGTTCGCGCGAAAGCCGTCGTCTTTCGTTTTCAAGACCATCAACCATTAGCCTTTTAGTATTAATACGGCTCTTATTTTCTTTATTTCTAAATTCAATAAGTTTATCACGCATCTTTATTAAACTCTTTCCCAATAAATCATTTTGACTTTTCGGAGCGTATTTAGAATTCAAATTCATTTTTCCAATTTCATTGGAGAATTTTACAGCACCTTGAAGCGATTTTTTTAAGTTCGCCAAGGCGTCAAACATCTCTTTTATTTCGTTTGAGTTTATTACAAAGTCGTTGGTTTGATTGTAGTCACCAGCCGCCATTATTTTCAAGCTTTTCTGCATGTTTGTAATGGGGTTGGTAATAATTCTGGTAAGAAAAAGTGATAAAACAATGGCTACCACCATAATGACAACTATGAGTCCTAAAAGCCTTAATTTTAGTTGTTCCAGAGGTGCTTTAACCTCGCGCGTATCTATTTCTGAAAGTATGGCCCATTTTAAGTTAGAAATTTCGATAGGACTATAAACGCTGTAAACCTCAACACCCCGATAATCATTAAAAACTCCTCTACCGCTTTTACCCGAAAGTGCGTCAATTACACCCTTTGTTTTCACCTCTATGCTCGATGGTTTTCTTTCGGGTAAAAATCGTGATTGAGACCTCATATTAAAATCGGCTCCAACCAAATAAGATTCACCACTGTTTCCCATTCCTGCCCTTTCCAACAATATCTCCTTAATCTTGTTATAATCTATAATCTTCACCTTGGTTTCTTGGCCCACCAACGAAACAAGACCTATTGAAGTGGTGCCTTGTTTATCATACTCGCTAAAATCGTAAATACCAGAAGAATCCAATGCGGTTTCGGGCAACTCGATACTAAGGTTTTCAACCGAATACTGATTGGACTTAGCGTTTAAAAACCCATTCCATTCACTTTTTATTAAATTTTCAACATGTATCTGCTTTAGTGTTTTTATAGAATTCAGTTGAAGTAAAATTCTATCATCCAAAACGTTCGAAAATTGATTGTAAAATGTAATCGACAGCATGAGTATCACCAAAAAAATTAGGCTATTTATAATAATCAATATTAAGGCTCTTAGGCTCATTTGTAAAGTCAATAGTTAGTGAAATACGAAGGGTAACAAGTTAATAAAAACAAATGTTTTTTACCTTTTGTACGTGTTGAAGATAAAATTAAGTTTAAATGTCAGTTCGAGTGATTTTGAGGAATGAAAAATCGTATCGAGAACCATTTATTGATATTGGAACTTTTCTCGATACAAATTTCACTCGTTCTATCGTGAAATTCACTCGAAACGACGAATTCTATCAAAATGCACAACAAGTGTGTTCTGTTATTTAAAAGGATGTCTTTCGTGCCAATCTTCCGAAGGATTCATTAATTTAAAAATTTGCTTAAGCACCGCATTTAAAAATCCATTGGTGTGCTTTAAATATACCACCATAGGCCTCGCCTCTGCTCCTACCGAACTTTTTATTTCCATGGCCGTTCTGGCATAAACCACAGTTTTGAATTTGTTGTTAATAGCAAACTCGAGCATGTCATACAACATATTTAAATATAACTGATTAGGGTATTGGTGTTCTTTATCGTAACCCAAAAAATAGGTTTCTAAATCTTGATTATTGAGTATTAACGTGTAAAAACCAACCAACTCATTTTTTAGATAATACCCATAAACTTTAAAGTTTTCTTTGAGCTGGGATTTTAAGCTATAAAAATGATTTTCTGGCAATAAAAAGGTATTGAATTTGGCATTATTGGAAACATTCAAGTACAACTTATAAAGCTCCGGGGTGTGCCTTTTGATGTCGTCCAAACTCAATTCAATAGGTTTTATGGAGTTTCTTTTCTTTCTTGCCCTTTTGTAGCGGTCGCGGTATTTTTTATTTAGACTCAAAATATAATCCTGAAAAGTTAACCATTCTGGCCTAACAGAAAGCAGCATATTGGGCTGCACATAGATTTGGTAAAGCTTCGCATCCTCGAAAACCTGTTTCGCTTTGTGGATGGGGTCATCTTTAAAAAAATCCTTCAGCGCAATGGCTCTGATTGTTTTGTTCTGATTTTGTTTGATCCGTTCTTTTATATCTTCCAAAGCAGAAGAAATGACTTCAAAAAATTTAGCTTGAGACAGGGATTCCTTTTTATAAAAAATGCCGTGTTGCCCGGTATGCGTAAGGTTACCAACAACTAAAATGTTTCCTTTTAAAACCCGCGAGACCAAATCTTTAAAAAACGTTTTTATGCACGACACTTGCGTATCCCTAAACATGTCTTTTAAATACAACTGTACGCGTTGGGTGATAGCAATTCCTACTAAATCTTGACCACTAAAAACCGCTATGTAGTACCAGTGGATATTTTGTGGCGAGGCCTCTTCCATGGCTTGTAAATAATGCGTTTGCAGAAACACATCGTGTCTTACCAAAGCATCCCAACCTTCGGAAAGTTCTCTAAATGAGTTATAAATTTTATAATGTATCAATACAAAAAAGAAAAGACTGAAAATTACAATTCTCAGTCTCTAAATATATTAAAAGTTTACAAAAAGATTATTTCCAACCACAAATAATGGCTCCCATAATTCCGAGGGTAACAATCCAATATCCGGCATTAATCAAAATGTATTTGGCGCTTTTGCGTTCAAATAAGGCATTTGTTCCTATTATTGGCAATGCAATAAAGATTCCTGCTAAAATACCGTGAAAAGCACCGTGCTTAAATGTTCTAAACTCGTTAGCGTATTCTGCCATAAAAGCTTCATAAGAAGGTTGAACCCCTAATTCGCCTTGAGCTAAACTAAATGCTCCCATTTGATGAATAACCATTGGCATCAAAGACATGGCCAATAAAATAGCAAAAATGAAGGCTAAAATAAAAATCTTTGCCATGTTTCCACCTTTTATTTTCTCTTCAGTCATGTCGGCTGCTTTCATCCAAGCATTACCAAATACTTTTGGGTTATACCAAATAAACCCAACAAAAAGCGCCGAAACGGCAGCAACTAGAATTGCTAAAAAATTCATTTCCATAATAGTATAAATTTTAGTTAGAAGTTAAATATAAATAAAATTATAATACTAACTATTTTAAACACTCAAAACCAGTTAAATAGCTTGAGCTTCTAACACCAAAATGTCGTTCTTATCCTCAAGCGCCTTAGTAATAAACTCATTAATAGCGTCATTCTTATCTAGGCCATTTTCTAACAAAACTCCCAAAACCAAAGTCACCGCAATACGAGTTCCTACCTTTTTTACCGCAGTATTGAAAAGTGGTGCCAATTCGTCGTAACTTACTTCTTTTGCTAATTCTTGTATTTCGGCCTTCACTTTCGCCTGTTTATCTTCTGGATAATTAGTGTATTTTTTTCCTAATTGCTGTATAACATTGATGGCCTTCCGTTGCGGTTTTTGCGGAGTAGATTTATTTGCCTGTTGTTCCTGTTTAGGTTTAGGTTTTACTTTAGCCCAAGAATCTCTTAACCCCACCGTTTTGTTGAAGATTAATTTTTCTTCGGAAGCATCATCATCTACATTAAAATAACCCAATCGTTGAAATTGGAATCGCTCACTTATTTTAGCCTCTTTTAAACTAGGCTCAACAAAAGCTTCAATGGTTTTTAGGGAATTCGGATTTAAAAACTCCATAAAATCCTTGTCTTGATGTGCATCAGGGGCTTCATCCATAAACAACCTGTCGTACTCCCTAACCTCAGCTTTTATGGCATGTTGAATCGATACCCAATGTAGTGTCCCCTTTACTTTTTTAGAAGTATCTTCAGAATAGGTACAGTGGATTTCAGTAATGTTTCCGTCACCGTCTTTTACAACACTTTCAGCTTTTATGATGTAAGCATTTTTAAGTCGCACTTCGCCTCCCAGCTTCAATCTGAAAAATTTGTTACCTGCTTCCTCTTTAAAATCGTCTTTTTCAATATAAAGCTCTCTTGAAAACGGCACTTTTCTAAATCCGGCGCTTTCGTCCTCTTGGTTGTTTTCAGCATCCAGCCACTCTACTTTATCTTCTGGATAATTAGTAATAACAAGTTTTATCGGGTCTAAAACAGCCATAACACGAGGTGCTGTTTTATTTAAATCCTCACGGATGCAAAACTCTAAAAGCGATACATCAATCACATTATCGCGTTTGGCCACTCCAACGGTTTCCACAAACTTTCTTAACGATGTTGGGGTATAGCCGCGACGTCGCAAACCGGAAATAGTAGGCATTCTAGGATCGTCCCAACCAGAAACAACACCTTCTTCTACCAATTTGAGCAACTTACGTTTACTCATAATGGTATAGCTTAGGTTTAAACGTGCAAATTCGCGTTGCTTAGGCCTTAACTTGTCAGGATTAACCACTTGGTCTAAAAACCAATTATAAAGCTCTCTATGTGGCTTAAATTCCAAGGAGCACAATGAATGTGAAACCTGTTCAATATAATCACTCTCGCCATGTGTCCAATCGTACATGGGGTATATACACCAATCGTTACCCGTTCTGTGGTGCGCCTTTTTCATAACCCGGTACATAATAGGGTCGCGCATTAGCATATTAGGGTGTTGCATGTCAATTTTAGCACGTAAAATGTGCTCGCCCTCGTCAAACTCCCCGTTTTTCATGCCTTCGAACAAATCCAAGTTTTCAGCTATAGTCCTATTTCTATAGGGTCCATCAACGCCTGGTTGCGTTGGTGTGCCTTTCTGTTCGGCCATGGCTTCACTACTTTGTGAATCTACATAAGCCTTTCCTTCTTTAATCAGTTTAACGGCCCAATCATACAACTGCTGAAAATAATCTGAAGAGAACAATTCCTTGTCCCAGTTATAGCCCAACCAAGCGACATCCTTTTTAATAGCATCGACATATTCTTGCTCTTCTTTGGCCGGATTGGTATCATCAAATCGAAGATTAACCGGGGCTTTATAATACTCGCCCAAGCCAAAACTAATACCAATGGCTTTGGTGTGCCCAATGTGCAAATAGCCGTTAGGTTCGGGTGGAAAACGGAAACGCAAATCGTTTTTAGGCAATCCGTTTGCCAAATCTTCTTCTATAATTTGCTCAATAAAATTGAGAGATTTTCTTTCTTCAGACATAATGTGTACTTCATTCAAAATGAGATCTACAAAATTAGGTAATTTTATATGAATTTAATGTTGTGATGGCTTTTAAAATGTAACACATCAATCGTATTTACTACCAATAAATAAAACACAAAACCATGCAGCACAGAAATTACGAATGCCCTAAATGTCATAACAAAACTTATAAGGTGGGACAAATGCGAGCCACTGGCGGTACGCTATCCAAAATATTTGATGTTCAAAGCCAAAAATTCACTTCGGTAACTTGCGAACACTGTACATATACCGAATTTTATAAAACCAAAACAAGTGCTATTAGCAATGTTTTTGACTTTTTTACAAATTAAGTGAGACAAATTTCTTTATGAAATTTTACTTACTATAACGAACTGAATAGTATTTTTGCCACATGGGAATTATAAAAGTTGAAAACATACGAGTATTTGCCTACCATGGCTGCTTAAAGGAAGAAACAAAAATAGGCAGTGACTACCGTGTGGATTTAGAGATAGAAGCCAACTTACGTACATCGGCTAATACTGATGCATTGAGCGATACGGTTGATTATGTGTTTTTAAATAGGGTTATTAGAGAGGAAATGAACATTGCCTCACATCTTCTCGAAACCGTTGCAAAACGCATTTTATCACGTATTTTTGAAGAAGATAAACTAGTTGATCGCGCCACAGTTTGGGTAAGCAAACTCAATCCGCCTATTGGTGGTGACGTGGAGCGCGTTACGATTAAAATGACCGAAAAACGTAAAAATTGATTTTAACTATTGAAAAGTCTTAATTTTTTTTACATTTGCAGCAGATTCCCGATGTCTCGGGAATGACAATTTCAGAGGTTTATCAAAACCTGTTTTGATAATCTTTTTTTAAAATTGGCGTCGTGGCCGAGTGGCTAGGCAGAGGTCTGCAAAACCTTTTACAGCGGTTCGAATCCGCTCGACGCCTCTAAAAGCTTTCAGTTTGGGCTGGAAGCTTTTATTGTTTTAACTTTAGATATAAAACATTCAATCGATTTCATATCAAGTCGTTGTGGCTAATTTGATAATATCGTACTAAAAACAGGATGACTAAAAAGAAATCAAAATGGATAATTAGAATTCTACTGTTTTTGGGAACTATAATCTCTTTGTATTTTGTTCCTTGGCCAATAATAAAGGCATGGATAAATCCCCTTCCAGAAAACGTTCAGGAACAAGTTAATCAAGCAACTGATTATGGTTTTGATGGTATAATTGTATATGTAGATATAGGTGGAAAGGAGCCTGATTTTTATGCTGCTGGAACTAAAAACAGGGAGAGTAAAACCCCAGCAGATCCACATGAATTATTTAAAATTGCCAGTGTAGATAAACTGTATAATGCAGTTGCTGTCTCAAAACTAGTGAATAGAGGTAAACTCTCATTAGATAAAACCCTAGTCGAATATTTACCTGAATTGAAAGGTAGAATAGAAAATGCTGATAAAATAACTGTCAGAATGTTAGTTCAGCATCGTAGTGGCATCCCAAATTTCACGGATACTTTTAATTACTGGGTTAATCCAAAAGAATCTGATAATGAAAAATTGGCCTTAGTTCTTGATAAGAAAGCAAATTTTGAACCTGGTGAAGATTATGAATATTGCAACACAAACTATTTATTACTCAACAGAATAATGAACCGAGTCCTTGGATATGATACATTCCGTTACATTCAGGAAGAGATTTTAACCCCTCTTAACCTAAACTATACTTTTGGCTCAATTAAAAATGTAAATATAGATGATGTAATGAGTGGTTACTATGTAGGCTATGATAAAGATTTAAAAACTGATGATATTGGCTCAATGTTGGCAACAGCGGAAGATGTAGGCAAATTTGTTAGAGCTCTAAATGATGGCTCTGTATTTACAGATAAAAAAGAACAGGGAATCTACACCTCAATATACGAGTTTGAACATACAGGTTTGATTCCAGGCTATCAAACGATTGCCAAATATAACAATGATATCGATGCGGTAGTCATTCAATTTACAAATACAGTCGACTTTGAAGGCTACAACTGGAGATTATCGGAAATAATGTATGATAGAATTATAAAAATAATTAGAAATAAAAACTAGCCACAACAAAGCGTATAGTGCATACCCTTCGGTTTACACACCATATACAAACCGTTAAACGAACCCATTCTAAAAATCAATTAATCGGGCTAATCTGCTCTAATTTTTCTTTGTTCTTCTCGTAAGTTTTTGGAAACAGCCCCTGTAAAAACAACAATACTCCAAAACCTAAAATAACCATAGCTATTATTTTTTTGGTTTTAAAAATAAGCCTTGGTGTTAACTTAGCTTTCAGTTTTTTAGCTATTAAAATCTTGATGATATCGCAAACAAAATAAGACAGCAACATGCCACCAATAAAAACAAAACTGCCATGTTCTGAACTAGTTAACGAGTCGCCCAACACGATAAAACCCAGCCAACCCAAAAGCACACCGATATTTATAAAATTAAGTAAAAAGCCTTTTACGAATAGCTTTCCGTAACCTTTTTTTATTTCAACTTTGTGGTATTCTTTGACTATGGCTCGAAAAGATTTCGAGGTTTTCATAAAAGAAATAACCCCATAAACCATTAACAACACGCCACCAAATATTAAAAAATTAGGATCGTTGCTTATTTTTCCTCGAAGATTATTGGTGCTATAAAAGGCAATGATTATGAAAATTATATCTGCCAGAATTACGCCTAAATCAAAAATTAAAGCGCTCCTGAAGCCTTTGGTCGCACTAGTTTCCAAAAGCACAAAAAATACCGGCCCGATGGTGAAAGCGAGTATAATTCCGAAAGGAATAGCCGTTAAAATATCATCAATCATAAAAATGAGAGGGTTTCAATACAAAGTAAAGAAATATTTTAAAACTATTGTCCTATCGAGGATTGGATTTGACTTTAAGGGACAAAAAAAGGGCATGATAATTAAACCACACCCTTTTTAAAAAGCTACTAAACAAACTAATTCTTAATGAGTTTTATACTTCCAATACCGTTTGCTGTTTTAATTTGAGCAAAATATAAGCCTGCCTTTAAGCTTGAACCGTCAATGGTTGTTTCTCTACTATTGGGCGTAAGCGATAATACCGTTTTTCCTAATGCATCATAAACTCTGATTGCTTGCATTTCTATATCCGCAGTCTTAACCGTCCAATTACCTTGCGTAGGATTAGGATAGGTTTGTAGTTGTGCTAAAATATTATCACTAACACCTAATGTTGTGTTTTTGTGTAAATAAAGGTTATCGTAATAAACCGTACCTAAATTAGATGTTATGATGAACTGTACAATATCATTTCTATCAGCGTTGGTAACAGCTGTAAATTCGCTTAATGGAATATCTATAGAAATCCAAGTGCCAGGATTTGGGTTTGTTAAAAAGTTTCCATTTGTTCCTGAGTATTCAAGAGCATTGGCTTCTCCGCCTCCGCCATTCCAATTAGACAGCTTAATGTTGAAACTTTTATCTAATGTTTCTGTTTCCGTAAAAATATCCATGTGGAAATGAGTAAAATTAGTAGCATCAAATCTACCTGAAACAAACTCGACACCCTCGCAGCCTAAACCAGTAACTTTTTTAGTGGCGTTTCCGTCTACCATAACTTCTTGCGTCGTTCCTGGACACCATGGTGTATCAAAAGTATCTACCGAAATATTAGAATAGGCATCACTAAATATTGATATGACATCAGCAGCGGCTCTTGCAGGTGGTGTTGGAGCAGCCATTGATGGCCCCTCTTCAATAATAGATACTGTATATGTTTCGGTATCAGTTCCATTTTGTGCAGTTACTACAACCGTAGCATCTCCAGGTATACCAGAAGCTTGAGTTATAACAGCAGTTGCCGAGCCATTAGTTGTTGTGGCTCCAGTAATTTGAGGAACGTCAACCGTTCCTGTTGGAACAGCGTATGTATAGTCTGTTGTTGCTGGACTAAAACCACTTATTGTAGCTCCTTCAACTTCTAAATCACTCAAAGTCGCATCTGCCGCTGGGTCTGCTGGTGACTTCCAGAAATACAAATTATCTACATAAATACCATCAGTACTTCCATTTCCGCCATCAAATTTAAATTGAATACAATTGGAAAGGTCGCCTGTTATGCCAGGTACAGCAATATCGACGCTTATCCAGCTACCTGCTCCGGTATTGGTTATAGGGTTTGCTATTTCAGCTCCTGAACTTATCACATATATATTGGGGTTAAAAGACCCATCTACCCAAATATCAACGTGTAAAAACTCCATAGCCGATATGTTTTGTGCACTGCCAAACTGAACACCTTGATAGTTAAAGTTTGGGTAACCTAATACAATGTTTCCCGTACCTGGGTCAAAACTAGTATTTGCTGTTCCAAAACCACTCTGCCCCCAATTAGGGTTGAATTCTGAACCTGCAACATCCGTATAGGCTCCGCTAAAAATGGATATAACATCAGCAGCGTCTCTAGCTGGTGGGTCGGTGGCATTATCGGTTGGGCCTTGCGCAAAAGCAAACGACCCAACAATTAATAAGACAGACATTAAAGTAAATTTTTTCATCATAATATAGTTTTAATTAATAATTAGTTTTTTGGTTTTCTTAAAATTAGTCAATTGGTAATGAGATATATAAAATCAAGCCACAACAAAAAACATACATTCACAAAAAAATATGGGTTTTTTTATGAATTCAGTAATACAAGGGGTTTTCAGAGCAATTATAAACATGATTTAAGACGTAAAACAGACCATGTTGTGGTGATGTTGTGGTGAAACAATTTGATGTATTGAAACAAATAATAATTTACCTTAACTTAAAGTTCGCTATAACAACTTTTTAGCTCTTATTTTAAGTGGAAAAGGTGAAAATTTAGTCTCTTCATCTTTATCCCATAAGCCCCAAAAGGCACCTACATCACCTTCGGAACCAACCTTCCAAGATTCATCAAACGACGAAAAATAGAACATTTCGATATCATCTTCTTCAGACCAAAATTGAGAATTCACAAAGTATTTTATGGCGTTTTGATAGGAGGGAAGCGCGCCTTCTAAACCTTCACCTTGACTGGGCCATCCCGTTTCGGTTATAATTACTTTTTTTCCATTTCCAGCTTTTACTGCTTGACGAAACATATCTTTCATGTACAACAAGGCATAATCAATATGGCAACCTTCCCAATAGGGGTAACAATTTGCTAAAATAACGTCGCAGGCTTCAGTTATTTTGGGTCTTTGTCTAAACTCATAGTATGCATCAACATATCCCATTGGAATTTCAGCGGGTATTGCATCCTTTACTTGCTTCATAAAGCTTAAAAGTTCAGACTCTGTTAAATCACCTCTGTACATCACTTCATTGCCCACTGCAGCGATATCGACAAAACCTTTATTAGCCAATTTTATAAGGCCTTCAACTTCTTTTCTGTTTATTTCGGCATCGTCACCCAACCAAGCGCCAACTAAAGTCTTTATGCCATATTCTTTGGCTATCACGGGAATCAATTCATTACCATCAGTACACGAAAAGGAACGTATCCAATTTGTATAGGGCTTAATTATTTTCATGCGCCTTCTAATCTGTTTCTCTGTAATTTGGTCGCCGGGTTGCTGGCCTTCTTCATAAGGACTAAAACAAATACCATGCATCCCTTTTTTGAGAACGCGTTTAAATACATTCTGTAAGCCCTTAGTTGTTTTATTATCAAGATTTACTCCTGCTAAAGACCCTATTTTTTCTTCTCTATACGACATTTTTCATCAAGATTTTAATTTATAATTCACCTCGTCTTGCTACCAGTTCATCTTTTATTTGTCTCGCTCTATCTTCATTTAGGCTATACCTCCACATAACAATCATGGCCAAGGCCGCAGTCGTGGCAGGCACAACGATATCAGCAATTCTAAGTTGTGTCATCGTTTCGGCAGCTTGAACGGATACATTCTGGTCGAAACCAACAATTTTTAATATCACACCGCTCAATATAATAGCTAATGCCTGACCCAATTTTACCATCCACCAATAGATGGCACCAAAAGTACCTTCCTTACGGGGCATACCATTCTCAAGCTCATCTAGGTCACAAACATCAGCAGTCATACTCATCATTAACGTAAACAGTCCACCCATCCCGAAAGCAAATAAAGGAATTGGTAAAAATATAAGCCATGGAACGCCATTACTCACGTCAATGCTAAACCATGACATTCCCATACTATCCAAATATGGATTTAAAACTTCAAAAATTGAACCTACACCTCGGTTTAAACTTTGACCAAAAGCCGTTTGATTAAAACTATCATTTAGCTGCACATCGAAACCCCACCATTTTAATAGGTACCCAAGAATTGATAGGAATGTTGAAATTAAAAATGCATTTCGTTTCCCCCATTTGGTGGCCATTTTAGAAATAATAGGAATTACCAAAAAAGCTGTAATCATGGCGTTTAAGGTGTTAAACCAAGCTGGCCAGGTACCCGCTTCCACCCAACTGCCGTGATTCATGTAGAATACAATAATAAACACCGAGAACGCCGCCACAAGTTGAAACCCATTGAAGACTAAAAAAGTAGCACCGCAGAGTTTCATGAAAGGCTTATTTTTAGAGACTTGTTTAATGCCTTTTACAAGCTCTTTTAAATTAGCCGCAAGCGTTCTAAAATTAATGACTTGCCGGTTTTCCATGTGTGCAGAATCTATTCCTCTGCAAAATATAGCTGGTAGTATTCCAAATAAAATGCACACGCCACCAACAATCACCGCCATGGTCCTGACACCTTGAGCGGGATTATCGAACGTATTTACATCTGGAATGATAACATATAACCAAGGCACAATCATCCAGGCAATTTGCCCCATAGAATTCGCCAAACTCATTAGTCTGGTTCTTTCATTATAATCGGAAGTCATTTCGTAACCTAATCCAACAAGAGGTGTAGCAAACATCGTGTTTCCTACAAGAAATAGTATTTGCAGAATCATCACATACCAGAAATTGAAGGTTTGCGATGCATTTTCATCCAATTGCCACATTAATATGAAAAGTATGCCACTAATTAATGCGCCTCCAAAAATATAAGGCCTTCTTCGTCCCCAACGTGATTTGGTATTATCTGAAATAAAACCCATTATTGGGTCTGTTAAGGCATCAAATATTCTTGGCAACCCTCCCAAAAGACCTGCCCAAACGGGGTCCATTCCAAAAGCCGTTAAGATGAACACTTGCAAATAAACACCTAATACTCCTGGTAGCAAATTAAGAACGAAATGGCCTGCACCGAATGCTGCCTTTTGTCCTACTGGAACTTTATCCTTTGCTGCTGTTTTTATCTTAGACATATTTTTTTGGTTTAGTTGGTTTTTAATTATTTATTTGAAATAATCACGGTTTGTAATGCTTTCCCATCTATGGCAAAGCGTTTTGTTTTGCCCTCTAAGGACAGGTTAATACTTTTTGGTATTTCAGTTTCGTTAAAAATGACCACTGCTATGGTACCGTCTGGATTTTTTGCGGCAGCCATCATAAGGTCTTCATCTGGATTCTCTATGCCAATAACTTGGGCATTCGGCCTAATGTATTTACTAAAATGTGCCATGGTATAATAGAGCGGGGTAAAGTAAACTTCATCTTTATCGGGGTCTACAATTACAGGAGCAACGCACCAATTTTCGAACCAGTTAGGTCCGCCTTGTCGGTCTAAAACCATATTCCAATCTACCCAACCATCTACCCAATTATTAAGGCAGCCAATAATATCTCTGGCATATCGGTTAACAGGTGCATACTTTGGATGTAAATATTTTTCATCCTCTGATGCCCAGTCCCAGCCCCAATCGGTGGCTTCCTTAGCCCAATACCACGCATCGTCATACCATTTTGGTACTTCAGAATCCACACAGCCTTCGGTCTCAATTAAAAATTTATTAGGCGCTTTTTTATGGGCATACTGCAAGGCTTCAGGAAAATAATCATAGGTGCTTTCATACCAATGAATAGCCGTTCCATCAAAGTATTTTGACGATGCATTATCTCTGTACATTTCATCTACCCATTCCTTTAATCCTGCACGGTTTTGGTCGTAACCCAAAATTATTTTATCGCCGTAACCATCTGCTTCTAATTTTGGTCCCAAATGAAACTGAACAAAATCGGTCATTTCCTTGGGCGAAAAGTGCATACTTTCCCAGTTATTGCCATTTCCGTGCGGCTCATTTTCTACGGTAAAACCCCAAATATCTATGCCTTCAGCTTTATAAGCATCCAGGTATTTTGAAAAAAACAAGGCCCAAGTATCATAATATTTAGGAAGCAATTTTCCACCAACCCAACTCTTGTTGTCCTTCATCCAAGGTGCGGCTGTCCATGGTGATGCAAATATTTTAAACCCATCTTCTGAAACGGCCATGGCATCTTTTATCATGGGAATTAAATCGTCCCTATCTTCTTCTATAGTAAAATGCTCCAAGTTTTTATCGCCTTCAACAGGTGTATATGAATAATTGCTGAGTGAGAAATCACAAGAATTCATGTGTGTTCGTGTAAGCGAATATCTAGCTCCATTTTTTCCAAAATAGGCTTGAATAATGGTATCTCGATTGGCTTTGCTTAGCTGATTTAAGAGATATGCTGAAGACTCTGTAAATGCACCTCCAAAACCGGTTATGGTCTGATATGTTTTTTCTGGCAATAGATTGACATTTACCAAACTATCTGAATGTTGAAATGCCTTTAATTCGGTAAGTTTATTTCCTGCCAATGAGGTTTCAATAATTTTAACTTCCAATTCTTTTTGCGTTTCAGTACAACCCATAATGATTAAAAAAAGTCCGTAAAAAAATATATTTAGTGATTTCATTATCTCATATTTTAATTTCTGATTAATGTGATATGCTCGTTTCAACCTCAGCTGGTGGAACCAAAACATCTTTCATTAAAGCATCTTTATCGCCGTTATATGTTTTTGTAATGGATTTTCCGTCCCTTGTCAATCCTTTAAAAATGCCTTTATCAACCAAGTCCCAAATAGCATATTTGGCCTGGCCTTTAAGATTGATAAGGCCGAAATGATTTTCTGAACCCAATTTGTTTGCGGCATCTTTCCATTGCTCATCGAAAGCCTCGAAATAAAAGCAGGATATGTTGTTCTTATTTGTCCATTCTCTAATGAGCTCATGGTAGCGGCCAGATTTGTATTCATCGCAAGCCCTAGATCCTTTTGCTCCATAATGCCCGTTAGAAACCGATGCCCAACCTGTTTCACCAATATGCACTGGCTTATTAACCCCTAAACTTTTCATGTAATTGGAAACACTGTCGTGTTGTTTTTGTGCAAACCTTAAAGCACGCTGCATGGCTGCTTCTATCTTTTCATCATCAGAAAGTTCATTTTCACCTTCCGGAACTAACCAAAAGGCAGGATTATAGTGAGAGTTATGCATAGGGTAGGTATGCATTGAAATATAATCGACTGCCTTGCTTAGTTGTTCTAAATCTTCTGTATGATAACTTGGATCTCCGCCGCCCCATGATGAAAAATCATCAGAACTGGTTATCCATAACTCTTTTGGTAATTCGCCGGATTGCTTTAAATCCTGTAAATATGTTACCCACTTTAAAATGACCTCGGGCTGTACATAATAACTTGTTGCCCAACGTACCATAGCTTCGTTTCCTACAGCAATTATTTTTACAATGTCTGGGTACTGTTTAGCCAAATTTACGGCGCGGGCAATTTCGCCTGCGTTTTGCTCGCTTTCAATATGGTGGTTTGGCTCAAGGTCTGTCCATGCATTTATACAATCAATCCATGCGCCAAGCATCACATACATTTCAAAACTAGAATCCTGTTCCTTTAATTCCTTTATAGCCTTTAAAATATTAGGAGCCTGTTGCAACTGCACATTATAGGTTCGCAATACTTTTATGCCCATAGCCGCCAAAATTTTCAAATCCTCCTTAAGCTGGGCTATTGAGGGTTGGCTATCTCTTGAAATATCACGATAACCACCATAAGAAATGGCTAAGTATTCCGGGTTTCCTAAAATATCCGCTGCTGAAATATGCTTAGTTCTTGTCACGATTTTAATCTCTTTTTTTGAATTATGCACACACCCAAAAACACAAATTATAAGAGCAACTACCGCTAAAATGTTTTGAAGGCATTTCATTATTATCATTTAAGGTTTTTTACTGATACTACTATCCTGTCTATATCTCCAGTGCGTTCAAATATGGTTTTGGAGGTGCTTCCATCAAGTTTTAAGCTGTCGAACTTTTTCAATGTTCCGTTGTTGTAGAGCACTTCTAATTTTTCGGAATCTGACAACTTGTAAACAACAGGAACTTGGCAATAGGTAAAACACAATGAATGTTCTTCTAAGCCTATTTGCTTTTCATCTCCATTAAGATCTACATAACCAAATGTTTTTGGTTCTTTTATCAGCTCACTTTCACGAAGCAAACAAGGATTAAAAACCACGGTTCCATCCTCAACAAAAACACCCAGTTCACCAATTCTGCATAAAATATCTTCTTTCACTTGGCCAGTCATTCCAGGCTGTTGAGCCCCTTTGGTTGCCGGCGTATGGGAGTAGGGGTCGGTTGGAAATGCACCGTATAATTCTGGAGATTTATGCACCCCAATTCCCGCCTGTATTTCATAATAGTGTTCCAATAATCGTCCTATGATTTCTTCACTTTCATTGGAATTAATAGCGAGCAAGCAATTTTCCTGAACCGCCAATAGCAGCTTTGAAACCATGTGCCAATAGATAGACCCTAAGCCTTCATAGCCATAGAATGTACCCGAACGCCCTGTAAAAGCTTTATGGTTAAAAACCTCTTCAAAGGCATCTAACACTAATTTAGATTCGGCATTAACTAATGATTTGTATTCATTCGGAAGCTGTTTTAAAGCTTCGCTTAAACTATCAGCATTGTTGAAATTACCGTTAAAGTGGTAATTGCCATTCACATCCTTTTCAATAATTTGACGGTTGCCCGCCTCAACCAACTGAGAAAGTAATTTTGAATGTTGCACCTGCTCTTTCGAGATGTTGTTCTTTTTATCAAAACGGGGCAATTCTTTATTCGGATATAAAATATAACTGTATTGGTCTGGCCTAAACAAGGTGCTATTTTTTAAACCGTCCAATAATTTTAATGCTTCTTTAGGGACTAAATAGCCAGAACTCAATACGGCTACTTGGCCCTCTAACATTTCCGGTAGATAGGAAATGGATATTTCCTTATCGTTTTCAACCGTCATTAAATTGTAAGCGTGATACATGTTATCTACCCGCTTGTTGGCTTTTATAGTTTGTTGTAAATAAGCCCTTGTAATGGTTAAAAATTCTAATATACTTTGCTTACCTAATGTTTCTTTTTCGCCTGTAAAACCATCTTTATAAATTGTCAATCGATAATCACTTCCTGCTTCACCAAGGCCATCTAAAACCGTTTTTCTATCCTCGTTTGAAATGGTTTGATTCAAAATATCCTTGTTCGCTTCGAGTGTTGCGTAAACACCTCCGAAAAACGTTTTCAACTCTGAAGATAGCTCAACGGATTCTACGTTGGACTTAGTTACAACATCTTCGAAAAACGTTAAAAAGCGTTCTAAGTAACATAGTGTTACCATAGAAACGCCGTTTCCTACTAAAGCGTTATTGGCATCGTTCCATTCTGGACGTTGGGTATTTAACCAAATACCGCCCTCTGGAATAAAGTTTGAAACTTTTGCCAGCACAGTTACAAGCAATTTTTCGATTAAATTCACTTTGTAAATACTCAATTTTTGGTCTACCAAAAGCGCACCATCCGCACCCAGCTGACTTTTCTTTTCGTTGATTTTATGATCCAGTTCATAATCAAAATCAATAGTGTCCTTCGGGTTTCTTAAAATATCGGTATGGCTCTTAATTTTATAAGGCACATTGGCGTAAACAAATACGTCTTGGTTAAATAAATCTTCAAGAGCGTTAGGGTAGTGGGTTTCTATAAATTCTAAAAACTTTAACAAGTAAATTATTTGGTGATCACCCCAATAGCCAATGTAAGACCATGGGTCGTTTTCTTCAATAATTTCCCAGTCAAAACCATCTTTGGTTACCCTATAAGGGTTATAGCCATCAAAAGTTGTCGCATTAAGAAACTTGTGAATCATACTCTCGATAAACTCGGGATAGGCATGGGCGAGGGCTTCCCAGTTTTGAAAAATGTCGCGCCAGTTTCCTTCGTAATCTAATATTTTTGAGCCGTCAATTTCACTTTGTGTGTTGATAGAAAATTTATTCCACGGTCTACTGGGATCGCCATGTCTTCGGCTAAACTTCAACGGTAAGTATTCCAAGCACAAGCGCTTAAAATCTTTATCATGATCGTTCTCAGCAACGTTTCTAATATATTTTTGAGTAAATCGCTCCGGTAGATTTTCCAAAAGCTCTTTTTTACTTATATAAACCTTGGTGTTGGCTTTTTCTAAATATGTTAAAAAGTCCCATTTTTCAATGTTATAATCATCATCAAAAATACCTCCACGCATAATGTTGAACAATGTATTTGCAAAATGCCTAGTATTGGTCAATGCATCGGCAGTAAGTTGCAAGCCGTCTGAAGCCGCAGCCAGGGCTATTAAATTTTCAGTACCCCTGTTAATGTCCTTTTGAACTATATCCTCGAGATTGGATTCATTTTTAATTCGTGAAGCCATATCTTCAATCTGCGTTACAGACTGGTTTACATTAGCCACAAAACTCCATGTTTTTGATTCATTGCCATTTAATCCTAAAGTTTCACTGATGAAATAAGCCCCTTTTTCAGCTTTAATATCTTCCTCTTGCTTTACATCACCAACTCGTCTAAAATTATCCAACTGCAAAGAAGACAGTAAATACTTTGGTTTATCCAATCCAAATGACCAAATCATGTTTGCTTTGAGAGCCTCACTAGGTTCTGCTTTATCCACAATGATAGAGCTTAAGGCATAAATTCCTAATCCAACATTTGGTTTGAGTTCGCTCTTTTTATAAGCATCAACCAAGTTGCTCCTGGAATTTTGCAAATCAGAGCCAACACCATATGGTATAATATTTTGCAGCCCATCGAGAAGGGTTACTTCAACTTTATCGGAGGAATTATTTATCAATTCAGACTTCTTAACAAAACCGAATTTGTTGCTAGAGTTCCATTGGTATCTAAACGTTAAACCTAAATCTTCATTGATTTCTTCAAAAACTACTTTATTTCCATAGACATTTTTGTATAGGTTTTGCTGTATCTTATACATGCCTATTTGACGGATTGAAAACGGTTCCCATATAAAAGTTTTTCCATTTCTGTTCAAATGAAAAATGGATTTGCTCCCTGTAATATCAGCAGATTCGCTTATTTTATCGTCCGTGTAATAGGGAAATAATGCATATTCTGAATTTTTCCTTCCCGCGGTAAGGCCGCCATTACTTGAAACAAACATCCAATGGTTGGAATCTGAAACTATACTCATAAAAAATGGGCGCATAGCATCACTATTTTCTATCTTGTAATAGTCTTCGTTTTCAAAGTCTACAAGACCTCCTTTTGTAAAATATTTGTCTTCTAAATTCTTGTTTTCAGTTGCTGTAATCATTACTTAATTAACTTTTAAGGCATAATAATGCCCCATGAAATTTAAATTTTATAAATAAGTTAAAGGGATTAACCTTTTAAAATTGAATTATTCGTACACTCTAACATAGTCTACCTCCATAGTTTGCGGAAACACAGTTTGAGCATTTGGTGACCCTACATAATTCCCTCCCACTGCTAGATTGATGATGATATAGAAAGGATGATTGTAAACCCATTCACCAGGCACATCGTCTGGGGTAATTTGGTTATACAAAAAGCCATCTACATAAAAATTAATGTAATCTTCGCCCCATTCAATACCAAAAATGTGAAAACCCGTATCGAAACGGTCGCCTTCCAATTCGAACGGTTTAGTTACCGCCTCTCCTCCAGAATATCCAGGACCATGAAGGGTTCCATTAATAATTGTAGGTTCTTGACCGCGGTTTTCCATAATGTCGATTTCACCAATTTGAGGCCAAACTTCCATACCATTATTGTCATCGCCCAACATCCAAAACGCAGGCCAAATTCCCTGTCCCCATGGCAGTTTAATTTTCGCTTCAAATCTTCCATAGGTTTTTTGAAACTTACCCTTGGTTTGAATTCTAGCTGATGTATAAGAAGCACCTTCAAACGATTCTTTTATGGCAGTAATATGAAGCATGCCGTTTTCAACCTTAATATTTTCAGGTCTATCGGTATAATATTGCAATTCGTTATTCCCCCATCCCGGAATACCTTGTTCTGCACCGTTGCCCATATCATAATTCCACATGGCTGTGTTTGGTGGCCCATCAGTATCGAACTCATCGGACATTACTAAGCTATTCAATGTTGTAACGGTTTGTGTTTCGTCGGTTTCACAATTAAAAAACAGCACCGATAAAAGCGATAAAAGCAGCGCCCTGTAGCGAAGCGTTTTTATGTTATATGTAATTTTCATATTTAAATTTTTTAATTCGTTTTCTTAATTCGAGAAGTATAGGTTATCGATAAACAATGTTCCGGTTGGCGCATTCACTAAAATGATTTGTGCAAGATGAGCTGTGCTCGTTAATCCTGTAAAATCGGTTAGAGGTATATTGTATCGAACCCATTGGTTGGTTGGTGTTGGTCCTAAATTAATTTCAAATTCAGAATCGTCGCCTCCTTGAAATGCCCCATTTGCACCAAAGTCAACTAATTTTATCTTTAATTCATTGGCATCTGGAGACCAAACATCTAAATGAAGCGTTGTGGTTGCTGAAGCATCGATAATATTTGCTCCAAGAAACTCGAGTCCTGTGAAATTTAGATTAGAATATTTTAAAACTTCATTTGAAGCAATGGTCTCAACCGATAGAACCGAACCGCTATCAAAATTATTCAACCCGTCATTTCCAATATCTGAATAACTATCACTAAAAATAGAAATAACATTGTTGGCAACTTCATCTTCCGTTGGCGTATCGGGCGCATCAGTTGGTGTTGTTGGAACTTCATATAAATATAAGTTATCCACTAAAATATCGGTTATTGTTCCTGTTGCGTTAGGGTTTGTTCCTTCTGTTACCAAAACTATTTGCCCTATGTTAGCCTGTGATGTTAAACCGAAACTAGACAACAGAATGTCAATACTGGCCCAGCTGCCACTAACTAATTGTGCATTGGTTATGGTAACGCTACCTGCAGAGTCGTCACCACCACTAAACGCAGCATCGGCACCAAAATCCCTTAATTCAACTCTAACAAAGTCTCCCGGATTTACTGGGTTTTCAACTTGAATATCGATGTGCATGTGCGTCATTTGTGAAGCCGCAATTGTTGGCGAGGTAAATTCCATTCCCACAAAATTCATTTGCGTATATTTTATAATATTATCGCCATTAATTACAATATCGGCTTGCCCTTGAGTAGTTTGGAAAGGCGCATAATAGCCATTATAAAAATCTACTGGAACATTAGTATAAGCATCACTAAAAATGGAAATAACGTTAGCGGGATCTCTCGTTGGAGTGGGAGCAGGCGTAAAATCGCCTAAAGACTCTAAGGTTAGTGAACCCATAGCCTCTAAACCACCCAAGGTTGCAGTTACAACCGCAGTACCACTACCCACAACCGAAACTACTCCTAAATCGCTCACCGTAGCCACATTAGGGTTTGAAGAACTGAACTCGAAATATCCAGGAGCCGCATTAACCGTTTGGTCTAAACCCGTAGACAAATTAAACGTTTGGGTAAGCCTATCTAATACATTCGATGACCCAATAAAGGTTTGTTGAACCACATCTTCACCTCCCAGAATAGCAGGTCTTGGCTGGGCTATGGTTCCTAGTTTTTCAAACTTTAACTCGTCTATCCAGAACGAATAACCTTTGCTGTCCTCAGGACCTTCGGCGTACCAAAATAGCCCAGCTTCCTCTGTTAATTTTGAAGCATCAGGAATAGGAATAATATATTGTCTCCAGTTTGTTGTTAACTGAATACTTGTACTCACTTGATATTTGTTTTCCTCGAAGTCTTGACCAAAACCAATTTCGTTTATAGTGCCACCCGTGGTCCCTTTTGCCCAGAATGTTAAAGCATCGTATTCGGTTAAGTCACGACCCGTTGCTGTTCTAAAAATAGCACCCGCATAAGCGCCTGAAGGGTCTCCAACGTTGGGTACATCAAATCGCATAGATGCCGTTCCGTCATATTTTTCTTCATCGTCAACACTAAACGCTTCGAAGTAAGAATCACCAAAAGGAAAATAATCTAAACCACCACTAAACCCATCAATAAAAACATTGGGGTCTGAGCTAAAACCTGCGAGTTCTTTGTCGCCCGAAGGGTCTCTTTCACAGCTCAAGCTTACAAAAACCAGAGCTAAAATGAATGTGAATTTTATGTTATCGAATTTTATAGTTTTCATTGTTCTCAGTTTTTTATTTTCCAATGTTGATGTGTATATATGTTCTTATTTCCCATTCTTGGCCATCATCAAACCCCACAGGGCTTAAAGGAGCCACGCCAAATTCTGGAGCTTGATTAGGCAAGTATCTTGGTGAATTTTCGTTAAGCGAACGCCATGTGCCACGAATTCCAACTTGTGTGTTCGGAAGGATAAACCAATCGGGTTTGCCAACTGTTGTTGACACATCCAACATTAATTGTACTGGAAATGTTAAATTGAAATCGCGGTGGTAGTCAAAAGGTCCCCAGTCATTAATTTTAAATGCATGGGTTACTTTTAGTTTGTTATAAATTAACCTGATATCTCCACCAACGCGTTTAATTAGTCTTTCGTCACTACCATTGGCTTGAGCGTTACCAGCATAAAGATTTGCAATAACACCAAGGTCTGGACTTACTTTTGATACAATGCGGGAATGTGCTTCCCATAAATCTTGTGCTGGTGCCGAGCCGGGAAAAGCAAATAAAGTACGGTTACTCAAAAACCCGATAGCAGCATCTTGAGCCGTTGGATGATGCCTAAACACAAAACCTAGATTAAATGCGAATTTGGCATCTTCAGACCTATCGTTGTCCCATTCGTACATCCACGTACCTGGGGTAGGGTCGTATGTTAGCAAAAGTTCTCCTGCTGTGGTTTCTCTGTTTCCCCGAACCGCAAATGGATCATCAAAAATATTTCTTAACCTTCCAGGGGCCTCCACATCATTGGGCATTGGGCCAACAATTGGTTTTTGCCATAAAAAGTTAGGCGCTATTTGAATATTACCAAATGTATAGGTAAACCCTGTAAGGAAGTTAGTCTGGTTTCCGCTACCACTATCTTTTAGTCTCCACCCGGTAAATGTTTTGGTATTGTCTGCACCGCCGTTGGCAACCAAGCCCATTGCAGCACCTTGGGCGTACCAATTGAACCGCCCTTTTTCAAGCGTGATTTTAGCTTTTGCTCCCCAATTGTCTTTGCTACTAATTTTATCGGTGTATACCGTGTAATTCCCTGCATCGCCTTCGGTGTATTGGAATTCTCTTCCGTTTAATGGTTGACCGGCCCAAAGACCACCCAACTCGATTCCTAAGGAACCGAACTCTCTTTTAAGATAAAGCGATAGCCTTCGTGTTTGCGGCATCGGTATAGCGTTTGAAGAAACCACTTCTCCTATATCGTCGATATCTTCATGATACACCCCTGCAATATCCCAATGAGCCAATTTTGTTTGGTACTTTAATAATATCGCTGGGTTTGCTCCCCACCATAATTGAGGGCCGAAAGCCGCCTTAAATCCGTCTATCGCTCCTTTACCATCAACTTCAAAACCTGAAATTTCACCATTGTATATATCAAGGTTTGGACCATAATTTGCCTCTGGATATAACCCAAAGAAATCACCCTCATAACCCCAGTGGTAATGCCCCGTTCTATAAAACCCTCTTAAATTGAAATCTTTGGCATTCCATTCATAAGATGCATTATAAACTTGAACTCTGTTATTATCAGTTAAAGTTACGGGGCCGTTATCTGAATTTACTGTTATTGGTCTTGCTCTGTTTTCATAAAAGATTTCATCAATAGGATTTTCAGCCACATTGCCAATGATGTTGAAATTAACTTCCGCTCGCATATTGGCCGAAGGGTTTCCTTCTACACCAACAAAGTAGGATTGCATATGATCGAACCCTAATTGATTCGGGTATACTTGCTCATCTGGATTAGGCGCGTCTGGGGTTGTAATTAAACTTCCACCTGTATTGAATGTGGTAAATTCTGCCCTTAAATTACTTAGGCGAATTTTACCACCGCTTTGTGCTTCTAAAGCTGCTTTATCGCCACGCGCTTTTAAAACAGCCTCCATGAGCTGAATGTTACTAAAGTAGTTTTTCACAAAATCGGCATCAACACCTTCTCCATAAGGGTTTAGTTGGTGCGCTTCCTTTAAAGCGTAATAAGCTGCACGCGGATACAATTCGTATAAACCTCTTGCGTTTGTTGGCCCTTTTGCGCAAATACCAAACCACTCTTCATTCATATTGTTTTCACCTTCGGCAGCTAAATCTAAAGCATAACCGCCGTTGGACCATGATGCATTATTATCGTGTACATCGGCATTCTTCCTGTCATCAAAACCATACTTCCACCAACCATCACTAAATTGAAACGTAAATCCTCCAATGGTGTTTCCAGCTTTACCTAAACCCGCCGCATTTTCATAAATCTCTTTCCAGTTATTAACCATGTAATAGGCTTGAGACTTTTGGTCTTCCCTATTTTCTATGGCATTGAAGGCATCAGCACCAAACTCTGTAAACATTAATGGCTTATTAAGTTTTTCCTTTACCACTTTAAACATATCGGTAAACGATGCCCCGCGGTAAGTGTTTGTTCCGTATATGTCAACATCTTTACATTCTTCGGCTACAATATCTATAAACAACACATCGCCATTACATATCGCCACAGGGTGCGAAGCGTCCATAGACTTCATTTTTTTTGCTGCCTCGTTCATTAATTTGTACATGGGTCTTCCTCTAGATTCGCCTATGTAGTCTATTCTTTGTTGGTCGTCTGGAAAATCTTCAGTTTCTGCACCTTGCCAAAACAGTCCGTAGTTATTTTCATTTCCTAATAAGTACAGTAGCAAACCAGGGGTGTCCTTATATTCTCGTACTAACTTCTCTACTTCAGACATTAAAAACTCTTGAGTTTTTTCTTCTGAATAAATGGTAACTGGTGTCCAAACACCATCTAATGTTAAACCATAACGCCCAAATGAATGATTGAGCATGGTGTAAATACCATAGTTTTCGTAGATATACTTTATCCAACGCGCCGGAACGCCCGTATACTGACGTATAACATTAACATTCATGTTCTTTAACAGTGACATTTCTGTATCGAGACCCGCTTTAATAACATCATCGGATTTTTTCCAGAAATCGGCATTAACGGTATTGGTGCCTATAGGAATGTAATCCCAGTTCATACCATTAATCATGAAGTCCTTTCCATTGACAACTAGTTTCATACCTTCCTCATTGCTTACAATAGATACTTTATCGGCTTGAGCAAAAGCGGTTATGGTTAAAAAGAAAAGTACTAATCTTAGAAAATTGTTTTTCATAGCTTATTAAGTTTAAGTCAGTATTTAGAAACTTTCCATTTGAAAATAGATAAAGCTTCAAGGTGTTTATAGAGTTCGAAAACTCGCATCGTTTTCGGATTATTTAAAATTACTCTATTTAAATATGAATTTGATAAAAAACACCTCAACAAAAAACATACAATTCAAAAATTATGTGTAATTACTCCTGATTACGCAATAGTATAAAGAGATTATTAAGGTTTTACAAGTGTTTTAAAACTTTCCTAAATAGATAAAAAACATGAAATGTTGTGGTCTTGTATAGGTGTAAGGGAAAGATGTTGTACTCTTAAATTTCTAGAATATAGTCAGTAAAGCCTGCTTCGTATTGTAATTCAAGTTTTATTCTTAACCTGTATTGTTTAACTCCAGCACCCTTTCCTAGGTTTTATTTAAAAACATACCTATACAAGCTCGAAACATTTCTTTCTCCTAAATAAAAAAGGGTTGACCTGCTTTACACAGGTTAACCCTTTAATTTTTAAATATAAAATTATTCATAAACTCTTACATAATCAATTTCCATAGTATCTTGGGTAAAATTAGGATCTATTGTTCCTCCTAATGATCCTCCCATGGCTACATTTAAAATCATAAACATATCGGCATTGTAAGGAATATTACTACTGTTTTCAAGCGACATGAAAAATTCGCCATCTACAGATAATTTGATACTTTCTTCTGTCCACTCTGCACCATAAACATGGAATGCTGTGGTTGAAGTTGGGTTGGAAATTTCATCGGTAGGCGCATCGCCACCCGAATTACCAGGAAAATGAAATGCCCCGGATGTTTTTGATTTATCCTGACCCGTTTGTTCCATGATATCAATTTCACCACAATTTGGCCATCCAACCGTATCGAAATTAGCTCCAAGCATCCATATAGCTGGCCAAGTTCCTTGGGCCGCCGGTAGTTTCGCTCTCACCTCTACTTTTCCGTATGTAAACTCATATAAGTTTTCAGACTTTAATCTGGCGGAAGTATATCCTCCATTTCCATCCGCTTTTGCGGTTATTTTTAACAAGCCATCTTCAACAACCACATTTTCAGTATTATCGGTATATGTCTGTACTTCTTGGTTTCCCCATCCGCCAGCACCTAAATCGTAGGTCCAGTTGGCTGGGTCTGGTGCACCATCCGTATCAAATTCGTCAGACCAAACCAAGGTTTCAAAAGAACCTGCTGCATTTGGATCTTGTGTTTGAAATGTACAATACCAAGCTAAAGAAGGATCTACACCATCAACAACTCTTACATATAGTGTGCTATTTGTAATTGTAATGATTTCAAACAAGCTGTTTTTACAGTACCAGCTCATAAAACCGTCATCAGATAATAAGATACTAGTTCCTCTATAAGATGGATCTTGAGCATCTTCTGTTGCTACTGATGATGAGGGTATTAAAGACACATTACTTAATTCACCTAATGAAGGCACAATATCTTTACCATGACAGGTATCACCATCAACACCTAAACTTCCAGCAACGCCTCCAGGAAGGTAGGCTTGACCAACAGTTTGTTGAAATGTTAAATTGCCTTCAGCATCTTGAGAAAATACTAACTCAGCGTCGTACATACATAATTTATCCGGATGAAATGGATTTGAATTAAAGTAGGTCGGAAAGGTATGATCTCCCGGATTTGGGACATCTTTTATGTTACTTCCTAAAGCAATATTACTTGGTTTATCAGCTGCCCAGTACCATGTTTTACTGTTTCCAGCACCACCACTTAAAAAGTCTTTGGCCTCTGGGTCTTCAAAAGCACTGCGTACCGTTACGTTTTTTGATATACTGGATTGCACACCGCCTGTGCCAACAGCGTTTACAACTACGGTATAAGTGTTAACCCCAACACTGGTAAAACGATGCGTGACTTTTCCTGTTTGATTAGTCTCGGTAAATCCATCGCCAAAATCAAATTTATAAGCCAATGCACCACTAGAAGTGGCTTCAAAATTTACAAGACCGCTACCATCTCCATCTGCATCGCTACAGCCTTCGCAAACCACTGTAGGTGTAAGCTTCAAATTTGTTGGAGCTATTATATCTCCAAATGAAGCGTCATCATCCTGACATCCTGTAAAAACTAACGCCAGTGCAAGGAAAATACCAATGCTATATTTTAACTTTATATTTTTCATAATTTATTCTTTTTAGATTTTCACTAGTTTATATTGCCATATTACACCTCCACCAACATCAATATAAACTGATATCGTATTACTATCTATAAACTCAACATTATAAACTACAGCCTCTGGTGCTTCTGAAGGACTACTAAGTTCAGCGCCGTTAACAGCTTTGGCAAGGCCAATATATGCCCCTACACCGTTTAATGTGAACGTTCCGGCACCACTATTATAACTATAAGTTGCTGGATTGGAACCATCATGAGGAGCTACAGGCGCACCGCATGATTCTCCGCCCCCTTGCCAAGCTTCTGTCCATGTTTCTGAACCTAGTTCATTTTTAAACGAACCATCTGATCCAAATACATATAAGTCATCATAGTAGCATGCTCTATCTCCAACACAAGTGGCATCACAATTCCACCAGCTCGTATCTCCTAAGGATGGACCTACTCCTAAAGCACCTGCTTCATTAGCTAATTGCCATGTTCCGGTTAAAGGGGTAGACACCACGCCTGCTCTTATTAACCTAAATTGCCAAAATGTACCACCTCCCACATCAATACTCACGCTTATGGTATCGTTATCTAAAAATTCAAGGTTATAGGTAATTGATGCCGGAGCATCACCAGGATTTGTTAGTTCTCCTCCATTAAATGCTTTTGGTAAGCCTATAAACGCACCTACCCCATTTAAGGTAACGGTTCCAGCACTTTCATTATAAGTATAAGTTGCAGAGTTGGAACCATCGTGCGGAGCAACTGGAGCGCCACATGCGTCTCCACCTCCTTGCCAAGATTCAATCCAAGATTCGGCACCTAAGTCGATTTGGAAAGACCCATCTTGTCCAAAAATGTAAACATCATCATAATAACACGCTCTATCCCCAAAACAGGCCGTATCGCAATTCCACCAACTTACATCTCCAATAGCAGGTCCTACTCCTAAAGCACCTGCTTCTGGAGCCATTACCCATTGGCCAGGTAATCCTGTAGCGCCAGTTGATGGTATGGTTTGATTAATATCATCAATATAAAATGTCCAGTCTGAACCTCCAGAACCTACAACACCAAAATCAAAAAAGAATACTAGTTTTTGATAGGATTGCGATTCATCAATGTCGGATAGATCAAAAGTAACTTCTTCCCAAGCACTGTTTCCTTCAAGGGTAGTTTCCTTCTCAATAAAAATAGTGTTATCATCAAGGTTTTCAATTTTCAATATCAGTTTACCTCCTGGTCTTGGAGACCAAACTTTCATCTTCATTGCTTTTTTTAGACTAAAATCGATTGGTGAAGACATAGTAATTACATTTCCTGCCCATACTTCTGGTCCACCTTTTACAATTTCACCAACTTTTGCTGATGAATTTCCATTGGTATCAGGATTGTCAATCACTGCTGCCGAAGCACCACCAAACCCGATAAAAGCAGAATCATCAAAAACTTCAAAATCGATTGGGAATACTACTGGAGCAGAAATAGTGACTACCTGTTCCAACTCACTAGATTCGGCACCACCACTTAAGGCAACCACTTTAATGGTGTAATCGCCTACACCAGGATATTCATAGCTTACAGTTCCGTCTAACTCCAAAGGTGTCCCTTCTTCTTCTGGATTAGAAGTATCAAAGAATACTATAAAACTAGAGGCATAATCAGCACTTGCAGATACATTTAACAAAAATGGATTTGCTCCATCAATTGCAGTATTAATAACTATGTTTTCAGGGGGTCTAAACGATACATTTACCGTTTGTGTACCAGTGGCAGATTCACCATTAATACCAGTAGCGGTAATAATAGCTTGATAAGTTCCTTCAACATACACATGCTCGGCATATTCTCCAGGGGTTAATGATTCTGACAGTTCAGAACCATCTCCAAAATCTACTACGTAACTTGCTGCACCCTCACCTGTAGGTGTTATTTGCGTAAGCCCAGTATTATCGGGAATTACATTCACACCAGCAGAAATGTTTGTTGGTACTGCAATATTGTTAACAAAATCGATGTTTTCATCCTCCTCGCAACCAAAAACCATCAGTAAAGCGACAAAACAAAAACTACTTATAAACTTCATTGTTTTCATAATTTTTCTTTTTTTTTAATAATTAGGGTTTTGTTCCCAATTTCCGTTAGAAAACTGGATTTCTTCAATAGGAATAGGAAACACATTATGTTTTCCTTCCTGAAAACCAGGAATTCTAGATCCATTATCTGTTCTAACCAGGTCGAAGAAACGATGACCCTCTCCCATGAGCTCAAGGCGTCTTTCATTAGCAATATCAGCAGTTAAATTTGTGCCCGTATTGGTAATATCTACAGAGCTATCTGTAACGCCATAGGCGCGACGTCTTACTCTGTTAAGGTATTCTTGTGCTTTTGTATCGCCCAAACCACCACTATTATAAGCCTCTGCAGCCATTAATAGCACATCGGCAAAGCGTATAGCCCTGTAATTCCCCGGGTTTGTTAAGTTTAAATCTCCTGCTGCATCCGAACTTCTTTTTCTCGGAATATACTTTCTATTAAAAAAGCCTGTGTGCTCATATCCCGTTCCAAAAGTTGCACCTTCTTGTGCGGCCCACGCATCAATATCTAAAATAGCTATATCCTTCCGTAAGTCAATGTCATCAAAGGCATCATACGCTTCTTGGGTTGGCACATTAAAACTAAATCCTGAGGAAAATAATGGTCCTGTATAATTTCTAATACCACTAAAACCAATAGCTACGTTGCCTTCACTACATTGTAAACAATCGAATCCTGCACCTTCAACATCTGTATATTGTACTTCAAATACAGACTCGATACTATTTTCACCTTCAGCTTCCCAAAGCATTTCGTAATCTTCAACCAACTCATAGGGTCCCATTTCAATTAAATCATCCAAAACTGATTTGGCCTCACTATATTTCTTTTGGTACAAATACGCTTTTCCTAATAGTGCTTGGGCAGATCCTTTAGTTGCTCTACCTGCTTGTGGTGCTGTATAGGTTAAATTATCAACTGCAAATTTTAAATCGTCTTCAATTAAATCGTACACATCAGCAACAGGTGAACGCGGAATGGACGTTTCGTCACCAATTTGAAAACGTGTTTCTTTTAAAGGAATTGGCCCAAACCATTTTACTAATTCGAAGTAGTAATAGGCTCTTAAAAACCGAGTTTCAGCTATAAGCGATTCTCTACCATCAAACTCTGTTTTGTCTTGAAATTCCAAAATAAAGTTTGTTCTACTAACGCCAGCGTACATCCAGTTCCATACATCTCTAAGGTTACTATTAACTGGGGTATGAATCATATCATCAATTTGTTGCCAGCCTATTACATCTGTGGCACTTTCTCCTCCACATAGGGTGTTATCTGAAGCTATTTCTCCAAGTATAGCGTTTACGTAAGTAGCTTGTAACAAATCATAGGCTCCTACTAAAGCATCATAATAATCGGATTCAGAATTGAAATAATTCTCTGAATCAATATTATATACTTCAACATCTTCTAAGTAAGCATCGCCACAAGAATGAGTTCCAAATGCAATTAGCGTGATTGCTATAGCTTTCGTTATTTTTTTTATATATTTTTTCATCTTGTAAATTATTTTAGATTGATAGATTTAAACCAATAATAAATTGTCTCGCAATAGGGTAGAAACCATAATCGATTCCTCCTCCAATAGCATCACCATTTGTTGCTGCTGGATCGTAACCATTATATTTAGTAAACGTAAACGGATTATTTATTAGAGTATAAATGCGAAATTTGCTTATTCCTAGTTTCTCAATGACATCATCGCCTAGCGAATACCCTAACTGAATGTTCTGAATTCTTAAAAAAGAAGAATCTTCTACATAAAAGTCTGAAAACAATCTATTTGTTGTTCCTGCATTAGTTACTCTTGGCACAGAGTTGCTCGTACCTTCACCGATCCATCTGTCTAAATAGAGTTTTAATCTGTTTACATTAGATTGGTCACGCTCATAATTTCTTACCGTTTCTTTTCCTAGCTCTGCATACATGTACGCCCCGAAATCCCAGTTCTTATAATCAAAACTTAGGTTAAGCCCCATAATATAATCTGCTTGTGGTTTTCCTATTTTGGTTCTATCTGCATCAGTGATTTCTCCATCGTTATCAATGTCTAAAAATCGAATATCTCCGGGAGCGGCATTGCCGGCCTGTGCCGAAGCATCGACCTCTGCTTGGTTTTGGAATAAGCCATCGGTTTTATAACCTAAAAAGTATCCCACTGGCTGCCCAGGCTCCAAAACGGCTATTTGAGGTTGTCCTACACCAAAGTCGCCACCTCTAGAAGGAATATTATCTCTTACTTCAAGTACTTCGCCTTCTATTTTTGTGACATTATAGTTTATACCAAAAGAAGCATTATCATTAATTTGGCTTTTATAACCTATAGCTAATTCAATACCTGTATTTCGAGTGGTACCGGCATTAACAGTTGGTAAACCTGCACCGGGTGCAAAACCACCAAGAATTCCAGAGACAGGAAAATTCTCTATCAACAAATCCTCTCTGTCTTCAATGAAATAATCTGCAACAATGGTTATTTTGTTATTGAACATGTTTAAATCCAAACCAACATCGAACTTTTTAGCGGTTTCCCAAGTTGCGTCTGGGTTTGGTATTCTACCACTAGCTCTACCGTTAGTAATTGCGCCGTCTAAAACATATGTGGCTTCACCATCTAATAATGCTCTGTATAAATCGGCACCGGTATTATTACCTAGCGTACCAAAACTACCTCTTAGTTTAAGAAAATTAATGGTATTGGAATCTTCTAAAAAAGGCTCATCTGAAATTTTCCAACCAGCTGTAACCGAAGAGAAATAATCTATTCTGTTATCTGGGGCAAAATCGGAAGATCCATCGCGACGAATCATCGCAGAAAGCAAGTATTTACCTTTATAGTCGTATTGCAACCTTGCAAAATATGATGATAGCCTACTATCATATGTAAAGGAGTTAGCGTTTTTAGTTTCGCTAATACCATCTGCTAGTTGTATCTCGGCAAAGTCCCAAGAGTTATTTGGAACATCAAAACCAGTTCCGCTTAAATTATCGCCCCAATCCCTAATGGCACTGGTACCAAGGGTAAACGTAGTATTGTGATTATCGGCAAATGTTTTTTGATAACTAGCAAATGTTTCCCATGTATAAGAATTATTGGTGTTTCGATATTGATTAACACTGCTTCGCGGATTGTTAAATACCTTTCCAGAGCCATATTCAACCTCTGGTTTAAATGTTTTTCCTTTATCGTTATAAGACCTTATACCAAGACGCGAAGTGATTGATAGGCCCTCTATAGGGGTATAAACCAATTGAAAAGTACCTTCAATAGCATTACCCGTATAATCATTATACGTGTTTGCTATTTGCGTTAAAGGATTAATGACCTCATTACCTAAAAATCCAGAAGGGTCTCCTTCATTAATGCCATAAGTTGGTGCATAGTTAAGTGCATTAAATAAAGGCTCTCCTAAGGCATTTTCGCCAATGGTTTGTCTGTTCGAATTAAAATAATTAGCCGATGTTGTAAACTTCAACTTCTCACCAATATCAAATCCCAATTTAATTTTAACGTTAGCTCTCCTAAAGTTTGATTTTTCTGGAGATATAATACCTTTTTGGTCTATATAAGATCCGCCAAAGTAATAGGTGCTGGATTCTCCACCTCCTGAAGCGCTTACATTGTGGTTCATTATAGGCGCTGTGGTGAATAATTCATCTTGCCAATTAGTGCCAACACCTAAGCCACTTATGTTAGGGTAGGGCAAGGCCTCTCCGTTTGCTGCGTGACTTTCATTTAGTATGAGTGCATACTCTGTGGCATTGAGATAAGGGAGTTTACGTGTAGTTTGTTGAACACCTGTAAACCCATTATAATTAATTTTTAAAGCCTGATTTTTCTTGCCACTTTTAGTTGTAACCAATACTACCCCATTTGCACCTTCAATACCATAAATAGCAGCTTGCGCATCTTTTAATATAGAGAATGTTTCAATGTCACTTGGGTTAATGGTATTTAAATCACCTTTATAACCGTCAACAATAACCAAAGGTCCGTTATCTCCGTTTGAACTTACACCTCTAATTAAAATATTAAATCCTCCACCTGGTGAACCTGAGGGTGCCGTTACAGCAACCCCTGCAGAAGTTCCTTGTAGAGCTTGTGCAGCATCTACCGGTTTTAAATCTTCAATGGTTTGGGAATCAACAATTGCTACCGCGCCTGTAACGTCCTTTTTCTTTTGTGTACCATAACCAATAACGACCACTTCGTCTAATTTGGCTAAATCTTCTTCCATTATAATGGTCAAAGAAGAAGTGTCATTTATTGTTACTTCTTTAGTTATATACCCTATATAGCTAAAGGAAATTACCGAGCCCGTACTGACATATGGAATTGTAAAATTCCCATCGAAGTCCGTAACAGCTCCTTTAGTTGTGTTTTTTACTATAACATTTACTCCAGGAATCGGAAATCCGGTATTGTCCTGAACCACGCCGCTCACTTGTATATTTTGAGCGCCTGAGTATGCTATGAAAAATAACATCAAGATTTTAATTAATGAGTGTCTCATAAAGTTAGATTTTTCGTTTCGGTAAAATTAAGCTCAAACTTTATTGTATTGAAATAAACAGCCACTACAAAAAGTATACATCACAAAAAAAGTGATTGAAAATTACGAATATGTTAATATATCCTTAGTTTTACTGTGCCTATGAAAGGTTATAAAAATAACCAAACACACCAAGAAGAACATAAATGCTGTGGTATTGTATAGGTGAAAAAACCTATTGTTGTGTTGTTATATTTCTAAAATATAATCTGTTAAGCTAGATTCGTGGGGTAAATCCATTTTTTTTCGCAACCTGTAACGCTTTACTTCAACACTTCTTGGGGATATGTTTAATAGCGGAGCAATTTCCTTTGAAGATAAATTTAACCTAAGGTAAGTACAAAGTCGTAAATCGTTTGAAGTCAATTCTGGATGGATACTTTTTATTTTCTTTAAAAAATCTTTATCGGCATTATTGAAGGCCTCTTCAAATAATTGCCAATCATCTGCGTCGTTTAAGTTTTTATCAATGATTTTAACAACTTGATTGACGTTACTGCCTTCCTTCTTTAACTCCTTTTTAAGATTGTTTAAAAATTCATTTTTCTTAATGATATTCATCGTTGAGATACTCAATTCTCTATTTTTACTTTCAATATCCTGCCTTAGTTTGTCGTTTCTAAATCGAGTTAATTGCTCTCTATTTTCGAGTTCCTTTAGCTCTAGATCTCGCTGTGTTTTTTCAAGTAATTTTTCTCTTTGTTTTCTATAGTAGCGCTTATAAACATTATGCATAAATAATGAAAACAAAGCTATAAAAGCGATGTAGACGGCTATCATCAGTTTGCTTAATAACCAAGGAACTGCAATCTTAAAACTATAAGATTCCAAATTTTTTGACATTTCATTGCCAATGCGCGAACGAACATAAAAGGTGTAGTCTCCAAAAGGCAAGTTCTCGAAAATCTCATTGGGTTTGGTTGACCACTGACTCCATTCATTATAAATACCATCTAACCTATATTGGTATTCGGCCACTTGGTACTTATTAAATATAGGTACACTATAATGAAACTCTAAATTGTTTTCTGTGTTTTTAAATTGACCATCAGCTGAAGAATCTATAAATCTTGAATTGGCAGCATTCTTTGAGCTACTAACTAAAATCTGATTAATTTTTACGCTATGTTCTTGGTTGATTAAATCATCTAAATTAATTAAGATGTAACCAGATGAAGTTCCGTACAAATAGGTATTTACATTAATCTGGGTTATATTTTCAAAACCAATTACGTCATTTCTAACAGTACTAGGTAATGGTATTTTATTAATTTTTGGTACACCACTCAACCTATCGGTAGTTAAATAGTTTATACCAAGTTTAGAAAAAGACCACAGTTTATTGTTATTTGTACCTGCAACCAACCTACCTGAAGTATAGTTATTAACATCAATTAATCCACTAAGAATCGTATCTTTAATAAATTTACTCTTCCCTAAATGGTATTTAAAAACCCCTTTTTTATCAGCGTATAAAATATCCTGAACATACTCTATTAAACTAGTGCTTTCTCCAGAGTTTTTAAAATCATTTACCGTTGCCACGGTAGCCTCTGTAAACTCATTATTTAATATGATTTTAAAAATGCCTTTGTATTCATGGTTTACCAATAACTCGGTATCGTTAATCATTTCAAAGTATCTACTTGAAACATTAAAACCTTCAATTTTGTTTCTTAATGACCATGTTCCATCTATATTTTCAATCACATATAAACCATCATAATTTCCTTGAAGTAATAAATTTTTATAGTTTTTAAATGACTTTATTTTCCAAGTACCTTTAACATCTGAGACCAATTCAAAGCTATTACCATTCACTACAAACGTGCCAGAATCATGACCGCAAAAAAGGGTTCCATTAATATTATTTAAGGTCCAAACAGCCCCTTGTGATTCATCAATAAATTTAAATTCCTTTTCTGTTTTATGATTGCGATAGAAAAGTCCGCGATTAGTACCCAGATACAAATTGTCATTAAAAACAATAGATGTGTTTACAGAACCTATTTTACCATCTCTGTCGTTATAAATTCTGAATGGAGATTTAATATTTATACAATTAATACCAAACTCTAAACCCAACCAAATGTTATGTTCTAAATCTTCGAAGACTGACAACACTGTATTACTACCCAATCCTTTATGTTGATTAATTTGATAATTTATTTCTCCTTCTGGTGTTAAGTGTAATATACCATTAGAAATACTGCCTAGAATAAAACTTTCATCCTTCAATTTTGTGCTGCAATAAATTCGATCTTCTAAAAGTGTACCGTTGGCTTCAATATTCCATTGGATCAATTTATTATTGTTTAAAATAAAAAATCCTTGATCTTGTGTTTGTAACAATAGCTTTCCTCTGTGATTAAACATATTAACCATGAGGTTTTCCTTTAAAATAACATGATTAGAGACTAGTTTTGCTAAACCTTTATCAATTTCATATAAACCATCTTTTGCCTTTTGAAAATAAACCCGATTATCAACTTTAAAGCTTTTGTTTATAACAGTTTCAGAGTCAATAATGCTGTAAGTATTATTTTTTACATTGTATATATATATCCGCTTTAATGATTGGAACAAAACAAAATTTTCAATACCAATTATATTCCATATGTCTTCGTCTTCAAGAAAAGCGACATTAAGCTGCTTCGAAATGGAAACATAATTTAAAACACCAAGGCTATTTTTAGACCAATAACCAAATTCTCGGTAACAACCTGTATAGATTCGATTATCAATAACCTCTACCGATCTTACAATGGTTTTATTTGGAGATTCATACAACTGCCACTCCTCGCCATTAAATTCGAGCAATCCTTTGTTATTGCCTACATAAATAAACTTGTCTGAAGATTGAGATATCGACCAATTTTGATTTTGAGCTCCGTAAATATCTGGAGTATATATTTGAACAGGCGGAAGCTCTTGAGCCTTAATTTTTAAGGAATTACAAAAAAGGAAACCTAGTAGTATTATTCCTAGTAGTCTCAATTTAATTTGGTATTAGTTGTATAGGTACTAAGATAATAAAAATAAAGACTTAAAAGTTTACAGTAGTGTTTTTGTATAGTTGTTATATAAACAAAAAAACACCAATATGGCGTTTTTTTTGTTTATCTATTATTAAAATTATCTACTACATACGGGTTATCGTACCACCTAACACTTTACTTTCGTTAATGGTTTCTGGATTGCCATAAATATAAATAGTCCCTCCAGCTCTTACTTTGGCATCAACCTGTTTTGAAGCATTCACGTAAGCTTCTCCCGCAGCGCTAATAGATACATCGGTACTTTGAGTTTTTAGAGATTTTCCATCATAAATGCCGCCGGTTAGCAAAGAAATATTTTGCTTTTTTGATGAACCTATTGTAGTTACTGAACCTCCAGTAACAGCTCTTACATTAGCATATTTTACATTAATAGGTACTTCTATAATACCTCCTTCTTGTGCTTTTAAATCTATTTCAAACTGTTCGATAATGTCTTTGGAAGCTACTTTAGAACCTTCATTTACGTCTATAATATCAATGGCTGTATAATAGAGAACCACTTTGGTTTCAGCACCATCAAAAGCTTCATCAAGTTTCATTTTAATTTTTAGCTTTCCTTCGTTATTAACAATTACAACATCTTCTTTATTTTCTCCAGAAATGATGGCTTTATTCTCATTCGACTTTTTTAGTTCTACCTGAATTAAATCAAAAACCTTTAGTTCGGTAAATTCTCCAACTTCTTTTTCAATAGTATTCTGAGCAAACAAAGTTGTAGTGACGAAGAGTATAAAAAATTTTACTAGTGTTTTCATTATTTTTATATGATTGATTTTTATAATAACGCAAACCTATCAATAATTATTCCACTGCAATTCAGTTTTGTGAAAACATTAATAATTTCAATATAACTTTAACCTAGGAAACTTTCACTGCTGTACCTGTTGTAGATACTAAAATATACGTAGTGTTTGGTACAGTTTCAAAATCAATGGTAATTCCAACAACAGCATTGGCTCCCAATTTTATGGCATTTTCCTTTAGTTTTTGGAAGGCATCTTCTTTTACTTCTTCAATGCTGTTTTCTAAGGTTTGTAGAAACTTTTCAATTTTAAAAGAAAAAGATGTTTTTCTGGTATTGGCACCAACTCCTGAAACTACACCCAAATAATCGGTTATTTTAAAGCCTTCGATAGTGTTTGTCGTGGTTAATATCATGGTTTTTAGTTTTAATATGAGTATTATTTTCAACTAAAATGTTACACTTTAGGCTATTTAAAACGAAAAACTGTAATTAGATTTTATTAAATCAAATTTACTGAACAGATTCTTACGTTGTACCTCCCTAAAACAACAGCTAATCTTCAGGTTTACCAATAAGATTAAAATCGAGATGTTTCTTAACTAAATCGGTATTTTTAACTTTCACTATAACCTCCTCGCCCAATTGATACATGGTTTTAGTATTTCGACCAACCATAGCGTATTGGTCTTGATCGAAAGCATAATGATCGTCCTTCATATCACGAACACTAACCATACCTTCACATTTGTTTGAAATTATTTCAACGTAAATACCCCAATCGGTAACTCCTGAAATAACGCCAATAAACTCTTGATCTTTATGGTCTTCCATAAAACGGATTTGCATATATTTTATAGAATCGCGTTCGGCTTTAGTCGCTAACATTTCCATATTACTGGAATGCTGGCACTTTTCTTCGTAAGCAGCTTCGTTTGCTGATTTTCCTCCATCCAAATATTGTTGCAACAAACGGTGCGCCATAACATCTGGGTAACGCCTAATAGGTGATGTAAAATGGCTGTAATAATCGAAAGCCAACCCATAATGACCAATATTGTGTGTTGTATATTCAGCTTTGCTCATACTTCGAATAGCCAATGTATCTACTAAATTTTGCTCTTTTTTACCAACTACTTCTTTTAATAAATTATTTAGTGAAGCTGAAGTGGTTTTACGGTCCTTAAAATTCAGCTTATAACCAAATTTAGAAACAATACCTTGTAAGTTGGCTAATTTACTATCGTCAGGTTCATCGTGTACACGGTACACAAATGTCTTTTTTGGTGATTGTTTACCAATAAATTCGGATACTTTCCTATTGGCCAACAACATGAATTCTTCAATCAGTTTATTAGCTTCTTTACTTATTTTAAAATATACACCTTCCGGATCGTTATTTTCATCCAAATTAAATTTTACTTCAACCTTATCAAAGGAAATGGCTCCATTAGACATACGTTTTTTTCGCATTATTTTTGCGAGTCTATCGAGTACTAAAATAGCTTTAGCAATTTCAGGTTTGGTTTTATATTCCTTTTCTGAAAGTGAAACTTTTTGAGGAATTTTAGTATTGATTGATGAGATTCCTGCCTTCGCAGGAATAACAAAATCAGTATTATTTTCAATAACAACTTGCGCTTCTTCATAAGCAAAACGGGCATCACTATACGTAACGGTTCTACCAAACCATTCGTTTTTAATTTCAGCTTTGTCGTTTATTTGAAACACAGCCGAAAACGTATATTTTTCTTCATTTGGTCGTAAGGAACATGCATTGTTTGATAACACTTCTGGAAGCATAGGCACTACACGATCTACCAAATAAATAGATGTAGCCCGTTCGTAGGCTTCATCGTCTAAAACTGTACCTTCTTTTACGTAATGCGATACATCAGCAATATGAATACCTATTTCGTAAAGTCCGTTATCTAAACTCTTAAACGATAGCGCATCATCAAAATCCTTAGCATCTTTTGGATCGATGGTAAAGGTTAAATCCTGTCGCATATCGCGGCGTTTGGCTATTTCTTCCTTAGTAATTGATGTATCCAACTCGTTTGCATAAGCTTCTACATCATCAGGAAAATCATGCGGTAAACCATATTCGGCAAGAATAGCGTGTATTTCGGTATGGTGCTCTCCTGGTTTTCCTAGAACTTTTAAAACGTTTCCATAAGGTGAATCGGCTTTTTCTGGCCAATCTTCAAGTTTTACAAGAACTTTATAGCCATCTTCAGCATCTAACGTTTTATTGATGGGTACAAAAATATCTTTATACATTTTTGTACTATCGGGAATAACAAAGGCATAATTATTATTTTTTTGCATTTGAATAACTCCAACATACTCCGATTTTGCACGCTTTATAATGTTGGTGATTTCACCTTCCATTCTACCGCGCTTTCTACGTTTGTATACGTAAAATTCTACTTCATCACCTTCTAATGCCTTGTTAATATTATTGGATGCTATATAAATATCCTCATCAAAATCTTTTGAAATAACATATCCTGAACCTCTTGCGGCTAAATCTAAAATACCAATATGATATTCGGCCGTTACAATAGCTTTAAACTTACCTCTATCTACCTGCTCTATCTCTTGCTTTGCTGCTAGTTTAGCCAGGGTTTTAATAATTTGGTTACGGCTACTGGCATCGTTAACACCAAGTTTAGCTGCTATTTGTTTATAGTTGTATGATTGATTTCTGTCTTTTTTTAAAATACCAAGTATGGTATTTGTAAGATTGGAAATGCCTTTTTTGGATTTCCCTTTTTTCTTTTTACTCATTAATTTTTGTAATCTTAATTGAATTTCTAAAGTTAATTGAAATTCGGTTATTTAATAGCAATAATTTAGGCGAAGAATTTGCTATTTGTTTTACAAAGCTACGATTTAAATATTAAACCTATGTTTTGTTAAGATTAAATAAAAAAAAGACTCTCAAAGTGAATGTCTTTTAAAGTATATTTTAATCTGTAATTATTCTACAATTATTTTCTGAGCAGACTTACCTTTATGGGTTTCTACCTCCACATAATAAAGACCACTTTTTAAATTTTTGGTGTCTATTTTATTGGTTTTAGCTGAAAACAAATATTGGCTTTGAATGTTGTAAATGTTGATTTGTTTTAGTTCTAAACCAGTATTTAATTCGATGTTTAAAACATCGTTTACTGGATTGGGATAAATTTGAAAACTATTTTTTACTAATTCGTTAGTAATCAAGTTTTCACAATTTTCATTGAAGCTAGCAGTAGTATCTTTTCCTGATGACCAATTGGTATTCATATAATCGGCGTCATCTACTTGGATGCATTCTAGGTTTAGGTTAGAAGTAGCATTAAAATAACCTATTATGGTATTATTACCATTTTTTAAATTTAAACTAATTAAGTTATTATTAGAACAGATTAGATTAACCAAACTAGTGTTTTCACTTACATCCAAACTAGTTATACTATTCCCTTCACATGATAAATCTCTTAAATTGGTGTTTTTAGTTACATCTAAATCACTTAAATTGTTATAAGAACATCGTAATCCTGTTAAAACAATATTAGAACTAACATCTAGATTAGTAAGATTGTTATCAAAACATGATAGAATTAATAAATAAATGTTCTTGCTAACATCTAAACTGTTTAATTTATTATCAAAACAAAATAAATCTTCAAGGATAATATTTTTACTAACGTCAAGAGAACTTAAATTATTCCCATTGCAAAATAAAGTTTCTAAATTAACATTCTGACTAATATTAAGAGTGTTTAAATTATTGTTAGAACAACTTAAATTGGTTAAGCCTGTATTAAAACTTACATCTAAACTACTTATATTATTTCCAGAACAATTAAAATAATATAGATTAAGGTTTTGGTTTATATTGATGTTACTCAAATCATTATTTGTACAAGCTAAATAAACTAAATCAATATTATTTTCTACATCTAAATTACCAATATTATTATCAGAACATGACAGCTGCCTTAAAGCTGTATTTCCACTAACATTTAAACTATTAAGATTATTACCATAACAAAGTAATTCAGTCAAAGCAACATTAGAACTAATATTTAAACTGTTTAAGTCGTTCTCGTAACAACGTAAAGACTTTAAAGCAATAAAATCTTCTATTCCTGTTAAATCGGAAATATTTTTATTATTTACATTCAAATGCGTAACACCACTAATATTTTCTGTTAAAACATAATCATCCAGCACATCATCATAACCTAAATCGATTAAAGCCTGCTCAAAGTTATCATCGGGTACATATGTTTGTTGGGCGGTAAGGAAATTACTAATTAAGATTAAAGCAAGTAGTAAGTAATTATTTTTCATATTTATAATTGTATACATTCCTACAATATTACAAAATATACTTTTTAAAAAGTAAAAAATCCTACAATCAACTTAAATGCTAAACTTATCCACATTATATATCATATTAATATTTTCTTTTAAAATTTAAAAAATAAAATGTTGGTTATTATAGGCTGTTAATATGTGGTATAACTTTTTTTACTTTTATTTTGATTACAATAAATTTACGTTCTATTAAAACTTAGTTAACAATAGATATTATTTTAAAGGGTTAATTTTTAAATGATTTCAATTTTATGTTCACAGTTGTTAACAACCTAAATTAACTATTTATAACTAATAAGTTTTTTTCAATGGTTGTTTATATCCATCAAATTTTAGTCTGAAAAGATTTCCAGAAAAAAGGAATTAAAAATTAGGTTTTTAATATTGAATTTTTGCTTGGAAAAATAAATGAATAATCCCAATTTTAGTTTTATAAAACTATCAACACTTATTAACAAGTAATGAATACAACCATTCACAATGTTAATAATTGTTACCTTTGTATTATTATACTTTAATATATAAAAAATGAAAATTTCTATAGGCAACGACCACGCCGGAACCGATTATAAACAAGCTATTGTTAAACACCTGGAAGCTAAAGGACACAGCATACAAAACTATGGTACCAATAGTAATGATAGTGTAGATTACGCCGATTTTGTACATCCTGTAGCCAATGATGTTGAAAACGAAAAAGCCGATTTTGGTATTCTCATCTGCGGAAGCGCAAATGGTGTAGCCATGACTGCAAATAAACATCAAAAAATCCGTGCCGGTTTATGTTGGAATAAAGAAATAGTACACTTAATACGCAGTCATAACAACGCTAATATTTTGTGTATTCCAGCGCGATATACAGCTATACAACAAGCAATAGAAATGGTAGATGTATTTTTAACTACCGATTTTGAAGGTGGTCGCCACCAAAATAGAATCGATAAAATTCCTATTTCGTGCTAAATGGGTCATAGCCACTCGCATAACCATTCTCATGGGCATCCCGATTTAAAAGGCCGGAATCTGCTTATTTCTATTTTATTAAACATACTTATTACGGTTGCCCAAATTGTAGGCGGACTCATTTCTGGTAGTTTGGCCCTATTAAGTGATGCCTTACACAATTTTAGCGATGTGGTATCATTGGTTATTAGTTATATAGCTAATAGAATTGCTAAAAGAAAAGCCTCTTTCCAGAAAACATTTGGTTATAAACGAGCTGAAATATTAGCGGCTTTTGTTAATGCCGCTACTTTAATTATTGTAGCCGTATTGTTAAGTATTGAGGCGATTGAGCGGTTTCAAAATCCCCAGGTTATAAAATCTAACCTAGTTATTTGGCTGTCCATTATTGCTATTTTAGGTAATGGTTTAAGTGTGCTTTTATTAAAAAAGGAATCCAAAACCAACATGAACTTAAAAAGTGCCTATTTGCATTTACTTACCGATATGATGGCTAGTGTTGCTGTATTAATTGGTGGTTTGCTTATGAAATTTTATGAGGTATATTGGGTAGATAGTGTTTTAACTTTTGCGATTGCTATTTATTTGGTTTACATGGGATATGATTTGTTAAAAGATTCCACAAAAGTATTGATGTTGTTTACTCCAGATAGTGTACCTATAGATAAAATTGTTTCTGAAATAAATGCTTTTGAAAGTATAAAAAATGTGCATCATGTTCATGTTTGGCAATTGAATGAAGATGAAATTCATTTAGAAGCCCATATTGATTTTTCCGAGGACATTACCCTTTCAGAATTTGATGTTATTTTACATAAAATAGAAGATTTGGTTCTCTCTAAATATGATATTAACCACGTTAATATTCAACCGGAATACGGAAAAGTAGATGCTAAAGATGTAATTGTTCAAGATTGATAAATTTATTTATCATACTTAACTTGTTTCAGTATCCCATTACAGACTATGATAAAAATAGAAGTCAAATCTTTCGAAGAACTAAATAAGCAAGAGCTCTATGATATGCTTCAGCTTCGTAGCGAAGTATTTGTGGTAGAACAAGATTGTGTATATCAGGATATTGATGGAAAAGACGAAAAGGCACTGCACGTTTTAGGTTTTAATAATAATAATAAATTAATTGGCTATACTCGAATTTTTAAGCCAGGCGATTATTTTAAGGAAGCTAGTATTGGTAGGGTAGTAGTGGCTAAAAGTGAAAGGTACCATAATTATGGAAATCAACTTATGGAAGCTTCAATTCAAGCGGTAAAAGAATACTTTAATAAATCTTTAATTAAAATTTCCGCTCAATGTTATTTAAAACAATTTTATAATAATTTGGGATTTAACGCGGTAGGAGAGGAGTACCTTGAAGATGGTATACCCCATACAGCTATGTTAGGTTCTTTTTAGCGTTTCAAACGCTTATCAATCAAAAACAAATTATCAAAAACATTTTATAGGCTAAGCTATTAATTGGTATTACCAATGTAAGTTATAACAATTTCTACCCGCCTGTCTAATTTTGGGTCGCCACCCAACGGAAATTTTCGGCGCATTCCTAAATGGCGCATCCGTTTTTTATCTACGCCCTTTTTAGCAAAATAATCGTAAACGTATTTGGCCCGTGCTTCCGATAAATTACGTTTTTTTGTGCGCCTATCTACGGCATCTCTAGTAAATTGGGTGCAACATACATGGCCCTGAATAGTGAAATAAATATCGTCGCGTTCAACTAAAGCTTTTGCAATAGATTCTAATGTTTTTTTGGAGCCTGGCGTAACGGTTGCGTAACCAGTTTTAAATAAGATATTTTTAAAAATAATTTTATCACCAACGGCACTCTCGTTAATAAGGTCTATTTCATTTTTTTCTTTGGGTTGCTTTGGAGTTTTGGCTACAACAGGTTCTTTGGGTTTAGGTTTTACAATAATTTCTACTTTTCGGTTTAAGCCTCTAATTTTTAAAAGGTCTTTTTCTTCAACTATTTTTAACAGAATTTCACCTTTTCCATCAACGTTAGAAATAAGGTCTTCACTAATTTCATTGTTGGAGAAAATGGCCTTAATAGCATCGGCACGTTGTTGCGAAAGTTTTAAATTATAGGTATTTGCTCCTCGGTCATCACAAAAACCAAAAATGGATATGGATTCAATATCTAAATCAGAAAGAGTAGAAATAAATAAAAGCAAACGGTTTTCTTCGGTTGGGGGCACAACAAATTTATCTGTATCAAAATATACTTCATGCTTTAGCTCGTTTTGTGATGAAACAACAGAACAGCTTAAAGTCAGTAATATTAATACCAATAATTTACGCATATAATAGGGTAATAGAAATAGGTAATAAATATACCATTTTTAATCGAAAACCGTGCCAGAAGCTTATAAATAGGATGTTTTATAGGTTGATTGTAGTTTGTTGACTAATATTTATTTTAATTTTCATGCATTTATAATTATTGCAAATAGTTATGGTATGTTGAAAGATTTCCTAAAATTTCTGTTGCCTTTTTAATTTCAGGATTGTACATTTTATAATAGTCATATAGGCCTTCACGATAAACGTACCTTTTAACTATTTCTTCAGTAAGCAGTTTTAATAGAAAATCATTATTTTCATCTATGATACTGCTTTTTGATTGTTCTAAATTAGAAATCAAGTTATTGTAATCGATTTCAATATCATCGTTTAATTCTTCTTTTTTAGCGGTTTCAAAAGCTTTTTTAAGTGCTTTTTCTGTATCGGTTTCAAAAGAAAAATTATTGGATTTCAAATAGTTTTTAAAATCTAAAAAGTCTTTGCTGGTAAGTTTAAAGCTATTGATATCATCGATTTGATGACTGTAATGATACTTTGTAGCGTAATCGAAAATTAAATTATTGTTTACAATGGCCGTTGTAATGGGTGAGGTTTTATAGGTGCCCATGGGAACATCAGGATAAACTCCACCGCCATCAAATACTTTTCTTCCATTTTTGGTTTTAAACTCATGGTAATTTTCTTGATCAATTTTAACCGCTTCACCTTTTTCGTTCCTGTTCCAATAATCTAATGCCTGGATACATCTACCAGAAGGGGTGTAATACCTGGAAATGGTTATTTTTACTTGCGTACCATAAGTAAGTTGCTTTGGCCGCTGCACTAAACCTTTACCAAAACTTCGGGCACCGACAATAACTGCACGGTCTAAATCCTGTAATGCTCCAGACACAATTTCGCTTGCCGATGCACTTTTTTCATCAATTAAAATAATTAATGGAATTTCAGTATCAATAGGTTCACGTTGTGTAAGATAGGTTCGGTTATATTTTTTTACTTTCGACTTTGTAGTAACTACCAATTGCCCTTTAGGTACAAATAAATTAACAATATGGATAGCTTCATTTAATAATCCTCCTGGGTTTCCGCGTAAATCCAAAATCAATTTTTTGGCACCTTGGGCTTTTAAATCACGAAGTGCGTAGTTAGTTTCGACATAAGCTTTCCTACTGAACCGGCTTAAAACTATATAACCTGTTTTATCGTCAACCATTGAAAAATGTGGCACGGCTTTTATCTCTACTTCAGCCCGTTTTATCGTTGCTGTTTGGGTTTTGCCTTGGCGTTTAAATGTTACTTCAACCGGAGTGTTAGGTGTACCTTTTAATAAATCTCCCGCATTCTCTTTATAGTCAGCAACTACTGTGTTTCCTACTTTTATAATTTCATCACCAGCTTTCAATCCTGCTTTGTCAGCAGGATAGTCTTTGTATGGCTCAACAACAATTAATTTATCTTTTAAAGTTTGAATTTTAGCACCAATTCCCGTGTAATCGCCCGTATTGTTTATTCTAGCAGCTTCAACATCCTGCTCGTTCATAAAATTCGTATAAGGATCTAAATCCTCTAACATACTTTTTATGGCCGTATCCATTAAATCTGCTGGATTGGTTTCGTCAACATAGTTCATGTTTAGTTCTTTGAACATTGTTGTAAAAATTTCTAGCTGTTTGGCGATTTCAAAAAAATCGTTTTGAAAGGCCGTGGTACTAAAAAAGATAGCACTAGCAAGTATGGGAATTATGATTCTTTTTTTTAGTAAGTATTTCATGTATTCAAGGTTTCTATTATTCTGAAATTTTACTCAAAAATTTAGCAAACAGCTGGTTCATTCGAGTTTCAATAAGGGTAAAATTGGGTTTTTCTTTGCCAATGTACAAAATCATAAACGCATGTTGTGTTGTTAAATTGTTAAAATAACCTGCTTTATTTATACGGTAAGCTTCTCTTAGTAAACGTTTTATATAGTTTCTATCAACAGCAGTTTTAAAATGGCGTTTACTAACAGATACGCCGGTTTTAGCAATAATATTTTCCTCAAAAGAAGTGCTTAAATAAACCAAACGTAATGGAAATGCAGAAACCGATTGTCCCTCGTTAAACATTTGGTCAATCAGCTTTTTACTTTTTAGTTTTTCTCTTTTTGGGTAAGATGCATCCATATTAAAATTTGTAAACGCAAAAGTAACAATAACAAATAACACCACACTCGGGTTTAAGCTACATGATAAAAATCATTTTTAGAATCCATAAATAACGGTAATTTAATCTTTTTAAATTGAAAATAGACCTTGTAATGTTTTAGCCTTTTCTTGGTTTAAGAATAATATTGTAGTTTAAGTTCAATTTTAAATGATGTCGTTATGGGAGATTTAAATGTTGCTAAATTAAAAACCAAAAGAGACAGGGTTAACTACATCCATCATTTACTAAACGACATTAAGGCATTGGATATGTTGGTTGATAATGGGCTGATAGAAGATGGACCATTACGTATTGGTGCAGAACAAGAATTTTGCTTAGTAAATGATGAGTTTTTACCCGAAAGTAAGTCATTAGAACTTCTTGAAGCTATTAATGAAGACCATTTTACAACCGAAATAAGTAATTACAATCTAGAAATTAACCTAGATGTATTTGAGCTAGGTAATGATTGCTTTTCAAAACTGCACCAACACCTTGATTCTTTATTGAATAAAGCAAAAAAAATAGCAGAAAAAAAAGGTATTAAGCTTATTTTAACGGGTATTTTACCTTCGTTGTCTGTTAATAATGTTGATGAGAAAAGCATGACTCCCGTTGAGCGTTATTCCGTTTTAAACGATGCTATTAAGGAAAGAAGGAAAAAAAGTTTCGATATCCATATAAAAGGTGTCGACGAACTTAATTTATTGCACGATTCTGTTATGTTGGAAGGTTGTAATACCAGTTTTCAAGTGCATTTACAACTTAGCCCCAATACTTTTGTTGACAATTATAATTGGGCACAAGCTATAGCCGGACCGGTTTTGAGCGCCTGTACAAACTCGCCCATTTTGTTTGGAAAAGAACTGTGGATGGAAACCAGAATTGCTTTGTTTACGCAAAGTATTGACACACGGGCTAACAGTTATTTGTTAAATGAAAAGCAGTCTCGAGTTAGTTTTGGCAACAATTGGCAAACAGGATCTATCTCAGACATTTTTAAGGACAACATTTCTAGATTTAGAAGTTTTTTAACTACCAATTTTACCAAAGACAGCGCGGAAATGATAAAAAATAATGAAATTCCAAAACTACGCGCTCTGGGTTTACATAATGGCACTGTATATCCATGGAATAGGGTTTGTTATGGCACGACTAACGGCAAACCAAATTTAAGAATTGAGAATCGATACTTGCCTTCTGGACCCACTACCTTCGATGAAATAGCCAATATGATGTTTTGGATAGGTGTCATGTTAGGAAAACCTAAAGAATATGATAACATCCATAAAAAATGGGATTTTAAAGATGTAAAAACAAATTTTTTTAATGCCGCACGTTACGGTAAGGCCACCCAATTTTATTGGGATGGTAAATACGTGTCAAGTCACGCCCTTATTTTGGATGAATTGCTCCCCATGGCATACAAAGGCTTGTACAGGTACGGTATTGCACCAAAGGATGCCGAAAAGTATTTAAAAATTATAAAAGACCGAGTTATGGGAACCACGGGATCAGAATGGCTATCACGGAATTATAGAATCCTATTGAAAAACCATGGTCGGTTTGAAGCCATGCAAATCCTTACTGCCAAAATGTATGAAAAACAGGAAAGAGGATATCCTGTTTCTACATGGAATATGCTCGATACCTTTAAAGATGGAGCATTTATCAAAACCAAACTGGTAAAACATGCCATGAGCTCAGATATTTTTTCAGTAGATAAAAAAGACAGTATTGAATTGGTTTTACATATAATGAAATGGAAAAATATTCACCATATGCCTGTAATAACACACGATAGTGCTTTGGTTGGCCTACTTACATGGAAGGATGTTGAACCTCATTTAAACGAACTTAAAAAGCAAAATCTCAGTGTTTCTAAGTTAATGAAAACTGAACTGATTACTACAGACGAATATACATCATTAGAAGAAGCAGAAAGATTAATGAATCAACATGGTATTGGGTGTCTTCCTGTAGTCAAAGAGAAAAAGTTGGTAGGTTTAATAACGAAAAACGATTTAAGCTGAACAAATTGAACATTTTCTATTTATGATTGATTTATACAGTAAAGCATTAAAAGCGAGTTTAAAAGTTGACCGGATACTTGGCAAAATAGAGGGCCTTCAACCGGGTCCTACCATTGTATTTTTTGGAGGCATTCACGGTAATGAAAATTCGGGTGTTTTTGCACTCAAAGAAGTGATGCGAGGAATAAATCGGGCTTATGTAAAAGGGACTATCTACGGCATTTCGGGAAATTTAAAAGCTCTAAGTGAACAAAAGCGCTATATAAATGAAGATTTAAACCGGCTTTGGACTAAAACCAATATAGAACACATAAAACAAAAAAGTGACTTAAATCCAGACGAAAAAGAATTGTTGGAGTTGCTAGACATCTTAAATGCCATTTTAGAAAACCAACAGCCCCCGTTTTATTTTATCGATTTACATACTACATCCAGCAAAACACTCCCTTTTATTACCATTAACGATGCTTTGATAAATAGAAAATTTTCGCAACAGTTCCCTGTACCTATTGTTTTGGGTATCGAAGAGTATTTAACGGGGCCATTATTGAGCTACATCAATCAATTGGGTTACGTTTCATTAGGATTTGAATCTGGGCAACATTATGAGTTTTCTTCAATATTAAATCATATCGATTTTATTTATTTGGCATTGGTTTATTCAGGGATTGTAGAAGAAAAAGCAGTTATGGACTTTTCAAAGCATTATGAGCAATTAAAGAGTCAAGCGCAACAAAACTCTGATATATTTGAAGTTATTTATGTCCATAAAATAAAACCTCAAGAAATTTTTAAAATGCAAAATGGTTTTAAAAGTTTTGAAAAAATAAAAAAAGGTTCACCTTTGGCTGAAAGTAACGGTATTAAAATTTCAGCAGCCAACAACGGAAATATTTTTATGCCGCTTTATCAACAAAAAGGAGCAGAGGGTTTTTTTATAATTAAGCCTATTAATTCTTTTTTCTTAAAATTATCTTTAGTACTAAGACGTTTAAAAACAGATAGTTTTTTGGCTCTTTTACCGGGTATTTCATGGGTGGATAAAAAAGAAGGTATTTTGCAGGTAAATTTAAAAATAGCTAAATTTTTCGCTAAGGCATTTTTTCACTTGTTAGGGTACAGAAACCGTCAAATAACCGAAACCCATTTAAGGTTAAATAATCGAGAACGCGTTGCAAAAACCGCTATTTACAAAAAAGAACCATGGTATAAAGGTAGAATTTGACTGTTGTTATTGTTGCTTAATTTTTTCCTTAATTAGGGAATAGGCGGTTTTAAATTCGAACAATCTTCCTGTTTGAAGTATGGTTTCACTCTGACCATTTTTTAAAAGGAACACAATTCTGTTTTCATTATATAAAGTTTGGGCATCAGCATCAGCAATTGGACTCCGTCCACCAAATATCAGAAACTGTCTTTTTAGAAAAATAGTCCTTTCAATATCGTTCAGGCGAATTCTTATAGTCTTATTAAATTCGGGCACGAAACTTTTTGATTCAAACTCTACAAACTCATTATTAATTCTCAAATAGTTTTTTGATGAAAATAAAGCGAACAGAGTACTAATGAAAACTATAATCAATCCAAAAAAGGACAGTTCCTCATAATTTTTTATAAAAATTGGAATTACCATAAGAAGGAATCCAATTATAAAAAGGGCATATTTAAAATTAGTTAGCCGTTTATTATTAGGTATAATTTTAAACTTTTTATTCACCATCAAACTTTTGAAGCTAGTCTAATTCTTGTTTTTTTGAGCCCTAAGCCGCTTTACATAATTTTTATAAAGCTGTCTCCAGCTTCTACCGTTGTTATTTAAATATTGCTCGTTCTTGGTTTTATAAATTTCGAAAATGGCCGAAATTTGTTTCATATTTTTAAAATCTATGGCCATTTCTCGCGCTTGCTTAAGATTTTTTAAAAGCTCGGCATCTTCTTTTGGCGTCATATCGGTTACAATTTCACGATAGGCCTTCATGGTAAAAGCCACTTTACCAATGGTGTATTTATCTAGAACAGCTTCTACTTGCTCATCACTCAGGTTTGCTTTAAGTGTTGACATTAAATTGTTGTGAACGCTCTCTGGCATGGCCGAATCGGCTATAATTGAACGGTCTAAATCACTTAACTTTTCACCAGTTCTGGGGTTTATACCTGCTGGAACCTCGGTATGCGGATGGCTGTTGTGCCAATTACGCACTTCGGTTAAATGGGTGGCAATGGTTTTAGTAACTTCTTCGGCTTTTTTACTGTCTTCTAAGTTGAACTCTTTAACCCAGGATTGAGCTTTTTCCCATTGTTGGGTGCTTTTAATATTTTGTGCAAGACACAGATTTGCCAAAAGCAGTAGGGTTATGATTGTTATTTTCTCAGGTGTCTTAATTTTCATAAAAGTTTCTATTTTTTATTGTTCTCTTTATCAATATCTGCCATCATATTTTTTGGATCTATTTCTACAGATTTTATAGCTTTTGAAGTTTCAAAAGAATAGGTTGGGTGGGCCCAGGCCCAATCTTTTATAATGGTTGCTTCGGTTGGCTTTTCGCCACGCATCATCTGTAATGGGATATAAAAATCTTCTGAAGAACCATCGGTATAAGTTACGGTTAAATCAATAGGCATAGGCATTAATCCAATACGTTTTAAGGTAGCTTTATTGCCTTGAACCGACTCTACGCTGTAATCAATCGTATTAATGGTGCGCGTCCAATCGTTGAGGTACCAATCTAATTCTAAGCCAGACACTTTTTCGGCAACCCTAATAAAATCAGTTCTAGTAGGATGTTTAAAAGCCCAATCTTTAAAATATTGCTTTATGGTTTGTTTCTGGTTTTCTTTGCCGATAACATAAGCCAATTGATTTAAAAACACATAACCTTTGTAATAAGCAGCAATTGCCGAAGATTGATTGTAGTTAAAACGATCCGCATGGGTAGTTTGTGGTTGCTCGGCACCTGAATTAACGTAGTAATAATAGATATCGTAAACGCGTTTTGTTGGTTTTTCAAATGGTTTATTGAAAATTTCGCACTCGGCTAGCTCGCCGAAGTATTCTGTAAAACCTTCGTCCATCCAATAGTTGGTCAGCTCGTTGGTGGCCAATAAAAACTGAAACCACGAATGTGCCATTTCATGGGCGGTTACACCAAATAAACCGCTAAATTCGCCCTCGCCAGCAATTAGGGTGCACATACCGTATTCCATGCCGCCATCACCACCTTGAATGATAGAGTATTGGTCGTAAGGGTATTTCCCAATGTTTTCACTATAAAACTGCATGAGTTCTACAGCTTTCGGTTGGAGTTTTTTCCAGTTGTTCAATTTATCTTTTGGCATACTATTTTTGTATAAAAAATGCAATAGCGGTCCATTTGGAACCTGTATAGTGTCATGAATATAATTGGGGTCTGCCGCCCAAGTAAAATCATGCACCGTAGGTGCCACAAAATGCCAAGTCAGTTTTTTTGTGTTGGGTTGTTTTAAGGTGTCGGTTTGGTATCCGTGCCCAATTTCGTTAGGGTTTTGTAAATATCCAGTGCCGCCCAAGGTGTAATTTTTATCAATGCTAATTTTTACGTCAAAATCACCCCAAACCCCATGAAATTCACGGCCTATATAAGGGTCGGCATGCCATCCTTCGTAATCGTATTCAGCTAATTTTGGATACCACTGCGCCATAGATAAAGCCACACCTTCATTGTTAACTCTGCCTGAACGCCGAATCTGTACTGGTATTTGGGCATCAAAAAGCATATCGAACGTTACGCTTTCCCCAGGTTTTATGGGTTCTGCTAATTTTACTTCTAAAACGGTACCTACGGTTTCGTAGGTTAAAACTTGGCCGTTTTGTTTTAACGAATTTACTTTTATATATCCAATTTCGTCTGGTTTTAATTTACTTATACGGTCTTCTACACGGCTATCTGGATCGGGAATGTTACGTGAACGAACATCCATTTCGCTACCTGGTTGAAAAGCATTAAAGTACAAGTGATAAAACACCTGGTTTAAAATATCGGGCGAGTTATTGGTGTACACCAAAGTTTGCTTGCCCTCATATTGGTAGTTATTTACGTCCACATCAATTTCCATTTTGTAATCGACATGTTGCTGCCAATAACATGGATTGGATGAGGTTTCAACGGTTAGAGGTTGTGGCGTTTCTGGAGCCTTAGGCGTTTTCGGGGGATTTTCAACCATTTGAGAACTTCCGCATGATAAAATAAGGATAGAGGAAAGTATGTAAAAATAAATGCGATTCATAAATATTGAATTGAAAAATAAGGCTGTTCAAAATTTATTATGATGAACAGCATTAAAAGAATTTAAAAAATTATTTAGACATTTTAGCGGCCATAATCAAGGCATTATAAGCGTTTACCATTTTTGAAGATTTTGATAAATCGGCAAACGGACGAATATCACTAGTATCACCACCAACAATAACTTTAGTGTTTATTGGTAAACCTGATTCCATTAAAATTTGTTTCACTTGAGCTGCGGTTAATTTTGGGTAATAAGAACGAATTAATGCAGCAACTCCTGCCACAGCCGGGGCGGCCATAGAGGTCCCTCCTTTTGTGGCATATTCATTTTCAGGAGTTGTTGAATATATGTCGTCACCAGGAGCAAAAACATCAACATTATTTTTTCCGTAATTTGAAAAAGATGCTACCATGCTCGACCCGTATTTAGGAGCCAGTGCACCAACCCTAATGTAGGTATCGGTTACTTCTTTTCCATTTACATTATCATCTGGGAAATTAGGTTCTACATCTACATCTTTACTATCGTTTCCTGCGGCATGCACAAACAAGACATCGTTTTCACCGGCATATGCAATGGCATCACGAACCCAATCGCTATGTGGTGAGAAGCTCTTACCAAAACTTCCGTTGATGATTTTTGCCCCGTTATCAACCGCATATCTAATGGCCAATGCTACATCTTTATCGTATTCATCACCGTCGGGTAAGGTTCTTACCGACATAATTTCAACGTTGTTTGCAACACCATTGGCTCCTTTACTGTTGTTGCGTTCTGCGGCAATAATTCCTGCAACGTGTGTACCGTGGCTTTCTTCTTTTTTAACAGGTTTAACGTTGCCATTGCCATAGTATTTGGTTGATAAATCTTCAGGGTCGTCACCGTTTACACGTCCTTTAAAATCCTTGTTAAGTTTATAGTTTAGAAAATCGTTTATGGTTTCTAAAACACCTTCAATTTCTTTTAGGGCACCAGTTAAAGTGTCGTCATTACTGAACATGTATTGTGCCATTTGCTTAGCTTGGTTTAGCCCTTGGTCTTGGGTGGTAATGGCATTAACTTCATCTTTGGTGTAATCTTCTTTTCCTAGGTGTTTAACCAAGGTTTCGTGGGCGCCTTTTATTTGATGATAAACCTGATCATGTTGTGTTTTTCTCTGCATCCATACTTCATACTCTTTCTCGTATTCTGCTTTAGCACGTGCATAGTCAGGGTTGCTGGTATCACCACTAGCTATAATTCTAACGTATTCTAATTGTTCGTTGTAGCCATCACCCAAGAAATTCCAACCATGTATGTCGTCAATGTAGCCATTGTTATCGTCATCTTTTCCATTATTTGGAATTTCATCTTTGTTAGTCCAGATAACATCATCTAAATCCTCATGGTCTATATCAATTCCTGAATCTAGTACAGCTACCAGTACCTTTTGTCCTTTTTTGTTTTTAATAAGTTCGGAGTAAGCCTTGTTAACACTCATACCCGGAACGGTATCTTTAACAAGGTCTAAATGACCCCATTGTTTCTTTTCAGCTTCAGTTAATTCTGACACTTTTAAAGGTGAAGTATCTATGTTTTCAACTGGGGTTGATAAAATATCTGCAGTACTGCCACAGCCATAAATTAAGGCTGAAAGGAATAGCGATGCAACAAGTATTTTTATTGTTTTCATTGGTAATATTTGAATTAGTCTATTGTTTTATAAATTAAATATATCTCGGGTTGTAAATGTTTCGTTTAGCCTAACCCCTTTTTCGGTGTTTTTAACCGTGATGATTTCGTTATGTGCGTCATGCTCTAAGAACAGATAGAAATTGTTTTTTGCAGCTAAGTTTAAAAAGGTTTCTTTTTCATTTAATGTTAATAAAGGCCTTGTATCGTAGCCCATAACGTAGGGTAGCGGCAAATGACCAACCGTTGGCAAAAGATCAGCCATAAAGGCTATAGTTTTGTCTTGGTATGTAATAAGCGGAATCATTTGCTTGTCGGTATGGCCGTCTGCAAAGAAAATGTCGAAATCCAATTCTGATTTTTTAAGTATATCCCCATTTGGAAGCGAGGTAAGCTTTAATTGCCCGCTTTCTTCCATGGGCAGTATATTCTCTTTTAGGAAAGATGCTTTTTCTCGCCTATTGGGTTCTGTTGCCCAAAGCCAATGGTCTTTATTACTCCAAAAGTGTGCATTTTTAAAAGCAGGTTGGTAACCTGTTCTATCTTTATTCCATTGAATGCTGCCGCCACAATGGTCAAAATGCAAATGGGTCAAAAAAACATCGGTAATATCATCGCGATGGAAACCGTATTGTTTTAAAGAATTATCTAAACTGAAATCACCCCATAAGTAATAATAACCAAAAAATTTGTCGGATTGCTTATTGCCCATTCCATTATCGATTAATATTAGCCTGTCCCCATCTTCAATGAGCAGGCAACGGGTGGCGATATCAATCATATTATTGGTATCGGCCGGATTGGTACGGCTCCATAATGATTTGGGTACTACTCCAAACATAGCTCCTCCATCAAGTTTTAGATTTCCTGCATGTATGGGGTATAATCGCATTGAAAATTTTTAAGTCTTGCAAATTAATAAAAGTGGTAAAAATATAAGGTTTTCAGTGTAAATTATAGCTTTAATTTAACACTTACCCCAAACATTATTTTTGATACACATGAAAAATGAACTAAATTTAAGTATATAAATTAGCGTAGTTTTATAAAAAGAATTTCAGAAAATGGACATGATAATAACTTTTGCTATTATTCTTTTTGGTGTAATCCTTTTTGTTAGGGACTATTTTTCTATTGATACCACCTCCATACTCATTATGGCCATGTTTATAGTTGCTGGTGTACTAAGCCCTGAAGAAGGTTTTTCGGGTTTTAACCACCCAGCTACTATTACTTTGGGCTGTATTTTTGTGGTTAGTGGGGGTATTTTTAGTTCTGGTATTTTAGATGGACTTAGCCATAGAATTATAAAGTTGGCTAAAATACATTATAGTGTTGCTTTAATTGTATTTTGTTCCATTTCAGGGCTGTTTTCAGCATTTATTAATGATACAGCAGTGGTAGCGTTATTGCTCCCCATAGCTTTAACGGTCTGTAGAGAAACTAAAATTAACCCAAGCAGGTTGCTTATGCCCATTTCATTTGCCGCACTTTTTGGAGGAACCTGTACACTCATTGGTACTTCAACCAATATTTTGGTGAGTAGTTATGCTAAAAAATATGGCGTTGATGAGTTTGGAATGTTTGAGTTTAGTTTAGCAGCACTTTGTTTATTGGCCATTGGTTTTACTTATATCTTTATTATGGGGCCTTTTTTGCTACCTAAAAATAGAGGGGGAAACGAGGAGTTCACCAAAAAAGCAGAAACCTATATCACTGAGCTTTTTGTTGAGAAAAACTGCAGGGATAAAAACAAATTCATAGGAAAATCCGAATTGGTGAATGACTATAACGTGAATATTCTTTCTCTTCTACGGAATGGTGTTTTAAAACATAATTTTGATACTGATACTAGAATAGTGGAAGGTGATATTTTAAAGATTATCGTTCCGCCGGAAACCTTGTCGCGCCTTTTAGATGTTGAAGGCTATAGTATTAAAGGAAATAAACGTATGCAGGAAGCTGAAAAAAAGTATAAGTCCTTCAATTTATATGAAGTTATTATTCCTTTTGGTTCAGGTTTATCTGAAAGCTCGTTAAAGGAAATCAATTTTAGAAGACAGTATAATTCGTCTGTTATTGCCATTCGCCAGCGAGGAGAGATTATATATGATAAACTCACCCATGTTACCCTAAAAGAAGGCGATATGTTGCTGATGCTGGGCCAACCCGAAGAAATTAACAGCTTAGTATCGCAAAACCTAATTGTAAAGCTTTCGGAATATGTAAAAAAGAAGACCAACTATAGAAAGGCTATTCCTGCTGTGTTAATTGGTGTAGGCGTTATTACGGCGGCATCACTTAATATAACTTCTATTTTAATTAGTGCCATGGTAGGCGCTCTTGTAATGATATTAATAGGCGTCTTAAAGCCCATGGAAGCCTATAAGGCGGTTGAGTGGAAGGTGATTTTTATGATGGCCGGTGTACTTTCCATGGGTACAGCACTTGAAAAAACAGGTGGTGCGGCGTTAATTGCCGATTACATTATGAATACTTTGGGTCAGTATAGTGCCCAATTCACGCTGAGTATTATTTATTTATCGGCGTTTATATTAACTAATTTAATATCCAGTAAAGCTACAGCTGCTTTAATGGTGCCTATTGTTATCACCTTGGCGCAGTCTATGCAAATTAGCGAACGTCCGTTATTGGTAGCCGTCATGTTTGCTTGTTCACTAACATTTATGACACCAATGAGCTACCCCACAAATACCATGGTCTATGCTCCGGGAAACTATAAGTTTATAGATTTTTTAAAAATGGGAACACCTTTAAATCTTATTATCTGGCTGGCTGCATCGTTCGTGATTCCTTATTTTTTTCCGTTCTACCCAGCTTAAAAAGCTGAATTCGATTATAAAAATACTAATATACAGTTAATTGTCATTTCGACTGAGCGAAGTATGAGCGATGAGAAATCTCACAACTTGACGGAAATGATGGGATTCTTCCTCGTTATGCTCTAATTTGGTATTTTCAATCAAAATATATTTTGATTTCAATAACGTTCGGAATGACAACCTAACACCAAACAGAAATTTAAATGATTGAATATTATAACAATCTAAATCAAGTTTAAAGCTAATTTAACCATGATTTTTTATAATGACTTGCTTCAGTCGTTTTCCAAAATCAAACAGGGCTTTTATTTCTTTTACACTGGCCAATCGCTCCCGTCCAAAAATAAGTAAGGCGTCGCCATCAGATTCAACATGGTAATAGGGATTACTTTCAAAAAAACGAATGACATCGTCATCAAAAAATTCAGCAATTCTAGTTTCGTTTTCACCAAGTAAATAAAAACGTTTTGAAAAATCCTCGTGGTTATCAATAGGAATATCTTTAAATCCGGCAAAAGCCGAAACTTTTTCCAAAAAGCCTTCTCTATCTAAAGTAAACTTTGGAATGTTTTGGTTAAACTGAGTATGAATCATAGTGGTGCGAACCACCTCTCTTGCTATAAACTCACCTTCGGTAAATTCGATATCGAACAATTTTATATCACTTTCATCATGTGATAAAATATTGTAAATATGGTCTATATTCTTGGTTTTGAAAAATGAGAAGTTGTTTAAAAAGTAAACTTCTTTTATATGTTTGGAGCTGTAGTTAAGTTGGTAGTCTTCAGCCAAATCCTCCATGTTAGTTTGACGTCGGGTTAAGCTCTTTTTTATAATGTTGGGAACGCTAAGCAAACGTCTTGAAGCAAACGGGTGTTTAGAGTCTGTATCATGCAAATCCAATCCAACTACATCAAAATGACCTCCACGTTTAGCAAATAACTCTTGGTAATCGCTCATGTTTTCCATAACCGTATCATCAACAAATTCACAAAGTGAAAAATCGACTATTACATCGGAAGTTTCTGGAACAGCACCCAATTTTTCCTTTAGCCTAAAATAATTTAAAAAGCTACAAAAATGCTTAACACTTACATGGTAATTGTTCTTGCTGTCTTGCTCTTTGTACATTAAAACATTTGGTTTCAGAATGTTTCTAAAAAATAAGCCAGCACTTTTATTGATGACAAAATGAATAATTAAAGTGGCTAAGACACCGCCTAAAATACCCGTGATTAGTCCTACTTTTAATGTAAGGATTAAGGTTATAAAAAATATAATGAGCTGCTCTTTTCCTATAGATGACATTTTTGTGACTACCTTTGGTGAGGCCAGTTTGTAACCCGTGTAAACCAAAATAGCCATTAACGCAGGTAGCGGTATTCTGGTGAGTTGTGAACTAAAAAACACAATAAATACAACCAAAAACAAGGCATGAAAAAAGTTAGAAGACCGGTTGCTGGCGCCGTTATTTACATTTACCGAACTTCGAGCAATTACGGTTACCACGTTTAGTCCCCCTATTAGTCCACTTCCTATTGTTGCCAAACCAAGTGCTTTGAGATCTTTGTTTACGTTAGAACGTCGTTTTTCAGGGTCTAATTTATCAACGGCTTTTATGCTTAAAAGTGATTCTATACTCGATATGAGCGTTAATGCCAAAACACTTCCCCAGAACGAAAGGCTCCAAATACCACTAAAATTAGGCGTTGGCAATTCGGCTATAATTTGTTGAAATTCTGGGATGCCCGAAATCATATATTCTTTGGCTATGGGATTAGGTTCGTGCAAGCCAAACTCAAAGTAGTAACTAAACCCGATGGATAATATAACTATCCACATGGGTGCAGGTATGAGTTGTAAATATTTGTTTCTAATTTTAGAGTAAAATACCATAATGGCCAAGCTGATGATGCCAGCTATGGCCGCATAAATCAATCCGCTTCTTCCATAATGTAAAGCATCGTTTATGGTATAGGGAATTTCAAAAAGGTAATCTACCGTATCGGGCCTCTTAATTTTATGGGCCAGCATAATGTGGAACTGCTTCCCTAAAATAATTAATCCAATGGCAGCGAGCATCCCTTGAATAGCAGAAGATGGAAAAAAATCGGCCAATTTACCCATTCTAAAGAAGCCTAAAAGCATTAATAAGGCACCCGAAAACATAATGGCCACATAGGCATTTTCTAGGCCTAAAGTTGTAATGGCTATAAGAATTACACCTACCAAACCGTTGCCCGGACCCGCAATGGTAACATGGCTTCCACCTAAAATAGACACAGTAACACCGCCAACAATGGCTGCAATAACACCAGATATTGGTGGAGCATCACTAGCCATGGCAAGACCTAAACCAAGCGGCAATGCAATAAGGCTAACCACAAACCCAGAAAAAATATTTTTGGGTAAGCTTTTAAAAAAATATTTTATGTTATTCTTTCTTAGGCTCATTGCAAAATCAATACATCTGTTGGCAGCTCGGTTAAAATGTGCTCAATATCGTGCGGAAATAAGCGGTCCCAAAATGTCATTTTCATGGGTGCATTCATAACCAGTAAATCGGCTCGGGCTATTTGTGCATAATGTCCAATGGAATACCCCTGCTTTCCGAAAATAGGTTGCAGATTTATGTTTTTTTTTGCGGTGTATTCCTCTGGAATATGACTTATTATTTCTTTGATTCTAGAGTTTTCGCGCATTCTAATGCGTTCTTTCATAATATTGGCGCGGCGCAACGATTTATCGTCTTCAACCTTTACCGAAATCTGTTCTTGCTTAATTTCTTCAACAATAGTAATTTTTTCGGCACTTAGTTTATGGGCCACGTAAAAAGCGGCAGTTATGGTTTGTTCGGTTTTTGGGTCTTCCAATCCGTTTACCACTACATGCTGGCAGGGCACACGTTCAACCGAGGGCTTTATTAATAATAATACTGAACATTTGGATCTTCGAGTAATTTTTCTAGCAATTGAACCAACGTAATATTTAAAGAACCTTTCTCGTTTTAGGGCTCCTAGAATAAGTAGGTCTATACTTTTTTCTTCGGAAACCGATAAAATAACATCAACAGGATCTCCTGTTTTAAAAACGACTTCGTAGTCAAGGTTATCTTTTTTAAAGCTTTTTAAGATTATGCTTAGCATATTTGTTTTTTCTTCGGAAGCTTCGCCAACATGAATTAAGTACATTTTAGCTCCAAAAAAAATTGACAATCTTGCCGCCTCAAAGAGGTTTGCTCTTAAATTTGGGGAATAAGCCACCCCAATTCCAATATTTTTAAAAGGCTTTATCGACACTTTTTGACTTTAAAATTTTTGTAAAAGTTGAAAGATAACATTTTTTTAAAAACATGAAAACGAATCCCAAAAACAATAAAGATAAACGCCCAAAATCATCTGTTTTTATTTAAATTAGTCATTTTAATAGGTATTTATATGTTAGAATTAGCTGGAATCATCATATTAGGAATATTGGCGCAGTGGGTGGCTTGGAAGTTTAAAATTCCGGCCATTTTGCCTTTAATATTAATTGGTTTGCTAGTAGGACCTATTGCTGCTGAGTTTTTGAGTGATGATGGCAGTAAGTGGATTGAACCCGTTTGGAACGGAAAGAATGGATTATTTCCAGGCGATGGCCTTTATTATTTTGTGTCCTTGGCCATTAGTATTATTCTTTTTGAGGGTGGGCTTACATTAAAACGTTCTGAAATTAAAAATGTGGGACCGGTTATTACCAAATTAATAACGCTTGGCTCGGGTATTACATTCTTTGGAGGTGGTATTTTGGCCAATCAAATTTTTGGATTGAGTTGGGAATTATCATTTTTATTTTCGGGCTTAATTATTGTTACGGGTCCAACAGTAATAACCCCTATCTTAAGGAATATTCCGCTTAAAAAAGATATATCTACAGTATTAAAATGGGAAGGCATTTTAATTGATCCCATTGGAGCCTTAGTGGCGGTATTGGTTTTTGAATTTATTAGTGTTGAAGGTGACAGTGGTTTTACAAAAACAGCTTTAATTGAGTTTGGTAAAATTATACTTTTTGGAACCACCTTTGGTTTTACGTTTGCGCATGCTTTGGCCTTTGCAATTAACAAAAAATTTATTCCACATTATTTGTTGAATGTAGTTTCACTATCAACCGTTCTTTTAGTTTTTGTAGAGTCGGAGGTATTTGCGCACGAGTCGGGTTTATTGGCAGTTGTGGTTATGGGCATGGTGCTAGGTAACAGCAAACTCAATAACATTAAAGAACTCCTTTATTTTAAGGAATCTCTGAGTGTGCTGCTTATTTCAATCCTATTTATACTATTGGCAGCAAATATTAATTATCAAGATTTAACTTTACTCTACACTTGGAAAACGGCCATTTTGTTTGCCGTAATTGTTTTTATTATTAGGCCGTTGGCGGTGTTTGTCTGCACTCATGGATCCCGATTAAAAACTAATGAAAAAACATTTATTAGTTGGGTAGGTCCCCGAGGTATTGTTGCGGCCGGTATCGCGTCACTGTTCGGCGGTAAACTTATTAGACAAGGGGTAGAAGGGGCAGAATATATTACGCCGCTAGTATTCATGGTAGTTCTGGGCACGGTATTATTAAATGCTACAACGGCAAGAATGTTTGCAAAATTGGTTGGTGTTTTTCTCAAAAAATCTGAAGGTATACTAATTGTTGGCGCTTCAAAAATATCAAGGTTATTGGGTCATTATTTGGAAACGAACGGACGCCATGTTGTGCTTATAGACAGTAATGAAAGAAACATTGAAAAAGCTCAAGAACTGGGTTTAGAAGCTATAGCTACCAATATTTATTCTGACACATTAATGGATAATATAGAATTAAGTGATGTGGGTTATTTAATGGCGCTTACGGGAAATCCAGATATTAACAAATACGCCATTAAAAAGTTTAGTGCTCAATTTGGTGAAAATGGTTCGTTTAGATTGGTAACCACACAAGAAATGTTGGATGATTCCAATAATCCTAAAGAGGGATTATTTTCTCATAAAGATGATTTTAATAGTTTATCTGAATTGACCAGAAAACACCCTTCCATACAGGAAATTGATTTAGAAAGTAAAGAACACTACGAGGAACTGATTAAAATTTCAAATAGTGACGATGATATTATACCATTGTTTATAAAGGATAACGAGGGTGAATTGCATATTATATCCTCTTACAGTTTAAAGGTTAAAGATATTGAAGAAGATTATCAGCTAGTGTATTTAGGAAAACCTTTTGATGTTGAAAATGTGCCCACGGCGGAAACCAAAGCATCTAAAGAGGAGTGACTATTCTGAGTTTGTATAGGCGTTGTTTAACTGTTCTAGATTAGTTAATTCTAATAGTTCTTTTGGCTTGGGTTGTCTGATTTAATACTGGGCATATTGAGTCCAAAACAATGTTGTCCTTATTTCTGTCAAAATCAATAATTTTCAATATCTAATTTGGGGCCAAAAAAAGCCCCACTTTTTCAAGTGAGGCTTACAATATTAATATGTTATGTGCTTACGCCATGATGTGTAGCTCGGTAAATTCTTTTGTAAGAGTTAACGTGTTATCACCATTAAGCTTCAGGTTTTTAAATGGAATTTCAACGTTGTCAACTTCAATTTTAGAAATTTTAAAAGGCAAGCCATGTAAATTCAATTTAAAGGTTTTGTATGTGGTTACATATTTACCTGATTTATGTTGTTGGATAATTAGCTCATCTTTTTTACCATGCAGTTTAAAGTTTCTTAAACTGTATCTACCTTTAATATAATCGTAACCGTCGTGAGCATCTTCATAAACCATTGAATTTTCTTTACCTTGTTTGTAATAAACGTCTAAAATCAACTCATCAATGGTTTTTTCGCCCACATATTGTTGTATAGGGTATTTAGGTATAATGGAACCCTCTTTTACAAAGATAGGCATGCTGTCTAAATCAGCATCAACCCAGTGCTCTTGTCCACCCTTAACAACTTCATCATCCCAAAAGTTGTACCATTTTCCGCGTGGAATATACATGCGTCGTCCTTTCTGGTTAGGTCCATTAACAGGGCAAACCAGTATTTTTTCACCAAAAATAAACTCGTCGTTTCTATAATGGGTTTGCAGGTCTTCTTGGTCGTAAAGTACTAACGATTTTAAAATAGGAATACCTTCATCAGCATATCTCCAAAATGCGGTGTATAAGTATGGTAGTAATTGATAACGAATCTCAACAAACTTTCTTACTACATCGGTAATGGTTTTACCAAATGCCCAAGGCTCTTGGTCTCCATGATCACCAGAAGAATGCGTTCTGCAGAATGGGTGGAAAATACCCAATTGTATCCAACGTGCGTAAAGTTCTCCATTAGGTTGTTCAGCAAACCCGCCAATATCCGATCCAATAAACGAAAAGCCAGACATGGCCATACGCTGTGCTTGTAGGTTGGCGATATTTAAATGGTCCCAAGTTGCTATGTTATCACCGGTCCAGCTAGAAGTATAGCGTTGTGTGCCAGAATAAGCTGCTCTTGTAATAACAAAAGGTCTTTTTGGGTAAGCAAATTTCTTTAACCCTTGGTATGTGGCGCGAGCCATTTGCATACCGTAAACATTATGTGCTTTACGGTGGCTGCAAGGGTTACCGTCGTAATCGTGGCGTACATCATCTGGGAAGGTTTTTCCTGGCACATCCATTACGGCAGGCTCGTTCATATCGTTCCAAACACCTTTTACGCCAATATCTTCAACCAGTTCTTTAAATAAATTAGACCACCATTCTCTTACTTCTGGTTTGGTGAAATCTGGAAAATAACATTCACCGGGCCAAACTTTTCCTTTCATATAAGGGCCATCGGCACGCTTACAGAAATAGTCTTTATCTAGCCCTTCTTTAAACACAGAATACTCCATGTCTATTTTTATTCCTGGGTCGATGATTACAATTGTTTTAAAACCATCATCGGCCAGTTCCTTTACCATGCGCTTCGGGTCTGGGAAATATTCTTTGCTCCAAGTAAAGCACCTAAAACCTTCCATATAATCAATATCCAAGTAAATGGCATCACAAGGAATCTTAAGTTCTCTAAACTTGGCCGTAATTTCTTTTACATTAGATTCTGGATAATAACTCCACTTACATTGGTGGTAACCAAGCGTCCAAAGTGCTGGCATTTCGTGTGGCTTACCTGTTAAATCGGTATAATTGGCCACGACTTCAGACATTTCTGGACCATAGATAAAATAGTAATTCATTTCACCACCGTGTGCCCAAAAACTGGTAATGTTTCGGCGTTCACTACAAAAATCGAAATACGAACGGAATGTATTATCGAAAAATATTCCGTAAGATTTTTTATGGTGAAGACCCGTGTAAAACGGAATAGCCTTATAAATAGGGTCGGTGTCTCTGCCATAAGCGTAAGAGTCTGTCACCCAATTCTCAAAACGTTTACCTTTTAAATTATTGTCTACCGGTTTGTCTCCCAATCCATAATAACTCTCACCTGGTTGTGCGGTTTTTGACATTTTTACCACATCACCACCAAATTCATAGCTTTCTTCCCAATGGAAACCGAGTTCGTCCTCGCATATCAAACTTTTATCTTTGGCATCGTAAATAGAAGACCTTAAATCTAGTTTTGAAATGTGACATATCAATTTTGAAGTGGTTATGATATAGTTATCATCATCTTCGGTAACTTCTAGGTGGTTATAACCACGGCTGGCATATTTTGTTATGGCATACGAAAAATCGTTATCAAAAATACCTGTTGTAGTAAACCTAAATCTAAGAATACTATCGCGACGCACAGTAACTTCTAGCTTTACGCCGTTAGCTGTAGTGAAAGACAGTACGTTCAGGTTTTTTTCGTACTTTATTATTTTAGAAGGAAATAAATTTCCTTTATATTCTAATTCTGTATTTAATATCATAAAATTATGCGTGAATAATAATTGCCGAAATTACTAATTTTTAAATTTGTGTAACGACTAATTTTATTAAAAAATCAACTGAATATTTGTGTAATACTCAAATATTCAACGATATAGTTGCTGATACGATAAAAAATACAGATTAGCACTTTTTTTAAGTTTTAATTAGCTGATTTTTGAAAGAATTAATAGCTTTTTTACTTTAAATATGAAGAAATATCTTTACCCCTTTATGTTGCTCTTCATAAAGGGGTAAAGGTCAAAATTTTAAGATTTAAATTGAAAAACCGTAACAGCCAAAGGTGGCAGCGTAACATCTGCTGAATAGTCTTTGCCGTTCCAAGGTGTTTTCTTGATACTGATTTGTTTGGTGTTTGAAACACCGCTACCACCAAATTTTTCTAAATCACTATTGAAAACCTCTTTTAGCTTACCTTTTACAGGAACGCCAATTCGGTAGTTTTCTCTAATAGAAGGAGTTAGGTTGCATATTACAACTACATTTTCTTCTGGTTTATACCCTTTACGGATATATGAAATAACACAATTTTCCTGATCATCGTAACTTATCCATTCAAATCCTTCACCTGTGAATGCTTTTTCGTAAAGAGCTGGTGTTGTTTTATAGAATTTGTTGAGTTCTTTATAATAATTTTGCGCGTCTATATGTGGTTTAAAATCAAGTAGGTTCCAGTCTAAGCTTTCTTGAAAATCCCACTCGTTGTATTGTCCAAATTCACCACCCATAAATAATAGTTTGGTTCCGGGGTGCGTAAACATATAACCATAAAGCAATCTTAGGTTGGCAAAGCGCTGCCACTCATCTCCAGGCATTCTTCCTATAATAGAGTTTTTACCATATACAACCTCGTCGTGCGATAACGGGAGCATAAAATTTTCGGTAAAGGCATATGCCAAACTAAACGTGATTTCGTTTTGGTGATACTTCCTGTAAACCGGGTCTTTTGCAAAATATTCAAGCGTATCGTGCATCCATCCCATCATCCATTTCATTCCGAAACCTAGGCCACCAACAAAAGTGGGTTTTGAAACCATAGGAAAAGCTGTAGATTCTTCTGCAATGGTTTGCACATCTGGAAACGAAGCATAAACCTCTTCGTTCAGCTCTTTTAAGAAACTGATAACAGCCAAGTTTTCCCTGCCGCCATAAATATTAGGTTCCCATTCGCCATCTTCGCGAGAGTAATCTAAAAACAACATGGATGCAACTGCATCTACACGTAAGCCATCAGCGTGATATTGATCCATCCAAAAAATGGCATTACTTATCAAAAACGAACGTACTTCGTTTCTTTCGTAATTAAAAATTAAACTTTTCCAATCTTGGTGATAGCCTTTTCTCCTATCGGGATGTTCGTATAAGTGCGAACCATCAAAAAAGCCCAGGCCGTGAGCATCTTCAGGGAAGTGTGATGGCACCCAATCTAGAATAATCCCGATATCGTTTTGGTGAAGTTTATCAACCAAATATTTAAATTCTTCGGGGTAACCAAAGCGCGATGTTGGCGCGAAATATCCCGTAAGTTGGTAGCCCCAAGAAGGATCATAAGGGTATTCCATGATAGGCATAAGCTCCACATGCGTGAAATTCATGTCTTTGACGTAATTGACTAAATCGTCTGCCAATTCGTAATACGACATGAACCTATTTTCTTCTACATTCTTTTTCCATGACCCTAAATGGACTTCGTAAACAGAGTATGGCGCATCTAGGGCATTGTTCTTTTTACGGGTTTTCATCCAGCTTTTGTCTTTCCACTTGTAGCCATCGTCCCAAACTATTGATGCGGTATTAGGTGGGTGCTCATAGCGGCGGGCATAGGGGTCGGCCTTTTCGGTTTTTATATCGTTATTATTGCTTTGTATTTTGTATTTATATTTTGCACCCTTTTCAACAAGCGGAATAAAACCTTCCCAAATACCACTTGAATCCCAACGCACGTTAAGCTGGTGCTCGCCCTCAATCCAATAATTAAAATCACCAATTACAGAAACTTGCTTGGCGGTAGGTGCCCAAACGGCAAAGTAAACGCCTTCAATTCCATCAACGGTTACGAGGTGCGAACCAAATTTTTCATAAAGTCTATAGTGTTTCCCTGCTTTAAAAAGATTGATGTCAAATTCTGTAAATAAACTGTGAACTTTTACTTGTGCCATATATTTTAATGATTTATAATATTAGATATTCCCTTAAGTGGGATGATTGCCCACTGAGGGCGCGAGTTGAGTTCGTAACCCAACTCATAAACTGCTTTTTCGAGCAGGCAATATTTTAATATGAAAATGCGCTCTTGGTTGTAGCCAAGATTTAAATTTGCGTTTTGCGTTTTTGAAACATAGGTACCTAAAAACAGACCTGTTATGTAACGATATAAAACCTCTGAAGCTATAAATAATTCATCTAAAGTGGCTTTATAATGTTGTTCAATATTATTAAAAACCGTGGCATAAATTGCATAGTGAAATGACCTGAATAGACCCGCAACATCCTTTAATGGCGGTTGTTTTACCTTTCTATCGCGAATAGTGCTTTCTGGCTCGCCTTCAAAATCGAGAATGTAAAAATCGTTTTCTTTAACCAGAATTTGACCCAAATGATAATCACCATGTATTCTGATGCGTTCACCTTTTAGTTTGGTCCAGTCAAAATTTAAAAATCGTTTTCTTATGGCGTTTTTTTTATCTAAAAATTCGTTTGCCAAATCTAACGCCAGTCCTTCCAATTTATTTAGATTGTTTTCAACAGTGTTCAATCTATTTTGAAATTGATAAAGCATTTTATTCTTCAACCAAACTGTATAATCGCCGTTATAATGTGTAGGCGTGAATGCTGTTTCTTCAAACTCAGACCCCAGAGCAATGTGCATTTCGGCTGTTCGCTTAGCTAAGGTTTGTACTTGGTTGAATATATTTAAACCAGCCCAATCAATAATTTCTGGAGGAATGTCATTAATTTTTAATCGTTGGTACAATTGGGTATTTGGCAACGTTTCAATAGCAATGTTTTTATACTCTAAGTTGGAAAATACTTTGTGTAATTCCTTTAGCGTATAATCCCAAGCATCACCTTGGTTAGGCATCATTTCTTGCATGAGTCCAATGGTTATGTTTACATCGTCTTCACCCGCTAAATTAATGCTACCCAAATAAGAAGGTGTGTTTTTGAATTCTTTTTTTTCAGATAAAAACCGGCTCATTTCGTAATCGGGGTTTTTGTCGGCAAAAATTCGCCTGAAAAACTTCAAAACATATTTTTCATTGTAAACCAACGAAGTGTTGCTTTGCTCTAAGCCCATAAACCTTGATGATTCATAATTTACATTGCTAAATAAAGGGCTTTTGTGGTATTGTACTTTTGTAGTGTCTTTAGGTTCTGCCGTGGCAATACGCTCAAACACCAATTTCCTGAAGGCTTCTAAATTAGTTGCATCAATAATATACCCAAATTGATTATTTATCTCAATGGGCAGAATGCGATCTTTTTGTGCAAAATCTTCATCGGTAACGAATGCAATGGGTAAAAAGTAATGTTGGTAAAAGGCTTCAACAAAATTAACTGCTAAAATAAGCCCATAATAAACTTCTCCATTCTGTTGAATTTTAAAAAATTCTGAAAGTTCAATATACTTGATTTGGCTCGATTTTCCACCATACCAACGTTGCTTTACCATATATTCTTCCAGAACGTCAGACATAAAAGTGTCAACAAAACCTGTATAATCCAATAGCTCCTCCCATGGCTTTGAGCTCACGAAAACAGGATTGCTAGATTTTGCTGAAACATTACTGCACATGTTTATTTGTTTATCTTAAAGATATGAAACGGTAAAGTAGGATGCAACTCTACAAAGCACCATTCGCTATTCCAGTTGTAACGACTGTCTGTAATTAAATCGTGCATTTCAAGATTGTGACCATGATGAACACCAATATCGTGCAGCGGTACTTGTACGGTACCTTGCTGCGAATTGTGGGAGTCTAAACTGATTAGAACCAAAATCTCATTGGTTCTGTCTTCATTCCATTTATAGAACGCCATTAAATTATCGTTTTGGATATGGCAAAACTTAATGTTATTGGTTTGTTGAAGCGCTTCGTTTAAGTTTCTGATGTAGTTAATTTTTGCAATAAGTGTTATTAGCTTATTTTTTATGTTCCAATCGTAATGGGTGAATTGAAATTTTTCGGAATTTAAATACTCCTCTTTGCCAAGAAGCGGATCAGACAACATATATTCAAAAACAGGCCCGTAAATACCAATGGACGAACTTAATGTGGCCGCCAAGGCATAACGTATCATGTGCATAGACTCGTTAGCGCCCTGTAAATGGTAAGGGTTAATATCGGGAGTATTGGGCCAAAAGTTGGGTTGCATGTACTCCTTAAGTTCCGATTTTGTTAGTTCTTCAACATACTGGATGAGGTCATGCTTACTCTCTCTCCATGTAAAATAGGTATAAGATTGTGTAAAGCCCTGTTTAGCTAATTGTTGCATAACTTTCGGTGCTGTAAAAGCTTCTGCTAAAAAGACAACATCTGGATGTTTTTCTTTTACTTTAGAAATAATCCAGCTCCAAAAATAGAACGGCTTTGTGTGTGGATTATCTACTCGAAAGATGTTGACACCGCAATCTATCCAATAAATCAAAATATCTAAACATTCTTTCCAAAGTTTTTCGTAATCTTCACTCTCCCAATAAATAGGAAGGATATCTTGATATTTTTTTGGAGGATTTTCAGCATATTGAACCGAACCGTCTGGTCGCCATTTAAACCAGCTAGGGTGGTCTTTTACCCATGGGTGGTCTGGTGCTGCTTGTAATGCATAATCCATGGCTATTTCAAGGTCATTATCTTTAGCGGCCTGAATTAAAGCTTTAAAATCATCTAAACTGCCAAGTTGTGGGTGAATACCTTTATGGCCACCGTAATGAGAGCCGATACCCCAACAAGAACCTACATCGCCTGGTTTGGCTTCAGTCGTATTATTTTTACCTTTACGGTTTACTTCACCTATGGGGTGAATGGGCGGTAAATATACCACATTGAAACCCATACTTTTTACTCTTGGAAGTAACCGGGCACAATCGTTAAATGTACCATGAACGCCTTCTTGCTCTGAAGCAGACCTCGGGAAAAACTCATACCAAGTGCTAAATCGTGCTCGTTTTCTATCTACATAAACTTGAAACTCGTTTGACGAGTTGGCTAGAATTTTGGCGGGGTTATCAAAAAATATTTTGTAAAGTCTGTCTTTAGCTGCTTCAGTTATGGCTTCGCCGTAGTGGGTTTCGTTCTTAAAAATATGGTGCAAATGCTCTAAGTATACCTTTTCATCACCATTAGCTTTTTTAATCAGTGGTTCAATAAATTCAGCGCCTTCCAATAACTCAGACACCACGTGTTGCCCATCGTTAATTTTTCTTATTAAACCATACCTCCAATTAAGTGCATAATCAACCCAAGCTTGCACTTTGTATGTATAGAAGCCTTGTTTTTCAACTTTAAAGGAGGCGTGCCACTCATCGTTAGAGCGCAAGGTCATTCGGGTTTCGTTCCAGATTTTATCGTTTTCATGTTTGTATAATATTGAAGCGCCTAAAACATCATGGCCATCTGCCAAAATGTGTGCATCAACATTAACAATTTCGTTTACTACTCGCTTAATGTAAAATTCGCCACAATTAACGCTGGGCGACACATAATCAATTACAACTCTTTTTTGATTTAGCATTATTTGGTTAGATATTTAGTAGAATTCATTTAAACTTTTTTTTTGCTAAAAACTTCTAATTTTCGCTTAAATCCAAAAAGTTTAAATGAGCTCTGAGTAAAATAATTATTATCATTTAAAGAATAAATCCTTTTGGAATGGTAGCTCCGTTTTTAATCACTACAATTCCTTCTTTAACACAGTAGGTATCGGTTTCGGTGTCTTCTAAATGAGACCCTCCGTTTATTCGTACATCGTCTCCAATTCTACAGTTTTTATCAATGATACAATTTTTAATAAAGCAGCGTTCACCGATACCCATTAAGATGTCTATTTTATTATTTTCCATCTCGTCCAAGGTTTCATAATAGTCGCTTCCCATCATATAGGTGTTTATAATGGTTGATTCCTTACCTATTCTAGATCGTATACCAATAACCGATTTTTCAATTTTAGCAGCGCTTATAATACAACCTTCGGAAATAACAGCCTTATCTAAAGACGTGCCGGCAACCTTTGTTGTTGGTAGCATTCTGGCATGAGTATAAATACGTTTGTCTCTATCATAAAGGTCAAACTGAGGAATATCATCTGTTAGACCAAGGTTGGCTTCAAAAAATGATTCTACGGTTCCTATGTCTGTCCAGTACCCTTCGTATTGATAGCTTAAGGTTTTATGGGTATCTATGGATTGCGGAATAATTTCTTTTCCGAAGTCATTAGTATCCGGGTTTTCCATGAGTTTAACCAATAAATCTCTGTTGAACACGTAAATGCCCATGGATGCCAAGTAGTTACGTCCTTGAGCTTTCATGTCGTCACTAACTTCAGAGGTCCATTCTGGCAGTAAGCTGCTGTCTGGTTTTTCTATAAAGGAGGTAATAACGTCTTCGTCATTTGCCTTGAGAATGCCAAACCCGGTTGCGTCTTTGGCGTTCACAGGAATAGTGGCAATAGAAATTTCGGCACCACTTTCTTCATGTGCTTCAATCATTTTATCATAATCCATTTGATACAGTTGGTCACCAGATAAAATTAAGGCATATTCAAAATCGTGGTTTAAAAAGTGGTGCATACTTTGCCTTACGGCATCGGCCGTACCTTGAAACCATGTTTTATTGTTAGGTGTTTGTTCTGCAGCCAATACATCAACAAAAGCACTGCTAAAAAAACTAAAGTGATAGGTGTTTTTTATGTGTTTGTTTAAGCCCGCCGAGTTGAATTGCGTTAACACAAAAATGCGCTTAATATCTGCATTGATACAGTTGGAAATAGGAATATCTACTAGTCTATACTTGCCTGCTATTGGAACTGCTGGTTTTGATCTTTTATCGGTTAATGGGTGAAGTCTAGATCCTTGGCCACCGCCTAAAACAATGGCTAAAACTTTATTGTTAATCATATCTTTTTAGTTTTAAGTGCTTAATTATTATTATATCAAAGATTTGTAAAGGTCTTCTACTTGTTTGGCAATGGCCACCCAGTCAAAATAATCCTCTACACGTTTTCTTCCTTTTTTAGCCATAGATTCTCTTAAGGGTTTATCATTAATTACTTTGTTGATACCATCGGCTAAATCTCGAGAAAACTTATCGGGGTCAACAGGTTCAAAGGGTGCTTCAGTTTGCTGTTCTAACGGAATTAAGAGTCCGGTTTCACCGTTAACAACTACTTCCTTTATACCTCCAACAGCACTGGCTACGACTGCAGTTTTACAGGCCATGGCTTCAATGTTGATAATGCCAAATGGCTCATAGATTGATGGACAACAAAATACATCGGCATGTGAGTATAGTTGGATGATTTCTTCTTTGGTAACCATCTTGTCAATCCAAATGACATTTTCTCTAGTTTTTTTCACTTCATTAACGGCGTCTTCCATCTCCTTACCAATTTCTTTAGTGTCTGGCGCACCGGCACAAAGGACGATTTGCGTATTAGGGTCTATATATTTTATGGCATTTACCAAATGAATGATACCTTTTTGGCGGGTAATACGCCCAACAAAAAGCACATAGGGTTTAGATTTATCTACACCGTATTGATCTAAGGTTGAAGTTTCAGAGGTAACGTTGTATTGTTGGAGGTTAATACCATTATAAATAACCTTAACTTTATTTTCATCGACATTAAAATGCTTAAGAACATCTTCCTTTGTTTCTTCTGAAACGGCAATTAAAGCATCGGCCATTTCAATGGCTGTTTTTTCTACCCAAGATGAAGCATCGTAGCCTCGACCCAATTGCTCGCGTTTCCATGGTCTAAGCGGTTCTAGTGAGTGCGTGGTTATAACAAGGGGAGTACCGTAGCACAGTTTAGAAACTATACCAGCAAAGTGGGCATACCAAGTATGGCAGTGCACTACATCGGCATCGGTTGGCTCGGCATTCATATGTAAACAGGTGCTAAGTGTTTTAAAAACAGACTTTAACTTCTCATCAGAGTTTTCGAAAACACCATCTTCAAAAGGAAACCCCTTAACAGAGAGGGTGTTTGATTTTTCATCTTGATCCCCAAAGCACCTAACATCCATATCCATTAATTTCGACAACTCGTCTGCTAAGTATTCAACATGAACTCCCGCTCCGCCATATACATATGGAGGAAATTCTCTTGTGTAAAAAAGTGCTTTCATATATTTATTCTCTAATAAAATTGGTTAATAGCTTAACAAAAAAAAAGAAATTTAACAAACAAACGATGCTTTTAAGTGTTACTAAATTGAAAAATTGCAATAACTATTTTTCGCTTCGTTTTATTCTTAAAATAAAACAAAACCTGATTAAGAAATCATAAAATTGTTAATAACCATTAATGAGTAAGACTCCACGATTAGCTAAAACTCAATTTTAATCAAGTAAGATAAATTAAGGGTTTATTGCGCGTTTGTAAATTTATTCCAGTTACTATTTTATAAACATACAAAATAATTATTAACAATTTGAGCTAATTTTATTTTTTGAAGAAATTGAAGCAAAACAGCAAATAGAGAAAATTATCAATAAAAAAATGGATTAAAAAAGTGCTTTTGGCTTCAATCATTCATTTTTTTTTATGGAAGTGTTAAAAATTTATAGCCTTTTTTGAGAAATTCATTTAAACCTTGATTAAAAAACGAATGTTTTTAAACAAAAAACACCAAATGCTAAATTGGCACATGGGCTTTGAAGTGATTTTTTAAAGAGAAATGGTTAATCGTTCAGTTTTAAAACGGCCATAAAAGCTTGCTGCGGAATTTCAACATTACCCACTTGGCGCATACGTTTTTTACCTTTTTTCTGTTTTTCTAAAAGTTTACGCTTACGCGAAATATCACCTCCGTAACATTTTGCAGTAACATCTTTACGGAGCGCTTTAATGGTTTCTCGCGAAATAATTTTAGCACCGATAGCTGCTTGAATGGGAATATCGAACTGCTGACGTGGAATAAGCTCTTTTAATTTTTCACACATTTTTTTACCAATATTCTGAGCGTTATCAGCATGTATTAATGCCGAAAGCGCATCAACTGGTAAGGCGTTTAATAAAATGTCTAAACGCACAAGTTTTGATACTTTCATACCAATTGGGTGGTAATCGAAAGACGCATAGCCTTTAGAAACTGTTTTTAAACGATCGTAAAAATCGAATACAATTTCTGCTAAAGGCATTTCAAAGGTTAATTCAACACGCTCTGTCGTTAAATAGGTTTGATTTAATACAATGCCTCTTTTTTCAATACAAAGTGACATGACGTTACCAACGAAATCAGCTTTAGTAATAATGGTTGCTTTAATATAAGGTTCCTCAACTCTATTTACTGTTGAAGGATCCGGTAAATCTGATGGATTATTTACTATAAACGCCTCGTCAGGGTTTTTATTTGTAAAGGCGTGATATGATACATTGGGAACGGTTGTAATTACCGTCATATCAAACTCACGTTCTAAACGTTCTTGAATAATTTCCATATGAAGCATGCCTAAGAATCCACAGCGGAAACCAAAGCCTAGAGCCGCCGAACTTTCCGGAGCAAATACTAACGACGCATCATTTAGTTGAAGTTTTTCCATCGAGTTACGAAGCTCTTCGTAATCTTCAGTATCAACAGGATAAATACCTGCAAATACCATAGGTTTTACATCTTCAAAACCTTCAACAATATTGGTGGTTGGGTTTGCGAAATCAGTAATGGTATCACCCACTTTTACTTCTTTAGCGGTTTTAATACCTGTAATTAAGTAGCCTACATCACCTGTTTTAACACTTTGCTTAGCAACTTGCGTTAGTTTTAGTGTACCAACTTCATCGGCGTAATATTCTTTATCTGTGGCAACAAATTTAATTTTTTGTCCTTTTTTAATTTCACCATTAAATACTCTAAAATAGGTTTCAATACCTCTAAAAGTATTGTAGACAGAATCGAAAATTAAGGCTTGTAATGGTGCGTTTGGATCGCCTTTAGGCGCAGGAACACGCTCAATAATGGCCTTTAAAATATTATCAACACCAAAGCCTGTTTTACCACTGGTGTGGATAATTTCATCGGGGTCGCAGCCTAACAAGTCCACAATATCGTCTGTTACTTCTTCGGGGTTGGCGCTTGGTAAATCTACTTTGTTTAAAACGGGAATGATTTCTAAATCGTTTTCAAGAGCCAGATATAAATTAGAAATGGTTTGCGCCTGTATACTTTGTGCCGCATCAACAATTAAAAGCGCCCCTTCGCAAGCCGCAATACTTCTTGAAACCTCATAAGAAAAATCAACATGACCTGGGGTGTCTATTAAATTCAACACATATTTTTCGCCTTCAAACTCATAATCCATTTGTATGGCGTGCGATTTTATGGTAATACCACGTTCGCGCTCCAAATCCATATTATCTAGCAACTGGTTTTGTTTTTCGCGTGCAGTAACTGATCCGGTATGGTCTAGCAAACGGTCTGCAAGTGTACTCTTACCGTGATCGATGTGTGCAATAATGCAAAAATTCCTGATGTTCTTCATAAAGCAATCTATACCAAGATTCAATTTGCAAATATAGATGTTTTAAGATGGATTATTTGCAAATAATTTTATCTGTTAGCAATATGAACATAAAAAAGTTTTTCTTACAAATAAAATTTACTTTTATATATCTTTAAGGCTTACTTTACTGAATACCCAGATATTTAAATGGACACAATTTTTATTAAAGCCAAACGCTATATTCTTATTTGCGTATTATGTATTATTTCGAATATACTTTATGTAAATGCCCAAGAGAAAAAATCAATTACAGATATCGAAAAAATATATGTCCACACAGATAGGTCGTACTATGTTTTAGGTGAGGATTTATGGTACAAAGCCTATGTGGTGAATGCCTATAACCATCAACTTTTCGATTATAGCAATGTGCTTTATGTGGAGTTGGTTTCCTCTGATGCAAAAATAGTTACAAGAAACAAAACTATGATAAAGGAAGGTCTGGGCCATGGCGATTTTAAATTAACCGATTCCACAGGTGTAAAACCAGGAAAGTACAGGCTTAGAGCTTACACCAATTACAGTCGAAATTTTGACGATGACTTTATTTTTGAAAAAGATTTAGAAATCATTGATGTTTACCAACAGTTTAAAAATGAAAAAGAGGCTTTAAATGGAAAAAACACAAAAGCCACAGCCTCGACTTTAAATACCGAAAAACCAAAAATAGATATTCAATTTTTCCCCGAAGGCGGCTCTCTGGTTCACAATGTAGCATCTGCTGTAGCTTTTAAGGCTGCTGATGGTCACGGAAATCCGGTTGATGTTAAGGGCGAAGTTTACGACTCCAATAACCAATTGGTATCTTTATTTTTAGGGGTACACAAGGGCATGGGAAAATTTCAGTTGAAACCCAATTTCGGAACAACTTATCATGCAAAAATCACAACATCCAATGGGTTGACTTTTGAAAAACAGTTGCCAGAAGTCATTGAAACAGGTTTCCTTTTGTCGTATAAAAAATACCAAAGCAAGGATATAGTAAGTATAAGAACAAATGCAAAAACATTGGCAGAACAAAGTGGCGAAGTGACTATTTCATGCAATACGAGAGGCATTAATTATCTTCAAGGCACACAACAGCTAAACAAAACTGTACTCTCTTTTGAGTTGCCAACGCACCAGTTTGCAGAAGGTATTTCGCAAATAACATTGTATGATGCCAAAGGGCTTCCACAGAGTGAACGATTGGTTTATATTGAAAAGCCTCAAGACTTGCAAGTGCAACTCTCTACACATAAAAACCAATATAAAAAAGAAGAGCAAGTCCAATTAAACGTTTCAAGCCAAACCAAAAATGGCAGTGGCGTGCTTGCAAGTTTTTCATTGAGCGTTATAGATACTAATGGCCAGGATCAAAAAAAGAATTATGACTCTAATATCTGTTCCCAATTTTTGCTGGAATCAGACATTCGAGGAAAAATTATAGATCCGGCATATTATTTTGACAAGAGTAACAGGCAAAGATTGGCACACCTCGATTTACTTCTGCTAACTCAAGGTTGGCGAAATTTTCTTTGGAAAACCATGCCGAAACATTCAGCTGAGGACTATTATGAGGTTGAAAAAGGCTTTAAGGTTACCGGTATGGTAAAACAACTTCTTGGTGATAAACCAAAAGCAGATCTTAACCTAACTTTGGCCTTAATGGGTGAAAAAGGCATGAACATTTCAAATACGGTAACTGACTCCCTTGGTCATTTTAAATTTGATAACCTTATGGTCGTTGGAAAAACCAATATGTTTTTAAACTCTAGAAATGACAAAGGAAAATTCAGAGGAGAAATTGTAATGAACCCCTTCGGAACTCAACCGATGCCTGTAGATTTAATTGAAAAAGACAGCGTTTTTTCTGAGTCAATCGATATTTCTGAAAAAATGATTGAAAACGTATATAGAAAATACGCCGCCTTTGGTATTGCACCCGAAAATGTTTTAGATGCCGTAGAAATTACAGCAACAAAGAAGAAACAATCAACGAGTTTGCACGGCACACCAGACTTCAGCTACGTTGTTGATGAAGATGCGCCGGTGGTTAATGATATTTATCAATTTATTCAGCTTACCATTCCTGGTACGATTGTTACAGGAGATTCCATTCGCTTTATGCGATTTAGTGGTGCTGCACATATCATATTGAACGATTTCCCTTTGTTTAGTCAAGCCGATTTAGATTTTGTGCTGCCTCAAGATGTTGAAAGAATAGAAGCTCTTAAAGGCCCTACGGCTGCTATATATGGGGCAGAAGGGGCCAATGGTGTCATTGCTATTTATACGAAAGAGGGTACAGGGAATCAGTCTGCCAAAAAAGTATTTCACAGTATAAAGGAAGAAATAGAAGGGTTTTATCGCGAACGTGTTTTCTATACCCCCAATCCTGAAGAACCAAATTTTGAAAAGGATAATAGAGCCGCTGTGAGAAACACCATTTATTGGAACCCTTACATGCACACAGATACCACTGGAACAGCTAAAGTAAGTTATTATAATACAAAGGTTGAAACCGATGTAAAAGTAACTTTAGAAGGTATTACAGCTACAGGAATACCTGTTGTGGAAAAAGCTTATTACACTATTGAAAACTAATCAAAGCCCTAAAATTTTGGCATCAACATTAAACACGGTATCAATAAGCACCTCTATTTGTTGTGATGTTGTTTCGTCTGCAATGGCCATTACTCGCAAGGTAAATTGTTCTTCTTTAAGATAGGCTTCTAGTTCCTTATCTAATACATCAAGTTCGAGTGTGCTGGAATTTAAGTTTTCAATATCTGTTGAGTTGGCTATTTCGACTTCTTCAACATTATCAGACTTTATGTAGATATGTATCTCTTTTAAAAAATCAAAATTGGCATTTTCTGGCGCAGTAATGTTGAGCACCATACTTTTTAAACGTATACTTTCAACCGAATTTTTATTGGTCTTGTTATTGCTAAACGTAGTTTCGCTGTCGGTTTCTATATCTGGAGTCGATAAGCTAACTGGGAGGTTTACAATAGCAACCGGAGGAATGGAATATGTGGTTTGGTAATCCATTTCAAACTTGGTCAATTCATCTAATTTATCGACAACGTCGCAGTTGAATAACACTAAAAAAGCGAGGCAGGAAAGTAAAATTTGTTTTTTCATAGGTTAAGATTTGGGCTTAAATATACGGCTTTCAGATTAATAGCTTAAAAATTCAATGTTTAATGACTTTTAAAGAACGAATAAAATACTGTATTTTTGCGCCAAAATAATGAGACTTGGTAAAAATAGACCATATAGAACTTCCTGATTTTCCGTTGCTATTAGCACCTATGGAAGATGTTAGCGACCCACCATTTCGTGCCCTTTGTAAAGAGCAGGGTGCCGATGTGGTGTATACCGAGTTTGTGTCTAGTGAAGGCCTGATACGTAACGCTGCCAAAAGCGTTATGAAATTGGATATTTACGAAAAGGAACGCCCAGTGGGGATTCAAATTTTCGGTGCCAATCTAGATAGTATGCTGCAAACCATCGATATTGTTTCGGCTTCAAAGCCCGATATTATTGATATTAATTTTGGCTGTCCTGTAAAAAAAGTAGTGAGCAAAGGTGCTGGTGCAGGTATTTTAAAAGATGTTTGTTTGATGGAACAACTCACTGCTGAAATGGTAAAACGAACCAATATTCCCATTACCGTGAAGACCCGTTTGGGTTGGGATCACGATTCTATAAAAATTGTTGAAGTTGCCGAACGCTTGCAAGACGTGGGCTGTAAAGCGATAGCTATTCATGGGCGTACTCGAGCACAAATGTACAAAGGCGGCGCCGATTGGAAGCCTATTGCACAAGTAAAAAATAATCCACGTATGCATATTCCCGTGTTTGGAAATGGTGATGTAGACACCCCCGAACGCGCCATGGAAATGCGCGACCAATACGGGTTGGATGGCTGTATGATAGGCCGAGCAAGCATTGGGAATCCGTGGTTTTTTAAGCAGGTTAAACACTTTTTTGAAACAGGAGAACATCTTTCGCCCATTTCATTAAAGGAACGTGTTGAGGCTGCTAGACGACACTTACAAATGTCTATCGATTGGAAAGGTGAAATCTTAGGTGTTTTTGAAACACGTCGCCACTACACCAATTACTTTAAAGGTATTCCGCATTTCAAAGAATACCGCATGAAAATGGTAACCAGCGATCATGCTGAAGATGTTTTCGCCGCCTTTGATGAGGTTGAAGAAAAATTTGCCAACTATCAGTTTATGGAGTAGATAGGTGGATTTGAGTCATTTCGACCAAAAGGGAGAAATCACATAAATTTTTGAAATTAAGCTCACTGTTTGTGATGTCTCTTAACGTCGACATGACTTATAAAGCTTTTGGTTTTTTAGTGTCATTTCCAACAGGCGTGAGAAACCTTAGAATATTTTTGAAAAGGCTTTTAAATATTGTGTTTGATGTCTCAATCGTTCCTCATTTCGACATGACAAAAGGCAGTGAATAGAAGTTTACGGTCATTTTGACCGAGAGGGAGAAATCACATAATCAAGTTTTAAAAATAGTGATCTTATAGGTTTTGAACTAAAGACTTGGTAATACGTGCAGATGCTATTTTTGAAGCCAAAATACCTAGAACAGAAATCGTGAAAAAAACGATAATAAAATTTTCAAGTTTTATGGTCACTGGGTATGGTAAAGTAGGTGTAATCATTACCCAACCAAAGGTTTTTTGAAGAAAAGTAATAATCAAAGCTACAACCAAACCAATAAGTCCACCTACAACACTCATAAGGCTACCTTGTAAGAAGAATATTTTCCGGATGTCTTTCACCGTGGTGCCCATATTAAAAATGGTATTTAGGCTTTGCTTTTTATCCAACATCATCATGATTAACGACCCAATAACATTAAAAAATGCGATAATGAGTACTAAAGTAAAAATAAGATAAACCGCTAAATTTTCGGTATTCAGCATTTTATAAATAGCATCATTAAGTTGAGCACGATTTTTTAACAGTACTTTATCGCCTAAAACAGATTGTATGTTTGTTTTAGCCTGTTCTTCATCAACCCCATCTTTTAATTTAAATTCTAAAGCAGAAAACTGGTTCGGGGCATAATTCAACAGGTTTTTAGCCAAATCTATAGAAGCGTAAATGTAGCTCTCATTTAAAGTTTCATTAATAAAAAAAACACCTACGTTTATAGCCCTTAGGCTGTTAAATGCATTTTTTGTTGAGGTTATTTGTCCTTTTCCTGGCTTCGGGACAAAAACATTTACAGGTTTTGTAAAATCCAAGACACCCAACGACAGGCTGTTTGAAATGCCCCAGCCCACTACAATCTGATTTGATTTCTGCTCCAACCAATTGCCATAATCTATTACCGAATCAATATGTACCACATTTTCAAAATGTTCGTCAACGCCTTTTAATACGGCCAGGGTGTTTTTGTTATCGGAAGCAATAAAAACCCGTTCTTCAATAATTTTAGAATATTCGGCAATATCATCCAGAGCATTCAATTTATCGACTTCGTCATCCGTTAAAACAAACGATTTTCCACTGGTGGGTTCAGCCTTTAAATCGGGATCTACAACTGTAGAGAATTGTAAGGTAAAATCCTTTAATCCTGCAAATCCAGAAAGAACTATAAACAATGAAGCAGCCCCTAAAACAACACCTACAAGTGCAATGTTGGTTATAAAATTAATAGCGTTGTTACTGCTTTTAGAACGCAGGTAACGTTTGGCTATGTATAAGGGGAAGTTCAATTTATGATTTTTTTCTTTTGTCTAAAGAATCTGGATTTTTAATAGGGTTTTCTTCGCCTTTAAGTGATTTTTCAATCTTTTCAATGTACTCCAAAGAATCGTCGATTAAAAAATCTAAGTTGGGCATACGGCGCAATTGGTTTTTGGTACGCTGTGCCAATTCGTGACGAATTAAAGGCGTGTTAGAGCGAATGCCCTTTAATAGTTCTTTGGCTTTATCGTTGGGAAAAATGCTCAAATACACCTTGGCTATCGATAGGTCTACCGTTACCTTAACTTTCGAAACAGAAATCAATACACCGCGCATACCACCTTGTGTGGCTGCACCTTGTAGTACTTCAACCAAATCTTGTTGTAAAACCGACCCTATTTTCTTTTGTCTTTGACTTTCTTCCACAGTATAAATTTTTTAAACCTCCCGACAGCAATCAGGATGGGCTAGAGTGCAAAAATAACGGATATTTAAGGATAATGTTACATTTAGCTTGCTATTTTCGTATTTTGAAGCGAAATAAAGCCACAAGTTAAAAAATTAACGATGAACAAAATTGAACATATCGGGATAGCCGTTAAAAGCCTTAAAGATTCAAATGAATTATTTTCAAAACTGTTTGGCGAACCACATTATAAAATTGAAGAAGTTGTTAGCGAAGGCGTTAACACCTCATTTTTTATAGTGGGCGGTAACAAGGTTGAACTTTTAGAAGCGACAAAAGAAGATAGCCCTATTGCAAGATTTATAGATAAAAAAGGCGAAGGTATTCATCATATCGCTTTTGCAGTAGATGATATTAACTCTGAAATCGAGCGGCTAAAAAAAGAAGGTTTTGTAGTTTTGAATGATATTCCGAAACAAGGAGCAGACAATAAATTAGTGGCGTTTTTGCATCCAAAATCAACAAACGGTGTTTTGATTGAGTTGTGCCAAGATATAAAACAAGATTTGGAGTATTAAATCGTGATAATCGAGTAAAATTTCTTGTAGAGTTATAAAATATGTAGTAATATTGCACACTCTTTTAAAAGAGTGATATTAGTGTGAGCTAATAGGTCCTATAACTCAGTTGGTTAGAGTATCTGACTCATAATCAGAAAGTCCCTGGTTCGAGCCCAGGTGGGACCACTTTAAAAACCTTCCAAAATCTTGGGAGGTTTTTTTATTTCATTATTTAGGATTCATAAACTGCTCAATTTTGCCTTTCGAAATCTTAGGATTTGCGCCTTCACTCTGTGCCACCAAAGCGCCAACGGCACAGGCAAAATCAATAGCTTTTTGAGGTTCAGTATTGTTGAGCAACTGGCTTATTAAGGACCCCAAAAAAGAATCACCAGCACCAACGGTATCAACAACTTTAACAAGGTAGCCACTGTTGTAATAAAGTTTGTCGTCATATAGCAATACCGCGCCATGTTCACCTTTGGTAACACAAATATGTTTGGTGTTGGTCTTTTCTGCTATGAAGTTTAGATTTTGTTCTAGGGATTTGTATTTCGAGCCCATGAGTTGACTCACCTCGTAAAGCTCATCGTCATTAAATTTTATAAAATCGGCTTTATCCATTAAATGAAAAAGTACTTCTTTGGTATAATGCGGCGGCCTTAAATTAAGGTCGAAAATTTTATATTTGGCCAATTCTACTAAGCTATATAAGGAGCCTCTGGATGTTTCATCGCGGGCGACCAAACTTCCAAAAACAAAGGCATCGGCGTTTTCAACTATATTTTGTGCTTCGTCGGTTAATAGAATTTTATCCCAAGCACGGGGTTGTTTTATTTCGTAAGAGGCCGAACCTTTATCGTTGAGCATTACCCTAACCTTACCGGTTTTATATTTGTAAAGTACTTGAACGTGGTCTGTATTGATGTGGTTTTCGTTGAGGTAACTCAATAACTTTTCGCCCCAAACATCGGCGCCAATGGCGCTTACCATAGATACATTATGCCCGTACAAACTTAATCTACTTGCAACATTTAATGGTGCGCCACCTATTTTTCTGTGTTCAGGGAATACATCCCAAAGAATTTCTCCAAAACATACAATTTTACTCATTTTATTACTTTTTTATGAAAGTCATAAAAAAAACAATAATACACAAATGGATTGCGGTGAAATAAAGGTTTTTCCTTTTTCGATTTCTGTTATTAGTTGAAAAACAAAGGCTAAAAACCGTGGAAAGTTTTGGCTATTTTACAATCAATTAAATACTTAAGGCGGAGCTGTAAATTTATGGGTTGCTCGGCAAGGTGCTGGGTATAATAGAGTAGTCCGGCCGATTTTTCGTCAAGTTCAGGAATACTATTTTTTCCAAAAGATTGTGTTCGCCTAATGTTATAATCGTATTCTTCAAGGGTTATGTGGGTTAAATCTTTTTTAGCCAAATGTTGAATAAGTTTATTTCGATTGACGGTCGTAATTTTTACGGATTTGATATCTTTTTGGTCACCCAGTTTTGATTTGCCAGATTTTAAAATGATGGCTGTAATTAGGAAGTAAAACTGAGTCTTTTTCGAATTATCGAATAGCCAGCCTTCCTTAATTTCGTTTTTTTTATTTAGAAATGAAAGTTCGAAAGTGAATGTTGGTAAATCTTGATTAAGGTAGTGTAATTGGGCCTTTTCGTCAATTAAATATTCGTTTAAATTATGGCGAAAAATAACATCAATGCCCAAGTGTTGGTTTTCAAGGTTGGTTATGCGGGAAAATTCTAGGTTTTTCGATTTATAAATGCCATCTAAATAATTATTCAGAATTTGTTCTTGTTTTAAATCGAACTTAAAATGAGACACTATTTTATTTCTTTTTTACTTGGTTGTAAAGTGTTTGGCCTATTTTTTCTACCACCCCAACCACTAGTGCGTTGCCCATAAAAAAGGCACGTTTGGTATCTGTAATGCCATCGAGTTTGGTGTGGTTATCTGGAAACATGTTGAGCCTTTCCAGCTCCACGGGTGTCAATCGCCTAAGTCCCTTTTTAGTGGTCACAACGTGTTTAAATCTCGAAGGCGACTTGCCGCCTTCACCCGTTATGATAGTGCGCGATGCATTATCGAGAGGATCAGGATAAATCATGGCCCCTTCGCTGTAATTGTACTCAAATCCAGCCTTGGTTTTCCGCTTTTCTTTTTTAGATCCTTTTAGGTACTCCCATTTTGGTTTATCACTTTCGTTTAGAAAAAACTCAGGGGTGACTTCGCCTTTTTGAAGAACATCGCCCAGAACCGTTTTTTTACCTTCGTAAAGTGGTTGGGTCTTGACCGTGTAAACCTTGCCATTTATTAAAACCCCAGTGTTTTGAAATGGGGATAGAGTGCCATTTTTATTGAAATTGTTGGTAATTTCTACTAAAGTGCCTTTTAGTTCAATCTTCTTTAAGGAATCATTTTTTTCAACAGGAAATGCTTTGGCTATAGTTCCTTCTGTATTGAGCCAATTTGCTTTTGAGGCCTTTTCAATTCTCTTATGAACAGATGAGGTTTTGTGGTAGCCAATAAAAAATACACGTCGCCGCCGTTGGGGCATACCGTAATCGGCAGCATTGATAACTCGCCATTCCACGGCGTACCCCAATTGGTTTAAGCTTTGCAACATGACTGCAAAATCACGACCGCGCTGCGTTGAGGGTGATTTTAATAGCCGGTCTACATTTTCTAAAAAAAGATATTGAGGTTTGTTTTTCTTTTCCTCTAAAATTCTCTGAATAGACCACCACAAAACACCTTTTTTTCCTTTTAGACCTTTAGAGTTTTGTAGGGTTGTGGCGACCGAATAATCCTGGCAAGGAAATCCGCCAACCAACACATCGTGGTCTGGAATGTCTGCGGTTGGTACCGATGCGATATCGGCATTAACGTGGTTATCTTTTCCAAAACGAGCTTCGTAAACCATAGAAGCATGTTGGGTTTTTGTGCTGGGTTCCCATTGGTTGCTCCAAACTATATGGTAGTTGGAAGCTTCTAAACCAAGCCTAAAACCCCCAACGCCGGCAAATAATTCTACAACTTTTAACATAAGCAGATTCCTAATTCTTCATGAGTAATTAAAGAGAAACAAATTTAAATAATGAATAGTTTTGGTCTTGACAAAAATCAATCTTTTATAAAATTGTTATCAACTATAAATGAGTATGGAAACAAACAGAAATTATACATATATTTGTTCGAAACTTAATGAAGGGATTAATTTTTGATATCTTTTTTAGTAAAAAAAGTGTGTTTCATCGATGTTTTTTGCGTTTTAAAGATGTTTTTTGTACGTAAAAATGATAAAGATTTTGTGAAACTGCTTTTTTTTATACATTTGTGACCCAGATGACAATACAAAATAAAAGAATATTTGCCTCAATCTTATTTGTATTAATAAGTTTTGTATGTGCTGCTCAAGGGGAGGCTATGCCTCCTCCCGGACCACCAACACCACCACCAGGTTTGCCAATTGATGGAGGCGTCTTGTTTGGTCTGGCCTTTGCTCTATTTTACGGTGGAAAAAAATTAATAACCCGGAAAGAATATTAATTAAGCTGGTCAAGTTCTACAAGTCTAGCTACATATTTACCCAAAACATCAAATTCTAAATTTACAACGGTTCCCTTTTTAAAGGAATTAAAGTTGGTGTGCTCGTAAGTATATGGGATAATGGCCACGCTAAAACTATCTTTTTTGGAATTCACCACGGTTAAACTCGTTCCGTTTACAGTTATCGATCCTTTTTCAATAGTGATGTTATTTAGTGAAGAATCGTAACTAAAGGTGAAAACCCAGCTTCCGTTTGCTTCTTTAATATCAGTACAAGTTGCGGTTTGGTCAACATGGCCCTGCACGATATGCCCGTCAAGGCGGTCGCCCAATTTCATAGCCCGCTCCAAATTTACTTTATCATTAATTTGTAAGGTTCGTAAGTTGGTTTTTTCTAAAGTTTCTTTAATGGCTGTTACCGTATATTCATCACCATCAATAGCAACTACGGTTAGGCAAACACCGTTATGGGCTACACTTTGGTCTATTTTTAATTCAGAGGTTATCTGACTTTTTATGGAGACATGAAGATTATCCAACTCCTTTGTTAAATTTGAAACTGTGCCAATATCTTCAATAATTCCAGTAAACATATTATTGTCTGTTTATTTAGTTAAATTTGCCAATCGAAAGAATTTCAAAATTACGAACAAAAGTTGTCATTTTTCAATGAAGCACGCAGAAAATATAACAGTAGGCATATCGATAGGAGACTTAAACGGTATTGGAGGTGAAATTGTTTTAAAAACTTTTGAAGACTCCCGAATGCTCGATTTTTGCACGCCCGTAATTTTTGCGTCCATAAAAGTGATGTCGTTTTTTAAATCACACTTTAACTCTGAAATTAATTTCAATAGTATCCATAATATCGACCAATTGGTTCATGGAAAGGTAAATGTGTTTAATTGCTGGAAAGAACCCGTTGATATTGAATTTGGAAAAGAAGATTTGAAAATTGGCGGGTACGCTATAAAGTCTTTGGAAGACGCAACAAAGGCTTTAAAAAATAATGATATTGATGTTTTGGTAACCGCACCAATAAACAAGCACAATATTCAATCTGAAAAATTTAAATTCCCTGGCCATACGGATTATTTGGCTCAAGAACTGGGGGGTGAAAGCCTTATGTTTATGATTACCGATACCTTGCGGGTAGGTTTGTTTACCGATCATGTTCCTGTAAAAGATATTGCGAGCCATATCACAGCGGAATTGATTGAGCAGAAAATAGGTACAGTTTACGATTCCCTTAAACGCGATTTTAAAATACAAAAGCCTAAAATTGCTGTTTTGGGTATTAACCCACATACCGGCGATAATGGTGTAATTGGCAGTGAGGACGATGATGTTTTAAGACCTACTCTGCAAAAAATAAAAGAAACAGGGAAACTGGTTTTTGGTCCTTATGCGGCTGATAGTTTTTTTGGCTCCAATAACTATAAAAATTTTGATGCCATAATAGCCTCATACCACGATCAAGGTTTAGTGCCATTTAAAACTTTATCGTTTGGGCAAGGCGTTAATTTTACGGCAGGTTTAAGTAAGGTAAGAACATCCCCAGACCACGGTACGGCTTTTGAAATTGCAGGACAAGGAAAAGCAGACGAAAACTCCTTTAAAGAAGCTGTTTTTAGTGCTATTCAAATTTTTAAAAACAGAAGGAGTTACGAAAAACTCACCAAAAATCCACTTAGAAAAGCACCCAGAAAAGAGCACCGTTAAGCGCTCGAATTTAGTAAATAATTGTTAAAATCAAGAGATTGAAAGAGATAAACAAAAAAATGTTTATAAGTCATGTGGCGTAAATAAAAATTTATATATTTGCAGGCTCAAAATAGATGTTGATAATGAAGCTATTAAAAGAATTTACAATTCCATTTGTTGGGTTGAAAATAGGGAAGCATCATTTTGAGTACAAAATTGAACAAGCGTTCTTTGAACATTTTGAGTATGAAGATTTTAATGATGTAAGCGTCTCAGTTGATGTAGAGCTTGAAAAAAAGACAACCTTTCTAGAGTTACATTTTAAAATTTCTGGATGGGTGAACGTTAATTGCGACCTTACCAACGAACCTTATAATCAAGATATAGAAAACGATTTTAATCTGGTTGTAAAGTTTGGAGAAGAGTACAACGATGATTATATTGATATATTGATTGTTCCTCATGGTACTTTCGAAATTAATATACAGCAGTACATTTATGAATTGGTTATACTAGGGGTTCCTTTAAAAAGAATACACCCAGGAATTGAAGACGGCACCTTAGATTCAGACATACTTGAAAAATTAGAAGAGTTAAGCCCTAAGCAAAAAGAAGAGAAAGAACAGGAAGAGGAAATAGATCCTCGATGGAATAAATTAAAGAAATTATTAACGGATAAATAACATATAAAATGGCACATCCTAAAAGAAAAATCTCGAAAACTAGAAGAGATAAAAGAAGAACACATTACAAAGCAACTGCGCCACAGATTGCAACATGCCCAACAACAGGTGAAGCGCACTTATACCACAGAGCACATTGGCATGAAGGAAAACTATACTACAGAGGTCAAGTGTTAATTGACAATTCTGAAGAAGTAGAGAACGTAGCATAAAAATGGTTATGTAAGTATATAATAAAACGCTCATTGTTGGGCGTTTTTTTTTATGAAATACTTTTTCTAAAAAACAAAAACACGTAATTTGCATTATATTACGTCAAAATTTAGTAGTTTTCGTAAAATATTGAGCGTTTTCCCACTATTTTTAACGATTTTGTTAATCGAATAATTTAAAAGGTATGAGTAAAATCTCAGCGGCAATTACAGCTGTAGGTGCGTATGTGCCAGAATATGTATTGACCAATCAAATGCTTGAAAACATGGTTGATACAAATGACGAATGGATTACCTCCAGAACTGGAATCAAGGAGCGTAGAATCCTAAGAGACAACGGTAAGGGCACATCTTATCTTGCCATAAAAGCAGCACAAGATCTTATTAATAAAAAGGGGATAGACCCAAAAGACATTGAACTTGTTATTGTTGCAACAGCAACTCCAGACATGAAAGCGGCTTCAACAGCATCTTTTACGGCTGCTGGAATTGGTGCAACCAACGCTTTTTCTTTTGATATGGATGCGGCTTGTTCAAGCTTTTTGTATGGAATGTCTGTGGCAGCCAGCTATATTGAGTCTGGAAGATATAAAAATGTCTTGTTGATAGGTGCCGATAAAATGTCATCAATCATTAATTATAAAGACCGCGCAACTTGCATCATTTTTGGTGATGGCGCTGGTGCCGTTTTATTTGAGCCTAATGAAGAAGACTTAGGGCTAAAAGACGAATACTTAAGAAGTGATGGTACGGGGCGTGAGTTTCTACAGGCCACTTATGGAGGTTCATCTTTTCCTATAACAGAAGAAGCTATGGCAAAAGGTGGGCAATATGCTTTTCAAGAAGGTCGCACCGTTTTTAAAAATGCCGTGTTCAATATGGCCGATGCCACGGTTAAGATTTTAGAGCGCAATAATTTAACTAAAAGCGATGTAGATTGGTTGGCTGCTCACCAAGCCAATAAGCGTATTATCGACGCTACAGCGCAACGTATTGATCTTGAGGAGGAAAAAGTGATGGTTAATATCCATAAATATGGAAATACCACGTCTGCAACATTACCTTTATTGTTGAACGATTACGAAGCAGAACTTAAAAAAGGAGATAAAATTATTTTTGCAGCCTTTGGTGGCGGATTCAACTGGGGCGCTATTTATCTAAAATGGGCCTATAATTCTAATAACTAACAACCCACTAACTAAAATTAGTAAAATTATGGATATAAAAGAGATTCAAAACCTAATCAAATTTGTTGCCAAATCTGGCGCAAGTGAGGTTAAACTAGAGATGGAAGATGTTAAAATCACCATCAGAACAGGGTCGGATTCAGGAAAAAATCCAGCGGTACAGTACGCACATGTTCCATCTCAGATACCGCAACAGGTAGTTGCAGCTCCACCAGCTGAGGCAGCGGCACCTGCAAAAGCAGCTGAATCTGAAGCACCAAAAGCAGCAGACGACGATTCAAAATACATAACTATAAAGTCTCCAATAATTGGAACATTCTACAGAAAGCCATCTCCAGACAAACCTTTGTTTGTTGAAGTAGGGCAAACCATTGCAGAAGGTGATGTGCTATGTATAATTGAGGCTATGAAGCTTTTCAACGAGATTGAGTCTGAAGTTTCAGGAAAAGTTGTAAAAATATTAGTTGAAGATTCTTCTCCTGTAGAATTTGATCAACCTTTATTTCTAGTAGACCCATCTTAATATTAGGTTATTAGATCACTCGGTTATTAGATCTTTATTTGTCTAATAATCCAATAATCGAATAATCCAAATGACTAATTAATCTAACACAAAAGAGATGTTTAAAAAAATATTGATAGCCAATAGAGGGGAGATTGCACTTCGTGTGATTAGAACCTGTAAAGAAATGGGCATAAAAACGGTAGCGGTCTACTCTAAAGCAGATGCAGAGAGTTTACACGTAAAGTTTGCCGACGAAGCCGTTTGTATTGGTCCAGCGCCAAGTAGCGAGTCTTATTTAAAAATGTCCAACATAATTTCGGCTGCAGAAATTACCAATGCCGATGCCATTCATCCTGGATATGGGTTTTTATCAGAAAATGCAAAATTTTCAAAAATTTGTGAAGAACACGGTATCAAATTTATTGGTGCAGACCCAGAGATGATTGATAGAATGGGCGATAAAGCCAACGCCAAAGAAACCATGAAAGCGGCAGGAGTACCATGTGTTCCTGGAAGTGATGGCGTTATCAAAGATTTTGAGGAATGTAAAAAACTAGCAAAAGAAACGGGTTATCCTGTTATGCTTAAAGCTTCTGCTGGTGGTGGTGGAAAAGGAATGAGAGGGGTTTTTAAGCCTGAAGATTTAAAAGATGCATGGGATTCTGCCAGGCAAGAGAGCAAAGCCGCCTTTGGTAATGACGATATGTATATGGAAAAGCTTATTGAAGAGCCTAGACATATAGAAATTCAAATTGTTGGCGATTCTAAAGGAAGAGCTTGTCATTTATCAGAACGCGATTGCTCGATTCAACGTCGCCACCAAAAACTTACTGAAGAGGTGCCATCGCCATTTATGACCACCGCATTGCGTAAAAAAATGGGTGATGCCGCAGTAAAAGCTGCTGAATATATTAAATACGAGGGGGCAGGAACTATCGAGTTTTTGGTAGATAAGCACCGTAACTTCTATTTCATGGAAATGAATACGCGTATTCAGGTAGAGCATCCTATTACCGAGCAAGTTATCGATTTCGATTTAATTCGTGAACAAATTTTGGTAGCTGCAGGTGTTCCAATTTCCGGAAAAAATTATTTACCAAACCTACACTCCATTGAATGTAGAATCAATGCAGAGGATCCATACAATGGTTTCAGGCCATCGCCTGGTGTTATTACAACTCTGCATGCTCCAGGTGGGCACGGAGTGCGTTTAGATACTCATGTTTATGCAGGATATGCCATTCCGCCAAACTACGATTCTATGATTGCCAAATTAATTACTACGGCACAAACCAGAGAGGAGGCTATCAGTAAAATGAAGCGTGCTTTAGACGAGTTTGTTATAGAAGGCATAAAAACGACTATTCCGTTCCATAGACAGCTCATGGATCATCCAGATTACATTGCTGGTAATTACACCACAAAATTTATGGAAGATTTCAAAATGGAAAAACTAGAAGAATAAACAATTATAACTCCGAAAGCAATTTCGGAGTTTTTTTATGGTGTTACTTTTGCCAAAAACAAAAGTCAGGCTATCCACTGTATCTTTTTTTCGTACCTCAAAAAAGGATGCCGCTCCTATCCTTAACACAGGTTCACGGTATTATTTAAAGCCTTAAATTAGCATGATGAATCTGTCTTATTGGGAAATAAAGTCGTGGTTAACCAACGTCAAATTTTGTATTGTTGGCAGTGGTATTGTGGGTTTAAACTGTGCACTTTTTTTAAAAGAGAAATTTCCAAAAAGTAAAATACTTATCTTAGAAAAGGGTTTTTTACCTCAAGGCGCCAGCACAAAAAACGCCGGATTTGCTTGTTTCGGGAGTCTTAGTGAAACTATAAACGATCTAAAAACACATTCCACAGATGAGGTTTATTCGTTAATAAAGAAAAGAGTTGATGGCCTAGAATTATTAAGACAAAGGTTGGGAGAATCCGCAATGGGTTACAAAAATTATGGCGGATATGAATTGTTCTGCAGTAATGATAAAGTACTATTTGAAGAATGTATTTCAAAGCGTTGTGAAATAAACAAAGTACTTTCACCTATTTTTAACGCCGAGGTTTTTAACTTAAAAAAGCACGATTTCAATTTTAAAAATATTGAAAAAACGACCATCTATAATCCTTTTGAATCCCAGATTGACACAGGGAGAATGATGGAAAATTTGCTTCAACAAGTTTATGCCTCTGGCATTAAAATTCTAAATAATATATCAGTTGAGGGTTTTTCAGAAAATCAAAATTCAGTTAAAATAGAAACCAAAAAATTTGAATTTTCCGCTTCAAAATTATTAATAGCTACAAACGGATTTGCCTCGCAATTAATTAATGAAACAGTTAAACCGGCTAGGGCACAGGTTTTAATTACAAAGCCAATTAAAAATCTAGAAATTAAGGGAACGTTTCATTTGGATAAAGGCTATTATTATTTCAGGAATATTGACAATCGAGTTTTGTTTGGAGGCGGTAGAAATCTTGATTTTAAAGGAGAAGAAACTACAGAATTTGCCCAAACCAGTTTAATTCAAAATAGACTTGAAGAACTTTTAAAAACAACTATCCTACCCGAAACTACTTTTGAAATTGAACATAGATGGAGTGGCATAATGGGGGTTGGTAACCAGAAAAAGGCCATTGTAAAACAAGTTTCAGATAATGTATTTTGTGGCGTAAGACTTGGCGGGATGGGAGTAGCTATAGGTAGTCTAATAGGTAAAGAACTAGCAGAATTAATTTAGTCTTTTGTTATTCCTGCGCAGGCAGGAATCTATTTTTTAATAAGCAAATGAACATCAAACAGCAATTATACAATCAGTGCCAAGAATACGTAAACAACCGTTTACGAACCATCAATAATGCCATTCTTGAAATTCAAAATTCGTTAACTTCAGAAACCAAAAGTAGTGCTGGCGATAAGCACGAAACAGGTCGTGCGATGCTACAATTAGAACGTGAAAAAGCTGGAAACCAATTGGCAGAAATTGAAAAAACAAAACAAACTCTATCTAAAATAAATATTGAAAACTCTTCAAAAACTATTGGTTTAGGAAGTGTTATTTATACTACCCAATCCAATTATTTTATTGCTATTAGTGCTGGAGAATTAATAATCGAAAAACAAAAATTTTATGCGATTTCGGCAAATACACCAATAGGGCAATTGTTAATGGGAAAAACAAAGGATAATACAATTGAATTTAGAGCACAGACGTTCAAAATCAATGAAATTTTATAGACTGTTTTTGTCAATAGCTAGGTAAACTGATTGCCCAATTTTTAGTTTAGAAGGGTTTTCAAAAAATACTTTTTCGCCATTCAAATCGGCTTCAATGAGGTAGTAACTTCCTTTAAAATAACTTTTTGTAACCATAGTTTTCAAATCTGATTTTTCAACTGCCTTTAATTGGTTTGCATAAATAATTTTGCCATTAATGGTGTTGAATTCTCCAAAGAAAGACGCAATTAATGGTGTTTTAGGTTTATGATATAGCTGTTCTGGAGTGTTGTATGCTTCAATGTTATGGTCATTTAAAACTATCATGTGGTCAGCAAACCCAAGAACATCTTCCTTGTCGTGTGTGGCCACGATACAAGTGATATTGTTGTCTTTTAAATGTTTAAAAACATTTCGTCTTAAACTCTGCTTTTTAAAGTTGTCTATGTGGCTAAAGGGTTCATCGAGAAGTAAAATTTCAGGTTGTTTGGCCAAAGCCCTGGCTAAAGCGACACGTTGTTTTTGCCCGCCACTTAATAGCTTTACCGTAGTCTTCGCAAAATCGGTAAGCTCAACTACTTCAATTAATTCGGCCGTACGCAGCTTTTTTTCTTCTGGATAAAAATTAGATAGAAACTTACCTATATTTTGCTCAACAGAAGTAACGGGCATCAAATCGAATTCCTGTGCCACATATTTTATAAAATCGTAACCTACTACCAGATTGAATTTTGGTCCGAGAATTTCTTTGTCTTTCCAAAAAACATGACCTTCATCCAAATCGTATTTACCATACAAAACTTTTAGCAGAGTACTTTTTCCAGCGCCACTTTCACCAATGATGGCTAGATTTTCACCTGGTTTAACTTTAAAGGAAATCTCTTTTAAAACAGGCGTTTTTTTATAGGAAAAAGTGAGGTTTTGGACATTTAGCATATGATTGTAAAAATAAGCTAATGAAATTTAATGGTTTGTCAGGCTCTTATATCCCATATTGAAGAGTGTAAAAGCAAAGACATCAGCGTATTGTTCAATGATTTTACTTACAGGGGTGCCAGCACCGTGGCCCGAATTCGTTTCAATTCTGATTAAAGTGGGGTTTGTTCCGCTTTGTTTACTTTGCAGCTCGGCGGTAAACTTAAAACTATGTGCCGGAACCACGCGGTCGTCGTGATCTGCAGTAGTAATTAAAGTAGCAGGATATGTTGTGCCCTTTTTAATATTATGCAAAGGTGAATAGCCTTTTAAATATTGAAACATGGCTTTGCTGTCTTCAGCTGTTCCGTAGTCGTATGCCCAGCCAGCTCCAGCAGTAAATGTATGATAACGCAGCATATCTAAAACACCAACAGCAGGCAAGGCGACCTGTGCCAGATTTGGGCGTTGGGTCATTACTGCGCCAACCAAAAGTCCGCCATTAGAGCCACCTCGTAGTGCTAAATATTCTGATGAGGTATAGTTGTTTTCAATGAGATATTCCGCGGCAGCGATAAAATCATCAAATACATTTTGCTTTTTCATTTTAATACCCGAGTCGTGCCATTTTTTACCATATTCGCCACCACCACGTAAATTGGGCACAGCCAAAATACCGCCTTGCTCCATCCAAACTACATTGGTGGTACTAAAACTGGGTGTTAAGCTAATATTGAATCCGCCATAACCGTACAAGATAGTTTGATTTTTTCCGTTGAGTTCCAATCCTTTTTTATGCGTGATTATCATGGGGATTTTAGTGCCATCTTTGGAAGGATAAAATACTTGATGGCTTTCATAATCTGATGTATTAAAATGAACAGAAGGCTCCCAAAATAGGCTTCGATTATCTGTATCGGCATTAAGTTTATAAATATTCAGAGGTGTATTGTAATTAGTAAAATAAAAGTAAATGGTTTTTTGGTCTTTTTTGCTTCCAAAACCCGAAGCAGTACCTAATCCGGGAAGTTTAATATCTCGTACAAAAGAACCATCGTAACGAAACTGTTTCACCTTTGAAACCGCATCAACCATATAGTGCGCAAACAAATAACCACCCCCTTTTGAAATGGTTAATACATGCTTGGTTTCCGGAATAACATCCACCCATTTTACTGGAATAGGGTTTGAAGCATCAACCGAGACCACTTTTTTGTTTGGTGCGTTTAAGTTGGTTATTAATAGCAGTTTATCGCCGTCATTGTCAATGAGCGTGGTGTCGCTATCGGTGTGGCTCAGAATTGTTACAAACTTGTTGTTTGGTTTCGATAGGTCTTTAATCAATAGTTTGTTTCCTGAGGTTGAAACGCGTGGTGTTATCACCAAAAACCGACTATCTTCGGTAACCTTAGCGTATATGTAGCGGTGTTTTTCTTCTGGTTTTCCACCGAAAATTAATGTGTCTTCTTTTTGAGTAGTTCCTAGTTTGTGGTAATATACTTTGTGTTGATCCGTTTTTGCCGAAAGCTCGCTGCCCTCTGGTTTGTCGTAACTGGAATAATAAAAGCCTTCATCTTTAAACCAAGAAATTTGAGAAAATTTAACGTTCACCAAAGGGGCTTCGACTGCTTCTTTCGTTTCTGTATCCATTACAAAAATTTTTCGCCAGTCGCTGCCGCCTTTAGAAACCGAATAGGCTAAAATCTTGCCATTTTTTGAAAAGCTTAGTGCGTCCAGCGAAATCGTGCCATCTTCTGAAAATGTGTTGGGGTCTAAAAATACTTCAGCTTCTCCATTTTCTTTTTGCCTGTATATAGCACTTTGGTTTTGTAAGCCGTTGTTTTTTGAAAAATAATTGTAATCGCCCTCTTTGAAAGGTGCGCTGCGTTTTTCATAATTCCATAGTTCTGAAAGGCGTTCTTTCAATTGGTTCCTAAAAGGAATGCCCTCTAAATATGAATTGGTGACTTTATTTTGTGCTTTTACCCAAGCTTCAGTTTCTTTGCTTGTATCGTCCTCGAGCCAGCGGTAGGGGTCCTCCACTTCAACACCAAAATAGGTGTCTATAATATTTTCGGCTTTAGTTTGAGAATATTTCAAAGCAAAATTTTAAAAATTTCAGTTTCCAAAAATAAATAAAAAAACTCCTGTAAAAGCATACAGGAGTTTTAAATATATAATCTAAGATTTAGATAACCTACACTAATTTGTTTTCAATTAAATATTCAGCAATTTGAATGGTATTGGTAGCAGCACCTTTACGAAGGTTATCGGCCACAATCCACATATTTAATGTGTTGGGTTGCGTTTCGTCCCTTCTAATACGGCCAACAAAAACTTCGTCTTTTTCATGTGCAAAAATAGGCATTGGGTATGTGTTGGTTTCGGTATTATCCTGAACTATCACACCCGGAGTTTCGCTCAATAATTTGCGTACATCGGCCAAATCGAAATCATTTTCAAATTCAACGTTAACAGACTCTGAATGCCCTCCAGCGGTTGGAATTCTAACAGCTGTAGCCGAAACAGAGAACGAGCGGTCGTTCATAATTTTTTGTGGCTCACGCGCTAATTTCATCTCTTCTTTGGTATATCCGTTTTCTTCAAAAACATCACAGTGTGGTAATGCATTTCTACCAATAGGGTAAGGATAGGCCATCTCGCCTTCAATACCGGCAATTTCGTTTTCTAATTGACGTACAGCTTTAACACCAGTGCCAGAAACCGATTGGTAAGTTGAAACTACCACGCGTTTCATTTTATATTTTTTATGAAGCGGATTTAACGCCATGACCAATTGAATGGTTGAACAGTTAGGATTGGCAATAATTTTGTCATCCTTTGTTAATTCATTGGCGTTGATTTCTGGAACCACCAATTTTTTGGAAGGATCCATTCTCCATGCTGAAGAATTATCAACCACTGTAGTACCCGCTTCAGCAAATTTTGGAGCCCACTCTAGTGAGGTGCCGCCACCTGCAGAAAATAAAGCAATGTCAGGACGCATAGAAACAGCTGTTTCCAGACCAACTACCTTATAATCGGTGCCCTTGTAGGTTATGGTTTTACCCACAGAGCGCTCAGACGCTACGGGAATTAATTCGGTTATAGGAAAATTGCGTTCTGCAAGAACTTTTAGCATCACTTCGCCAACCATACCAGTGGCGCCAACAACAGCTACTTTCATCTTTTCTAACGTTTTAAAATTTGTGAGGACAAAACTAAGTATTAATTCCATTTTAAAATCTAAAAAAAGCCCCCATTTTTAAAAAACAGGGGCTTTTTAACAACAAATAACAGGTTGTTATATTATTTACAGTTTGTTATTTTTTTAACAAATCTCTAATTTCACCTAATAACTCTTCTTGAGTAGGGCCTTTAGGCGCCTCTGGTGCAGGTTCTTCTTTTTTCTTCATTTTGTTAACCCCTTTTACAATCAAGAACATCACAAAAGCCACAATAATGAAGTCGATAACGTTGGTTAAGAATGCACCCCAAAGTACTGAAACTTCTCCTGCCATTTCGCCTGCATCGTTTAAAGTTCCTTCTTTAATAACATATTTTAAATCTTTGAAATCTGCATTGAAAATTAATCCAATCAACGGAGACACAATCCCCCCGGTAAATGCTGTTACTACTTCTTTAAAAGCAGCACCCATAACAAAACCAACTGCAATGTCAATAAGGTTACCCTTCATTGCAAATTCCTTAAACTCTTTTAACATAATTTTAAATTTTTTGTTAGTAAAGGTCAAATTAACTAAAAAAAATTAACATTTGATAATTTTTTACTTTAAGAAAACCCTTTTAACCCGCTGTGATATAGATGTTATAAGCTCATAAGAGATTGTGTTTGCCGTATCAGCAATAGTTTCGGCCGTTGGGTTTTTACCAAAAACAATAACTTCATCCCCTTCGTTACAATCAATATGGGTTATATCAACCATAATCATATCCATACAAACATTGCCAATAATTGGGGCTTTTAGGTTATTTATGGTAACATAGCCTTTACCATTGCCGTATTGTCTGCCAATGCCATCGGCGTGGCCAATGGGTAATGTTGCCGTTTTTATTGTGGTATTACTTTTAAAACCTCGGTTGTATCCTACAGATTCACCATTTTTTATTTGATGAATTTGCGAAATAACTGTTTTTAAAGTGCCAATGGGTTGCAAATTTTGGTTCTCTTTTTCAGAATTTCCAAAACCGTAAAGGCCAATGCCGCTCCTAACCATGTCAAAATGCGCTTCGGGGTAATTTAAAATTCCAGAAGTATTACACATGTGAAGTATTGGTTTGTAACCTATAGCTTTTGTAAAATTATTGGCAATAGTTTTAAACCGTTCAATTTGGTTTTTTGTGAACGCTTTTTCACCAAGATCTTCGCTAGCCGCCAAATGCGAAAAAATAGATTTTGCTTTTATGGCTTCGGAAGTTTTCAGTTTCAAAACGATATCATCGACGGCCTTTTCATCAAACCCCAATCGGTTTAAACCAGTGTTGAATTTAATATGAACGGGATAGTTGCTTAACTCGTCCGCCGAGGCAACTTCCATAAATTCCTTTAAAATTTTGAAGCTATACAAACTAGGCTCTAAGCAGTGCTCAATAAGCTGTTTAAAATTTACCGTTTGGGGGTGTAAAACTAAAATGGGTTTGGTAATGCCTGCTTTTCTGAGTACCATGCCTTCATTAATGTAGGCTACTGCGAAATAATCAACCTCCAAATCTTGTAAATAATTAGCAATTTCGCAAGCATCACTACCGTAAGCATACGCCTTTACAACTGCCAAAAACTTGGTTGGCGGTTGTAATTTAGATTTAAGGTGTTCAAAATTATGGTGAAGTGCGTTAAGGTTTATTTCAAGCACTGTTTCTTGTGCTTTAGGCATCGGAATCTTTGGGTTTGTTTATTATTTCTTCGGCATCGTTTACCTTCATGTTTCTTACTTTATCGCGCAACATGGCTTTGTAGAATGCGGCACGGCTAAGCGGCTCGTATTCTTCAACTTCTCCTAATAGCACCAAATTGTCATTTTTAGATTTTCGGTAGCTGTATTGGGCCAAATTTCCGGTACGAGTACAAACGGCATGTACTTTGGTAACATATTCGGCCGTTGCCATTAAATTGGGCATGGGGCCAAAGGGGTTACCTTTAAAATCCATATCCAATCCGGCCACAATTACCCTAACGCCTTTGTTGGCCAAATCGTTACAAACCCTAACGATTTCATCATCAAAAAATTGGGCTTCATCAATACCCACAACATCACAGCCATCGGCCAAAATAGGTATGTTGGCGGCGGCTGGTACGGGCGTTGAGCGAATTTCATTATCATCGTGGGAAACAACCATATCTTCATCATAACGCACATCAATGGCGGGTTTGAAAATTTCCACTTTTTGTCTTGCAAACTGCGCACGTCTTAAACGTCTTATAAGTTCTTCGGTTTTGCCAGAAAACATTGAGCCACAGATAACTTCAATCCAACCAAATTGTTCTTTATGATTTACCGTATTTTCGAGAAACATTTCGTAATTTTAGCACTAAAACAAAGCAATTATTAGTTCTGTATAAAGGTGGCGTAAATTTAGTAAAAAACAAAAGCCTATAGCACAATAATTTTAAAATTGTAAACCATGAAGAAGAAGATAGAAGCCGAGTTGATAAGTATCGCGGAGAGGATTATTGATTTAAAAGGGAAGGAAGATGTACTTAAAATGCATGCTGAGGTATCGGTGCTTTACGAAAAGTTATCGGTATTGAAATTTGCACACGATAATTTTGAAGGCGAACTGCCAACCATTGGAAATGATACTGTTTTTTTTGGAATGCGAGGTAAAGCTTTTGATGATAAAATAAGCCATAATATTGAGGTTGAAGATAAAATATACGTGAACCTTGATGAAGATGAAGAGGATGCTATTATGGAGCCAGTTATGAACAAAATCAAAGATATGGTGGCCCAGATGCCAGATGATACCGATGATAGAGATACGGCTTTTAAAGAAGCTAAACCGGAAGCACCAATAAAGAAATATGATTTGGAAGATATTACCGCGGGGTTTGATGAAACCCCTATTTTTGAGCCTGCAATTCACAGTCAAAATGGGCATCCTGATGAAAAAAAATCTTTAAACGATAAACTGAAAATAGGAGGATTAAACATTGGTTTGAACGACAAAATAGCATTTATAAAACACTTGTTTGAAGGCCAGAGCGAAGACTACGACCGTGTAGTATCACAGTTAAATACTTTTCAGACCTATACCAATGCCAAAAACTTTATAGAAACTATGGTGAAACCAGATTATAATAACTGGCTTGGTAAAGAGGAATTTGAAGAACGTTTTATGCAAATTATTGAAGCCAAGTTTAACTAAAGTATGAGTAAACTCTACATTGTGCCTACACCCATAGGTAACCTAAAAGACATTACCTTCAGAGCTATAGACGTTTTAAAAGAAGCTGATTTAATCTTGGCCGAAGACACCCGGACTTCAGGTAAACTATTAAAACATTTTGAAATTTCGACCCACATGCAATCCCACCACATGCACAACGAGCATAAAACGATTGAAAGGATTGTGCAAAAATTAAGAAGCGGGACTACCATAGCTTTAATTAGTGATGCTGGTACCCCGGCCATTTCTGACCCTGGGTTTTTATTGAGCCGCGCTTGTATAGAAAACAATATTGAAATAGAATGTTTACCTGGCGCCACTGCTTTTGTGCCTGCTTTGGTAAATTCTGGTCTTCCCAACGATAAATTTGTTTTTGAAGGGTTTTTGCCCGTTAAAAAAGGGCGCCAAACCCGATTGCTACTTTTGGCACAAGAACTTCGAACCATGATTTTTTACGAAAGTCCACATAAATTAGTAAAAACTTTAGGTCATTTTTGTGAATATTTTGGTGAAGACCGCCAAGTGTCGGTATCACGAGAGTTGACTAAACTTTACGAAGAAACCATCCGTGGAACGGCACATGAAGTATTGGAATATTACACCAACAAACCGCCAAAGGGCGAAATAGTTATTGTTGTGGCAGGAACAAATAAATAGAGATAGATGTCATCCTGAACTTGTCACACTGAGTGGAGTCGAAGTTTTATTTCAGGGTCTTATCATGACAGTACACTATTTTAAATTATAGAAATGAATATAAATACATTTAAGAATAAATTAAAAGAAACTCCTGAAGCTATTGAATTTTCAGAAACTATGGCTGTAATAGAGGCTAACTATGAATTTACGCCAACGGCTTTTAAAAACGGAAATATTCAAAATAGAGCAAGCGAAAATTCTGGGTCGTGTAAGTTGTTAGCTTTCGCCAAGATTCATGGCTTTTCAAAAGAAGAGGCATTGGCTTGTTTTGGCAAGCACTATTTTGATGATGTATTGAAAGACCCGAACGGAAATGGACATCAAAACATCCGAAATTTTATGAAAACAGGTTTTGATGGTTTGAGTTTTGAAACACAGCCTTTAAAGGAAAAATAGTAGTTTTTGTCATTCTGAACTTGATTCAGAATCTCATCAAGTAACATGCAAACTTTACTCAAAAATATAAAACAATGCACGATTTGTAAATCACATTTACCTCTTGGTCCGCGACCTGTGGTTTCTGCACACCCTCAATCAAAAATTGTAATTGTTGGTCAAGCTCCTGGAACTAAAGTGCATGCTTCTGGAATTCCCTGGGATGATCCCAGTGGCAAACAGTTACGTGAATGGCTTGATGTTTCAGATGAAGAATTTTATGATGAAACCAAATTCGCTATTATCCCCATGGGGTTTTGCTATCCAGGAAAAGGAAAAAGTGGAGACTTGCCACCACGCCCCGAATGTGCACCGCAATGGCACCAAGCTTTGTTTGAGGAAATGAAAGAGGTGGAGTTGGTACTTTTAATAGGTATGTACGCCCAAAAATACTATTTGGGCAAGAAGGCTAAAAACACATTAACCGAAACCGTTAAGAATTATAATGAATATCTGCCCAAGTTTTTACCGTTACCGCACCCGTCGCCGCGAAACCGATTTTGGTTGAGTAAAAACCCATGGTTTGGGGTTGAGGTTTTACCCGAGCTACAATTAGCAGTGCGTGAATTTATTTAAAATTGTTTTAAGAATTCTTGATATTTAAATACTTCTTGGGGGTTGGCTTTAATATCTATACGTTTTATTTCTTCATTATTTTCGTTCAATTCTATTATATAGCTTTTGTCGCCATCCTCCAGCATTCTAAAATATAATTTTAGGGAGCCATCTTCATTGAAAAACTTCATGGCTTCAAAATCGTCATAATTTGATGAAATGTATTCAGAAAACACCTTTCCGCTTTTAATAGTTTGAGTAAGGCTCCGTCCGTCTTTTATGAACATTTGAGATTCAATGTTACCAATCAAATCGTATGAGATAGATTCAACTACTTTTTCATCCTTGATTTTAGATTCAGATTTGATATTTCCATTATCAAAATAAGTCTTGCTTTTTCCGTAAAGTATGCCATAGTTGTATGTGCTTATTTTTGATAAATTTCCCAAAACATCATATGTTTTCTCTTCACCATGAAGTTTGCCGTTAACATAATGGGATTGAGAAAAAATTTTCCCGTTATTATGAAAAATAATATAAGCACCATTTAAAATGCCCTCTTTCACTTTAAACTCTTCCCATTTTTTAAATTTATCACCAACTACAAAATAGCCACTCATGGGTTTGCGGTTTTCGTTGTTTCTGTAAACACTTATCCCGTTGTATGAATCAATAAAGTATGAGTTTCTTTCAATTAGTTTAAAGTTGTTATTATCCGTTTCATTTTTGCAATTATAATAAAAGCCTAAAATGATTAATAAAGTAAGTGTAACAAGTTTTTTATGAGTCATGTTTGTGTTTTTTCATATTTGCTAAATGTGCTTTCCTTCACTCCAGCCATACTTTCCTAAATACCGCTCACCACTTTCAACGGCGCCATCTTCAATAGTGGTTGCCATGCTATCATTCCATCGGTTTAGGTAGCCAAAAAGCGAAATTACCCCGAGCATTTCAACAATTTCACTTTCATTCCAATGGTCGTACAATCGACTTTTTATACTTTCATCAACGGCATTCGGCACTTGGCTGGCTGCCAGACTAAAATCTAAAGCGGCACGTTCGGCTTCGTTAAAGGCAGGGTGGGTTTTGTAGTCCCAAATATTATCCAGTTGTTCTTGTTTAGCACCGTAACGTTCTGCGGCACGGATGGCATGCGCTTGGCAATATCGGCACCCTGTAGCGTTGCTGCTTACCCAGGCAATCATTCGCTTTAAAGCAGATGTTACACGGCCTTCATTGGCCATAACGGCTTTGTTTAAATTAATAAAAGCTTTGCTGATTTCTGGGCGGTGTTGCATGGTAAGTACCGAATTGGGACAAAACCCCAAGGTTTCATTAAAAAATTCAGCTAATTTCTTGGTTTCCAAATCATGATCGGCAGATAAAGGCTTTACTAAAGGCATTGTTGTGAATTTTGTAGTATTTTTGATATCTACAATTAACAAAAAAATAGTTTAAATGGCAGTAAAAGTTTCTACAAAGTGGCTAGGAAACATGAGGTTTGAAAGCACGAATCCTTCTGGGCACAATTTATTTATTGATGCAGGAGAGGAAAGCGGAGGAAAAGGTGAAGGTTATCGTCCAAAAGCCTTGATGCTTTCTGGTCTTGCCGGATGTTCGGGGATTGATGTGGCCGCCTTGATAAAAAAAATGAAATTAAAGGTTGATGATTTTAGTATTGAAATTGAAGCCAATTTAACCGAAGAACATCCAAAATACTACGATAAGGTAAGCGTGCATTTTCATTTTTATGGTGAAGATTTAAATGAAAAAAAATTACAGCGTGCTGTTGATTTGTCCATTGAAAAATACTGTGGCGTTATGGAAATGTTTCGTCAATTTTCAAAGATGGATGTGAAAACTCATTTCCATTATGATAAAGTGGATTTTTTTCCTGTAGGGTAGTTTAAGTTGTTTGTATGCGTTGGACCTTAAAACCACAACCTGATTCTGATAAAGTTAAATCGTTACAAAAGGCTCTGCAAGTCGATGAAAATATCTCTACTTTGCTTTTGCAGCGGGGTATTGAAACATTTGATGAGGCCAAACGGTTTTTTAGGCCCAAACTAAAGCACCTGCACGACCCGTTCTTGATGAAAGACATGGACAAGGCCGTGGCACGCATTGAGCAAGCTTTTGCTAATAAGGAAAACATTTTGGTTTATGGCGATTACGATGTGGATGGCACAACGGCAGTTGCATTAATGTCTACCTATCTTAAAACGCGGCATGGATTAGTCTATACATATATTCCTGATAGATATGATGAGGGTTATGGTATATCGTATAAAGGGATAAACTTTGCGCTAGAAAATGATTTTTCCCTCATTATAGCACTCGATTGTGGAATAAAATCAGTCGAAAAAGTGGCACATGCCAAAACATTAGGTATAGATTTTATTATTTGTGATCACCATAGACCAGGGGATGAAATTCCGGATGCCGAAGCCGTTTTAGACCCCAAGCGAGAAGACTGCAACTATCCTTATAAAGAATTATGTGGTTGTGGTGTTGGCTTTAAACTTGTTCAGGCATTAGCATCAAAACAAGGAAAAACAGCTGCCGATTTAACCGAATATCTAGATTTGGTGGCCACAGCTATTGGTGCCGATATCGTTCCCATTGATGGCGAAAATCGCGTATTGGCCCATTTTGGCCTAATGGTAATAAATACCAATCCCAGACCAGGAATTAAAGCTATTTTAAAGCAGGTTGAAAAAACAGAACTTACCATTACCGATGTAGTTTTTGTTGTGGCACCAAGAATTAATGCTGCTGGCCGGATGGAGCATGGCAATTATGCGGTAAGTTTATTGGTAGAAGAAGAAGAGGAACTGGCCGAAAAGTCTGCTGAAGGCATTAATAACTACAATTTAAATAGGCGCGAAACAGATAAGCAAATTACTGAAGAGGCCCTTAACCAGATAGAGGAATTAAATGAACAAGACCGATTAAGCACCGTAGTTTATCATCCAGAATGGCATAAAGGCGTTATAGGGATTGTGGCGTCGAGGTTAACGGAAACGTATTATAGGCCTACTTTGGTATTTACTAAAAGTGGCAATAAATTGGCCGCATCGGCAAGGTCTGTTAGAGGTTTTGACGTTTATAACGCCTTGGAAGCTTGTAAGGAACACATTGAACAATTTGGTGGACACAAATATGCAGCGGGTTTAACCCTTGAAGAAGAAAACTACGAAGCATTTAAACAGGCTTTTGAAGATATAGTGTCTAAAACCATCGACCGAAACTTACTGATACCAGAGATTAATATCGATACCCAAATCGACTTAAAAGACATCACGCCAAAATTTTATAGAATTTTAAAACAGTTTGCTCCATACGGCCCTAGTAATATGACCCCCGTTTTTATGACCGATAACTTGGTTGATACAGGCTATGGAAAGTGCGTAGGCGAAGATAAAACCCATTTAAGGCTTACGGCTACACAATCTGGCTCATCAAGCACATTTGTCTGTATAGGCTTTAGTATGGGAGACAGGTTTGATGTTATTTCTGAAGGAAAACCATTTAAATCTGTTTACTCCATTGATGAAAATGATTGGCGGGGTAATGTAAGTTTGCAATTAAAACTAAGAGATATTAAATAGTTTTAATTTTATTGAATAAAATAAAAGTATAAAACAATTTATTTTAGAATTTAACATAAAACTAAAACAAAAATCAATTTAATTTAGTTTTTCTTATTTTTGTAAAATAAAATATTTTTATGGATAGCTTTCAATCAGGAAAAAAAATAAATCAAGGATTTTATAAAAGTTTTGAACCTAATTTAATTAATAGGGAGTGGCAAATTACAGATATGCAAGTTTTTGCTCTATTAAGTAAAGCAGATAGGCATTTAGGAAGGCTGGATATGTATTCAGAATATGTAAACTTAGATTTATATGTGAGTATGCATATTGCAAAAGAAGCTACTCAATCTTCTAAAATTGAAGGTACACAAACCAATATGGAAGAAGCTTTTTTAAGTAAGGATGAGGTTTCAATAGAAAAAAGAGATGATTGGGAAGAAGTACAGAATTACATAGCTGCAATGAATGAAGCCGTTAAAATGCTCCATACGCTTCCTTTCTCGTCAAGGCTTATAAAACAGACACATAAAATCTTGTTAAGCGGTGTAAGGGGAGAGCATAAAATGCCTGGAGCATATAGAACAAGCCAGAATTGGATTGGTGGAGCATCAATAAATGATGCTGTTTTTATTCCACCAAATCATAATGCAATTAACGACTTGTTGTCAGATATTGAAAAATTTGCAAATGATGACTTAAACCAATTGCCTGACTTGCTTAAGATAGCTATTATTCATTATCAATTTGAAACTATTCACCCTTTTTTAGACGGCAATGGAAGAGTAGGTCGATTATTAATTACTTTATATTTGGTAAGCAAGGGGATTTTAAAACAACCCATTTTATATCTGTCTGATTTTTTCGAAAGAAATAGAATGCTCTACTATGATAATTTAATGCGGGTAAGGACACATAATGATTTATCTCAATGGCTTAAATTTTTCTTAACCGGAATTATTGAAACGGCACAAAAAGGAGTTAAAACATTCGACGGAATTTTACAACTTCAAAAGAATATTGATGAAAAAATTAAAAAATTAAAAGGAAGAAGTACCAGTGCAAAACAGCTAATAGACTACCTATACACAAAACCTGCAATAAACGCAACAACAGTCGCTGAAGTTATAGATAAATCTCCAGCATCGGCTTATAAGCTTCTTAGAGATTTAGAAAAATTAAAAATTTTAGAAGAGGTTACGGGTTCGGAAAGAGGTAGAATCTATATGTTTAGGGAGTATTTAGATTTATTTTCTAACAGAAATTAATTCTATGGCAAAAACAGACCCGTATGCCGCTCTTCGGATAAAGGAATTCAATATATTCTTGCTAGTACGGTTTGTCCTAGTTTTCGGCTGGTCTATGCAATTTATTGTTATAGAGTGGGAAGTATATAGCCTAACCAAAGACCCACTTTATCTCGGGTTAATTGGCTTAATGGAAATTATCCCGGCATTTACAATGGCACTGTTTGCCGGACATATTGTTGATCAAAAGGAAAAACGAAATTTATTGGCCATTTGTATTGCAGCTTTTTCGTTAATTAGTTTAGGTCTTTTTTTATTGACATGGAATAAGGTTGTTGGCAATTGGAACACAAATTCTATTTTATATGTTATTTATGCTTTGGTGTTTTTTGGTGGCTTTTTACGTTCGTTTTTTGGCCCCACTATTTTTTCGTTGGTAGCACTTATTGTTCCGAAGAAAATATATCCCAACGCCGCAACTTGGAGCACGAGTACATGGAAAGCCGCGGCTGTATTGGGGGCTCTTTTGGGCGGCTTTTCCATTCATTGGATGGGCGTGCCGAAAACGCTGTGTATGATATTTGTACTTGTTGTTATTTCCTTTATTTTGACTTTTCTAATCAAGAAAAAACCGATTTTAAATCCTAAAATAGGAGAGCCTGTTAAGGAAAGCTTAAAAGTGGGTGTGCGTTTTGTATTTAGTAACAAAGCCATTTTAGGAGCTTTAACCTTAGATATGATAGCTGTTTTATTTGGGGGAACGGTCGCATTATTGTCGGTATTTGCTCAGGATATTCTAGAAGTTGGTTCGAAAGGTTTTGGCATTTTAAACGCTTCCATTTCTTTGGGAAGCATTTTTAGTATGTTTATGACCACCTATTTACCTGTAAGTAAAAATGCCGGGAAGAAATTATTGGCTACTATTTTTGGTTTTGGTATTTGTATTATTGTCTTTGGTCTATCAAATATATTTTGGGTAAGTGTTCTGGCCTTATTTTTAAGTGGAGCTACCGATGGGGTTTCCATGGTGATTAGGCAAACCATATTGCAGTTAAAAACACCCGATGATATGCGGGGTAGGGTGTCGGCAGTAAACTCAATGTTTGTTGGGTCTTCAAACGAATTGGGTGCTTTTGAAAGTGGACTGGCAGCAAAATTAATTGGCCCTGTGGCAGCAGTGGTTTTTGGTGGCACCATGACATTAATTACTGTTGCTTCGATAGGTGTTAAAAATCCAACGTTGCGAAATTTGGATTTAACCGAAGATTTTGAAGCCAGTGAAAAAGAGGATTAATATTCTTTTAATTGAAATGTTTCGCCATCAAAAACTCCGAAGGTGTAATAGGTAATCCAGTCGCCAGTGTTGACGTATTTAGATTTCTCATTGAGATTGATTTCTAATGGTAAATGACGGTGACCAAATACAAAATAATCGCGGTGCTTTTCTTCAAGTTTGCGTTTACAATACAGCGCCAGCCATTCGTTTTCCTCACCCAAAAATTTGATGTCTTCATCGCCAGAAATCATTTTGTTTTTTACTGAAAGGTACTGCGCCATACGCACGCCCAAATCGGGGTGAAGCCAACGGAACAGCCATTTACAAAATGGGTTTGTGAATACCTTTTTCATCCGTTTATAGCCTTTGTCGCCCGGGCCTAAACCATCGCCATGGCCAATAAAAAAAGTCTTATCATTAAAAGTAAATTCCTTTGGCTTGTGGTAAACGGGAATGTTGAGTTCTTCCTCAAAATAGCCATTCATCCAAAGGTCGTGGTTGCCCACAAAGTAGTAAATGGGTATGCCAGAATCGCTTATTTCGGCCAGTTTACCTAGGGTTCTGGTGAAACCACGTGGCACTACGGTTTTAAATTCCATCCAGAAATCGAACAGGTCGCCCAGTAAAAAAATGGCTGCTGCGTCATGCTTAACCTCGTCTAACCAGGCTACGAATTTTTTTTCGCGCGGAAGTGAGGCTTTGGCTGTTGGGGCGCCCAAATGGTTATCGGAAGCGAAGTATATTTTTTTTCCTTTTGGAATTTGCATGGCGTAAATATACTTAATTCCTGTGAAGACAGGAATCTCACCTTTTTATTTTTGATGTTGCCTTTGGTGGTATTATTAACCATTGGTTTAAGCCAAGAACACAGCAAGGTGGTGCGCTAGGGATTGCAGTGGAAAGCCCGCAGCGACGCCGGAGCGCGTACTTGCAACGTAAAGCCCGACCTGAAAAGGTAGCGCCCTAAATGTTATCGTATGAAAACCATTCGGCAAATGAACTTTCGGTTTCTTGTAGTTTTAAACTGTGTAGGCTGATGTGCTGGGGTAGGCGCTTACTGATTTTATTTGCAAAATCAATAACCATCATCTCGCTTGTGGGCTGATAATCGACCAAAAGGATGTTGTGCCCGCGATCTTGCAGTTCTTTTGCCAGCTCAACGTGCGGGGTGTTTTTGTTGAAGACTGTGGCATGATCGAACACATTTACAATTTCTTCTTTTACAATTTTTTTAAGGTCGCCAAAATCGATAACCATGCCATATTTTACGTTGGAACGGTCGGCTATGGGTTTGCCAATAACGGTAACAAAAAGCTTGTAACTGTGGCCATGAACGTTTTTACATTTTCCGTCGTACCCGTATAGTGCGTGGCCGGTTTCAAAATCGAATTTCTTGGTAATGCGAATGTTGTTGCCCATGGAGAAAGAATTATGTTGCAAAGATATTGATTTTGTTTTACCAACCGATTTTTAGATTACATTTGCTCGCTTTTATTTAACTACAGATAGGGCTTATTTTGTTAATGATTTATGAATCATCTCTTTGAGTCTATTGATTTTGAGGAAAACCCTATTTATGAGCAGATTATTGCCAACATAGGGAAAAATCAGTTTAGTATTGTTGAGAATTTCTTCACTCCCGATGAGGTTATGCAGCTAAGGCAAATGTTGCTTAAAAAACATGAAGTAGATGCCTTTAAAAAAGCGGCTATTGGTAATCGGGTTAATGAAACCATTGTAAAATCAATTCGTGGCGATTTAATTTTGTGGATGGATGAGAGCAAAGCCAATACTACCGAACAGTTATTTTTTACTAAAATAAATGATTTGGTGGCGTATTTAAACCGCACTTGCTTTTTAGGGATTTTACACAAGGAATTTCACTATGCTATATATCCTTCAGGAACATTTTATAAGCGACATATCGATACATTTCAGAACGACGATAGGCGAAAACTATCATTTGTTTGTTATTTAAATGAAGAAGATTGGTTGCCCGAAAATGGTGGCGAACTGGTGCTTTATCTTAATGAAAATGGTGAAGAGAAGGAAGAGGTTATTTATCCCTTTCCTGGAAGAATCGTAATTTTTGAAAGCCAAGTTATTGAACACGAAGTAAAGCCCGTAAATACGAAACGTTTAAGTATTACAGGTTGGCTAAAAACAAGGTAGTTTTATTTGGTTTATCTACGGCCTCTGTTTCGGTTGTAAAAGTAAATGATGATTAAAACTATGGCTAAAATTAGAAAAAGTCTGTTGCCCATTATTCTTTATTTATTTTATTCTTGTTGTATCTGTAAATGAGGTAAGCAATTACCACTAAAACGATAAAAGGTAATATAGTGCCAATAAAAACGCCAATTTCGTAACCTTTATCTGGAGCACTGGCTATTTTTTCTTTTATGGCGTCGATATCTTGCGCGACAGTAGTTAAAAACATTATAGTTACGTTTAATGGCAAAGTTATTGTTTTTCTCCCAATGGTAAAAAGGTCTGCCGGAATTTCACAATTAAGGGAATGCCTCGAGCCAACATCCAAAAGGTCATGGCAATAAATATGGCGTGTAGTTTATAGCCCAAACTATCCAGCCCAAATAAAATGGGAACAAATATGATGAAGGTAGAAAATAACAATACGTTTCTGAGGTATTTCATTTTGCCTAGACCTTTAAAAATGCCATCAAAAATAAAGGCTAAAGTACAAAGCGGCTGCATGGCCAAGATTATCCAGAAGATGTTGTAAAAGGCATTTAATACTTCGGGTTCTTTGGTAAAGATACGTCCGATGGGGTAATAAAAAATAGCACCTACCAGACCTAGAATAATACCTATGACAAGTCCATATTTAATCAGTTTATTGCTTAGTTGAATTAAGGTTTTGTAGGCTTCGGCACCAAATAATTTACCCGATAGAATATTTCCTGCACCAGCATAGCCATCAATTACAAAAGCACCAAGAAACCATAAGTTAATAGCAATGGTATAGGCCGCAATATAGCTGGGTCCATAACTTGTAGCGAAAGCACTGGCATAATACAAGGTAACGTTAAGTGCCACTGTTCGGACAAACAGATTGAGAATCATAAAGATAAAGCGCCTGATTTCTGGATTGAACGGAAAGCTCACCCTTAACGGAATAACCGTTTTTTTTAGCAAAAAGTAAGCGGATAAAATCGCCATTAAAATTTGAGCTAAAACGCTCGCATAGGCAGCTCCTTCAATATTCATTGGGGTAATGTAGCCTTCAATGCCGTAAACCAAAATAACATCTAATACAATGTTGGAAGCCGCCCCAATAATGGCAATTATCATGGGGTGATAGGTGTTTTGTAATCCTCTAAAAGCCCCAAAAACAGCAATGGTAAATAGGGTAAACGGAAATCCCAAGACTCTTATTTTATAATAAATGACGGTGTAATCTAAAATAACATTGGAAGCGTTGTAAAGTTTGAAAATAAACTCAGCAAATGGATAGGTTGAAGCAATAATAAGGAAGCTTAAAGAAGTAATAATTAAAATGGCCTGTGCAGGCAGGTTTTTAATATTGTCCAGTTTGTTGGCACCAACATATTGTGATACAATGGACGAAATAGCACTTCTTGTTTGTCCCAACACCCAAATAAGCATTGATAAAAATGTTGAAACGATACCCACAGCAGCTAATGATTCGGTGGCGTGCAAATCAATGTTGCCTACAATGGCGGCATCGGTTAGCGATAAAATGGGCTCAGAGATTCCGGCAATAAGTGCTGGGATAGCTAATTTGTTTATGTGTTTTAAACTGATGTCTATGCTCATAGAATCAAAAGGGGATTTTAAACCATAAATTTTGTTGAAAAATAAAAGCAAATCTACATTGTCCGCTTTGCAAATAATCAAAATGTATTACTTTTGCAGCGAAGTTATTGTATTTTCAGTATTAATCTATGAGTATGAAGAATATTTTAGTTCCCGTAGGGTCGTCAAAAAATGCAGTTAGCCATTTGCAGTATGCTGTAGATTTTGCTGAAGCTTTTGGAGCAAAACTTTTTGTGGTGCAGGTTTATAATGTGTACACCAAGGCTGGAACCATGATAAAGGTTGATAACATCATTGAGCGTGAAAGCATACAGTTTTTAAACTCTTTAATGTCTCAAATTGATACCAAAAATGTTGACGTAACGGTTAAAGTTTTAAAAGGAAAGTTAATTGATACTTTAGAATTGGCTTGTAAAGTGGCCAATGTAGATTTGGTTTTGGTTGAACCCAGAACAAACTCGATAAAAGACGAAGTTTATTTAGGAAAAACATCTGGTAAAATTATCAAGCAAATGCAGGTTCCGGCACTTATTGTCCCCGAAGGTTACGTGTTTTCTGCTCCAATAAGCATTTTAATGGCAGTAAAATCGGCTATTATAAAAAAGAAAAATGCTTTGGGACCATTAAGCGCGATAAGGGAAAGGTTTCAATCTTCGGTGGATTTGTTATTGGTGAAAACACCTTTTTACAATGCAGATGATTTTAAGCTTAACAAAGATTTAAAAACCTTGGTTAACAATATTACAAAAACCGAAAGCCCCACGACATACCAAGGAGTGTTGCGTCATTTTGAGTCGCACAATCCGGATATGTTATGTGTAGTTAGAAGAAAGCGTGGTTTTTTTACCAAGAAATGGGAAAAAAACACGATTTTGAAAAAAGATTTTCATAGCGATATACCAGTATTGGTATTAAGCGGATTAAAATAATTTAATGGGGATGTAACTCAGTTGGCTAGAGTGCTTAACTAGTAGTCGGGTCGTTTCTCTCATTTATTCCAATCCCTTTAATAATAGGGTTTTCAAGAGATTTTAATTTTCAATAATTATTGGTGATAAGGTATGGCGTTGGGTTTTATCACATCGTCTTTCTCATTTGGAATGACATATATCCTTTTAAACTTAGAATAAAAAGTCCGAGGGAAGTTATTACGCTGCCTGAACCTACCAATAAGGCACCCCATAGAAGAACTTTACTAGAAACACCAAAAGTTCCTCTAATTCCAATAAACAAGGTCATAGAGCCTATTATAAGGTATATCAAAGCTCTTTTAAGCGCTTTCTTTCCTATTTGTGTTCTAACCTTAAAATATTGCGACCTTACTAGGTCTTTGGGTAATTTAAATTGTTTACTAGCTTTATTAATAATATAAAACCTAACGCTAAGTTGTAGCATTTGATGAGCTAAATATTCTTCTAGTAATCTAATTTCATCTTCTTCCATTGTATATTAATATGCCCGACTTAATTGTATGGGGTAGTTAAGTTGTTTTCAACTCAGTTCTTTGTTGTAAAACGTTTTTTTATTCATTATTTAAATCAGTCCATAATTTATAAGCTCCGAGAAAAAGTCCGATGGGAATACATATTCCAAACAAGCCAAAATATTCTTTTTCAGAAATAGCCTTTGTAATAAAAAAGTAAATTATTGTGAATGAAGATATGATTCCAAATATTGCGAAAAGTTTTAACATTCCAGTTCCCATAACTTTATTAAAATTATTGCTCATTCGAGTCGAGTCCTTTGAAAGACTTGAAAAAAATAAATAGAGCATATGATATCCGACATTAATTGCTATTAGAGCAAAAATCCTTTCTTTAATTTCAATATCAGTTAAAAAAATAACAAGTAAAATACTGAAAATCAGATTTATATATCCGAAAATTTTGTAGTATTTTTTTATATCAAATTGATTGGTTATTTCCATTTAGACTATGTTTCGTAAATGTCTTGTCCTGAAATATGGCTACAGGTTAAAAATTGATTTACGCTGTTAATTTATATACCATATTAGGTGTTTTAAAGTCTAAAGATAAATGTAATCTTATTTCGTTGTATAAATTAATTGCATTTTTTGTAGCTCTTTTCGCGTGTGCCACATTATCAAAGGTCTGGTCAAGATAAAATTCATCTTTCAAGATGCCGTTTACACGTTCTGCCATGGCATTTTCATAACAATGGTTTTCTTCTGTCATACTGATATCTATCTTATTTCTTTTGAGAATTTGTGTGTATACATTGCTGCAATACTGTATGCCCCTGTCAGAATGATGGATAAGTCCGTCAATATCTTTAGCTTGGTAAATGGCTTTATTAAGCGCTCTGACGCATCCTTTGAGTTCCAGGCTATCACTAAGGTCATAACCGATAATCTTTCTGGAATGCATGTCTGTAATGAGCGCCAGGTAACAAAACCCCTTTATGGTTCTGATATAGGTAATGTCACTTACCCAAACTTGGTTGGGTCTTGTGACTTCCAGGTCTTTGATGATGTTTTTGTACTTATAGAACCTGTGCATTGAATTGGTTGTTCTGGAACTGTATTTCTTTCTGAGCGTAAGCATATTGTGCTTTCTAAGGATATTAAATAAGGTGTCCCTGCCGACTTTAAGGTTAGCTCTATTAAACTCGTCCTTTAATGATTTTTCGAGCTTACGCACACCCTCTCTGGGCAGGGATTTACGTCTGTTTTTCACTATGGCCACAACCTTTTTTTCAATTTCAATACGGCTGTCTTCTCTACGTTTAAATTTGTAGTAAGCATCGCGTTTTAGTCCGAAACAGGCTGTTATAGTTGAAAGAGAAGTAAATCCCTTAGATTTTTCCTTGGCCTTTACCAGGGCTAAATATTTAGTTTTTTTTTAAGTTCAAGAACAGATTTGTATCCCAGTTGTTCTGCAGCTACTTCTAGGTAGGACTCATCCACAAGAGCGTCCATATCCTTTTTTAAAAGCAGTTTTTTAAGTTGTTCAATCTCTTTTTGAAGCTCTTTAATACGTGTTATCTCGTCTTTGGTTTTCACGGTTACTCTGGTGTTCATGAGGTCTTTACGGTTGTACTTCTTGATCCATTCGTTAATGGTGGTAGGAGCAATACCGTAAGCTTTACCTAGTTGATACTTGTTAAGTTTTCCGGTTGTTAGTTCGTCCAGAATTTTCAGTTTAAAAGGTTCTGAATACCGTCTGATTACTTTGTCATTTTTGTACATAATGTTTAAAATTATGTAGCCTTTATTCAGGACGGGTCATAATGAAGCACAACGTTGATGTATAAGGAAAGTTGCGTGTTTGTGTGCGAGGATTTTCCGAAGGAAAATCAGAAGCTAGCAAACGAGCAACTAACTTTGGTTTAGGTAAAACTAGCAATTTTTTTTATACGGTGTTGTAAGTAGTTTTTTTATTTTTTGTCCGTTGTGTTTTCTTTTACAGAGTCTTTTATTAGTGCATTATAAATATATTCAGGTGTCTTTTTCTTTAGCTTAGACATTTCTTTTTCGATGTGTTTAGAAAGAAAATCTTTTTCCTTATTATTTAGGTTTTCAAGAATTCCAACTCTACCATAAAAACTTATATTTTCATCATCTTTATGGACAAGAACGATTAGCGGATATCCTTTTTGAGCCTCAAACATTTCCAAATTATTCTCGATTCCAGTTTTTGGATTTGGTCGGTCTAAAAAATAGGTAAAACTCACATTTTTTTCGATTGTACTGTCGAAAGGGTCACTTGTCGGATTTGCATAATTTATAATTCCTTGAACTTCATAAAAATCGGTTTCGTCATAGTCCGAGTATTTCTTTTCAGACTTGCAAGAAAAAAGTCCGAATGACAGAATTAACAGTATGTTTAGCGTTTTTCTCAAATTACTTACAACGTGATTGTATATGGTTTGTTGCGTGGTTTAAGCACCTAATTTAGCAAATAAAAACCGAATAGAAAATCCGCGAGGATTTTCGTAAGTAGGCTAGAACTAGCAATAAATTATATACGGTGTTACCACACGTTTTTTATTTCAGGTTGATATTTATATGGATTTTCAAATTCAGTTTTTCCATCGTGATAGATTAAAAATTCCACGTTATTTTCTTTAAATTCTATAGTTTCTATTTTATCAATTCCAGTTACGCAAAAGTTATTTCCGACGTGTTTTATTTTGTCCAGAATAAGAAAGGTACTTTCTGTAATAAACAAACTTTCTCCACACGCCATAAATCCACCATCTCTGACTTCTATATTGTGTTTTTTATCTATTTCAAATTTTGCTTTTGGTGGATGAAATGGCATTGCTAAGAGATAGAAGAAGATAATAGGCATTTCCCAAATCAGACTCGAAATTCCAAATATAACGAGAGGAATTGTTAAAATTCCACTTAATATTTTAGTTCGAGTTTTTTTAGTCAATCCGAATAATATAATTGTCGAGATTAAGAAAGTCAGTCCAATAATTGTGGTTGTGTACTTTCCTTTAATTCTAAAGTCAAAAACCAAAAGTAAAGCACAGGTTAAAATTCCAATTAAAGAATAAAACGAAATTCGTTTAAAAACCTTTTCCAATTTTGGTAAGTCAGATTTTGTCAAAATCAGCACTAAACTAATTCCTAAAAATATTGCTATTAAAACTAAAAATTGCGTCATTTCTCAAATGTGTGGTAACGGTCTCGTATAACCGTCAGTTACGGGTTAATATGCGTTAATTTTCAGTTTGGCACTGACGCTCGCAATTCCGAGTGGATTCGGACGCAGTCGAATCCGCCGTAATTGCGGTTATACATTGTTGTAGTGCGTTTTTTTATATTCCATTTCTTTACCAACAAACCAACTTGTTATTCCGCCTTGTATAGATCCG